>JAJFVA010000027.1 GCA_021371995.1 Methanoregulaceae archaeon | reverse complement strand
ACAGTTCCTGCAGGCCAAGGGCGAGATGGGCAGCCGGCAGTTCATCAGGCGGTCCAAGGACCCGAGCCTCTACACGGTGGTCTTCGAGGACAGCGCGGCCATGCTCGGCCTGGTCTTCGCGTTCCTCGGGATCTTCCTCGGCCACACCCTCAACAACGCCTACCTCGACGGCGCGGCCTCTATCGCGATCGGGCTGCTGCTGATGAGCGTGGCCGGGGTGCTGGCGGCGCGGACCAAGGGGCTGCTGCTGGGAGAGGGGGTGAACCCCGACGAGCTCGCGGACATCCGGCGGCGCGTGGAGTCGGATCCGGCTGTCGAGCGCGCCGGTGACATCCTCACCATGTACCTGGGCCCGCACGATCTGCTCGTGAACATGGGGGTGTGCTTTGTTACCGGTACAACTGCCGAACAGATGCATGAGTCGATACGTCGTATTGAAACCGACCTCATGAGTGCGTACCCGGAGACCAACCGCGTCTATATTGAAGCCGAATCGTTGCCGGTCGAGCCGCGGGAGTGCTTGGAGAGACCGGATGCTCCCGGAAAACAAGTCGATAAAAAGTGAAACAAGAGGTTGCGCCGGGATTGCCGTGCCATGGGAAGATACACCAATACCATATCCCAACAAGGAATCTTTTCAAATATCGGTCCATAGTTTTACATTAATTAAGATGATACAGTGGTTACGAGATAAGGGATGATTGAAAATGTTACGTCCGGAAGATGTTGAAAAAATCCTGACAACGCATGACCTCTCTGCGTTCCTGAAGGAAATGCTGAAAAGAGAAGATCTCGATTTGAACATCGATATCGATTATGAATCTGGTGAATTATTTATCAATTGTAAGGGATTCAGTAACGGTCTCTCCATTATTGTCGATACGTTCGGAGTATGGGTCATTCGGGAATCGATATCAGAGAAAAATGACGGAATTTTTACCCAGGGCAAGAAATCCCATCATACAGAAAATACCGTAACGGTGATCCGGGCAGTCGCCCGCTGGTTCCGTGATATTGAAGAGAGTTCACGTAATTCTAAAAAGAGATAACCGATTTTTTCGGGAGAATCAGCGACAAGAAACGAACTTTGCCAAACCCACGGCCAGCCCCTTTTACAGGCCCCTGCTCCGCTCTCTCTAAAACGCGAATACGGGCTGTTTTATTGTGCTCTGTAGAACAGGAAAAGAGTCGGTATAGAACCAACATTCATATCGGGAGTTCCAGGTCATAAGAACATATTTGACCTCTGTTATCAATGTCAGCAACTATGTCAAATATATCGTATTTTGAGGTCCCGGCAGACGATGTATCGAGAGCAAAAAAATTCTACACCGGAATTCTCGGATGGGATTTCATGCGTACCAAAGTGCCGGGAATTCCGGTTGAATACTGGAATATCACCACGGGGAAGTCGCGAAAAGATACCCTCAACATGGGAGGATTATACCAACGACGGGAGGGATCGTCCCGTATGCTCATGTACGCAGAAGTCAAGGATATCGACAAAGCCCTTTCACAGGTAGAGACGCTAGGAGGAAGAATCCTCAATCCGAAAATGGCTCTCCCTACTGTCGGGATTCTCGTAACAATCATCGACAGTGAAGGGAACCTGATCGGACTGTGGGAGAAGGAAAAGGAAAGACATCCATCTCCCTATTCACGCTGAAAGGGGAACAAATAGTGGATCTGCAAATAGTTGAGAAAAGACGGGCTGTCCCCAAATCCTGAATAAGAAGTAGTTGCCGTTTACGGGATGGGATATTCACCCCTAAATATCCCCATCTGACCTCCGAACTAGTCCAACCAAAATCCCCATTTTTACCGCCAACGAATGACCGCTGGCACTCAGGATACAAAGGCTTGGCGGG
Organism: Methanoregulaceae archaeon; assembly: GCA_021371995.1. GTDB lineage: Archaea > Halobacteriota > Methanomicrobia > Methanomicrobiales > Methanospirillaceae > UBA9949. The sequence goes on along the minus strand of JAJFVA010000027.1, from coordinate 22,598 downwards.
GTGGTATACACTTCACTATTGATGAATTTTAAAAAATGGGATAATAGAACCCACCAATTGACAGAATATGGGGAGCAATGGATTTCTCACTGAATAAAAGTAATCCCCTTCTCTGCAGCGGCGAGCCGCTTCCCGATCTCGTCCCAGTTCACGATGTTCCAGAATGCATCGATGAATTTTGCCCGATCATTCCTGTAGTCGAGGTAGTAGGCATGTTCCCAGACATCCAGGACCATGAGGATCGGTAACGCCGGGAACTCGTTCATGTTATGCTTCTCGACCTGCATGATCAGCGGCCTTCCTGTCCTGTTGCAGTAACTGAGTGCGGCCCAGCCTGAGCCCTCCACGCTCGTAGCCGCCGTGGAAAACTCCTTTCTGAAGCGGTCAAATCCACCATACTCCGCATCAATTGCTCTCGTCAGGTCCCCTTTGGGGAGTCCGCCTCCCCCTTTCCCTGCCGGGGCCAGGTTCTGCCAGAACAGGGTGTGGAACCTGATTCCGCCGAGGTGGAACGACAGTTCCTTTGCAGTCGCCTTGATATCGAAATCTGTCTTATCCTTTCTCGCCTTGTCGATTTTCTCCAGGATGGCATTTGCCCCGGTCACATATGCCTGGTGATGCTTTGTGTGATGCAGGGTCAGCAGGTCTTCCGATATGTACGGTGCAAGTGCTTTGTAATCATACGGCAGTTTTGAAAGTGAGTAGTACTTTTCCATACGTGATACCTCCTATGAGCATAATGGAGGTAGTGCTACTATTTGGTCTGATCGATGGATGAAAAGGGAAACTGCCAATATCTGCAGTCTACCTTTCAACCTTCATCCCGACACCCACTTCCTTCACGGGACAATATCCCGCAAGAGCGATTTTTGACGAGAGTGAGGTGCAGTGACATGCGTAAAGGGCCTGCATCTGGAGCTGCTGCAGGTACTCTCCCGTCTCTTTGAGGCGGGAATGGGTCGGGGTGAGAAGATGGAGTCCTCCGATAATCGCAACGACCCGTTGTTCGCTGCAGACCTCCCTTGCATATTCGGTGATATTGCAGATCCCGGCATGCGAGCAGCCGGTGATGATTACAAGACCCGCACCCGAGCGGAACACGAGCGCTGAATCATCGAGCAGCTGGTCGGGTTCGGTTCTGCCATCGGGAAGGCGGATCTTCCTGTTTCCCGGATCGGTCTGCTCGAACGAGAACTTCCGGGGTATCTCCCCAAGGAAGACCAGATCGTCGGTGATCCAGACCGGCCGGCGAGAGAGGTTCACCGGGAACTGGCGGCGTATCTCGGCTTCGTCAAGCATTGAGCCGTTATTCTGCAGGGGAAGTTTCTCTTTCGGATAGAAACAGAGCGGGTGTGCAATCAGTTCCGGTACTTTGTGTGCCATACCCTCGATTTTTGCTTCAGCAAGAAGCCGGACAAGTGTAGCGAGCCCCCACGTATGATCGAGATGGCCGTGGGAGAGTGCGACACCATCCAGGTCCCTCAGATCGATCCCCATCTTCTCTGCATTGGCCAGAAACACCCCCGAGTATCCGGTGTCAAACAGGATCTTCTTCCCTGCAGTCCGGAGCAGGAACGAGAGCCCTGGCTCTGCCATGAAATACCGGTCGGTGAGCGTATTGTTATCGGTAAGAACGGTAAGGGTGAGACGGGGCGTCATAGAGGATGGTGTCTCCGGGAAGGGGATAAGTCTTGTTTCCTTACTAAGTCTTGTTTCCTTACTAAGATGGATCCGCCACTCATACTGCATCAAGGAAAAACACCGCTGTATTTGGGGAGCAGCAGGCGGAGTGAAAGGAAACGTGAAAATTAGATTGGTCCATCAGAAAAACGGAATTATTCAATGTGTCTCTTTAGTCTCTCCCGGTCTCCCTGGTATGCAGGGGGCAGCAAAGCAGGATCAGGACGATATCATGGGTCAGGTTTTGAACCACATGGTTCATTTTTAAACCAATTTACGATGTGTTTTCCTGAGAGTTTGAACAATGGATGAGGTCCTCACTTTATCTCCTTTCCTCTGATTCATGGCTCATTCCTTTACGGTAATCACCCGAAAGATCCTTCCGTCCTTAAAAAGCGAGATCTTTCCCCCGCTCTGGGAGAGCACAATCCCGACAGCCGGGGTCTCCTGGGTGATTCCGGCCACCGACGCATGACGGGTACCAAGCCCCTTTGGGATCGAAGCCCGGCTGGTATCGATGGTAATATACCGGCCGGCTGCCTCGATGATACCATCGCCGGAAATGACGAAGGCCCCGTCAATCTGGGAGAGCTCCTTGACCGTCTCCCGGATCTCATTATTGGTCACATTTCTCGCAGAACGGGAATGACCCTCAAAGGGATTGAGGATCAGCTGGGTCGATCTCGCCAGTACTTCGGGGGCACTCCCGATCATGAAGGTGGTCCCGATCTGCTTTCCCTCCCTCCCCTCCTTGGAAAGTTCAAGCGAAAGGGTATAAACCTCCTCAAATACCTCTTCGCTGATATCAGTCCCTTCCAGGAACTTGCTGATCCAGGGGGTGGACCCTGACGAGCGGTCCTCGTGGTTAATCTTCCGGTCGGTGATGTCATGGCCGATGGATACCATCTCGGTAAGCCGCCCGGATTCATCCCGGATCGCCCGGTTGGTCCATGCAATCCATACCCTTTCACCATCCCGTTTCATATTCTCATTCACGTTGACCTCGTACTCCTCCGGGTTCTCCATGACATCCCGGATCATCCCCTCGAGATCGCGCCCCGAATGGGATTTCCGGGGAACGATGGTGCCAACGAGGTTCTTCCCGACCAGTTCTTCAGGGGAGAATCCAAAAAAGGCTGCACCGGAATTGTTGATAAACCGGATGGTACCCCGGGGATCAACACGGAGGACAATGCTGTTGGCACTGTCGAGGAGGTCCTGGTAGCGGACCTCGCTCTTCCGGAGCAGATCCCGTATCCGGACGTAATCCGTGATATCCTGGCCGATGACGATCTGCCCTTTGCCCGGATCGGCGGGATCGATCGGGCGGGAGAGGAGGTGACAATTGATCAGCGTCCCGTCTTTCCGTTTCAGCAGACCCTCGACGATCCCCCACCCCTCTTCCGTTGAGGCCTGATAGAGTCCTGTATCGATCCGTTGATGCTCCGCTTCATCCGGAAAGAGCCGGATCGGATCGGAGCCGATCAGCTCACTCTCGGTGTAGCCGAGTTTCCTTGGGATGATTGCGTTCACCCAGAGGACCTGGTGACCCTTGATCACACAGGCAGCAACAGGAGAAGCGTCATGGATCGCCCGCATGAGGAGGTTATCCTGGACCAGCTGCTCCTCGGTTTTGCGATGCTCCACCAGTTTTTTAATGACCGGAACCAGGAGACGCTGATAGTTTTCCCCGTTGATATCCCAGAGATAGGAATCAGCACCATCAGTGAGTGCCTGGAGAGCAAGGTGAGCATCAAGCGTATCGGTGAGAACGATAACGGGGATCAAGGGATTTTGGGTACGGATCTGTCGAACGATTTCAATTGCAGCAGAATCACCCCATTTTACATGGAGAATAACGATATCATAACGGGCCAGGGCTTCCCGAAGGTCTGTCGTTTCCGGCAGCAGGGATATGCTCAATTCCTCGCTTGTGTCACACCACTGTATGACGTTTTGGCTGTTGGATCGATCAACCAGGAGCACCCTGATCATATGTAGTTCTCTTTCAAGCACTTCTCATCAAGGTATTGGAAACCGGGTTTGATACGAGATGGATGGTATCGAATCGCCACGTCATCTCTACCATCATACTCACAGCGGGATTAATTGGGATAGGGAGGCGGAGACCATAGAGGAACCTGGCAAAAGCGATCAACGTAAAAACGATTCCCGGGCGATCCCGGCACCGGTGACGAACTCGCTGAACTTGAGAATATATACCACGAGCATCTGAGTTTACCACAGAATGATGGGGTTAAAGGGGTTTTAACGGACTGTGGATGAACTGAATGGAGATTTGTCCCCCATCGTATCGAACCATCTTTTTCCACAATGGTCTTCGAAAGAAAAGGCTTCTCCCCTGAAATTAATTTGTTTGTTTCGGTCGCCCTCACACAGAACTATGATGTGAATCGTGGAGAGTGGATCCCAAATACTCTGCCTAAAAAATCGAAAATTTATAGAATTGAAGGTGTTGAAAATCCGATGATAGCATCCGGGTTCTGAATTGATTTGAAAAATTTCCGATTTAAATAGAATGATGTTTCGATACCAGAAGGATTTTTGTTCAGAGTTCGAACATGCCAGTCCGGCCGATAACCTCGACGATTATCGCGACGCAAATACAATCGCTCAAATGGAGAGAAAGGGAATAATCTGCTTTCATGTTGCCGTCCAACGGCCCTCATCTCTGCTCTGCCCCTATTCGTCTAACCTTGTGGACCAAAAATTATTTATATTATAAAAATAATTCCTCTCCGGCAATGATTTGGAGATTCCTTACGAGACTGGCCGCAACGGCATAAAAGGTGGCACCTTCACCTGTGTCCAAAGGTGATTGAAGCCTTCGTCGCCAGGTCCGTCATCTCCGTGAAACTCCTTGCCGGGTTCCCAATGCCCCGGCAGTCTTTGCACAACGACACGATGGGGTATCCACTCCGAATATTCCCATCTGGCCTCCGAACTCGTCCAACCAATAATCCCTATTTTTTTATCGTTACATATATGACGACAGGTATCACCGCCAGCTGGCAGAGTCCTCCCCGGATATCGCCATCCGGCCCCTATTCAATCGATCGGTATCTCCCTGGTAATTATGAAACTCCATATATCCGGTTTGCATCCGGTTTGCATCCGGTTTACCAGGAAAAGAGCATACAGAGTAACGGGATAATGAATAACCTATATTACACTTCTGTGATACTTCGATTATGTCAGAACGACCATTAGGGGTAACGATTCTCGGTATTCTTTTTGGATTATTGACGGCTTATTATGGATAACCTCCGCGTTCCTCGGAGGCGCATTTCTGAACCTTGCTGCCCGGCAACCTTGCTGCCGCTTCCGGAGTTATTCTCTTTATCATAGGCATCGTCGCTCTCCTTCCCGGGATCGGCTGTTTCAAGGCCTGGTCCTGGGTCTGGATCGTTGGCGTCATCGTTGCGGTCATCGCTCTCCTCATGAACATCGTGGTCCTGTCCCTGGGCGGAATGGGAGGGATACTCGCAATTATTATCGATGCGATCATCCTCTGGTATTTCTTCCAGCCCCAGGTCAAAGCGTATTTCGGGGTTTCCTGAAAATACCCTCTTTTTTCTTCGCCCCATTGTTGGGTGTAGTGTTAGTTCATCACCAGGGTTATTGAAAAGAAACGAATGGTAACCTTAGTACTAGCCGCCCATGATCAATCGATACCAATGTCGTTACTTTCAAGTAATTCCTCGAGCAAAATGGTGCTTCCTCATCACTACCCAGATAGCGATCTTATGCGATCAAACACCCTCATCATTTCCCAGGGACTGTCATGTCCCAAAAATTTCATATAGATGCAGGTAAATGGGGAGATAACCTCATACAATCGATGTAAAAAATGACAGAATTAACGAGATCTCTCGGCCTCTGGACTGCAGCGGGGATAGGCATAGGAGCAATAATCGGTACTGGAATTTTTGTCCTGATCGGTGTTGCCGCCGGCCTTGCCGGACCATCGGTAATTCTATCGTTTCTTGTCGCAGGATTTGTCGCATTGCTCTCGGGGTTATCTGCAGCGGAACTCTCGTCATTCATCACTGAAGCAGGCGCCTCATATATCTATACTACAAAAGCCTTTGGCGCATTTCCTGGATTTATCGTCGGATGGATGAAATCGTTTGACTACATTGTCGGAGCAAGCGCCGTCAGCCTTGGCTTCGCTGCCTATTTAACCTATTTTATCGGAATACCTCCCCTAAACGCCACGCTGGTGGCTATTGGAACCATCTGGCCGCTCTTCCTGATGCTCCTGAACCTGAAAGGAATGAAGGAAGCCTCGGGGGCAAACAATGTCCTTGTCGTCCTGAAAGTCTCAGCTCTCGTGCTCTTCATCTTCGTCGGAGGCTACTATATTCTCCTCCACGGGGATTATTCAAATTATACGCCGTTTTTCCCCAACGGAATCAAAGGTATGCTTTCGGGAGCTTCAATCATTTTCTTTGCCTTCATCGGGTTCAACACCGTCGCCATGGTCGCAGAGGAGGTGAAAGATCCGGAACGAAATGTACACCGGGCAATTATTCTCTCCTTTGCCATCTGCACCCTTCTCTACATCGGGGTTGCGATCGTCGCAGTCGGACTCGTCAACTGGCAGACCCTCGGAATGTCAAAAGCTCCGCTTGAACTGGCACTGGGGATAGCGACGAGTAACCCGCTCTTTCTTAAATTCGTCGCATTGTCAGCCCTTTTTGCCACCACCTCGGTGATCATCTCTTCCATGATCGGTGCATCGAGGGCACTGTTTGCGATGGCGAGGCAGGGGGTGATACCCGGGGTCCTTGCAAAGGTATCTGCCCGGGGAATCCCTTCTGCTACCGTTATTCTCAGTGGCGTTGTCATCAGCCTTATTGTCCTGCTGACCAATGCAAACCTTACCTGGCTGGCCTCCATATTCAATTTTGGGACGCTGTTAACGTTCTTTTTTATCAATGCAAGCCTTCTTCAGCTCAGACGCACGATGCCTGATGCCAATCGCCAGTTCCGGGTGCCGCTCTATCCTTACACCCCGATCCTCGGCCTCGTGAGCTGTGTTGCCCTCGCATTCTTCCTGAATATTAATGCTATTATTGCCAGCGCAGGCTGGATAAGCGTGGGTATCCTTGCATACGTCATCAACCGGAGACGGGAAAACAAGTGACCAGGGGCACACTGGCGATATGAGAAGGGAACCAAATTGCTGGAGGTTTAATGTATCATGCTGCCATGACAGTTCATTGAAAGCTCCGATACAGAACATACGGTCCTCCCTGGTTTTTTTCTGCACAATCGACAGACGGGCGGATTTATGAGAGAATCTGCAGGGGCTTACGAAGAAGAAGGGGAGTCAAATGTCCGGACCACATGCAGAAACAGGCCGCCTGTTCAGGTATTACCCCAAGGATTTTGGAGCGTTGACCGTCCGGGTCATCCATATGGACCTGGTTTTTGATATCAACGATGACCACACCAGGGTATCTTCACATCTTACTGCAGAAGTCCTTGATCAGCCAATAACCCGGCTTGCTCTCAATGCCAGCGATCTTGAAATTCTTTCCGTATCCTGTGATATCGGGAACGTAACAACCGAATATGACCGGACCCGGAACCTGCTGATTCTTTCATGGGATCTCCCGCTTCCTGCCCGGACACGGTTCACGATAACAACTGAGACGATCTGCAGGCCGACTGATCACCTCCTTGAGGGACTCTATTTTGATCGCACTCCTGCCGGAGCACCTCCTACCCAGATCACCCAGTGCCAGCAGTGGGGGTTTCAGCGGCTGGTTCCGTGCATCGATGACATGACAGCGAAATGCACGTACACCACGACAATTATCGCTGACAGCCGGTATACCAGTATCATCTCCAACGGCGATATCGCCAGGGCCCGTCATCCTGCGGGAAATGGCCGTGACAGCATTACCTACGACAATTCACGCACGCCAATGGCACCGTACCTGTTCTTCCTTTGTGTCGGCACCTATGATACCTTCACCCGGGAATTCGAATACCCGGACGGCAGCACGTTCGGACTCGAACTGCTCGTACCCCCCGGCTCTGACCCGGTGGTGGCGGCATATGCCCTGCAGGTGGTTGCGGACGCAATCATGTGGATTTTCCTGTATACCGGCCCGGGCGGCTCCTATGACCCTGAAAAGAAAAAACGACTCCTGGCTCTGATCCGGGAACGGGATTTGTTGAAAGAACGGGGCGGTAATGACCATGACCTTTCGGAGTTACGGGAGAGAATCCGGGAGATATCGTCAGATCTTACCCCCGGGTATCAGTACACCGGCACGGTATATCGTGAGATCGGCATGCAGAACTCTGATTTCGGCGGGATGGAGAACGTCGGAAACACCACAATCACCATGAACCGCATCATGCCGTATCCACAGATGACCGATCCCGCATTTGAGTATATGATCCGGGTCAAGGTGCACGAATTCTATCACAACCTTAACGGGTCGGAGGTGACCGGAAAGAGCCCCTTTGAGATCTGGCTCAACGAAGCAGTTACCGCTTTTATCGAGGAGAAGTATCACGCCTTCCTGTTTCATGACCGCTACACCCGCCTCCAGACCGTGCTCACGCTGTTTGCCCCGTCCACGGGAATATTTGCCCTGGATTCCGGGTCGATGTCGATGCCAATTGAACCTGACGGATTCAATGACCCAAACGACCTGATCACCGGGATCACCTATGTTAAGGCGGCCGAGTTTGTGCGGATGATCGAGACCCTCATGGGGAAGGAGGTGTTTGACAGGGGCCTTGATCTCTATCATACCCGGTACCGGCATTCCAATGCCACCTGGCAGCAGTGGATCGAGGCTATGGAAAAGGTATCAGGCCAGGAGTTCATGGAGATGGCCCGGACCTGGCTGAAGCAGACCGGATTTCCCGTCGTCAAGGTTTCAGGCCGGTATGACGTAGACCATCGCCAGTATGTGCTGTCACTGGCCCAGTCATATCCTGAACACGGATCTCCATGGACCTTTCCATTCCGGGCAGCGCTCGTTGATGCTGAGGGAAATGACATGGCTGAGATCCTAAAAAGGGTGAGTGACCCGGAAGAGACGATTATTGTTGAGGGAGTTGAACAACCGGCGTTTCTCTCCCTGAACCGGGATTCCTCGTTCTACGGCAAGGTACAGGACGATGCCGATGCCCGGGCACTCCGGCTCCAGGCCCTGAAGGACCCTGACGTGGTGAACCGGTTCATCGCCCTCTACCGGCTGGCCGAACGGGAGCTGATACGGCTGATTGAAAATCCGGATGATCTGCCCTCAGAAGACTTTATCGGACTGTACCACAGGCTGCTCACCGATGACTCCCTGTCAGAAGCAGTGGGAGGGCTGCACCTCACCCTGTTTGACGCGGTTGACGATCTCCGGTATGCTCACCGGTATACTGCCCTGTATCGCGCCAGGAGAAAAATTGAAGAGGCAATCGCCGCCCGGTATTCTGCCGGGCTGAAAGCTCTTTACCACAGCCATGACCGGGTCACCCCGCTCACCGCTCCCCTTGAGCTCCAGGCTTCTGCTATCCGGGAGCGACAGATGAAAAATACCTGCCTTAGCCTTCTTGCGACACTTGATAATGGTGAGATCCATGAGATGATCCAGGCACAGGTCAAGGGAGATGGGGTGGCCACCGATCGGATCCGGGCTTTCAGCCTGTATCTCAACAGCACGGCAGCCGACCGGCTGACTATCCTTGAATCATTCGAACAGGAGTCAGCAGTCCATCCCGTGAGCTGGGAGGCCTGTCTTGCGGCGGTAGGGGGATGTTCGGCACAGGACGTGGTTGCCCTGATAAGGCAGGCGGAGTCATTACCTTCGTTCAGGATAACCCAGGTTAATGATCACCGGGCGCTCTACGGAGCCTTTGCTGCCAACCGCAAGATGTCTCTCGAGACATCCCAAGGGCGGGAGTTTATGGGAGAGATCCTTGTCCGTCTCGCTCAGGTGAACCAGAACTCGACGGTCAGTCTCCTCAAGGCATTTGGCGCCGTTGACCTGATGGACCCGGTCTTTTTTGTTCCTCTTGTTGAGTTGCTGGTTTTTGTCAGGGATGCCCTTGACCCGGAGAAGTTTCCCGTCATTCAGAATACCATCAGGAGGCTCCTTATCGGGGCTCCCGGTGCGGTGGAGGCCTATGAAAGGACCCATGGGCGGTTAGTACTGTGATATTTGACTCGTCATTGCACATGCAACAACTATTTCCCCCCCATTCTACAAGAGTAAATGACTGGATACCAGCAGAGAAAGAAATCCTGGATCACTGCAAAGTGCCGCTGAGGGAGTTATAAAACGAAAAAAAAACCTCATTTCCCTGAAACTGGGGAATCAGGGGGATTGTATTGTATCACGGATTTTGGGGTTCTGCCGTTTTGAGTGCATACATTCTGGAGCATCCCTTCCTGTGGGTCAATATAATATGCACATTTTATATCCCGTTGCTATTGTCATGTTCCTGGTATATCCTCTCTCAAATACTCCGCCGGGCATTATCCCTGATTCGATACCTGCCTGATCCTCTCATATGCAGCCAGTCTCCTTACATCTCTCTTATATTCACGAACTCCCTGAAGAGAGACCCCCCAGGTTTTGCAGAGCGATTTTATTTCCTTCGCAACTTCATCCGGGTCTGCCCGGTTTTTCCCAAGGATATGGAACATGGCCAACCGGGGGCTGTCCGTGCAGTTCAGGACCTTCACGGCCAGATTATCGTTATCGACATTACGTGCCGCAAGGTCGATGATACCAAGCGAAAGGAACCCGTTTTCTGTTGGTTCTGCAATAAACTGGACATAAAAACAGCCTTCGGGTGCAGGGTTTTCCCTGTGTTCCAGGTCGGCATGCCCGCCACAGGAACTGCAGGGATAGACATCAGGGAGATCAAGGAGAGTATTGACCAGGTTCTTAACGCGTTTGTCAACTTCCCCGGGGAGCGAAAGAACGGCAAAAATCATCTCCTCGCGGGTCCTGTCACGGGACACCTTTTCGTACTCCTGTCTCCGGCCACGACCAGACGGAGCATCGTCCGCTCTCATATACCCTCATTATGCTGTCCATATTCTTGAATGCACCACAGGTATCGGACATACCACAAAGCCGGGGATAATCCAGAGGTACTATATCCGGAAAAATTGGGATTACCGGTGATTTTTCCGTTTCACGAAGGAATTTTGATGGCTCATGGATTGACAGGGATAGTGAAGTGACCGCCACCCCGGTTTGTTTCTCCCCGACATTGAGCTTTGGAGCGTTTCACACCGGGCTTTCCAGGTAGTGCATGATCCGGTCAATGACAAGGGGATTTTTTGGCAGATTGATATGACAGTACTGGTCTGGCGACGGCAGATTCTCCTCCTCTTCACCGGGTGCTGTAAGTACATCGAGGGTTATACCCGGGAGAACAGACTCCCGGTGAGCCACCACCCCGTCTCCCTCCAGGGTCGCCTGGTATCTTCCGTCTTTGGTAATCTCCCATGTCTTTCCCTCAAACCAGGGAAAAAATCCGGGGATGTTGTCAGGGTTGATAGTAACAATAATCCGATAGGTGACATCCAGCCGCAAGCCGGCCGTGCGAAGGCTTCGTATGACCGGGCTTCCCGGGCGGACATCCTGCACCATCCGGTCAGAAACCGGATCAAATCCCAGCGGGACAAAGACGCCGGTGAGCCGGTTGATGATCGCTTCTCCGCGTATTGGATCAGAAAAGAGTTCTGCAAGCGCCGAACCGTTGTTGGGCGGGCCAAGACCGATCAGCTGGCGGACTGCATGATTGCGTGATGTCCCGTCTATTACCTCAAGCAGGTACCGGGCAATACAGGTCCCCATCGAATGACAGATGATATCGACAGGTCCGGACCAGCCATAGTCATGTCGCACCTCTTTGAGATATTCATCGAGTGCCGAGGATATCTCCGGCAATGCTCTCCCTCTCATCCCCGAATGGTCAAATCTCCGGTAAGGGATTCCTGCTTCCTCAAGACGACCCACCAGTCTCTTCCAGACCCCTGGGTGGCTGTTCCACCCATGGACGAGGATTACCGGATACCGGTCTTTCATTATAGCCTACCATTCAATGCTGATAACGAAAAGGATATGGAATCCGCACGGGAATTCATGCGGTTGCTCGTTTGTCGACCAGGCATCACACAAGCAGTAATGCCAAACCGGGTATCGAAAATGAGGTATGGGTGATCGAATTATTCTCGCGTGAAAGAGGATACCGGCTTCTAATATCTTTCACGAAACGATTTCGTTATTTGAATGATCAAAAAAATTACTCATGCAGGAAAGGACAGCAGAAGAACTTCTCCTCATTTTTCATCACTGGTTTGATTCATGCCAACCCGGAAAATTCCCTTGAAGTCATCCAACTGAAGAATAAAGCCTGATACCAGCATACCAGATATACAAGAGATACGGGCTATCCGAAATGCGATGCCCTCTCGGAGATTGCAGCCATGGATTGTGAAGAGATCGCTGGTGAATGCTCGAAACTCGGGCCAATAAAGAACCGGGGAGAGCTCGGCAAGGCCATCGCAGCCCTTGTGCTCTCATACTCCACGAGGGATCTTCAGCGGATGCGATGGAATTTCTCCGGCGCGATCCAGGATATCAACCCGGAGTTGCGGAAAAAACTGGAAGAGACCATTACCGGCCACCTGCACGGGACCTACCAGGCGCTCCGGCTCATGAATCAGCAGGGGACGTTTGCCCGTATGGACGAACCTCTTGCGATGAATGCCGGTGACTACTGGGAGATGGTGGCAGCCCAGTGTTCTTCTGGGGATGAGGAACAGGTCAGGCTCAGGTTCCTGAAATATCTCCTCTCCGGCTTCTGCATGTTCGTGCAGGAACTTCCCGGTCATCCTGTCGGCATGCCGTTCCCTGGCGGTGACAAGGTCGAGATGATCGATAGAGTGTATTACTGCCCCGTCCGGGAGAAGGCAAATGATGTCGATGCCGCCCTCTGCCCCTTCTGCCCGGCACTCCAGACCCCGGAGATCGGATACCTCAAACCTCCGGTCAAAGGAAGCATGCACCGGAAGCAGGAGTTCCTCCGCCAGACGTTTGACCAGCATCATTACAACGGGTGAAACCTCCATCTCTCATCCAAGTCCACGCAAGCGGATGAGTCCGGAGTCCATCGTAGTGGGGAGAAGGGAAACCCCGGTTTGAATGTTACAATCCCCTGTATGCCACACTCCGGTGACGGATATATATCACCGTAACTTCGCGGCTCCCGTGCAATACCTGATAAATCACGCGATAATCCCCAACACGAATACGGTACAGGTTTTCTGAACCGGCGATTTTGTACGAATCGTGGGGAACCGGCTCTCTCATCAGTCTCTCAATATGCTCAAAAATGTCTGGAATGATTTCTTTGGGGATTTTCCGGAGATCTTTTTCAACGCTCTTCTTGAGGACGAGCGAATACGCTTCCATGCATCCGGCTCACATTACGCGTTTTTTTATCTCGGCAAGACTTATGGTGCCTTCATCGCGCCTCTCGGCAACCATAGCGAGGTCATGGAGATCTTCTTTAAGGTGCTGATATTCCGTGAGGGGGAGTATAACGGCAACCTTGTTCCCTTTCTCATCAATAACGTACTGTTCAACAGCACTCATAGGAGTTCCTGAAAATAGGTTATACTTGCGTGATGATATAATCGCTTTTTCCTATACAACAACCTGATCACTTGAGTATCCCCTCTTTATGGCCATCGTGGCAGAACGCGGCATATCTGCAGATCACTTATGGCCGTGTTTGGCTGGGAGATTAACGAATGGGTCATTCCCGGCGTCGAGATGAAGGATGAGAACAGGTACTGGCTTGTCACGACAGGCCCCGAAACCGAACCCGGTATCAACGGTGGCATCGTGTTCCGAAGGGGTCCGGCGCCGGTCGATGGGCAGGCGGTGAACGCTTTTATCTGTACAATCAGCGTTGCCGACCTGGATGAGTCCGTTGCCAAAGTGATCAAATCCGGGGGGAGGGTCGTAATCCCGAGAATGGCAGTACCGGGTATCGGCTGGTGGGCAAACTGCATCGATACCGAAGGCAACATTTTTGGGATGATGCAGGAGGATGAAAATGCTCAGTAACAGTTCAGCCGGGCCAGGGGCATCGTTGCACCATATAGGCCGCCGGGCCTTCCCTTAATTTGTATGATAAGACAGCCCAAAAAAGGCCCCCCTCCTCATCATCCCTTCCATGCCACCCCTTCCTCCACCCTCGCCACTCCCTCGAAGTTCTCCTCAAACCACTCTCTCCTCATCGTGTGCACCGGGATGATCACATCAGGGTCGATCTGGCCGATCACCCAGGCAATGTCTTCTCGTGAGGCATGGCCGGAGGCATGGTATCCCGGTTCGAATTCAGGCTTCCCCTTCTCGTTGATGCAGAACCCGTACGGGGTAATGCCGAACCGGTCCAGCCAGTTCCCGAGCCGGACAAAATCAATCTCCATCTCCTCGTTAAACGCTTCGCAGGAGGAGTAGAGGTAGGTGGCGCCGGCCGGGGGCTTGATGTCAAGGAGATGCTTCATGTCAAAAAACGAGAAGCAGAGGATATACTGGGCAGGGTTGTTCCGGATCTCTGTGTGGGTTACATACTGCTCCCCTGCCCTGGCCTCGACCACCTCGGTCTCCCATTTCCGGCGGGTCTGGTCGGTGAGTTCCCGGTAGATTCCCACCGGACGGTAGCGGCAGACCCCGTCAGCACATTCCAGGGCATGCAGGAGGTAGACATCCTTTGCCATCACCACCAGTCTCCGGCCGGTCTTCCCGGCAATCGCGAGGAAGGTCTCGAGCCGTTCAAAATTTCTTGGCGAGAAGTCGGCGATGACCAGCCCCCTGGCTTCACTGGCGGCTGCAAGGCAGGTATCGTAGACGATCTTCTCGCTTGATGCTGCCTGCTCGCCGGGCTCACCCTCCGGCCCGGTATCACGGCTTGCCCGGGTCCCTTCGATGATGAGAACAGAAGCATCCTTTGCACGGTGGACAAAGTCGCGGGTCTTGTTGCCCTGCTTGCCGTGAAGGCGGAAGTCCCCGGAATACGCGATCATGGTGTCCCCCTGCAGGAGGTAGGCAACAGCCCCGAAGATGGAGTGGTCAACCTCGCAGGCCTCCACGGCAAACGGGAGGGGGGCTGTATCAAGCGGCCGGCAGGCTCCCGGCTGGTAACCCTTGGCATTCCTCCCCTCCTGGCCGGGGCGGCGGGAGAGGAGGTCAAGGAGACCCTGGCCGGGGGTGGTGGTGCAGAAGAAGTCACGTCCCTGGTGAGGAGCCTTCCGGTCGGAAGTGAGGAAAAGTCCTCCCTCTGCTGGAACCTTTGGCGAGCTATAGGCAGCATCGCTGTCGACAGATGACATCCCTGAATCCTGCATCCCCTTCAGAATGGCGATAGAGAGTGGGGAGGCAATGACAGGGATCTCCATGTCAAGGAGACCAATATTCCCCGAGTGGTCAACATGGGCATGCGAGAGGAGGACCGCAGCCACCGGGAGTTTTGGATACGGGGCCATTGTGACATCTGCGGGGACGAGGTCCGGCCGGTAGATGTTGAGTTTCGGGATCAGGTCGAGGTGGATCAGATCATGGATCCCCCGCGAGTCGCGATTTTTCAGGAACTCCTCGTAATATACCCCGTATTTCCCAAAGTTCCTGCCGAAATCCAGGAAGATCCCTTTTCCCTTCTCCTCGACATAGATCTTGTTCCCCCCGATGCCGTTTGCCCCGTCATATACCGTGATTGAGACCATGTGGATTCGCCTGTGAGGGAGTGATGGTCTTTGGGATCGAAAAGGGTTGCTGAAAACATGGATCACTGGAAATCCGGGTGATCTTTTGGGAGAGGTAACCATACAATCGCCTTGCCTTCCGGTCATTATGGTGAGGGAAACCATTCCCGGCATGATGTACGACCAGTTTCACCCCTCCCACTCACCCTTTATGTAGGCATCCGTTGCAACAGAGTATGAGATGAAACTCTTCCACATCGCCGATACCCATCTGGGGCATGCCGCTTTTAACCGGCTCGATGCGGAGAGCGGGATAAACCTTCGGGAAAAGCAGATCTATGACAATTTCCTTTCGGCAATTGAGAAGATCATCGCGGAGAAACCCGATGTGCTGGTCCATGCCGGCGACCTGTTCGACCAGGTGAAGCCAAAAACCCGAGCTTACACCACCGTGCTTGAGGCGCTTGACCAGCTCCATGCTGCGGGAATACCGCTCGTGATTATCGCCGGGAACCACAGCATGGTGAAGACCAGGTATACCACCTCCCCCTTTGAGGTGCTCAGGTATCACCGGGGTGAGATCTTTGCCGCATACTCGTTCCGGTACGAGAAGGTGGAGATCGGTGACTCCGTGTTCCACCTGATCCCGAACATGCTCCGCCCGGAAGATTACCGCACTGCCTACGACCAGGTGGAACTCTCGCGGGATCACCATAATGTGCTCGTAACCCACGGCCTTGCGACGGCAATAAAAGATAAGAGGCTTGCAACGGTGGCAGAGCACGAACTGGACACCACCATCCTTTCTGATGCGTTCGATTACATCGCGCTTGGTCACTACCACCGCCAGGCACGGATCATGGAGAACGCCTGGTACTCAGGCTCGATCGAGTACCTCAGCTATGGAGAGATCTCAGACCCCAAAGGCGGGCTCATCATTGATCTGAAACGATCGTCTGGAAGGTCGGGTCCGGCCATCTCCCCTGTGAAGCTGCCCTGCACGCCGATGATCGATCTCGGGACAATCTCCTGCGAAGGCCTGCATCCGTCAGATATCACCGGAGAGATCATATCCCGGGTCACGGATCTGAAGGTTCCTCTCCACGCAATGGCACAGGTAACGCTCGAGGGCCTCTCCCGAGAGCATGGAAGGGGGCCGGATATGCGGGAGCTCGCCTGTGTCCGTGAAGGGGTACTCAACCTGAAGATCAGGGCCCTTGCCGGCGAACAGGGCCAGGCCGTCCCCATCCAGCAGGATGTGCGGGCGATCGATTACCTGCAGGAATTCTCCTCGTTCATTGGAAAACAGCAGCTCAGCCCGCGGCAGAAGGAGTATGTGGGACAGTGCGGCCTTGACGTACTCCGCACCGTTATGGAAGAACACCGTGAGGCGGCAGAATGATCATCGACCGGATTGTCCTGAAGAACTTCAAGCGCTTCCGCCACCAGGAGATACGGTTCAAGGACGGGATCACCGGCATCCTCGGGAACAACGGGACGGGGAAGAGCAGCATCGTCGAGGCAATCTTCTTTGCCCTGTACGGGGTGCAGTCAACCGGGATTTCCGCCGACTACATCGTCTCATCGTTTGCCTCGCCGAAGGAGAAGTGCGAGGTGCGCCTGGACTTCCGGGTCGGCGGGGATGAGTACACGGTCCTCCGCACCTTCAGGAAGGGGAAGACCGCCCAGCATGATGCGACCTTCCACAAGTCCGGGAAACTCCGGGCAACCGGCGTGAGCCAGGTCGAGACAGAGGTCCGGAGGGTTCTTGGCATGGGCCCGGTAGACTTCCGGAACACCGTCTATGCCGCCCAGAAAGATCTCCTCACCCTGCTCGAGAATACCCCCGGGAAACGGAAGGAATGGTTCCTCCGGGCACTGGGAATCGACTACCTGAAGACCGAGAGCGACCGGCTCCTGAAGGGACGGATCGACGCAGAGGACCGCGATCTGCAGCTCCTTGAGGGTGAACTCAAGGGACTCGTCGGGAGGCAGGACCCTGAAGAACTGAAACATCTAAAGGCATCGGTAATCACGTTAAGGACCGGCCTGAATGACCTGAACCTTCAGATCGACAGCCATGCAGGGAAGAAAAAACAGGTTTTTGCGGAACTGCAGCAGTTCTCCGATAAAAAAACCGAGTATACCCGCCTTGTCGAGCGGCACAAGGCACTTGCCGGCGAGACCCAGGGGCTCATACGGCAGAAAGACCAGATCGTATCCCAGCTGGGCGATCTCCCCGGCTTTGAAAAGGAATACCATGTTCTCGAGAAGAGCGTGTCTGAATGTGACGGGAAGAAGCGTGAACTCGAAGCCCTGCGGCGACAGAAGACAGAGTTCGAGCGGCTCACTTCCGAACACAGGTTCGCCGGGAGAGAATGCGAGGATCTCAGGAGCCAGGCAGAAAAAACCCGGGCGAAGATCGCGGCTCTGGAGAAGGATTCGGCACGGCTGGCAGTGCTGGCAAACGGTATCAGGGAGGTTTTATGCCCCCATCCAGAAATCCCTGATACCGGTCTTGAACAGGCTGCCCTGTCACGGGAGGCAGAGGTTTTGCACACCATCGGGACCCTGTCAGCCAGGCTTGAACAGCTCGTCTCTGAAAGGAAGAAACTGATCTCCGACTGGAACACGATCAAAGATGCAGGTGCCGGCGGAGTCTGCCCGCTTTGCCGCCAGACACTCGGTACCCACTATCCACGGATCGAAGAGGAGTTCTCAGCCCGGCTCGATACTATCGGGCAGGAAGCCTTACAAGTGTGCGATGAGCAGGAACAGATGAATGCAGAGAAGGACCGGATCAACCACCAGAAACCTGCACTCCATGAGATCCGGGGTATCTCTGAACGGCTCAAAACCCGGGAACCACTCGAGACCGAGCTTCGGGACCTGCTTTCCCGCATACACACAAAAGAGGCAGCATGCAAGGCCCTTGCCTCCCGGATTAAGGACCTCGCTTATGACGATTCAGTGTATTCAAAAACAGGGAGGGAGGTTGCAGATCTTGAGAAGATTCAGGCACGATTTATCGAGATTGGAAAAAAAATTGCCCATGGTGCAGCCCAAAAAGCCCAGGTTGCAGATCTTGGCAGCCAGATCCTGCAGAAACAGGGAGAGATTACCCGCCTTAAAGCCCTGATCGACAAGTCTGATTTCAATCCGGAGATCGGTGTCCGGCTTGAGCAGACACTGGCCGGGACTGATACTGCGCTCCGGGAGACCGAAGCAGAGATCGCACGGACAAAGGAGCGTCTCCTACATACCGAAGAGAAGATTGGGATGCACATGAGAGATGAAGCATCGATCGCCGGACTGAAACAGCGTATCACGGTGCTTGGCGAAGAGATCGAACTCCTCCGGCTGACCCGTTCGCTTATCGGGGAGTATGTGCTGTACCTCCTGCAGGTTGTCAGGAGCAGGATTGAGGGGGAGGTGAGCCGGATCATCAGCGAAATCACCGGAGGCCGCTATGAACAAGTACTCCTTGACGAGGACTTCAACCTCCTCATCCGGGACATCGACAATGATTACCCCATCGACCGGTTCAGCGGAGGCGAGCAGGACGATATCGCGGTCGCGTTGCGGATTGCCCTCTCCCGGTACCTTGCAGAACTTCACCAGGTACACGAGAGCACCCTCCTGATCTTTGACGAGATCTTCGGGAGCCAGGATGAGGAACGGCGGACAAACCTCCTTACCGCGCTCAGGACACAGGAGTCGAGATTCCCCCAGATCATCCTGATCTCCCATATCCCGGATATCCAGGGGGAATTTTCCAATACCCTCATGGTCGAAATGGGGACCGACCTCTCGAGCAGAGTGCAGGAGGTGACCTGATGGCACACGAACCCGATTATGAAAAGGGAGCGGATACCATTGCCGGACGTATCCGGGAGGCCATCCCTGAGAACCTTGCAGAACAATTCAGGGAGTCATGCGGGATATCATCCGGAGATTTCCGGTCCTGCACGCCGGCATCATCCGGAGAGATCTGTGCCGTGGACGGGAGCAATTCCCTCCTCCTGGAGTCAGGCTGTATGGCAATCGTGCTGTTCCGGGCAGCCCAGAGCACCTTTCATAACCTGGAGAGGGGGCGGCGATCGCTTACCCCGATGCAGTTTGCGATCATCGGCCATGGTACAGAAAACGAGGACTTCCCTCTCATCTACGAGGAGTGCTTCGGCATAGCCCCGGGAACCCCGCTCGGGAACGAAGACCGGACCCGGACCGCCGGGATCCTGCGGGACACCCTGGAGTACTGGGTCACGGGACAGATGGCTGCATCCCTTGAACCGGGAGCCCTGCTGCTCCGTGACGGCCCGCTCCGGGTCTCCCATGCAAGCCACGATCCGGTTCTTACCGGGATTGAACAGGCATGCAGGGCGCGGGATATCGGCCTTGCCGGGGTGAGCAAACGTACATCGGCAACCTGGGGTGGCGGCCACCCGCTCCTTCCCTCCGTCAACGCACTTGCAGAAGAACTGGGGATACCGCACCCCTGGTGGATCCGGATCGACCCCGCTATCCTCGACCATGCCCAGTTCCCCCAGTGGCAGCACGGCCAGATGTACGTCGCCCGCCTTCACGCGAGGGGACGATCCCCGCTGAAGATCGAGCTCTCACGCGACCTTCCTGTAGCAAGGGCGAAGGTGATCATGGACCGTCTCGCTGCCTGCTCAGGGGACGGGCGGATTCCGGGATATCCCTATCCGCTGTTTGACGCCCACCGGACGGTGGTGCTCACCGAAGAGATTGTGGAACAGGCCCGGTCGGACCTGATGCATCGGATCACCAGGACCGGAATCGGACGACAGACCTACGAGATCCTGTTTGGAGATTACCATGATGAATTTGCGCGATACTGACAGGAACGACCCATCCAAGTACCGGCTGATAGGACGGAGCGTCCTCTCGTACCGGTTCATTGCACCCTACGATACGACCCTCTATATCGGGGATATCAAGAAGATCACTGACAATACAAAAGGAGTCACCTTCTTTGCAAAGATCACCGACCTCTCCCATGACAGCAACTTTGCCGACACCCGGTGGGATACCCGGGTGTATGCCGAGCAGTTCTACGGGCTCGGGGAGGATGTATTCTTCACCGTGGATGCAGTCCCGCTCGGGTTCGTGGACAATGCTGATGGAAAATTCCACAAACCCCGGACCATCCCCTCGAAATTCTCAACGGTCGAAGACCCCGATGCAGAGGACTTCCGGTTCCTGACCGAGCAGATGGGCGAGATCGAGGTAGGCCTGATGCGGAGCGGCCAGGATGTGATCCGTGATGTTACTGTGCGGATCCCTGCCCGGGTCCTCCCCCAGCACATGGGGGTGTTTGCAACGACCGGCATGGGCAAGAGCAATTTCATGAAGACATTTTGCGCCTCCTGCATGAAGGAGAAGAAATTCGGGCTCCTTATCGTCGACCCCCACGGAGAGTATGTCAGCGGAGGAAAATCACTATCAGGAGGACCCAATAATGGACTCGTCCATTATACAGAAGGAAAAGACGGTCTTGCTATCTTCACAATAAGGGATGAGAACGACAGGAAGAAGTACGGGATGAACCGGCTTTACCTCGAGTACGATGATTTCAGGATGGGTGATTTAGCAATACTTTACGACCTCACTCAACCTCAACATGAGGTTGTCGAGATACTGGATGAATTTGAGGGGAGTGAGGTAATCCAGTTCTTCCTAGATGAAAATGTCAGTAATCTCCCGGATGAAGTAAAAGGGCATAGGTATAATGGTGATTATGAGAACATTGCAAGTAAGCTTGGTGCATTCCATCCTGGAACATTAGAGTCGATTCAACGAAAAATTAAGATAATCACTCAATTTAATAAAAAATTCTTTAGGAAATCCGGATCCAGCCTCCAGGAAATTCTTAGTCGTCTTCATGAAAATAAAGTTGTACTTGTTGACATTCCTCGAATGAGTGAAAAAAGTGAATTATTCGTCCTTTCAATGATAACTCGTCGCATCATGCAAGAGCATCGTAAATCTGCAGAAAATTTTAATCTTGACAGTCAGGAAAAAGATCAAAAAGAAATTCTCATTGCAATCGAGGAGGCGCAACGAGTGTTAGGATCCGGCGGGTCATCCACCCAGGTCTTCAGGGAATGTGCGATGGAGGGGCGGAAATTCGGTGTCGGGCTCTGCGTGATCACCCAGCAGCCAAAGAATGTCGACCCGAAGGTGCTTGCCCAGATCAACACCTTCGTGGTCATGGCGCTCGGGGACCGGGGGGACCGGGATATCATCATGGGGAGTGCAAAACAGGACCTCTCAAAGATGGAGATCGAGATCCAGACCCTTGACCGTGGCGAGGCGATCATCAGCACCATCGGAATCCCGTTCCCTGTGAGTACCCGCATTCACAAGTTTGAGGATTACATCGGAGAACTGAACCGGGAGAAGAGATCCTCCCTCTCCGAAGGACTGGAGAAAGGGTTTTAACAAGAAAGGTGACAGGCAAAATTTGGATAGTCACCCGATCATCAGGGGATATCGGGTTATTTTGAGCGACAGGGATTAAAAAGGATACGGTGGCCAAAACCCCTCATTCTGTTGTAGACCTGCTCCCGGCAAGATCCCCGATCACGTTCACGATCTCCCGGCCTTCCGGCAGGACGATCTTCGTGTTGGATTTCAGCGCACTCTCCGTCACTTCGAGTGCTTTTAATTTCTGGGCATTCCCGATGAAGTACTTTTCAGCGGCCTCGTTGACCAGCCGGATTGCCTCTGCCTGTCCTGCAGCCTCGAGGATTTTAGCCTGCTTGACCCCCTCCGCCTGCTTGATCGCAGCCCTCCGGAGACCATCGGCCTCGGTCTCCCGTGCCGTGGCAAAATCGACCGCAGCGATCTTCTCGTTCTCGGCCTTGACCACCTTGTTCATCGTGTCCTGCACATCGGGAGGGGGCATGATCTCCTTTAACTCTGTCCGGACGATCTCGATCCCCCAGGACTGCGTCTCGGTCTTTAACACCTTCCCGAGCTCGTCATTGATCCGTGACCGCTCGCTGTTCGCGGACTTCAGGGAGAGTGTCCCGATGATGTTTCGAAGCGTCGTCCGTGCAAGGTTGACGATCTGGTCCTCGTAATTGTAGACATTGTATTGGGACCGCTTCACATT
>JAJFVA010000020.1 GCA_021371995.1 Methanoregulaceae archaeon | reverse complement strand
ATTGGTCTTACCTGGTACATGAATGGCAATTACCCGGACTCAGGGTATTCCGACGGTATGCGGCTCGTCTGGTTTGCCGATACCTCAATAAACCCGTGGGGATACCATGCCTTCGGGAACTATGATTGGTACCTGTCCGCTAATGAGGACTACTGGTATTACTATATCCAGGGCGGGGAGAACTACCCGACCACGACCGGCCTGTCGGCCAAATACGTGAACCGGGTCTATATCTACAGTGATGATCCTGTACCCACTGTGCCGGAGGCGGCATTTACCTCCGACGTCCAGTCGGGCGATGCACCACTCACGGTCCACTTCACTGATGCATCGACCGGCACCCCCACCTCATGGGCATGGGACTTCACGAATGACGGCACCGTCGATTCCATCGAGCCAAGCCCGAGCCACATCTATGACACTGCCGGCACTTACACCGTGAACCTTACGGTGACGAATGCGGGTGGCAGTGATAGCGAGGTCAAGACGGATTATATCTTGGTGACAGCGGCAGGCCCGAAGACGTGGTATGTCGATGACTCAGGTGGAGCGGACTTTACCACAATCCAGGCTGCGGTCGACGCAGCATCTGATGGTGATACAATCATAGTCAGGGATGGCACCTACGTGGAGAACGTGGTTGTGGGAAAGAGCCTGACCATCCAATCGGAAAACGGACGAGATGCCACTACAGTCCAGGCTGGCAGCTCGGCTGGTTTCACGATAACAGCATCCCATGTAACAATCCATGGGTTCACCATTACCGGAACATCAATGGGAATCTTTTCTGATGGATCTAGTGGAACAGGCTCTGTTACGAACAGCACCATAACAGATAATAATTTATCTGGTTTCGGGGCTTCCGGTGCAGGTATGCGTATTCTGCATGTCAACAGCAGTACCATAACCGGCAACATATGTAACAGTGATATGTATGGCATTATGATTGAAGGTGCACAATGTACCGTTGATAACAACATATGTTCAGATAATTCCCAATATGGCATCTATTTAACAGCAAGCGGAGGAAGCTGGGCAGGTAAGAGCAGGGAAAATATCATTTCAAGTAACACCTTATCAGGAAATCTCCTTGCAGGTATTCTTGTTTACAGGACGCAAAGCAACACCATTACTGGAAATACCTTCTCAAACAACCAGTATGGTATTCGGTTGAGATCGTCGGGCACTTCGACAATCCAATTGGCCACACTGAACGAGATCTATCAGAATAACTTCATCAACAGCACTACTTCCCATATCGGTTTCTATGATGCCACCGGCAACACCGGTAATATCTGGAATTCCCAATCGCCGATGGCCTACTCATACAACAGTGCTCCATACAACGGCTACATGGGTAATTACTGGAGCGGCTACTCCGGTGTTGATACTGATGGAAACGGCATTGGGGATACACCAAATCAGATCCGTGCTACTCCTGATGAATTCGACAACTACCCGCTGATGGGTGCATGGGACAACGGCGTCATTACCTACACGCCTCCCGCCGTCATTGCTCCGGTTGCCGCATTCATCTCCGATGTCCAGACCGGCACCGCCCCATTGACCGTCAACTTCACTGAAGCATCGACCGGCACCCCCACCTCATGGGCATGGGATATCAACAACGACGGCACGGTTGAGTACACCACGAAGAACGCGACACACATCTTCACGACTGCCGGTACTTATACCGTGAACCTGACCGTCACGAACGAGGCAGGCAGCGATGAGGAGATCAAGACAGATTACATCACGGTCACCTCTCCACCATCCGTCGATGAGCTCTTCAACGGCACCGTCACCCTCACCGAGGGCGAGACCTTTACCGTCACCGCGTACAACAATGCAAGCGGGACCTACACGGTGGACTATACTACGCCACTCGGCGCCCTCGATGCGGCATCCAAGATTGGAGCAGGGTTCACCTACGATGTGACCGATAAGAACTTCGCGGCATCAGGAGCACTGCTCCTGGATAATATTGGTACGTATCTTTACCAGAAGACACCCAGAAAAGCCTGGTATCCCTATGTCAATGATGTATACAAGGATGGATACAACAACCCGGCCAGCGCCCTGAACCTGATAGGCCTGAATGATGGCGATACAGTCGAGTTCTATTTCGTGAACGGCACTGTAACCGATCCAACCGACTATTCCGCAGTAAAGTCAGCAGCTAGCACCGCGGTGAAGATCGCAATCGATATCGGCGGGTCGACACCCACGGAACCAGACTGGACGCTCGCGCTCTCCGGTGCTCGTTCTCAGTCTGTTACCAGGACTTACTTCGAACAGGGACTTGCCTGCCCCTCGTCAGGCCACATGGTAAGCTGGACCGATACCGATGGAGCCGAATGGAGCGGTGTCCCGCTCTGGCTCCTGGTAGCGATGGTTGACGACAATCCTGATGTCGGGTCTGATCACTTCAACTTTAACGATACCCTCGCTGCACAGGGATATTCGGTCAAAGTAACCGCCGGAGACGGGTATAATACCACGCTTGCAAGTGCCGATATCGCCCGGAATAACGGGTATATCGTGGCAAACAAGCTGAACGGTACCGACCTCCCGCTTCTCACCCCCGGAGGTAAGCTCAGCTGGCCGCTCCACCTGAAGGGATCATCGGTGTTCGGCGGGCAACAGGTCGGGAACATCACCTCGATAGAGCTCACCGGGATGCCCCAGCCCTCCGAGGGATGGACCCTTACGATGGAAGGAGATGTTATCGATGTCATCACCCAGGAGTACTTCGAACAAGCGATTGTCTGTCACCATAGCGTAACCTATACTGACGGAAGTGGCAGCGTCTGGACCGGTGTCCCGCTCTGGGATCTCGTGGGTGCAGTCGATGACATCGAGACTTCCAGCCACTGGACTTTCAATGATACCCGGGCCAATGTAACCGGGTACACGGTCCGGGTTATTGCCGGAGACGGCTATAACAGAACGTTTGCGAGCCTGAATGTGAGCCATAACAATGGGTATATTGTCGCCAACACCCTGAACGGAACACCCCTTTCCGGTAGTAACGGACAGCTCAAACTTGTCGGACCGGCAACCACATCCACCGGTCAGCGGGTGTCGAACATCACAACGATCCGCCTTGAAGGGCTCCCGGCATACCCCCCGGGAGCATACAGCCTCAGCCTGAAGGGTAAGATCAGTGATGTCGTTCCCCAGTCCGAGCTTGAGGAATGGATTGCCGCCAATACGGCAACCTACACCGATGGCAGCGGAAATGCCTATTCCGGTATCCCGCTCTGGCGGGTCATTGCATGGGTGGATGACCGGATTCCGGCTGGAGTGAATGCATTCGATGACGATGCTGCTGCGGCTGGTTACAAGGTCATCATAAAGGCCGGCGATGGATATTCCAAGGAGTTCCAGAGCGGACCGATTGCAGGAAGCAATGATTATATTATCGCGAATACCCTGAACGGCACTGCCCTGCCAACCGAAGGGAGCCACCCGCCATGGCCGCTTCGCCTCGTTGGGGCTGGAGCAACAGGGAGTAACAGCATAGGGAATATTGCTGAAATCGAACTTACCGATTTTGCCTCTGTCCAGACCGCCGCACCGCTTCACATCATCAAGTATGGATCTGACGGGGTCACGATTATCAACGAGACCAATGTGACATACCAGTGGATGGAGGCACACCTCCCGGTCATCGGTGATGGCGCAACGGTATACCGGTTCGAGGCCATTACCGGTAACCCCTCCAATATCTGGGACCCGGAAGAGACCTATCCTGGCGGATTCAAGATTGCAAATGCAGTGAAAGGTTCCCGCATCAGTGATCTCTGTAGCCTGGTTGGCGGGATGGGTTCCGGAACCGAGATAAAGCTCATCGCAAGCGATGGCTATGAGACAACGCTCCCCTATTCGTCGGTATATACCGATCCCTCGGTCCAGGCCCGGCAGGGCGATGCGATCCTGGCATGGTGGGGTGACGGCCAGTACGTGCCCTATTATACCGACGGCATGCGGCTCTTTTTCACTCCCGATGACCATGTCTACGGTCAGTGGGACATGAATCAGACTTTGCCGCCCAACTACCACCACTTCTACTACCAGGACAGCATTTTCTATCCATCCTGCGCCGGATTATCCTCCAAGTATATCACCACAATCAAGATCTACTCGGAACCTTCCAGCGACTGGACCCTTGACCTGGATGGCAGTGCTGTCGGTGGACTTCAGGCTACCATCAGCAAGACGTACTTCGAGCAGGCACTCGCCTGCCAGTTCGGTGCAGATCACGCTGCAACCTATACCGATGGCAGTGGACGGTTATGGGGTGGCATGCCGCTCTGGTTCCTCTGCGGATTTGTGGATGACGCCGATCAGCATTCGAGCAATGCATATAATGAAACGAAGGCACTAACAGGATACAACATCACCATTACGGGTACGGATGGTGTCAATTACACATTCGACAGCAGGGATACCGTACGGAGCAACAACTACATCGTTGCAAATACCCTGAACGGAACGCTGATTCCTGATACCAATAATAACTGGCCGCTCCGTCTGGCAGGCCAGAATGTCTCCGGTACAAAGGCTGTGAAAAAGATCGCTTCGATCAAGCTGGTGCCATTCTCTCAGCCTGTCGGCGACAGGATTGTGTATCTCACTCCTGCCACACAACCAGTGGCCAATGGCTCTACGTCGGCCTATGAAGTGTGGGTCACCTCTCTCCCTGAAGGTCTTTCCGGATATGACCTTCGGGTGACGCTCGATACTGTGTCTGTTGCAGAGATAGTCGATGTCCAGTATCCCGGTTGGGGCAGCATGAATAACACGACCCCCTCAGTCCCCAGCGATTCACTCAAGCTCAGTGCAGTTGATCTTGGTAGCCAGGTCGAACCGGGGGCTGGAAGTACGCTCCTTGCCACAATCACGGTACGAGCTGACAGCACAGGTTCAAGTGCCGTCAGGCTGTCCAACGTCAATATGGATGCAGACGGAGGAGCCCTCATTACCCCGGCTGCAATTACCTCGGGTGAAATCGTTGTCTACGTCCCCATAGAGGCTGACTTCACTGCAAATGTCACGTCCGGGAAAGCTTCCCTGGCCAAGCCGCTCTTCGTCGAATTCACAGATCTCTCGACCGGGGTGCCCCCAGGGTCGTCCTGGGCATGGGACTTTGACAACAATGGAGTGGTGGACAGCACCCTCCAGAACCCGAAGACCTCGTTTGACAAGTCCGGCAATTATACCGTAAAACTCACCGTCCAAAACAGCTACAGTTCCGATACCGAAATCAAGGCCGATTACATCCAGGTCACATCGCTGGTCAAACCGTTCCCCGGCCAGACCAATGAACCGTCCGATCCTGATGGCGATTCCCGGTATGAGGATATCAATGGGAATGGACGACTGGACTACGATGATGTGGTCATCTACTACGAGAACATGCAGTGGATTCGTGACCAGCTCGATGTCGGCATCGAACCGTATGACTATAACGGTAACGGGCGGATTGACTATGACGATGTCGTTCTCCTGTATGAAGAAGTTCTGAATAGCCGGCCCTAGGAACATGCAAGAACCAATGAGGAATACCGTGCATCACCGAAACATCCGACGAAGAACAGGCATTTGGAGACAGAGTGGGACGGGGCACAACCTTCCCCCGGGAGGGCCGGTCATTTCCCCTCCAAAATCCCCTCATTGTAAGCATATCCATACCTAAGGAAAGATCCATGAACTACAAGACAATTCGTTTGGCATTAATCTTGGTTGCCTGTACTCTGCTCCTCTTAATTCCGGTTGGAGCTGCCAGCATCGGGATGACCCCGTCATCGGTCACCGTCCAGAAGGGTGGGACCGCTGAAATCAGCCTCGTGCTTGACGATGCAGTATCAGGCCTAGCCGGATATGATCTGGTTATCCGGTTTTCGAATCCCGCAGTGGCGGAAATTTCTGATGTCAGCTATCCTTCGTGGGCTGCCCTGTATAATACCACGTGGAATACTGATGGCTCAGTGAGGATAAGCGGGGTGGATCTCTCCCGGCAGGTGAACCCGGGGATGACTGAGGTCCCCCTTGCTGCGTTGAAAATTCGTGGACTTTCAGGAGGGTCGTCTTCGATTATGCTCGAGTCTGTGAATATGGATGCTGACGGAGGGGGGCTCATAACGCCCACTCTGCCTGTCGGACAGGTTACAGTGCCTGGTGGGACCACTCCCTCGGGAGGAGGCGGAGGAGGTGGAGGTAGCAGCACCTCTGTATCTTCCGTGACGCAATCCCAGACTTCACCAACTTCCACGCCATCGCCGGTAGTCACCACAACCCGGGAGGTATTACCTGCGGCAGACCAGGAAACTGTCCAGGTACCGTTGACAACAGCGACAATGACCCCGGACGAAGCCGGGCTCTCCACGACCGTTGAGCCTCCTGAAAATATGGGAAGTATTCCCTGGTTATGGATCCTTGGAGGTGTCATCGTCATCGGGGCCATGATTGTTGGTGCATTCATTGCATGGCGGAAAGAACAGGAACAGGGGTAACATCTTTTTTA
Organism: Methanoregulaceae archaeon; assembly: GCA_021371995.1. Lineage (GTDB taxonomy): Archaea > Halobacteriota > Methanomicrobia > Methanomicrobiales > Methanospirillaceae > UBA9949. The sequence goes on along the minus strand of JAJFVA010000020.1, from coordinate 143,171 downwards.
TTCCGCAATTATTTTCCTTCTCATAGAGCGGTTCTTACATCTATTCTACGAACAAGCTGATCTTCTACCGTGATTGAAGTTAGCAAGGCCGGTATGAAGATCCCGGTTCAGCTTGGTTGTGTTTGGAGGGTGAGGAGCCTTGAGAATTCTGGCTCATGGGAATCATCATTGCCTGAAAAGACCTGTTAATGATTAAAAAAAACGCAATCCACCAACTCATCAGGACGATCGCTGTTCCACCACGTGAATCGCGCTGGCCTTGAAGGCAAGCCCGATCTCCTTGCCAAGCGCAAGATCAAGTTCCTCGTACGACCGCTGGGTGATCACCGCCGTCAGCTTCACCCCGGCATCGATCTTCAGCCGGGCATTTGGCCCCATTGGGAGGACCTTTGTGATCCGGCCGGTGAATTCATTCCGGGCACTGCTCTTCACTCCGTCGATCAGATGGAATGTTATATCCTCCGGGCGCATGTAGAGTATTACCGGGGTTCCTGTGGGAAGCGGGGTCGTGGCAATAATTGAAGCACCATTCACATCGATTGAAGCCAGCCCCCCCTCGTTTGTGGCAACAACTCCTTCAAAAATATTCTCGACCCCTACCATGTTCGCCACAGCCTTGTTCATAGGGTGGTAGAAGATCTCTTTCGAAGTCCCGATCTGGCCGATCCTGCCATCGATCACCACAGCAATCCGGTCAGCCAGCCTCTGCCCCTGTACCATGTCATGAGTGGAGAGGACAACGGTGATTCCGAACCGTTCCTTGAGTGCAGAGATCAGGCTCTCGATCTTTTCAGTAGAGGCGGGGTCGAGGTTGGCGGTAGGCTCATCGAGAAGAAGGATATCCGGTTTGGTAGAGACTGCCCGGGCAATAGCCACCCTCTGCATCTCTCCGCCAGAAAGGGTGCCGGCCTTCCGATTCTCGTATCCCTTGAGCCCGACAAGATCTAGTGCTTCGGGCACCCTCGCCTTTATTTCCTCGTTGCTGACTTTCCGGAACCAGAGCCCGATTGCCACATTGTCAAATACCGTTCCCCTGAGTGGTGACGGCTTCTGGAAGACCATGCTCATCTTCCTCCTAATAGGAATCCTGTCCCGGTCCTTCAGCGAAGAGACATCGGTGCCCTCGATGGATATGTTCCCGCTGGTGGGTCGTTCCAGCATATCAATGAGGCGGAGGATGGTGGTCTTTCCTGACCCGCTCGGCCCGATGAAGGTGAAGATCTCGCCGCTCTTTATCGAGAACGAGATATCCTTTAATACCTCTTTTTCGCCGAAGTTCATCACCACCTGGTCAAAATCGATCACAATCTCACCGCTCCTGGACAAGGAAGAGTATTCCCGTTACCAACATGGCAATGGCAAGGAGGATGATCCCAAGCGCAATCGAGAAGGAGAGGTTGCCCATCGAGGTCTCCAGGGCAATGGCGGTGGTAAGCACCCGGGTGTAGCCCCGGATATTGCCACCAATCATCATCGCTGCCCCGACTTCTGAGATCGCCCGGCCAAAGCCGAGTATGACCCCGCCAAGGATGGCAAACCGGGCCTCCTTGACAATAGTGATCACGGTCTGCGTCTCGGTGGCGCCAAGCGATATCACGGTATCCTGTTTTGTACGGCTTACTCCGGAGAGTGCGATAAGGGTCATGCCGATCATGAGGGGAATGATGAGCACGATCTGGCCGATGATCATGCCGGCTGGGGTGAACATCAGGCCAAAGAAGCCGAACGGGCCCGAGCGGGAGAGGAGAAGGAAGACAAGGAGGCCGGCGAGTACCGTCGGGAGTGCATAGAGTGTCTGGATGATAGTGACAAGTCCCCTCTTCCCTCCAAACTCTTTGAAGTGAATAAATCCCCCGATGGGTATGGCAATCAGTGAACCTATCAGAGTGGCCGTAAGTGAAATCAGGAGGGACCTTGCGGTGATCTCCAGGACTTCTTCATCGAGAGAGACAATCAGCTGGATAGCCTGGATGATTCCTTCAACGACTTCGCTCATATCATGGATACTCCTGCCGTTCAATTACGAGGCCGCTTCCTTCCGGTGGGCAAACAATATGTTTGGTGACCCTGCTCTCTGCCTTGCGTTCGTAATGGTCTCCAGGCAGGACTCTCCAAATGACAGGCGATTCAATAGTAACTAATTGGATTATGGAGGAATATTAATGATATCTGCTTACCTGTTGGTTCATCAACTGGTATAACAGAAAGATCAGAGCCCTGCCCTCACCATGAGGTCTGCATAGATATTCGGCCCAAGGATTGCCTCCCCTTCTGCTGCATAGCGCTCTTTCATCATTGCGAGGAATCGCGCGGTCCCTGCGGGGGTGGTCATGATCCCGACACGTTCCGCACGGGTGACGAGTGCCTCCTGCTCCATCATCGCAAAATACGGAAGGACATAGTAATGGGGGACATCGAGGAACTCTGCAAGCCTTCGGGTGGTGGGCAGCCTGATGCGGATCCCTCTCTCCGAAAAAATCACCGATATTTCATGCTCTTCGAAGAGCTGGATGCGGAGGACTGAATCGTAGATGATATCGATCGAGAGCGTTGTCATCTGGTACCTGTCATGTAACTATCGTCATTGAGAGAGAAAAAGAATAGGGTGATCTTTCCTTAAGGTCCTTTGGAAAAAACATTATTAAAAACAATTCGCCTAAGAATAGAAAATCTATTGGGAATCTTACGGAGCTCTCACCAATCCCATTTTATGGAATGGGATGGATCGATTGTGAATTTCGTGAATGATTATCGTTGTAAAAGAGAAATTAGTGTTTCTGTTTTTCTTTCTCTTCGTCAGGGATCTCTTCGAAGTAAACGACTTCAGCCCCGACATCCTTCGCGATCTGCTCAATCTCAAACTTCCTGAAATGGGTCAGCTCGATCTGGACGTTTCCGCCAGTGACCGCGACGATCCGGAACATCGGCTGTTTGACCCCTTCGCGGACCTTCATCCGCTCTCTGACATAGATCTTCATCTTCATGGTTGTTCCCCTCCCCAGGATTGGTAAAACAAAACATCTGTTATACCAACTGGTTTACAGTATATTGTATTAACCATTAACGATATAAACCTATGGGAGACTGCATGAAACGGGACCGGTTTGAAGTTGCCAACAAACTCCAGGGAGAGTCTCTCGTAAGGAAGGGGTTACTCAGGGCTTATGAAGGTCGAACCCAGCTACGCATGATGCCTGATCTGAACGTGGTGAAGATCGGAGGTCACGGGATTATCGATTATGGAAAGGAAGTGCTGCTCCCTCTCCTGACCGAGATTGGAGAACTTTCCCGGGAGAACCAGATCCTCGTGGTGACCGGGGGAGGTGTCAGGGTGCGCCATATCCTCGATGTGGGACTTGATCTCGGGATGCCGACCGGTGTTCTCGCCGAACTCGCTGGGAAAATCAGCGAACAGAACGCAATCATGGTATCGATCCTTCTTTCCCCGTACCATGGTACACGGATCCATACTGCTGACCTTCTCGAACTCCCCATGCTGATGAACCTCGGTGTCCTTCCGGTTATTCATGGCACACCCCCGTACGGGCTTTATGAGCAGCCGGCACATATCGGCTCGATCCCCCCGCATCGCACTGATACAGGAGCGTTTCTTGCTGCGGAGGTTCTCGGCGCAAAGAACCTGATTCTTGTGAAGAATGTGGATGGTCTCTTCACAGGGAATCCATTTACTGATAAAGATGCTGTCTGCATCCCGGATATTACAGCAACTGAACTTCTTGCAATGGAAATGGAGGACATGGTCCTTGAACCCAAGGTGGTCGAGCTCATGCTGGATGCAAAGCATGTGCATGAAGTGAACATCATAAACGGCCACGATTCCGGCAATATCCGGCGTGTTCTCGCGGGAGAACGGATTGGTACCGTGATCCGGGCCAAATGAGCGATAGCGGAACCTTATCGAGAGCATGCCCACAAACACCAGACCGCCACTCAGGTTTGGTATCGATGAACTTGCCGGCAGCCTCGGGGATTTCGGGACCATCCTTCCCCTCTCCCTCGCGCTTGCTGCTACCGGGGCCCTCGGGATAGGGCCGGTTCTCCTCTTCCTTGGCATCTGGTTTATCATAACCGGGTATTACTACCGGTACCCTGTGCCGGTCGAACCAATGAAGGTCATTGCCGTCATTGCGGTATCAGCAGGGATGTCTGGAGGGGAGATTGCTGCTGCCGGACTCATCCTCGGGGTTATCTTCTTCCTGTTCGGTTTCACTAATATTCTCGAATATATTGAACAGTATATCCCGCAATCTGTGGTAAGGGGTATCCAGCTTGGATTAGCCCTGATCCTCCTCAGGACTGCTGCGGGATATATCCTTCCCGATCCTGGATTTTTCCTTCTTGGGGCCATCATCATCATCGCAGGATTTCTGGTCGCATACCGATTCCGCATCCCCGATCTCTCATCGATTGTCGTTATCATCGTTGCACTCGCTGCCGGCATCCTCATTCAGGGGTTTCCCCCGATAACCATGCTCTCGTTCTCTCTTTTTGAGATCCCTTCGGCATCCGATGTGATCATCGCGCTCCAGGTCCTTGTCGTTCCCCAGGCAATCCTGACGATAACCAATGCTATCCTGGCAACGTCCCTGTTGGCAAAAGACCTGTTCGCAGCGGATATCAGGCCAAAAAAACTCTCCCGCACCATAGGGCTCATGAACCTCACTTCGATACCGTTCGGGGGGATGCCCATGTGTCACGGGGCCGGGGGGATGGCCGGGCAGTACAGGTTCGGGGCGAGAACAGGCGGTGCTAATATCTATGCCGGGATTATCCTGATCGGCGCAGCGCTGCTCTTTGCGAGCACGGCATGGATCGGACTCATCTCTCCGGGATTCTATGCAGCTCTTCTTCTCTTTGTTGCGATCGAACTGGGGAGGCATGGCTTAAAGACTGCTTCCTTTACGGTTACCATCGCAACTGCGATTCTCTCATTGCTGGTATCAATGACTGTTGCATTTGTTGCAGGGATGTGTCTCGCCTACGGGATACCCTATATCATGAAACAAATCAGGCAAAAAAGCGGGTGATAGGTGCCGGAAGAATCCCGTTCTGATTGACCATGGACAAGGGTTTCCGGCAAGACTCCTGGTATTTTCATAGAGCGATGTACAGGGTCACACACATCCAAGATGCATGACCAGTACAGGATACGAAGAGGAAATATATAAAATTATTTTATTATAACGATTAATTAACCAAATTATATTAACTAGTATCATTTCCTGAAAATCGATCGTCCGATCTAATTGTTATGAAGCAGGAATCGCTCCCGGGAAACCAGCCAGTCCGCTCGCAGAAAAATGCATCGCACTCCGGGAGATAAGGCTTGATATCAAGGAGGGGAGTCCCGTCAAGAATGTCCACCCCGCTGATGTACAGGCAGTTACCCTCCCTCTTGATGAGATATACGACCGATATCCCGATGGAATTCGGACGATTTGGCGCCCTGGTGGAAAAGACTCCATGCGGGAGGGTATCGAGAAAAGGAACCAGCTGAAGTCTGCAATCGCCGGAAAGGTGAAAATCGTAGATGAGAATAATTCGTGAGAAGCCTTCGATATCCATAAGGCCATCAGTAAATTCGGGATAGACCTCAACGGTACCAGTTATCTCTTTTCCACCAACCGGCTGAATTGGCATTCCCACGGGATCATGAAAGGGGGTGTGGATGACTCCGATGGACTGGTAACAGATCTTCTTATTCATGGGATCTCTCCCTGTAAACCCAGTAGTGGTATAGTTGGAAATTGCATACTCTTCCTTATGATCTGCCATGTCTGATTTGAAGACAAACACGATCTCCCATGCAGACTGGGAATCCCGTTCTGTTTATTCTCCTCCGGTTGATTTCGCTGTCTGCGAAATCCCTATTTTAATAAAATCAATTATATAAAGTTAACATATCGACGAATAAAAAAAAAAGAGTGTTCAGGCCATCACCAGGCCACTCGCTTTTAATGCTTCCGGGACATTGCCATAGCCGAGTGCCGGGACAATGGTCTCCTGCCCGTCAGCAGTGAGGATATCCTGGCCGGTCTTGCTGATAAGGATCTTTATGAACTCAAGCCCCAGGTCAGGGCTCCGTGCGTTCTTCGGGACGGTGACGGCATAGATGATCGGCGTAGCAGTCTCAGTTGCTGTGGAGGTACCGCTGATCCGCTTCACTTTGACGGTAGCATACGTATCAGCATATTCCTGGGCCGAGAGGTCCATCCCTACCGGGAGTTCGACATAGGGCAGACCGTTCTGAATGGCCACACTGCTATACTCGATCGCATAGTCAGCTTTCCCCTCTTTTAGGATGGTAACAACATCCGGTCCTGATTTGCCAATGACGAGCTTCCCGTCGGGTGAAGGCTTGGTAACATCGATGGTGTATTTTCCATCAGAGAATGTCTTTGTCATCGTGCTGTGGGAACCAAGGAGGCTCGAGAAGATGGTATCGACACCATACACCCGTTCTGCAAGCTGGACCGACATTACCGCACGGTACCCTGCAGGATCGGTGTTGGGATCGCTGATGACGTATTTTACATCGGGAGTGTTCAGGATCTCATACCAGTTACCAGAGCTGATCTTGTCGTTATACTTGCTCTGGTTTGTATACACCACCACCATGTGGTTCTTTGCAAACGTGACGTAATAGTCAGCATAGGTCGGATACATCAGTGTCGGGATGAGGTAGGCATCGGCAGAAGCAAGTACATCGGCTTTCTTGCCCTGCTTGGTGATCTTCTCGATCATGGTGACACTTCCTCCTCCGAAAAGCTGTGCATCGATAAGCGGGAACTGGGTCTCATACACCGTCTCGATCTTCGCAAAGGGTGAATTGAGGCTTCCGGCATTAAAGACAGTCATCGGTCTGAGACCGTTTGCATCGCCAGTACAGACACAGTTCCACTTGCTGCACTGGCCGTTCATCGCGGTGAAAAGGTTCTTGCCGTACTTATCTTTCCCGTAATTGTCGATATCAGCCTGGGTCTCCGGTGAGATCATGAAGTCGACGAAGTTATTCGCCATCTCGATTTCCTGTGGTGTGAATGTTGGATTGTAGACCGTAATGACCGAGTACACATTCAGCAGGATGGCACCTTCCGTGACGACAGGTTCGAGATCGAGATTGCCCTTGTATGCAAGATACGTTCCTTCATCGGTCAGGGTGTAGGCACCTTTTTCGGATGCAAGCTGAAGGGTCTCGCCCATGCCACGACCCGCTTCGATGTACCAGTTGCCCGATTTCTGGACATCCTTGGTATAGTTGTACCCGGCAGATTTCCAGACATTCTGTTCGGCGGAGTGGGTGCCTGAGGCGTCACCACGCGAGACAAACATGACTCCCGGGGTGTTCGCTTTCCCTTTCGTAAGGATGGTGGTGAATGCCTTTTCCGGGGTCATCCCTTTTACCCCGGCGGGATCATTGGCCGGCCCGACTATCACGAAGTAATTGTAGGCAAAGCACCGGCGGTTTAACCCGTAACCGTCCTCCATGTACGTTGTTTCCTGGCTTGGTGAGTGGACGGCAAGGACATCGCAGTCACCACGCTTGGCAACCTCTAGCGCCTTACCGGTACCCTGCGATGTAATCAGGAGTTCGGCGTTGTACTTTTGCTCAAACTTCGGCTTCAGATAATCGAGGAGCCCGGTATCGTAGAGACTCGTTGTGGTGGCTAGGAGCACTTTTGTCTTCGGCCCGACCTGAGTGGGCGGAATTGTTGTCGGTACAGTGGTCACGCCGCCTGTTTCCGCAGCAGTCGGTGTCGCAGTGGGAGTGCCACTGCCTGGTCCGGTGGTAGTACATCCTGCAAAAGATGCAAAACCAACGATCAGGAGAGACAGGATAATGAAAATGCACATTTGTTTCTTCAAAGCCATAGGCGTTCGGTTTACATTTCTGTTCAGAATAAATGAATATTGTTATTTTTTACTAATGTTAAATCAACTGTATTACCAATTGATTATACCAGCAGGTAACATTTCATCTGATCCGGTCGTGATCTTTTTTTACAGAAGAATGATATGACTTGGGGATAGGGGTCAGAGATTTTAATCGGCATTTGCCTTTTTATTTTATTTCGAATGAGAAATACAAGAAAAAATGGAAAATTTATCGCTTTTTCCTGCGATGCATCATGATTGCAGCCCCGGAAATTCCTGCGATGCAGAGAGGAAGAACGTCAAACCCGAGTCCCGGATTCTGCATTCTTGTGAATGTTATATTGGTCTTTGCAAAAGAGGCAGTTCTGGAATGGGGCAGACCAAGAGGAAGGTTTACCACATAGACGGTATATGTGCCTGGTATGAGTCTGCCGGCAAGAAAACCTGTATTCCATTCGTATCTCCAGGTCCCGTCCGGGTTTACGTGGGCCGAGGTAAAATACCCGTGGCCGGCAGGAAGATTCAGGTTCTCGAGGCAGACTCCCCGACCGTCAAGCCCTGGTCCAGCTACAAAGAGGTACACTGCGATAATGTCCTTTGCATCGGTCGTCCCGGAAATTACTATCCGGTCCCCTATCGATGAAAAATTGGGGAGTGCCCCGATTGTCAGGTGATCGGCGCTGCCTGCCTGGATAAAGAGTGCAGACAGCACCAGGGCCAGGGGAAACAGATACCGGAGTCCCTGCACAGATAAGTGTGTATGGCGTTCCGGGTTCAACCTTTCGATTGAACTATTTTTAATAATGTAGTTCTGCCCTCTGTTATCCAGTGAGCACAACGAGAACCCGCATCCGGAAGGTGTATGGCAGGGATTTTTTCGTATACACCGTTTTCACTGTTTCAACCAAAAAAAATCGTCTCACAATTTTCAGGAAGTATGCAAGGAAAAAGGAACCATTGTTCAATATGGTGTTACTATGGTAATGCCTTCGCCAGTCTCATTCCAGATCTCTGGTTCACATTGAGGAATTGGGTGAATTGTCAGAACTCAACCACCATCACCGCCTCTTCCTCCTCGCGAAGCTCCCCCTTCAGATGGCGTGCATCAAACTGGTAGCTCTCCCAGGGATCGTACTCCTCATAGAGTTCGCACTTATCCAGCACATCGACAAATTCTTTGAGGAATATACGGGGAATAACATCGATCCGGCCTCCAAACTTTCCTGTCACCTTGCTGATCATGGCCCGGATGAACCGGTGGGAGATTCTGTTCCGGTCAACTTCTGCGTACGCTTCCGAATAGATGGTGATAACCTTCTCAGCCACCTGCTCGAGTTTCTTTGCATCAAAACGGGAAAGAAAGATCTGGGGCTGTCGAGGATTTCTGAATTCACCGCTTTCGGTTACACCGATTCGGTCAGCGAGTGGAGGTATCGATCGTATCCCCCTCGGCCCTTCGAAGAACGCGGGAGTGCCAGTGAAGAAGAAGTAACAGTAGGGCATTTCACCCCGGTCGAGTGAATCGATGAGCAGCCGGAGTGCATTATACCCCTTCTCGCGCTGGTTCCTCGGCAGGACCTGAGTGGTCTCGAGCTCATCAATTGCAACGGCAAGGCCGGCATAACCGGCGTTTACGATTATTCTGACGAGCCCCCTGAGGAAGATGAGGGCGAAGGTCTCGTCCACATCGCCCCGTATCCCCGCTTTTGCCTTAAAATCCCTGCCGATGTTAGGTTCTGCAGAGATCCAGCCGATTGCAGACTGGGCAGTCTGGAAGTCCCCGGCGTTGTTTGCACGGTAGTAGGTGCGGAGCACTGCGGCAAGCGATGAGTTCATCTCGGAAATACCAGCAAGGGCCGTCTCGATCTCCTTGAGCGTCGCGATCTCAAGGCTCTCTTCAGGCAGCGGGTGATCACTCACTTTGATCAGGCGTTCCTCGATCGAGAAAAGCCAGGTATCGATCACTGCTTTCACCGCATGTTCTTCCTCGCGGGTCCGGAGGGTTGCGCAGATCTGCTGGTAGATACCCTTCAGCTTGTAGAGGGGGGCGGAGGGTGAGATCACCACGTGTGCGGTGACAAAGTTCTTTTCCCGTGCAATCTCCAGGGCTCGTGCGACCAGAAATGTCTTCCCGCTCCCGTAATCCCCCCGGATGAACTTGAGGTCACCCCCGCCATTTGCAACATAATCAAGCTGGGAAGCGATCACTCCCTCCTCGACTTCGATACCGACCGCGATCCGCTCCAGCCCTCCTGCCGGCACAGTGCCACGCCTGAGAGCATTGATGATGTTGATACTACCAGTTTTCCCCTTATCGCCGTGTTCAGCCCGTATAGGAATAAATCTCGCCCCCCTGCCCTGATCCTTTCTTCACAATTATCGCAAATCCGGATGAAGCACTTTTCTGCATGATCCTGTTCATGATTCCGACCACTCTCCGGGTATTAAGGAGCTGCCGGAGATCCATCTCGCTCGCTTCGCGGTGCGTCCTGAGAAAATCAATGATCATCCTCTCCTGTTCATCACATGAATCGATGAATTTTTGGAGAGCTTCCTCCCGTTCATCCTTCCCGGTGTCCACCTTTCTCTGTTCCATGACGGGAATATCAGACAGGATCTGCCCCTTGCATGTCCTGATCATCTCAACAAAGTCCTCAGGGCGGATATGGGAAGAGAGGGACGGCACGATATCAAGACCCCGGAGGCAGTACTCCTTGCAGCCCCGGTAATCCCGTTCCTTCAGTGCCTCACTGGCAGAAAGGAGGTAGGCAACCGAGAGGTATTCGAACCCGTCAGAACCAAGGGTGGGAATATGCCCCTCAAGAACCCTGACCAGGCGGTCGAGAAGCCTTTGCTGTGAAAATAACCGCAATTCCTCGTCCAGGATGAACCCGGCAACCGATTCCAGGTCCCTGGTCTTTTTCACATTGTTCAGGACATACAGGAGCACCTTCTCACATTCCCTCCGCTCATTCTGGTGTGCGAGGAACCGGGCATAGGCTACCCCTCCGGAAAGGTAATCGCTCCGGTACGCCCGGTAATAATAGGACTGTGCCTCGGAGAGATCCCCTATCTCTTCGAATAATCGCGCAGTGGAGAGGAGGCAGACAACGTGGGGTGTTCCCGAGACCAGCAAAAGGAACCGTGCAAGTGCGTCTTTTACAGGATAATAGGTGAGGAGATATTCCCGGTACCCGGCAAGAACATCGGAGAGAAAAGAGGGGTCGTCAAGTCTTGCGAGTGCTTCTCTGATCAGGTACTCAAAACACCCCATGGCTTTCTCTCTCTCGCCGGCCATGGCATTCAGCTTGCACAGGAGGAGGCGGATACGTGGATGGGAACCTGCCCTGTCACCGGCCAGCAAATCCCGGCACACACCGAGGGCTTCTGCAGGCCTGCCCAGAGAGAGGAGCAGATGGGCGTAATCATATCCGATTCCCGGGTCTCCAAGAGCGGAAAAAAAATCATGGTATTCCTGCAAGGCAGACTCCGGGTTTTTCAGTGCAATTGCCTGGAGATAGGTCCGCGCAAAATCGATGGATCCTGTATTCCGGTGTGCTGCAAGGGCCTCTTTTGCGGCATCAGGATAAATACCCGCTCCCATGAGTGCACTGATATGGTCCATGTCCGCATCTTTCCTCCGGACAGATGCCCGGTATACCGAAAGCGCCTCACGGGCCTGCCCTGCAGAGGTGAGTGTCCGCATCAGCACGCGGAAGTCCTCTTCCTTTCCGGAGAGCATTGTAAGTTTTTTCTGGACCGGGATTGCCCTGCGGAAGTCTTTTTGTGTAATAAGGCAGGCTGCATAACTCCTAAGAGCTTCCTGATTGCCGGGATCGAGGGTTACTGCATGGACGTATTCGGCCACCGCTGCATCTTCAAGTTTCTTCTCAAGGATTTTTCCAAGAAAACTGTGCAGGTAGGACGATTCCGGCATACTGCAAAGGAGGTCGCGGACATACGCTTCGGCCTCATCGAGCCTGTCCAGATAATAGAGGTTCCTTGCCGCGAGAATGGCAATCTGGGAATCGGTTGACTGCTGCCCGTCTGCACGGCAGATTTCAAGTGATTCGCAGTAGTGCCCTTCTTCAAAGAGGCGGAATGCTCGCCGGACCGAATCTTCATGTTCTCCGTTATCCACTTCCCGGACCCCCCGAAAATCTCAAAGAAACAAGGCTCCGGAGCATCCGGAAAATATCCATACCCCTCACTCGTGATCCTCCCTGGTTCTGCCAGGTAATGGGGTATTCCTTAATCACATACCCCTTCAATGAAAGGCGCCATAACAGCTCAACGTCGAATTCAAATCCGGAAGATACCATTTCCCCTATCACAGCATCGATGGCTGATTTTTTAAATACTTTCGCCCCGCACTGCGTATCTGTCAGTGACAGGCCGAACAGGGTACGGATAAGGATATTAAATCCACGGCTCTGAAGCCTCCGGGCAATCCCCTGCCGCCCAGGTACTATGGATTCGGGGAGCCATCGTGAACCAATCACGCAATCGGCACCATCCAAGGCATTGAAAAGGGAGACCATCTGTGTGACCGAAGTGGAAGCATCGGCGTCCATGAATCCCACCGATGGCGTAGTGGTATTGATAAACCCCTCAATCACCGCCCCCCCTTTTCCAAGTCGGCGGGAGTACGTCAGGCATCGCAGGTCCAGTTCAGGATGGACAGCACTAAAATCGCTGACAATCGTCGGAGTAGAATCAGAGCCGTCACAGATTACCAGGTAGTGGCCTCCGCTACCGGGCATCTGCGAGAGGACCAGCCCGATTCTCTTCTCTTCGTTATACGCAGGAATAATAATGCTGAATTCCGTCGTCAAGCGGAGTCGCCGCCATCTACTGGTGTCCTGAAAGGTGTTCACGAAGTGCAGCCCCGCTGCTGTACTTCTCTGCTATCATGAGTGCCTGTTCACGCAGCCGGTTGTGATCACGGATACAGGATTCCGGGGGCGGGGACTGGCGCAGTATCGCTGAGACATTCTCGGTAATCTGGATAAGTTCGGTTGCGATCACAGCATTGAGCCAGATCAGATCCGCGAGCATTGCTTTTGTCTCCTCATTATCCATGAGATATAGATGGGATGCCATAGGGTTAAATGATGGCGGCGCCTGTGCGGGCAACTATTATCGTTTTCCAGGAGAAAAACCTCCGCATTCATGAATTATATCGAAAGGATACGGACCGGAGGGAGGGATACCAACCCTTTCTTCACCCTGATGGGAATCGAGATCGGTGATATCGGCAGGGGTTGTGCGACGCTCCGCATGCCGGTACGACCGGACATGTTAAACGGGGAGGATTTTTTGCAGGGAGGACTTTTCACCGCTCTTGCCGATGAAGCGATGGTCCTTGCCATCTATCCCCTCCTTGATCCCGAAGAACGGATTGCCACAATATCGGAGAGCACGACGTTCATGAGCGGGGCACAGAAAGGAGTTCTTATCGGCACGGGCAGGGTACTCAAAAAAGGCCGGCGGGTCATTTTCGCCGAGGGGGACGTCACCATGGAGGGTTCTGACCGTATCCTTTCCCGCAGCACGGCAACCTTCATGGTGACAAGAATCTGAAATGCGCTTTTCAACTGCCCTTCTACTGGCAAGCCGGGGAGCCGGCAGTGGCGGGGAATAAAACTATTTCCCGATGGGGAGTATATGTAGCAATAAAATAGAGTGCACCTGGCGGGGTAGTTTTCGTTGAAGTATATTTTTGTTACAGGGGGGGTGATGAGCGGCCTCGGCAAGGGGATTACCGCTGCATCCATCGGAAGGATACTCAAGAACCGGGGTTACGCGGTCACTGCGGTGAAGATCGATCCGTATCTCAATATCGATGCCGGTACCATGAACCCGGGGCAGCACGGGGAGGTCTTTGTCCTTTCCGATGGTGGGGAAGTTGATCTTGACCTCGGGAATTATGAGCGTTTCCTTGATATCGACCTCTCCTCCATGCACAATATCACGACGGGAAAGATCTACCGGAGCGTTATCGAAAAAGAACGGAGAGGCGACTATCTTGGAGAAACCGTCCAGATCATCCCGCATATCACCGATGAGATCAAGAGCTGCATACGAGCCGCTGCATCCGAAGAGATTCCCGGGGCAGGTAAAGCGGACATATGCCTGGTGGAAGTTGGGGGTACAGTCGGGGATATCGAGAGTATGCCTTTTCTTGAGGCGGTTCGCCAGATGCGTGGGGAGCTCCCTGAAGAGGACACCGTCCTCATCCACGTCACGCTCATCCCTGAAGATAGTATGGGGGATCTCAAGACAAAACCGACCCAGCACTCGGTAAAAGCACTCCGTGAGCTCGGGGTCTATGCCGATATCATTGTGGGAAGGGGTCACCGCCCCATCGGATCCAATACCAAGAGAAAAATATCGGCTTTCTGCGATCTTCCCCAGCAGGGAGTGATAAGCGCAGCTACGGTACCTGATATCTACCAGGTCCCGATGGAGATGGAAAAAGAGGGTGCCGCAGATGTTTTGTCCCGCCACATGAAGCTTGAATCACGCGAGGTGAATACCGACTGGTATTCGCTCGTCTCCCGTGAATACACGAGCCGGATCGAGGTTGGAATCGTCAGCAAATATGGGATCGAGGATGTCTACATGAGCATCAAGGAAGCACTCAAGCATGCTGGACGTGCGTGCTCCACCGAAGTGAAGATCACGTGGCTCGATGCCGAACGGTATGAGGAGCGGCATCTCGCGGAATTTGACGGCATCCTTATCCCGGGCGGATTCGGGAAACGGGGCATCGAAGGGAAGATTGATGCCATCAGGTTTGCCCGTATCGGAAAAATACCGCTGCTTGGTCTCTGCCTGGGTTTCCAGCTCTCGGTGGTGGAATATGCCCGGGATGTGCTCGGGTGGGAGAATGCCACAAGTGCCGAACTTGGGGAGGGGAGGCATGTAATCGCAATTCTGCCCGAACAGCAGGGAGTAACCGATTTAGGCGGAACCATGAGGCTTGGTAACTACCCAATCACCATCAGGGAAAACACCCTTGCGATGCAGATTTACGGGCAGACTGAGATCACGGAGCGGCATCGCCACCGGTACGAGGTGAACCCCGTGTACCTCCCCGAACTTGAAAAGGCCGGGCTGATATTCTCCGGTTCGTGGAAGAACCGCATGGAGATCTGCGAGGTTGCCGATCACCCGTTCTTCCTGGCGACGCAGTTCCACCCGGAGTTCAGGTCACGGCCGACACGGCCTTCACCTCCTTTTGTCTGGTTTGTGAAAGCCTGCGGCGCCGGCAGGGCAGGGAGGTGAATGGCCGGTGGTGAATGCGGAGCGGTTCATAAAAGAAGCGATTGACGAGATCGCGAATGAAACAGGGGATCACAGGGTCGTGATCGCACTTTCAGGAGGTGTCGACAGTTCAGTCTGTGCCGCCCTGGCCTCCCGTGCGATCGGGGACCGGTTGATCGCGATTTATGTTGATACCGGGCTAATGCGGAAAGGTGAGACCGATCGGATCGCCCATATGTTCGGGCATCTGAATCTCCACGTGGTTCATGCTGAGGAAGAGTTCATCTCGGCCCTTGCAGGGATCAGTGACCCTGAGATCAAGCGGAAAGTTATTGGCGAACGATTCATCCGGGTTTTTGAACGGGAGGCGAGGAAGACGGGGGCGCTCTACCTCCTGCAGGGAACGATTTATCCTGACAGGATCGAGAGCGAGGGGGGAATAAAAAGTCATCACAATGTCGGCGGGATGCCGCTCCAGATGGAGTTTGAGAAGGTGATCGAACCTATCCGCGACCTGTACAAGGACGAGGTGAGGGAGGTTGCAGGAGCACTCGGCCTCCCCCCCGAGATCCAGCACAGGATGCCTTTCCCGGGTCCCGGGCTCGCGGTCCGCGTTATAGGGGAAGTAACGAGAGAAAAGATCGATGTCGTCCGGGAAGCAAACTGGATCGTTGAAGAAGAACTGGTGGACCGGTACCTCCCCTGGCAGTGTTTCGCCGCAGTCCTCGGACTTGGCACCGGGGTGAAAGGGGATAACCGCGTCCACGGGTGGATCATTGCGGTCCGGGCAGTGAATTCGAGGGATGGGATGACTGCTGACCCTGTCGTGATCCCGTATGATGTGCTGGGTACTGTTGCATCCCGTATCACCTCGGAGATCCCGAGCGTTGCCCGGGTGGTGTATGATGTCACGCCAAAACCACCTGCAACCATAGAGTATGAATAGCGAAAACATCCAGATATTAAGGCAGAAGGTCACATGAACGATATGGATTATCGTGCCGGAGATGCGCGGTACTATATGCCTGCATTCTCACGGGAGATCATGATCGAGCGTGGTCTCTTATCGAAGGTATGGGATGCTGAAGGGAAAGAGTATATCGATTGCGTGGCAGGTATCGCGGTCTGCAGCACCGGGCACTGTCATCCGGAAGTCACCAGGGCTATCTGCGAACAGGCCGGAAAGCTGATCCATTGCTCCAACCTCTATTATGTTCCCGGGCAGGCTGATCTCGCCCGGAAACTCGTGGAAGTCTGCGGGATGTACAAGGCGTTCTTTGCAAACTCCGGAGCGGAGGCAAACGATGGTGCAATCAAGCTTGCACGCCTTGCCACCGGGAGAAAAAAATTCGTGGCTTTTACCCACGGGTTTCATGGCCGCACTCTCGGCTCACTCTCGGTAACCCATAAACCAGCCATCCGTGAGCCATTCCTCCCTCTGGAGCCCTCCTGCACCTTCGTGGAATATGGAGACCTTGAAAGTCTCAAAAAAGCAGTGGATAAGACGGTTGCAGGGGTCTTCGTGGAACCAATCCAGGGTGAAGCCGGGGTAATTATTCCCCCGGATGACTTCATTTCAGGTATCAGGGAGGCCTGCGACCGGCACGGAGCGCTGATGATCGCTGACGAAGTCCAGACCGGGATGGGGAGAACCGGGAAATGGCTTGCCATCCAGCATACCGGTGTCCTGCCTGATATCGTGACGCTCGCAAAGGGGATCGCAAGCGGATTTCCCATGGGAGCGCTTCTTGCTCGGGAGGGGCTTGAATTCAGGAAAGGGGAGCACGGGAGCACATTCGCTGGCGGTCCGCTGGCATGTGCCGCAGCACGGTCAACGATCAGGGTAATCGAGAAGATACTTCCGGATGTCCCGAAAAAGGGGAAGCGGTTTTCAGACCAGTTATCGGCCCATAATCCCCGGGCAAAGGGGCTGATGATGGGTATTACGGTCGGGGATACATGCCCTGCCGTGCAGAAGAAGTGCGCTGAAGACGGGGTACTCGTCAACTGTGCTGCGGATGGCAATCTCCGGCTCGTGCCCCCTCTTGTTATCACAAATGACGAGATTGACCTGGCAGCTTCGGTTATCAATGCGGCAATGGCTGGAATCAGGCGCTAAAAAAACATGGGATTAATTCCCGTCCTCTCTTTTTCTGAACCAGACAGCCATAATTACCAGCGTGGCAAAGAATACCGCCATCCCCGGGATTGACAGGAAGGGAATTCCCGGGCCTGCAGGGCTTTCAGCGCCAGAAGGAATTGTGGTACCCGTGGTGGTTATTTCAGATACCTGCATCCCACCTGCTTCCTGGGTTTGTTGTGCGGGTAGGGTTGTGACCTGTCCAATCGTTCCCGTGGTTCCAGAAACTGATAGCGTTGGTCCGGTAGTCATCACCGTACCCGATGAACCTGATGAGGAACCCGATCCGCCGGATGCAGCAATGCCGCTCGCAACAATTGTAGTCGTGCTGGTTGACACAGTCCCCGTTGCATTTGTTGAAGCAGTTGCGGTCGCATTAGGTGAAGTTGTTGCAGTCACCGCGGGAGTGGCAGAAACCACGACCGTGCCGTTCTCTGTATCGGGGACGATCCGGGTCTCCCTGTTATCATCAAAAAATGCATCCTCAAAGCCGATTATTCCATTTCCCTCTGAGATGCCCCTGATGGTGAGTGTTGCTAGGACAACATTCTTTGCATTTCTCTCCACCATTCCATTCAGGTCAACCCCGGTTACCTTTACCTTCACTCCCGGGATTCCTTCCGCTCCGGTGAATTCAGCCCATTCCGGGAAGGTAACGGCTGTAATCTCGGCGATACCTGAAGTATCGATAATGACCAGTGTCCGGTAGCCGGACAGACCTTCCGGAGCGTCTGAAAGGACAAGGTCCACCGTAGCAGTCTCCCCAGGTTTCACGCTGATTTCCTGAGGAACAAATCTGACTGTTTCTGCCACCGCAATCCCGGTCATCAAAAACAGGCCGGCAAAGAGGACGAGAATTATCCGGATTGTTTGTGTTTCATTGATTCCCATAGTATTCACCAATTTCTGATTTATCGTGCATGGGGTAAAAGATATTCTCTTGTTACCGGGGAAAACCTGGTCCCTGCGACTTAACCGGCACCGCAGTTTATCTTCTTTCAGGAGCATACAGTAACCCGCTGGAGAGTCAGGAATGGTGATCGGGAAAGATGGCAGTGGCAAAAGGTATGATCACCTGGTGCGGGACTGCTTCCGCTCCGGGGGCTATGTCTTTGCCGGGAAAGCCGGGGACATCGCCCGCAAAGAGGGAATCACCCGTGTAGCAAGGCTTGGGAGCAATGAGAACCCGAATCCCCCCTCTCCCGGGGCAATCCGTCTCGGTAGTACTGCTCTGAATGAAGCGAACCGGTATCCTGACGAGACCTTGGACCTGCTGGTTCAGTGTCTTTCACGTACTTACGGCCCGTATGATTTCATTACTGGGGTCGGAATGGATGGCGTGATTGAGACCCTGATCAGGACCCTTGTCAGCCCGGGAGACAGGGTGGCTGTTGCCACGCCCACCTTCTCGTTTTACGGGCTTGCGGGAATGGCTCAGTCAGCCGAGGTTGTCCCGGTGGGAAGAAATAAAGATTATTCTGTCGATCCCGGGCTCTTTATCGATGCAGCCGGGAACGCTAAGATCTCATTCCTCTGTTCGCCCAACAACCCGACAGGGACTATTACTCCTTTCAAGGATGTAACAGAGATCCTCTCCGGGATTGATGGGGTTCTTTTTCTTGACAATGCCTATGTCGAATTTTGCGATGTCGATTACCTGCCGCTGATGAAGGATTATGAAAACCTCGTCATTGGCCGGACGATGTCAAAAGCGTATGCACTTGCAGGGGCACGTGTCGGGTATGCCTTTGCACCTGCCTGGCTTCTGCCATATTTCCGGCGTGCTTCAACCCCGTTCACCCTCAACTCCGTATCAGCCCGGGCAGCAATTGGCGCTCTTGAGGACAGGGGGAGTATGGAGGCGTATGTCAGGCACGTCAGGCTCTGGAGGGAAAGGTATGTTATGGAATGCAGCTTTCCTGTCGCTCCTTCGGGTGCAAACTTTATCATGGCTGATGTATCCCCGTGGACCGGGGATGCGATGGTCAGGGAACTTGCCGTCCGAGGGGTTATCGTCAGATCCTGTGCCAGTTTCCCCGGGCTTCCCGATCATTTCATCAGGGTAAGCGTAGGGGCAGACTGGGAGAATGAGCTCTTCTTAAAAGAGATCCGGAGCATCCGGGAAGCGGGATCCGGCCTTACTGCCAGAAAACAGGGCGCCCCATGATGTGCGGAATTACAGGGACACCTGGTACCGGCAAGACTTCAGTGGCTGATGAGCTGGAACGACAGGGATTTCCTGTCCTGCACCTCTCTGATACAATATCCGGGTATGTCATTGAAAAAGACCAGGAACGCGATACCCTGATCATCGATGAGGAGCGATGGGCCGCGGGTTTCCTCCCGTTCGAAGGTTTCGTTGAGGGGCATCTTGCCCATCTCCTCTCCTGCGATCGGATCGTGGTGTTACGGTGCAGGCCGGATGTCCTGATCGAGCGCCTGAAAAAGAGAGGGTACGGGGAGGAAAAAATCAGGGAGAACGCCCTCGCCGAGGCCCTTGATGTCATTCTTATCGAGACTGTGGATTCTTTCTCTCCAGAACAGGTTTATGAACTGGATACAACAGATAAGAGTACCATTGAATGCTCAATGACTACTGACCAGTTCGCAAAAGGGCAGATCCCTGCATCGTTCGGCACCATTGACTGGTCATCGTATATCGGACTGATAGAATGACCCTCGATACCTTCAGGCCGCATCTGAAATGGATTTACAAACCTTTTGTCGATATCTCAATAAAAATCGGGATAAATCCCGACCACTTTACCATAGCGGCATTCTTTGTTGCACTTTTTGCCGGTATCGCATTTTATTTCGGTGAAGTGGTGCTTGGTACATTTTTTATCATGTGCAATGCTGCCTTTGACTCAATGGACGGGGCGGTAGCACGGGCGCTGAATAGTCAGAGCAAGAAGGGGGATTTCCTTGACCATGTTGTCGATCGGTATGCGGATATTTTTATTATAACCGGGATTTTTGCCGGAGGGTTTGCTCCCTGGCCAATCGGTGTTTTTGCCCTGACCGGGGTGTTCATGGTCTCATATCTCGGCACCCAGGCACAGGCAGTGGGGGTCGGACGGTATTACGGAGGGATGCTGGGACGGGCTGACCGCCTCCTGCTGCTCATCATCGCCGGTCTTCTGAACATCGTATTCCCGGCCGGGGTCTACGGCCTCCCATTTTTGGGGTGGCTTCTTGTCATATTCGGCCTGATTGGTAACATTACTGCGATCCAGCGGTTCCTCTTTGTCTGGAAAGAGCTCAGATGACCGGTGAAGGTCATCTTCGTAATACAATGGAAGAATTTGCCCCCCTTTGAAAGGTACTGCCCAGATCCCGCGACACTCGCTGGAAAAATGCAATTAAGGTAGTTGCAGATGGACCAATATCCTTCCTTAAAACCATGAATCGAGCGTCTTCTGACCTTTTTTTACATGCATTCCCCCGAGAGCCTTCTCGACCCTGTCAGGAGCAAAATCATACCCTTCGCAGAGCATCCTGATGACACCATCGATGTCCGGCTCAGTCCATGAGAGGGAATATTCACTGGTGACGGGCGGATGCCTGAAGAAATCCATGACCGCCTCAGTGTCAATGTCGGGGATTTTTTCCCTGACCGTGGTCTCGAAATCCCCCTTCCTGATGATCTTCAGGGCGGTCTTTGCGCCGATTCCACGGACTCCGGCATTAAAATCGGTGCCGATAAGTATCGCAATGCGGATGAGGTCGTCTCTTGAGAGCATAAGACCTTTAAGAATTTCGGAGAGGATGATACGTTCAGGAGATACTGAAATTGCCCTGCCATGCAGTTTTCGTTTTCCACTTACCGTGAGGTTCCGGACAAGAAGCGGGGCACCAAAGAGAAGGGTGTCATAATCCTGCGAAACGACGTAACGTGCATCGCCCTGGCAGACCATCGCGGCTGCCTGAGCCTCCCCTTCGCTCGGGGCATCCACAACAGGCAGGCCGAGAAGGCGGATCAGGGTCTTTGAAGTTGAGATCACCTCATCGTCAACTTTTGATGACGAACGGGCCTGTTTGTATGCCTCGGCAACCTCACCCCGTCCGAGTGCCTCTTCCCATCGTGCATGAGCCTCTGCCCTGATCTGACGACGCTGTTTGATGGTTGCCTGCTTGAACTCCGGAGGAGTTCCGTCAAAAACAAATACCGGACGGATTCCTTTCTCTATGAAGTTGGTAGTCCGGAAGAGGATCCCGGATAGGTGAGAGGTGACCCGTCCCCGCTGGTCCATGAGAGGGGTGCCGTCTGGTTGACGTATGATGCTTAAAAACTGGTACAGGGCATTATGGGCATCGACCGCAGCAATCCCTGCAAGTGCTTCCCAGGCAACCGGGGTCTTATAATCAGCAATGATGTCCCGTAATGCAACTCCCATGCGATATTCAAGCCCCCAAGGTTTTCCCTTAACGGTAGACCCGTTTTGCTACCTCTGTCACGATCCCCTCGATCCGCTCGATGCTGCTCTCGTACCGCTGTGCCATCTTTGCCGAGATTTCCTCGAGACTAACCCGTATCATGCGCTCGCGGTTCGTTATGTTCAGCTCGATAGTTCGGATTTTGTGATGGATGATCAGGAAAAGCCCTGCAATCGAGAGGACGATCAGCAGGCCGTATGCCAGGAGTGCCGGTGACGCCCGGAGGGTGGCGAGGAACAGATACGTCGATGCACAAAGTATGATAATGAGTATTATATCCCCCAGATACTCACGTATATCCATGCTTTTACTTGATGAAGACCGGGTAATTAAGTTACCTGAGGACACCGGGGTCTTATAATGGAACAATCCCGGCTCCTTCCCCTCCTCACAATTCCGGCGATGCTTGTTATCGTCGAGTTTGCTGCTCTCCTCCTGTCGCTCCCGATGCAGAGTGCAGGAATCACGGCATTTGAGGATCCGGAATCGGTGGCAAATCCGTTTATCTTTATCATCATTCTCCTCATTTTTACAGGTTTTCTCCTCCTCCTGCTGCGCTACCGGTGGAAGAAGCTGATCGGAATTATCATCGGTCTCTCCATCTTCTTCACGTTTATCTACATATTTGCCGGGATCACGGGATATTTCCTGGGGCTCACTGCAACCACCCTCCTCATTACCCTGCTCCTATCAGCTGCTGCAACAATGGTACTGTATCTCTACCCGGAATGGTACGTGATTGATGCCCTCGGGATCCTGATTGCTGCCGGTGCGGCCTCAATATTTGGCATCTCCCTCACAATCGTCCCGGTACTCATTCTCCTCGTCATCCTCATGGTCTACGATGCCATATCGGTCTACAAGACCCGGCATATGATAACACTTGCCGAGGGGGTCGTTGATATGAAGTCTCCGATCCTCTTCATCGTCCCGAAAAAGAAGGGATACAGTTACCGGAATGAGGGGATCGGGGACATCGATGGGGGGGAACGTGCCGCGTACATCATCGGCATGGGGGACCTGATCATGCCCTCCATACTCGTGGTATCCGCAAATGTCTTTCTGGACACCGCAAAAATCGGGTTTATCACAATCCCTGCTCTTGGAGCGATGATCGGCTCGGTGATCGGACTATCCCTCCTGCTCACGGTAGTCCGGAAAGGAAAGCCCCAGGCCGGTCTTCCCCCGATCAACGGGGGAGCTATCCTTGGATTCTTAGCAGGATACGGCCTCGTCCTGCTGCTCTGAACGTTCCCTGAAACTGATGAGGGTATCGAGCACCTCATCGATACCTTCCCCTGTCTCAGTGGACATGTTAAGGTACCCGTCAAAATAGACCAGGTCTGACTTGTTTACAACGGTAACGATAGGAATACTCACTATCAGTTCAATCTCGTGAAGGAGCCGGACCTGTTCCTCGATCGGGTAACCGCAATGCTCACTTGCGTCAAGAATGCAGAGTACGACGTCGGCAAGGTTTATGATAGCGGTAAGCGCCTGTCGCTCGATCTTGTTCCGCTCCAGGGCCGGGCGATCGAGAAGTCCCGGGGTATCGATGAACTGCATCCGCTCTGATCCTGCATACCGGTGTCCCACGATAATCCCCTTCGTTGTGAACGGGTAGGACGCTATTTCGGGAGTTGCAGATGAAACCATACGGATAAACGAAGACTTTCCGACATTCGGGTATCCGGCCACCACAACGGTAAATTCGTCGCCAACGTGGGGGAGTTTCCGCAGCACGTTTCTCATGTCGTTGAGAAAACGGAGTTCATCGTCGATTTGGTGAACAACTGAGGAGAGCCGTGCAACAGTCCTCTTGCGGATGATTGAAGGGGTTTCTGCCTTCCGTGTCTGGTATGCAAGGCCAGGTCCATGGTTTCGTGCCCACCGGGCTGCCCAGCCTACTGCACCAAGCGCCTTTTTGACCCTGTCCATACCCCATATAATGTCCACAATATCGCGGTAAAAGGGGGGGATTTCATTGAGGTCAGGAAATGACTGTATGATCTGGACAAGCCGGTCATGGATTCCATGGCTCACCGCCCGGACGAACTCTTCATTTGCCCTGTCTTTATTCCGCTTGAGCCGCATCTTTGATGCAGCCCTCCGGAAACTCCGGTCAAGGATCTCATCAGCGGTCGGCACTGTCGGTATTTTTTCGAATTCCACCTGATTTTCAACCCAATCTATATATGCGAAATCAGATGATAAACCATTATGGATTTATCCCTCATCCAGAAGGATATCCTTATCACGCTCATCAGCCTCTACCACCAGCACTCGCATCCGATCAAGGGGGAAGAGATCGCTGAGGTCATCAAGAGGAACCCGGGAACGGTCCGGAACCAGATGCAGGCATTGAAGGCTATCGGTCTTGTGGATGGAATTCCCGGCCCGAAAGGAGGATATAACCCTACCACACGTGCCTACAAGGAACTGAACCTGGGGATCTCCGAAGGCGAATATGATGTGCTGATATTCCGTGACGGGGAGGAAGTCAAGGGGGTAAAAGTGGTGGAGATAGCATTCACCACACTCTGCCATCCGGATATATGTCAGGCCAGCGTACGGGTCCTTGGCAGTATCCGGGTTTTCGAGATCGGGGACAATATTACGATTGGTCCGACCCCTGTCAACAAGCTCCTGATCAGGGGAGAGGTCTATGGGAAGGACGAAATATCCCAGACCCTCCTCATATCCACCTATGAGATGATCTCTCTTCCGAAGAAATCTATCCGGCATTATATGAGTAGTCCCCTCATCACCCTCAGGGGAACAGATTCCATTGCCGATGCCATACGTGTTTTTACCACGCACCATATTCATGGTGCTCCCGTGATGGAGAATGATACGCTTGCCGGGATTGTGACCATGAGTGATATCGCCAAGGCGATTGGCAATCACAAGACACTCGATGAGAAGGTCTCAGCGGTCATGACAACCGATGTTGTCAGGGCACCTTCTACCGTCCAGCTCTTTGAAGTAATACGGCGTTTCAAGGAAAGGGAGATCGGGAGGCTCGTGGTGATGGAAGAGGACCGCCCGGTCGGTATCCTTACCCAGTCTGATATCATACGCCAGTTTCCTACGCTCTGATCCTGAATGGCTTTTGTCATGGCATGCCTGGAAGCAGTATTTTTCACGAAATACGGCCGTTATTTTTTAAAACTGCAATCCCTCTGGACGAATTTTGAACATATTTAAATATTAAAAGCTCAACAGTTCTGTTATGGCGAGAGTGTTAGCCCGCAGCCTATCCAAAAAGAAGATAGTCACCAATGAAGGAAAGGTGATCGGCACCCTCAAGAACCTCGTTGTGGATTTTGAGACAGGGCAGGTCGTCGATATGATTGTGCAGCCCGATCCCTCGTTTGATGCTTCGGGATACCGGGTGGAAGGGGAACGCATGTTTGTTCCATTTGAATCGGTCAAGGATATCAAAGACTATATCATCGTTGACCGTTACCTTTCCAGGAAGTAGGGCATATATTGGTCGATTGCCTCCACAAAGCCGTCGCCAAATTTTTTTTCGGAAATATAGGTCGCTGCTGCAGCTGCAGCCGGGGGAGCATTCTGGACCGCTATTCCGATCCCGGCATATCTGAGGAGTTCAATATCATTCTCGGCGTCGCCTGCTGCAAGGAAATCGGAAGGATCGAGACCAAGCTCTGAAACAAGGTTCAGAAAAGCGAGTCCCTTTGTCACTCCCCTTGCCTGGATATGGATGGCAAACCCTGTATCCAGCACATCAACCGGAATCTTCTTTACGATCTCCCTCACCTCATCGACGGGGACAGTCCGGGCGAAAGCGAGATCGGCAAAACGGTAAGTCGGGCTGTATAAATCAAGGGTAATTCCTGACCTGCGGTAAAATTCCGTCACTGCATCAAGTGCCTCGCGACAGAGGGTCTGGTTGCCGAGGATTCGGAGGGGTTCGGTGTATCCGGTCCGATACACCCCTCCGTTTTCAGCAATAAATGCTCCCTGGGTGCCAATCATCTTCGACAGGGCATCCATAAAACAGGAGGTGTTTCCGCTCGCCAGCACGACCAGGATATCATGATCGCAGAGATCGCGGATACGTTCGATAGCACCGGTATGGATCCTCCGGTGCCGGTCGGTAAGCGTCCCATCGATATCAGTGACGAGCCCTTTCAGCACTGCCTCAGTCCCGCCTCCTCCACCATGAAGGGCGCCTCGCCTTCCGGCAGGTTCGGGCTGTCTACCAGCCGTGCAATACGCTTGCCTCCCTTGCTCTTCCGCAGGTAGATGCGGAACGTTGCCGTATGCCCAACGATGTTTCCTCCGATTGGTTTGGTCGGGTCCCCGAAAAAGACAGCCGGGTTTGAGAGCACCTGGTTCGTGACAAGCCCGACCGAATTGTTCTCGTCAGCCAGCTTGAAGAGGTCATGGAGATGACGGTTCAGCTTCTGCTGCCGTGCAGCAAGCGTTCCGCGGCCGGCGTACTCGGCCCTGAAGTGAGAGGTGAGTGAATCGATGATAAAGAGCCTGACCGGCTTGTCGGATTCCCTCAGTTCGGCAGCCCGCTCCCGTGCCGTGTCCAGCATCAGAATCTGGTGGTCCGAAGTATGGGCCCGTGCCACATGGATGTTTTCCAGGAAGTCTGCAGGATCGGCATCGATACCAAGGCCGATGACCATCTGCTCGATTCGCTCCGGGCGGAAGGTGTTTTCAGTGTCGATGTAGATGGCGCTCCCGCCAAGCCCGCCCTCCTCCTCGGGGAGCTGGACATTGACTGCCATCTGGTGTACGATCTGGCTCTTTCCCGAACCGAACTCGCCGTACATCTCGGTGATGGCCTGCGTCTCGAACCCGCCTCCGAGGAGATCGTCAAGCTCCGGCACGCGGGTTCTGAGTTTCCTCACTCCCTTGCGCTGCTCAAAAACATCCTTTCCGGTACGGAACCCTCCGATGTCAGCCAGTTCCCGCGCCGATTTGATCATCTTCTTTGCCGTGGATTCTCCAATTTCTGCCGTTTCTGCCAGTTCGGCAGGAGATGCGGTAGCAATACTCTCCACGGTAACAAAACCGGCCTCACGAAGCTTCTCTGCAGTGGTGGGGCCTACTCCGGGGAGATCTTCAAGTTCCAGGGGTCCGTTTGTCATTGTTCAGGTTCACCTTTGTCAGAGAGAGCGTACCTCATCCTCGCATATATCTACGCGGCCATGCAGCGTGAAAGTATTGGTGGGATCACGGGGCGCCGGCAAGCTTTTCGAGCAGCGAACGCACCTTCCCGGCATCCTTTTCCAGGTCTTCAACAGAACCGACCGTAATCCGCTCACCGGATCGGCCCCCCTTTACACTGACCTCATGGCCATGCGGCAGACTGCGGCCGACAAGGAACCTCACCGTCCCGTTGTCAATAAAAGTTCCTTCCCTCGTTACAATCACGGTCCCCTCCATCCACATCTCCTCCTGGTGTCCGGGAGGTGCGACCACAACAAACCCCCCGGTCCCTAGGTGCAGTTCAGGATCCCCTGCCCGTCCCTGCTTTAACCGGGCATTGTACAGGGACACACGGTCGCCCTTGACGAGAGGCAGCAGTGCCCGATTTCCCCACAGGACTGCTCTGAGACTAGTCTCCCCGTCAGAGAGGACGAGGTTCCGGACGTGGCCGGGCCTGCCATCCCTGGATGAGAACGCCCGGACTGGCTGGAGGGAAGAGATGGTCCCCTCGACTGACCAGTCACCTTCGCTGTTCACCATAGCAAGCCTGCTGAACGAAAACGGGATATCCATGTCATCGGGTGTCATTTCACTCTTCTCATCAATGACATACTCTGTCCCCCAGCTCCTGGCTTTCACCAGTGCCCCCCTGACGATGAGCGTCATTCCCGGCAGGATATCGTCAAAGAGCTCAGGGAGCCAGGTCGCCACCCGGGTTACCCTGGCTCCGTCTGTAACACATCCTTCGATGAGTTCGGAAGTGCTGCCATCCCTCCTGGTAATCGTCCGCGGTTCCTCAAGGTACAGGACCCTCATCCGGATATCTTTTCGCTCAGGGGGAGCGAGCCGCGGCTGGACAGACGTGCCACATTCAATCTCGCAGGGTGACTTGCGGAGGGCAAGAACAGCGATATCAGACTTCTGCTTTCCCGCATGTTTTCCAATCACTTCCAGAACATCGCCAGTCTCGATCTCTGTTGCTGCTGCAGCCTTCTCATCCCAGAGCACCGCCCGGACCTGCCCTGTCTCATCAGCAAGGATCAGGTGGGCGACCCACCCCTTCTCACCGTCCTGCCTTGTAAACTCCTTTGGAGCAGCAACAGAAATTACCTTGCCGAAGAACGAGAAAAGAGTGGACGGCCCGGAAAGTCCGCTGATCTTTACGTGTTGACGGCCGAGTTCGCCCACGACAAGCATCGCGGCGGTGACATCGTCAATAAGATCCCCGCATTCCTGCATCTTTGCCTCGATGCGGCGTTCGAACTCATCCCTGCTCACCAGGTCGTCGACCAGGGCGTAGTGGAACTGCACGGCAGGAATACCCCCAGTGTTTTCAGCACCGCTCCTGCCAGGGGAGGTGCTGCATTGTGCTGGTCAGGTCGCTGATCGTCTCTCCCCTTCGCATGAGAGCTGCGTTACCGCCTTTGAGCATCACCTCGGGGCACCGTGGTCTGCTGTTGTATTGGGACGACATAGCAAACCCGTAGGCTCCGCAATCGAGCAGGGCGAGAATGTCCCCTGCCACGGGGTCCGGAAGGAGCCTGTCTGAAGCAAGGATATCCCCCGTTTCACAGATGGGCCCTGCAACCGTGCAGAGTGTTGTGCCATTCCGATCCGCTTTGTTTGCTGCGATTACCTCGTGGTATGAATCATACATAGCCGGGCGGATCAGCAGGTTGAAACCGGCATCGACATTGACGAAAGTCCGGTGAGCCCCCTTCACCGAGTTCACCCGTGTGAGAAGTACGGTGGAATCAGCTACAAGGGACCTGCCCGGCTCCACCCAGAGCGAGGGAGTGATCCCTGCCGAGGCGATCCCTTTCCTGAATACCGGGACGACAGCTTCTGCATACTCTGACGGTGAGGGTGCACGGTCTTCGGACCTGTGGTATGGGATTCCGAGCCCCCCGCCAAGGTCAATGAATTTCAGGTGCACACCCATATCTGTGATCACTGCAGCGATCCGGACCATTACCTCACAGGCACGTGCAAATGGCTCGACGGAGAGGATCTGGGAACCGATATGACAGTGGATACCGGCCGGGTTGATGTGGTCGCATGCAAGTGCCTCAAGGTAGGCGGCAGGGATCATGTCATGGGCGATACCAAACTTGCTTGTCGCAAGGCCTGTTGCTATCTTCGGGTGGGTAGGCACATTGAGGGCAGGGTTGACACGGAACGCAATATCTGCTATCCTCCCTGCGTTTCCTGCTGCTGTATCAAGCTGGTGGAGTTCGTCGAGGTTATCGACCGAGACAGCGACTCCTTTTTCTACGGCAAGTGCCAGGTCCCCGGGACTTTTTGAACTCCCGTTGAAGAGGAGGGAGGCGGGTTTCATGCCGGCGGCAAGCGCAAGGTGGAGTTCACCCGAAGAGAATACATCAGCTCCCGCACCGAGGCTGGCCAATGCCCGGAGAACGGCAAGGTTCCCGTTAGCCTTGGCTGCATAAAGGATATGGACATCAGGGTAGCGTGACGAGAGTGCTTCATGGTACTGGCGATAGTTCCAGATGATACGATCTTCATCGGTCACATAAAGCGGGGTGCCGTACTGTTCAGTAAGTGCCACCATATCATGCTCTCTGATGCAGAGGTGACTGCTCCTGATGTTCAGGTGTGCCGGGAGGATCATGAAAGAAGACCCCCGATCCGGTCGACTGCTTCCTGTATCCGGTCTGATGACCGTGTGAGGGCAAACCGAACGTATCCGTTGCCACCGGACCCGAACCCGATCCCCGGCGTGACAACAATCCCGGCCTCATCAAGGAGCCGGGTGGCAAATTTCATGCAATCGTCCACCGCCATCCACACATAGAAGGTGGCTTTCGGGGCCTCCACGCAAAATCCCAGGGCACGGAGTCCTTTTATAAGCACATCCCGGCGCTCCTGGTAGATATGGCAGGCATCCCTGACACAATCCTGCGGGCCGGTAAGTGCAGCGACAGCCGCCTTCTGGACTGCATCAAAAACCCCAGAATCCACATTGGTCTTTACCCGCGAAAGCCCTGCAATGATCTCTGCATTCCCGCAGGCCATCCCGATACGCCACCCCGTCATGTTATAGGTCTTTGAGAGGGAGTGCACCTCGATGGCTGTCTCCATGGCCCCCTCTGTTGAGAGGAACGAAGGAGCCTCATACCCGTCAAACGCGATCTCTGAATATGCATTGTCATGGACAATGAGGATCTCATGATCCCGTGCAAAGTCCACGGCTTCGTCGAAAAATCCAGGAAGGGTCACCGCTGAGGTCGGGTTGTTTGGATAATTGAGGAACATCAATCCTGCCGCCTTTGCCACTTTTTTTGGTACTGCGGAAAGATCGGGAAGAAACTGGTTCTCTGACAGGAGCGGCATCTCGAAGACCTTTCCTTCGGCAAAAAGAGTCGATGTCCTGTAGACCGGATAGCCGGGGCTGGGAGCCAGGACGTAATCACCCGGGTTTATAAAAGCCTCCGGTATATGGGCAATACCGTCTTTTGAGCCCATCAGCGCAAGCACCTCTTTTCCGGCATCAAGTGTGACCGAGAACCGCATTTTATACCAGCCGGCGACCGCCGTCCTGTAGGACTCCATGCCGGCATACGACGGGTAATGGTGATTCCGGGGGTCTCGTGCCGCTTCACAGAGGGCATTGACGATATGGTCCGGGGTGGGGAGATCCGGGTCTCCCACGCCAAGGTCGATGACATCTGCGCCGCTCCGGATTTTTGCGGCTTTCATCTCATCAATCCGCGCAAAGAGATACGGGGGGAGCTGCCCCATACGTTCCGCGTACATGCTGGGATATATTCTCTCAGTAGGCTCATTAAGGTGACCTCACCGGGAACTGCCTGAAGCACAGACCGAAGATCTCTTATCCCGATGTGCAAAAGGTGGGATGTGGCAGGTGATCCAAATGGACGATGAACCAGTGATTATCCTCTCAACTGCAGGAGAAGGCGAGGCAAAAGGGATTGCACAGGCGCTCGTGATGCAGCACCTTGCAGCCTGTGTGAATATCAACGGGGTCGCTTCCATATACCGGTGGAAGGGAGACCTGTGCGAGGACCGGGAGCAGCTTCTGATCATCAAGACGGTAAAAAGACAGGTGGATGCGGTGATGAGGGAGATCAGGAAACTTCACTCCTACGAACTGCCGGAGATGATCGTGCTGCCCCTGGCCGGCGGATATCCCCCATACCTGCAATGGCTGGCAGAAGAGACAAAATCATGAGTACCATCCGCTTCACCGGGATACAGGTAAGAGGGGGGAAAGCCGTTTCGATCGAGGATACCATAATAAAAGAGGAACGATTTTCGCTATACCTGAACGGCAGCCATTTTACCGATATTGTGGCCAGTGCAAACCAGACCATGGAGCTTGGTGCCGGCTTTATCGTCTGCCAGGGGCTCTCGAAAAGCGTGGAAAGGGTGACTGTTTCAGGCCATGAGATCATGGTCACTGCCCCGATAGCCGGGAGTATCAAAAAAGAGATCGTGACCACGGGATCTGTCGGGGTTATCCGGCATCTCCCCGGGCGGGTGAACTCGGACCACTCCATTACTATTGCCGAAGTATATGCTATCACTGACGAGATTGTAACCGACCTCTGGCGTCAGACTGGTGGTGTCCACTGCTCTGTCCTCTACCATAACGGGAGGATTGTTATGAGAAGTTCCGATGTAGGGAGGCATAACACGGTCGACAAGGTGATCGGGTACGCCGTCCTGAACCGGATACCCCTCGGAGAATGCGTCATAGGGTGTACCGGCAGGCAGCCAAGAGACATGGTGATAAAGTATGCCCATGCCGGGATACCAGTGATCATCTCCCGTGCTGCAACGACTGACCGGGGAATTGCTGCCGCTGATGAATTCGGCATCACCCTCATCTGTTTCTCCCGGCAGGATCGGTTCACGGTTTACACCCATCAGGACCGTATCCGGGATCTATTCGGATAACGAGTTCATCAATTCCAACAGGTGAGTGTCAGGAAAACCCTATGAGGAACAGGGAGAAAAGGATGTGTGCAGAAGATGACCAGTGAAAACAGAAATGAAGGGAAAAGTGCTGTTCTGGTGCTTGGCTGCCCACAGGTTCCGGTGCAGACCGGTATAGCGCTTTATCTGATCAGCCTTCTCAAAAAAAAAGGAGTGAAGGCGGTCGTGGCAGGGAACAGGGCAGCCCGTCTCCTTGTCGAGGTCTCCGATCCGGAGCGGCATTATGTCGGCGAGGTAATGGATATCGACAGGTACATCGGTGATATTGCTGAGAAAAACCGGCATTTCGATTATCATTTTGTTTTTATCCACAACGATGCCGGGGTCAGCTATGCAGCCACCGTCCAGGCGCTCACCGGCACAACGGTCATCGCCATCATCTACGGTGAACATTTCCAGGAGATGGCAGATATGATCGAGTTTCCCTGCGAAAAGATCGCGGCAAAGGCGGTCCACAACCCGATGCCGCTCAAGAACAAGCTTGACGAGGTGCTCCCATGGGTTGTATCGAATCTATGAAATACGAGATCATCCTCCGTGATGCCAGTTTCAGGGAATGCAGGGAATACATCCGGACCAACTGCAGGGAATATATCGATGTCGATCCCGGATTCAAGATAT
The DNA here is from genome assembly GCA_021371995.1 of Methanoregulaceae archaeon. Taxonomy (GTDB): domain Archaea; phylum Halobacteriota; class Methanomicrobia; order Methanomicrobiales; family Methanospirillaceae; genus UBA9949. The sequence goes on along the minus strand of JAJFVA010000020.1, from coordinate 110,638 downwards.
TTGAGAAGCACATCATCGGGGTTCCCCCCATATCCATAGGTTTTGAGGGCGACGTGATTATCTTCCCCTTTACAAAACCCTGTTACGGTACATTCCTGATGAAGATCGAAGACCGTGATGAAGCTGAACGGATCAGGCGTTTTGCCGTTAAAAATACAAAATAACTTTAAATATTAATTATTTTTTGAAAAAAATCGATTGCTCTCCGGAATATATATCATCTTTTATGTGAACCAGACTGGTAGGTGGAGCAGATGAATGATATTTCGGTCCTTACCGGGGGCAGGGCTGGCGACGGCATCAATAGTGCCGGGCTGCTGGTCGCCCACCTCTTCAACCATATGGGTTACCAGACGTATATGTACTTTGATTATCCATCGCTCATCAAGGGGGGGCATAACTTCACCATCACCCGTGCTGCGGACCAGAAGATCGGGGCTCACAGGGATCGGTGTGATTACCTGCTTGCTCTCTCCCAGGACTCAATCGATCTGCACCGGGAACTCATCCACGACTCTACGGTCGTGCTTTTTGACAGTGGCCGGGTCCAGGGTGACGGACAGGGAATTCCGGTGGAAGAGATACTGAATGCAGAGAAAGCCCCTTCCGTGATGGGGAACTCGTGTATTATCGGGGCCTTTGCAAAGGCTGCAGGAATTCCATTCAAAGTTGTTGAGACCGTCATCTGGAGGCAGATTCCAAAAGATCCTGAAAAAAACCTGATTATTGCAAGAAGGGGGTATGATGCAGTCGGCGAGAAGAGGGTCATCCCCCGAGCTGGTGATACCTGCTGCCCGCTCCTTACCGGGAACGAGGTGATTGGCCTGGGGCTCCTGCATGGCGGTCTTGATGCCTATGTGGCCTACCCAATGACCCCCACCTCAAACCTCCTCCATTTCCTGGCCGGGACTGCCCGGGACTTCCCCATTACCGTGGTCCATCCTGAAAACGAGATTGCCGTAATGCTGATGGCACTCGGTTTCTCCTATGCCGGAAAGAAGACAGCGGTCGGCACATCAGGGGGTGGTTTCTGTCTGATGACCGAAGGGTTCTCCTTCTCCGGGGCATCAGAGGTTCCGGTTGTTGTTGTGATGGGACAGAGAACCGGACCCTCGACCGGCCTGCCCACCTATACAGGGCAGGCGGACCTCCAGTTCATCCTCCATGCAGGGCAGGGGGAATTCCCGCGGCTGGTAGTGGCCCCCGGGGATCCCGAGCAGGCCTATGTCTGGTCATCGATTGCCCTCTCCCTTGCATGGAAGTGTCAGGTCCCGGCAGTCATCCTTGTAGACAAGACACTCTGTGAAGGCACATACAGCCTTGATGAAAAGGCCATTGTAGTCCCTGATACAGGTGAACCTGAACCAGCTGTCGATTCCGGACCATACAGGCGATACGAGATAACCGGAAACGGCATCTCTCCAAATCGACATCCGCCTTCCCGGGATGCCGTGATCAAAGTGAACAGCTATGCCCATGATGAGGCCGGGATTACCACAGAACGCGCCGATATGGTGGTGATTATGACTGAAAAGAGGCAGAACAAAGCCCGGGCTCTCAAGGGTGAAACTGACTTGCTTGAATGCGTGAAAACATACGGAAACAAAGACGCTTCAACTGCGATCCTCTGCTGGGGCTCAACGCTTCTGGTCTGCCGCGAAGTGGCAGAGAGCAGGGGGATCCGCGTCATCCAGCCGGTTGTGCTCTCACCCTTTCCCGAAGCGTCTCTTAAGGTAGCGCTTTCAGGCATAATGGACCTGATTTCGGTTGAAGAGAACGCAGACGGACAACTTCGCACCCTATGCAGCCAGCATGGAATTGCCGTAAATCACCATATAGCAAAGTTGGACGGGCGTCCTTTTTCCGTTGAAGAACTGGAAGCACGTTTGAAGGAGGCGATCTGATGCCCTCACAGAACCTTATCACCGGTGCACAGAATACATGGTGCCCGGGCTGCGGGAACTTCACTATCCAGTTCGCACTGAGAAATGCAATCCAGGGCCTTGTTACAGATGGCATTCCGCTGGAAAACATTGTGCTTGTAACCGGGATAGGGTGCCATGCAAAGATGGGTGATTACCTTGATATCAACAGCTTCTACTCGATTCACGGCCGGACCATCCCGGTCGCAACAGGGATCAAACTCGCAAATCCTGACCTGACCGTCATCTGCTGTGCGGGTGATGGTGACGCGTATGCCGAGGGGCTTGACCATCTCATCTTTGCCGCGAAACGAAACACCGATATCACGGTTATCATCCACAACAACCGGGTCTATGGCCTCACCACCGGCCAGTATACTCCTACATCCCCGCTTGGATTCAGGGGGAAATCGACACCGGAAGGAACACCTGAGGAACCGTTCAATCCTCTCAGTCTCATGCTCGCGAGCGGGGCAGGCTTCGTCGCCCGGAGCACCTCGCGGAAAATGCCACACCTTGCAGGGATAATCGGACAAGCACTCCGTCACAAGGGATTCTCGTTTATTGACGTGCTCCAGATCTGTGCAACCTACTTCAATATGACTGAACTTTATGACAGGCAGGGATACGAATTGTCAGGGCACGACACAGCCGATTTCCAGGCTGCATGCCGGAAGGTGGAAGAATGGGATTATAACCGCAATTCCCCCATTGCATTCGGGGTATTCTACAAGCAAGAGAAGACCTGTTTTGAGGAGCGGTTCAGAAGGCATCAGCCATCCCCGGGTGGGCGGGAAGAACAGATACGGGCTTTTCTTGAGAGGAAACGCTGAAGAAACGAACAACGAATTATCCGGTCTGACAACAGGAATGGAGAAAAAGGGAAGATGAGTGAACAGAATCTCTTTGAGGATGTCAAGAAGCACCTTTGCAGCTGCTCTGCAGACCTCCAGGTAACCCCCAATCTTGAAGCGATCATGAAGATGCCCATGCGTGAGCTTCATGTCTCGATCCCGGTACGGATGGATGACGGCTCCATCCGGGCTTTTGCAGGGTTCCGGGTCCAGTATAACGATGCTCTTGGACCGACAAAGGGGGGGATCCGGTTCCACCCGGACGAGACAATTGATACCATCCGGGGACTGGCTGCCATCATGACATGGAAGTGCGCCCTCCATAACCTGCCTCTTGGCGGTGCGAAGGGAGGGGTAATCTGCAATCCGAAAAAGATGTCAAGGGGGGAGATTGAGCGCCTCGCGCGTGCGTATATCCAGGCAGTCTGTCACTTTATCGGCCCCGACCGTGACATCCCGGCACCGGATGTGTACACCGATGCTTCTATGATGGCCTGGATGATGGATGAGTACTCAAAGATCGTCCAGAAGACAACGTTCGGGGTGATAACCGGAAAACCTGTCAGTCTCGGAGGGTCTGAGGGGAGAGAGGATGCAACCGCACGGGGAGGGTGGTTTATTATCAGGGAAGCTGCAAAGGACACCGGTATCTTTCTTGAAGGAGCACGGGTGGCGATCCAGGGATTCGGTAATGTCGGTGCGAATGCCGCACTCATCGGCCAGGAACTATTTTCCTGTACTGTGGTGGCGGTTAGTGACAGCCGCGGCGGGATATATTCTAGGATCGGTCTCGATATCCGTGCCCTGCTGGCCTACAAGGAAAAGACCGGGAGCGTTACGGACTTTCCTGGTGCAGAAAACATCACCAATGATGAGCTCCTCGAACTTGAAGTGGATATCCTCATCCCGGCTGCGCTTGAGAACGTCATCACCCTCGATAATGCCAGTCGTATTAAAGCGAGGCTTATTGCAGAGTTTGCAAACGGTCCTGTCAGCAGTGATGCGGATGCCCTCCTCCATTCAAGGGGAATGCCTATCCTGCCCGACATTCTCTGTAACGGCGGAGGAGTGATCGTCTCTTATTTCGAGATGGTCCAGAACTTCAATCTCGACCATTGGGATGCAGAGGAGGTAAACCAGAGGCTCGAAAAAAAGATGGTGGTTGCGTACAAAGCGGTTCATGATCTCTCTTTTAAGAATAACGTACCGATGCGTCAGGCCGGGTATACCATTGCCGTCGGGAGAGTTGTAAAAGCGATGAAATCCAGGGGGTGGGTATAAATCCCCGGAAATGAGGTGACAGGATAAATGGCTGATCCCGTTGCATCTTCCGATTTCTTTGCATGGGTGATACTCCCTCTCCTGATATTTTTCTGCCGTATCTGCGATGTCAGCCTTGGAACGATCAGGGTCATTTTCATTGCAAAAGGACTGAAGTATATCGCTCCGGTCATCGGTTTTTTCGAGGTGATCATCTGGCTGCTTGCCATCGGGCAGGTGATGAATAACGTGACGAATGTCGCTTCGTATATCGCGTATGGCGGGGGATTTGCAGCCGGTACGCTGCTTGGGATGACCGTCGAAGAGCGACTCTCTCTCGGGACCGTGGTCGTCCGGGTGATCTCAAACGAAGATGTCACCGGGCTTGTTGCTTTTCTCAGAGAGCGCAGTTTCGGGGTCACCATCGCTGACGGGGAAGGGTCAAAAGGAAAAGTGAAGATCATCCTCTCGGTAATCAAGCGGCAGGATCTTGATGAGGTCATCGGAGGGATACAGCGGTACCTGCCAGGGGCTTTTTACTCGGTCGAGGAGATCAAATCGGTGGCAGAGGGAGTATTCCCCGAAAAGAAGAGGTCTGTGCTCATCTTCAATCACCGCGACCCGTTTGGGTTTTTCAGGAAGGGAAAATAAATACCCCTTTTCGTTCTCTACTAAACCCATTGGCGAATTCGTATTCTGCGTAAAATATATAAATACACTTTTACTCTTTCACTTGTGGTGGAGCAATGGACAAGTTTGAACAGACAATGGATGGTATCCGTAAAAAGACTCCGAAAGAACAGGCAGATACCGTTGCCGATCTCAAATCGAAATGTCCCTGCCCGGCCTGCCCGACTTACAACACCTGTGCATCGAAAGCCGGAGAGAAACTCTTCTGCGTGCTTGGTAAGAGCTTCATGTGTATCAGCGAGGACAAGGGATGCGCCTGCCCCCAGTGCCCGATTGGGAAAGAGGCAGGCCTGAAATACCAGAAGTTCTGTCTCCGCGGGTCAGAGATGGCCCAGCGCTATGAGCATACGATCTGGGGCGCATCGCTCAACCGTTAAAAATCCGAGAAGAGGCCGGGATCTCACGGATCTCTTGTTCTGCACGTCATACTTTTTCAGTTTGCAGCAGGTTTTTGATAATTAGACGGAATCCCGGTCAGCCCTTTATCTCTTACTTAATTATACAGGCACGCCCTCAAATCCATCCGGCCGGGGAGTACTCCTAGTTCCCGGCACGACCGGCGCCTGCCCCGCGTTATTTTTAACCATTCCTGACCTATCTGGTTCAGGGGTCTATGACATGCCGGATTTTACCAGTGATCAAATGACAGGAAGGCCTGCACCCTCGTTCTGCCTGCCCGATGCAGAAGGAGAAGAATACTGTTTGAAGGATTATGCAGGAAAATGGCTCGTGCTCTACTTTTACCCGAAAGATAACACTCCCGGGTGCACGATCGAAGCGAAAGGATTCTCTGATGCGCTTGAGGAGTTCGCGGCACTCGGCGCAGAAATCGTTGGGATAAGTGCCGATTCACCGGACAGCCACCAGAAATTCACCACAAAGCAGGGGCTGCGGTTTCGCCTCCTTTCTGACGAGGAACACAGTGTCCTTATTGCCTACAATGTCTGGAAAGACCGAGTGTTGCTCAAGGGATTCCTGAACATTGAGCGAAGCACATTCCTTATCGATCCCAAGGGCACCATTGCTGCAGTATGGCGGAAAGTAAACGTGCATAATCACGTTGAAGAAGTCAGGAATAAACTGCGCGAGCTCAAGGGGTAAGGAGTATCAGACCGGCAGTACACCTCCCTCATCTCTTTTAATGAGTGAGGCATCTTCATGCATAGGGTCGTTGACCGCCAGTGATACCCGATGTGCGGTGAGATATTCTTCAGGATACGGTGAGAGCAACTCCTTTAGTTCTTTGTTGGACGGTGTCATGAAATCGAGCCAGCGGGCTTCGTTCTCTGGCAGGAGTATCGCAGGCATCCGGTCATGATACCTGGCGACCAGTGGGTTTGGCCGGGTTGTGATGATCGTAAACGTCTTTCGGAATAGTCCGTCAGGGGCTTTCCATGCATCCCAGAGGCCTGCTAAGGCAAAGAAGTCACCGTTCTTACAGTGAATATAGTAAGGGATGGATGACTTTCCGGATCTCACCCATTCGTAAAATCCGGTTGCAGGGATGAGGCACCGGCGGGAACTGAGCAATGGCCGGAAGGTGGATCGTTCATGCAGGGTCTCAGCTCGTGCATTGATGGGCCGGGGGCTATGTGTCGGGTCCTTTGAAGTGGATGGGATAAGGCCCCAGGTCATTTCCTGGCATTCCCGTATGGATCCGAAAGGATGCGTGATTACCGGAACGGGTTGCGATGGAGCGATATTATAACGCGGTAAAAGGGGAACTTTGCAGTGCGCCACACCGAAGCGTTCCGGGAGTCCGATAGTAACGGTGATGGTGAATCTCCCGCACATGGATGTAACTGCATTCTTCCAGTTTAAAGAAATATCCTGGGAATCAACCGCCGGAAGTCTCTCATATCAGGGATTTCCCCTGTAGCAAATCTGTCAATTCACCGTGTTAGTATCCCGGACCATTCGGAATCCTGGAAAGACCCCCTCATAAATTGTGGAAAAAACATCAGGATCCGGATTACTCATGGGGAAAGATCCTTTGCGTGGGGAAAGAACGGGTGCCGATTTTGCATTGTCACAGACAGTAACGGTCACCATCAAGCCCCAGGATGCCCAGAAGCTCGGCAAAAGAATCGATTGCGTGGTCTGCCCCCCCATCGCGGGTAGGGCGGGAGAACCGGTCACCATACCGGGCATATACCGTTCGCATGCCAAGGACAACCCCCGGCGCGATGTCCCTTCGCGGGCTGTCCCCGACAAGCACCGTCTCTTTTGCAGTTGCGTTCAGCCGGACCAGAGCACAGAGGAAAGGGAGGGTGCTTGGCTTGTGTGCCCCGGTGATTTCATGAGTAATGATATGATCGAAGAACCGGGCAAGCCCTGTCCTGCCGAGGCGCAGGCTGGTATCAGGCAGGTGGGCATCTGTTACAATACCCATGCGAAAACCGGATGCTTTCAGGAGTAACAGGGTATCCTTCACGCCAGGATACGGGGCGAGATACCGGAGTTTTTCTTCGCGATACAGCGATACGCATTCCATGTAGAGGTCATCATCATAGCAGGAATGGTCCATCATGAAATCCCGGATATTCCCGGGATCTTCAAAGCCACCCTGCTTACGGAGAAAATATGAGAAGAGATCCTCTGCAGTCCCGGCCCCTATCCTCCTTGTTACCTCCCCGCATGCCCGCATCTTTGCAGAAACCAGGTCAAAGAGGGTATTGTCCATGTCAAAGAGCAGGGACGTGAAGGGGCCGGTCATCTGATAAAAGTCTGGGGCCGGGGAGGACTTTAGACTAACCCATGTGGAAAATACGTTCGAAAACTATATTGAAAGGGAGACGCAATTTCCCGGATTGGGCATATCCATGATTATCCGGAAAATATCATCGGAAGGCATCTCTCACAACTCCTATTTCATCAGTGCAGGGGGAACGGCTGCCGTTATTGACCCAAGGAGGGACTGTGAGGTTTACCTTGACCTTGCGAGGGAGCTTGGTGTAAGGATCACGCACATAATCGAGACTCACCGGAATGAGGATTATGTTATTGGGTCGCTTGAACTCGCCGGGCATACAGGTGCGGCAATTTACCATGGCCGCCAGATGGACTTTGCCTATGGGAATAAGGTGAAAGAAGGGGACAGTTTCAGACTTGGCCCGGTTGAACTTCGGATCATCGAGACCCCTGGCCACACGCTTGAGAGCATATCAGTGGTGGTGACTGATACGGAAGTAGGCGGTATCCCCTTTGCAGTCTGTACTGGAGATGCACTTTTTGCAGGCGAGGTGGGCCGTACCGATTTCTTCGGTCCTGAGAAAAGACCGGAGGTATCAGAAATGCTCTACAGAAGCATCAAGGAAAAGATCCTTTTGCTTGGCGACGGGACCATCGTCTTTCCTGCACACGGAGCCGGATCAGTATGCGGGTCTGAGATCAGCGATCATGAGTTTACTACGGTCGGGTATGAAAAGAAGACAAATCCTCTCCTGGTCCTCTCAAAAGAGGAGTTCATACAAAAAAAGGTGACCGAGCACCATTATCTGCCTCCTTATTTTAGTAAGATGGAGATGCTGAACAAAGAGGGCGCCCCTGTCCTTCATCGCCTTCCGGATTTACTGGCTTATCCAGTGAAAGAGATTAAGGAACTGCAGGGAAAAGTCCAGATCCTTGATATCCGCTCACCGACCTCATTTGCCGGCGGGCACATCCCGGCAAGCCTCTCGATCTGGAAAGAGGGCATTCCTGCTTTTGCCGGATGGTTCCTCACCTATGATACTCCCATCATCATCGTGGATGACTTCAACTGCGGCCTTGTTGAGGTAAGCAGGCATTTTGTCCGGCTGGGATACGATAACCTGAAGGGATACCTTGCAGGTGGTTTCCCCGCCTATTTCAAGTCCGGAAGCTCTATCGGCCGGATTGAGGCATGGAGTGTCCATGATCTTGCAGGGAAATTGAAGAGGGAAGATATCTTCCTTCTTGACGTGCGGGATATCGGAAATGTCGCAAGGGTCGGCAGGATTCCGGGTGCGCACCATATCTACATAGGAGAGCTCCCCGGAAGGCTCCATGAGGTGCCCCGTGATCGGCTGGTTGCAGCTTACTGTGATGCCGGGTACAAAGGCTCCCTCGCAGCAAGCATTCTTGCGAAGGAAGGATACCCGCGCCTGGCAAATATTCTCGGTGGAATGACCGGATATATCAATTCAGGATATCCAGTGGAGAAGGTGCAAAAATGACCAGATCCGCAAGGTCCAAGAGCGTTTCCATCCGTAGGCCGGGTAAGAGATTACCTGGCACAGGTATTTTTTTCATGAATGCGAATTACAAAAATTTATGTGACCCCCGCTGCTATTGAGGAGAGAAGGAGTCCCCCATGGATATCGTAAAAATTCCCCGCATGGAGAAGCAGGACTATGACCATCTTATCGAGGAAGGATATGTCTGCCGCATCGCGTTCCAGGGAGAAAAATACCCGTATATTGCCCCCTTCCTGTATGTTTTTGACGGCAAATTCCTCCACTTTCTCTCGACAAAGTACGGCAAAAAGATCGAGTATTTCAGGAAGAGCCCTTACGTTGCGGTTGAAGTAGAAAAATATACCAGGGACCTTTCCTGCTACACATTCATCACCCTTCAGGGTTACCTTGAGGAAGTGACCGATTCCATTGACAAGAAGATCATCCGTGAGGAATTTGTCAGCCTGATCAAAGGGCGCAAGCTCTCAACCAACATCCTTGCAGCGCTCGGGCACTCGCCGCAGGATCCCCCTGAGGCGATCGCTCTCGAGGAACGCTCCCTTGTCTGGAGACTGACAGGGGTAAAGGACATGGTTGCGTTGAGAAATATCTGATATTTTTTAAGATTACTCCTGCACTGTCCTCATCTCTATTGATTCGAGCAGTTCTTTTACTCCCGTCACAGGTACGGAACATGCATGACGGGAGCAGACATATGCGGCAGTCTTCCGGTCAATCGGGCTCATTTCCCTGGTAAACGGGGCAATCGTTGCAAGAGCATTCTCGTTTCCTGAATTTTTCAGCAGGACCACTGTGAAAGGCAGATACCGGGTGTTCAGGGCATCGGCAATGTTCTTTGCCGGATCACCTTCAGGACCTTCACTGATGACAATCTCGGAGGATGGCCCGAATAGAAGGCAGAGCCCGGAGAGGAAGAACGTGTATCCTGCCGGTGATTGTTCAAGGAGGCCTGTATAAAGGCGGGCAAGGTCAGAAGCACGTTTCTCAAAGGAAGTATTCCCGGTAAGCATGGTAAGCCTGAGGAGATTTGTGAAAGCAACGGAATTGGGGGAGGGGAGCGCCCCGTCATAGAACTCCTTTTGTCGGGCAATTAGATCGTCCTGTGTTCCCGGTGCAGTAAAGTATCCTCCGTGTACAGGGTCCCAGAACTGTGAATAAAAATGCCCTTCCAGTTCCACTGCGGAAGAAAGATATGCGGGATCGAACGTTGCCATGTACAGTTCGGTCAGACCGAAGATGAGAAAAGCATAATCTGCTGCCTGCCCGGTGATGCCGGCCTGGCCGTTTCTGTACCGGTGTAGGATCTGGCCGTCAGAGTCCCGCATTGTGGCCAGGATGAAGCCGGCTGCCCGGCCGGCTGCATCCCGGTAACGCGGTTCATCAAAGACCCGGGATGCCCCTGCAAAGGCTGCAATCATGAGCCCGTTCCAGTCCGCCAGGATCTTGTCATCGGTAAGGGGGGGATGACGATCCTGTCGCGCTGTAAGAAGGACACTTCGGGCATTTGAAAGGATCGTGGAGAGTCTCTCAACCGTTATACCCATCCGGGACGCGAAATCTTCGGGTTCCCTTGGAAAATGGAGGATATTTTTTCCCGTCCTCTCTCCGGTCACCGGGTCAATATAATTTCCAGCGGTTGTCAGGTGCCAGACCCCGGTTACGATTCCTGCCGTCTCCTTTTCAAGGAGATTTTCGACTTCCTTTTTTGTCCAGAGATAATACCCTCCTTCTTCTCCTTCCGTGTCCGCATCCTGGGCTGAAAAAAATCCTCCTTCCGGTGCAGTCATCTCACGGAGCACATACTCCAGGCACTCTGTCGCAATCTTTCCGAACAATTCATTCCCCGTGGCCTGGTATGCCTCGGCATACAGCATGACAAGGGACGCCTGATCATAGAGCATCTTTTCAAAGTGAGGTACAAGCCAGCGCGAATCTGTCGAGTAACGGTGGAAACCTGAACCCAGTTGGTCATATATGCCCCCCATCGCCATGGAGCGGAGTGTCTTTTCCGTCATCCGGACCGCCCGCCCCTCCCTTTTAAGGTGTGAATAGCGGAGAAGGAAAAGCAGGTTTTGAGGGAGAGGAAATTTCGGGGCATTTCCAAAGCCGCCGTTTATCTTGTCAAAACGGAGAAAAAGTTCCTCGAAACCTGCATCGGGTATATTTCGCCGAAGCATCCCCCCCCTCTTTTGTATTTTTGAAAGAGATTCCGCAACACTACCCGCAGTTTCAAGAAGTTCAGGGCGGGACTCTCTCCACATCCTCCCGATCTCTGTGAGAATTTCGATAATACCAGGAGTTCCAAACCTTCTTTCCCGGGGGATGTAGGTCATGGCAAAGAATGGTTTTTTATCCGGGGTAATTATAACATTCAGCGGCCATCCCCCTCCGGCGGAGAGTACCTGGCTTGCCATCATGTAGAGCGAGTCAAGGTCGGGCCGCTCCTCCCGGTCCACCTTCACCGGTACAAAAAGGGAATTGATTATGCGGGCAACCTTTGGGTCTTCAAACGACTCTCGTTCCATCACGTGACACCAGTGGCATGTGGCATAACCGATCGAAAGAAACACCGGCTTGTCTTCCTCTTCTGCCCTGGCAAATGCCTCGTTGCCCCATGCATACCACCCCACAGGGTTCCAGGCATGCTGGAGGAGGTAAGGGCTCACCTCGCTGATAAGCCTGTTGGGTACACGCCCGCTATCCGGTTCTGCGTCCCTGTTCCCCTCTTCCAGTCCCGTCATCAGTATCCAATGCTCATGGTGTGAAGGGCAGACTATTTAGACTGTTGGACGGGACCCCTTTTCCAGGAGTCATAGGCCCTCCCAACACGGGATGCGAAGGTGGAACAGAAAGTGTAACCGATTCAGGAACCGGGGGTGTTGGCGGCTGCATAGGGAACGGGGCCAATGTAAGCTGCGGAGTGTCCTTGGAAGCAAGGTCACTGCACCCGGACAGCAGGAAAAACGCTACCAGGGCGAGGGAAATTGTGACCGGAAAGGGGTACTCCTGGAGGCTCATGAACAGATACCTGGTCCCCTTGTCCCATGAATATAACGTGCCTGGCAGGCTGGATCGGTATGCATTTCTCATCGTATTGCGATCATCTGTACAATGGCAAAAGGAGAGGAAGGGCCGGCAGCTAAGCCCGGCAGGATGACCCCTGCCATGGCACAGTACTGGTCGATAAAAGAGCAGCACAGGGATGCAATCCTCCTCTTCCATATCGGTGATTTCTATGAGACATTTGGCGGTGATGCGGAAACGGTCTCACGGGAGCTCGAGATAACCCTCACCTCCCGCTCCAAAGATTCCGGGGGACAGAAGATCCCGCTCGCAGGAGTGCCCTGCCATGCCGTTGAAGGATACATCGCCCGGCTGATTGCCAAAGGATACAAAGTCGCTCTCTGTGACCAGGTGGAAGATGCCCGGAACGCGAAAGGAATTGTCCGGCGTGAAGTTGTGCGTATTATCACCCCGGGAACCGTGATCGATGAGGAGATGATCGAATCCTCCCAGGCCCGCTATCTTATGGCAGTGGCTGCCGATCCAGGGTCAGCCCAGTGGGGGCTGGCATTTCTCGATATTACAACAGGAGAATTCATCGTAACCACATGTCCGGGTGAATTGGAAAAAGGCTCCCTTATCTCTGAAATAGCAAGGTATCGTCCCTATGAATGCCTCATGCCGGAAAGCATGATGAGAGAGATTGGTGACGCGGTGAAGCGATGTGGTGTTGTGGTCACTTCTACAGGAGAAAGTGAGCCAGACCTTTACTCTGCAAAAAGAGTCCTCGTGGAACATTTCAAAGTACAGGTTCTTGCGGGATTTGGTATTGAATCGAATCCTCCGGTTATTTTGGCAGCGGCCATGGTTCTCTGCTATGCCAAGGAAACCCAGCGGCTTGACCTGTCGCATGTACAGCAGATCTCATTCCGCCAGGCCGGGGAGTCATGCCTGATCGATGGAATAACTCTCCGGAATCTTGAAATCCTGGAAAGTATCAGGGGACGACCCGGGGATGCGACCCTTCTCTCCATCCTCAACCTGACAAAGACACCGATGGGAAACCGTCTTCTGCGGAGCATGCTTGCTGCACCATTATTATCGGTATCTGCAATTAACCGGCGACTTGATATGGTGGAGTACTTTTCCACGAGGGCCGGGGTGAGGGCCGGGGTCAGGGAGATCCTTGGAGAGGTTGCGGATATCGGGAGGATTGCAGGGCGGATTGCGTGTAAAAATGCCGGACCAAGGGATCTTATCGCACTGGCCCACACCCTTAATCTCCTTCCATCCCTCCGGTCAGAGCTCGATGATCCTGACCTCCCTGTTGAACTTGCCGGTTCATGCGGCGACCTGGTGGACGAAGAATGGATTGCTCCCCTGATTGCCTCAGCGATTACGGACGATCCTCCTGCCATGATCCGCCATGGCGGGGTGATACGGCAGGGATATGATCCCATGCTCGATGAACTCCGTTTCCGGACAATGTCGGGAAAGGATTGGATCATCGCACTCCAGCAGAGGGAAAGGGAAAATACAGGGATAAAATCACTCAAAGTCGGTTATAACTCGGTTTTTGGTTATTATATCGAGGTTACGAAGCCAAACCTTGCGCTTGTCCCCCCTTACTACCAGAGAAAACAGACGACCGCATCAGGAGAACGGTTTACGATCCCTGAATTAAAGGAGCAGGAAGCGCTCATTGCGGAAGCAGAGGACAGGCTGGCCTCACTTGAGCAGGTACTTTTTGCATCCCTGATCGAAAGGCTTACAGAAGGAATCCCGTCTCTTCAGTCAGTCGCCCGGGGGATAGCTGGAATCGATACCGCAGCGGCACTTGCCGAGACCGCCGCCATCAACAATTATACACGACCGGTGCTGGATGAGTCCCTGGATATCCTGATCCGGGAAGGGAGGCATCCGGTTGTGGAGCAGGGGATGAAAGGGGGTTTTGTCCCAAACGACACGGTCCTTTCAGGAAACGATTCCCAGATTCTGATCATTACCGGGGCAAACATGGCAGGGAAATCCACGTATATGCGGGCGGTTGCCCTTACCGCAGTAATGGCCCAGGCCGGCTCATTTGTCCCAGCAGCCCATGCACGGATTGGAGTGGTGGACCGGATCTTTACCAGGGTCGGGGCGTTTGACGATCTCGCTTCAGGCCAGAGCACTTTTATGGTTGAGATGATCGAGCTTGCTAACATCCTGAATAACATGACCGCCAGGAGCCTTGTCATACTTGATGAGATCGGAAGGGGAACAAGCACGCTTGATGGGTACTGCATAGCCCGGGCGGTACTTGAATTCCTTCACGGAAAAGCGGCTTTTGGGCCAAAAACCCTCTTTGCCACTCATTTCCATGAAATCGCCTCCGCTGAACAGGACCTGAAAAGGGTCCGGACCTACCATTTTGCTGTTAAGGATACAGGCACCGACGTGGTATTCCTCCGGAAGCTGATACCGGGCGCCACTGACCGGAGTTATGGGATCCATGTTGCCTCCCTTGCAGGGTTGCCGGGGAAGGTAACTGCAAGGGCGAATGGAGTTATGGAGGAGATCATCCGTGGTGAAAGAACGGGGGGATCGAGGCTACAGCGGTATACCCAGATGTTGCTTGTCGATGTACCACCCCTTATGGAACATCCTGTCGTAAGTGACCTGAAGAAACTTGACCCGGATTCCCTCTCTCCTCGTGAGGCACTCGGGAAGCTCTACGAACTGAAAAAGCGGGCAGGGGGGAAGCAGGGGTGACTGAGAGATGACAGGCAGCCATGGTTCCCGGATCAGGGTGCTTGATGAAAGCACGGTGATCCGCATATCTGCCGGGGAGGTGGTGGAGCGGGCTGCATCGGTGGTAAAAGAACTTTGTGAAAATTCAATCGATGCCGGGGCCGGAAGAATCAGGGTGTCGATCATATCGCAGAAGGACCGGATGACTTCCATCCAGGTGAGTGACGATGGATGCGGTATGAACCCTGATGATGCCCTATTGGCATTTTCACGGTATGCAACGAGCAAGATATCGGGAATCGATGATCTTTTCACCTGCAAAACCCTTGGCTTTCGCGGCGAAGCGCTTGCAAGCATTGCATCGGTGGCTCATGTCACTCTTGTAACAAAAAGCCGTGAAGGGACCGGGATTTCGGGGACAAAAATTGTAAACAGGGGCGGGGAGATTCAGGGGGAGTCCGAAACCGGATGCCCGTCCGGAACGGTGATTACCATCGAGGAACTCTTTTTTAACACTCCAGCCCGCGGGAAGTTCCAGAAATCAACAGCGACCGAGATTGCACTCATCACCGGCATTATCGAGCGACTGGTCATCACCCACCCGGAGATTGCATTTGAGCTCAGCCATAACGATCGCCAGATTCTTTCCGTCCCGGGCGGGGGGCTTATGGATGCGATTATCCATCTTTATGGCCTTCCCCTCGCCCGGCAGCTTATCAGGGTGCAGCGGGGTGGCCGGGGAGTACTAGTGGAGGGGTATATCTCATATCCATCCCTGACACGGAAAAACCAGTACCAGATGTATATTTCGGTAAACAAGCGGAGTGTCGCCTCCCGGGCCATTGCCGGTGCAATCAGGGAAGCTTATGACACCCTGATGCCTGCCGACCGTTATCCTGTTGTATTCCTTGACTTTACCCTTGCCCCCTCAGAAGTTGATGTCAATGTGCATCCGACAAAGAGGGAAGTCCGGCTGAGCCGGGAGGACGAGATCAGAAAAGAGATAGTATCAGTCATTAGAGAGAGCCTGGCCCGGGAGTGCCTTATCCCTGAAGCTGGTGCCGGACCGGCTGCTTTTCCCCGAGTGGAAAATGCAGCAGGGGTCCAGTACAGCATACCCGAAGAGAAAGGATCCGGAGTGAAGGAACCACTCCTCAGGGAACGGATTACCACCGGGCGCCAGCTCAGCCTGACCGGAAGACAGACTGATGCGCAGGTGGAATCAAAACTTCCTGAATATGAGATTATCGGGCAGCTCGGGAGCCTGTACATCCTCGCAACCACCCCCGGTGATGATCTCCTTGTCATCGACCAGCATGCAGCCCATGAACGGGTATTATATGAACAGGTTCAGGAACGTTCTGAACGCAATCGCGAGATACAGGAACTGATAGACCCTGTTGTTCTCTCGCTCTCTCCTGGTGAGAGCGAGACCCTTGCGGGTTCTCTTCCGCTTCTTGCTGAGGAAGGTTTTCTGATTGAGGGGTTTGGTCCTGGAACATTTCTTGTCCGGACAGTGCCAGTGCTGCTCGGACAAAATATCGAACCCCGAGAGATCCGGGAGATTATTGCCGGGATAATTGCCCCTGGGACGGTCCGGGGGGTTGACACGCGGGAGCAATTGAGGCGTATGGTTGCCTGCAGGGGAGCGATCAAGGCAGGGGCGGAGTGCACCACCGACCAGTGCAGACAGCTCCTGGAGCAACTTGCAAGGACAAAAAATCCTTATACCTGCCCCCATGGAAGACCGACAATGGTGCTATTCGGGAAACGGAAGCTGGATGAACTCTTCAAAAGGGTCTGATGTAGTTTGTTGAACCGCCAGGTTCAGTAACCTTTTATACCCTATGGCCTATTTCCTGTACGAACATGATTCCCTGCAGGGACTTTGGGAGGACACAATGAAGACAGGAATTGGCACCACACTAATCATGCTGTTTATTATGATCAGTTTTCTTACGGGGACTGTTGCAGCTGCAGGAATTCTCTCTACCGGGAGTTACATCTCAACCGCCACAAGTGTGTCAGTGAAGGGATCGGTAAATGAGACAGTATCAGTAACCCGGAGTACTATTGGCGCCGGGATCGACAAAACAGAATGGATTACCTCCTACAAAAGTGTAAATCCTGCCGGCCTGACCTGGGATTCATCCCTGACACTCGGTACAGCAAACGGGACAGTTTGGGTGAATTATTTCAGGACCGCTGGACTGCCCCTGATCTCGTCGCATAGGATACCAGGCAGATAATTTTTTGTCTCATCGTCTTTCCAAATACCCACAGGGACGGGAGCAGAGAATGGTAATGTAGGGGAAGAGACCATCCTCTTTCATGATCCAGGAGGAGAGGATAAAAGATCTCTCGCAAAAACCCTTGAAGAAAGGCCGGTATGTCCTCTACTGGATGCAGGCTGCACCACGGGTAACCTGCAACCATGCCTACCAGTATGCGGTCAGAATGGCAGACCACCTCTCCCTTCCACTCATCGCCTGTTTTAACCTGATTCCCGGGTACCTGGAAGCAGCACGTCCTCATTACAGGTTCATGACAGAGGGTCTTTTGGCCCTTTCAAAGACACTGAACGATCAGGGGGTCCGGTTTGTTATCATAACAGGATCACCAGGTGCGGCCCTCCTTGCTCTGGGAGATGATGCTGCACTGGTTGTGACCGACAGGGGATACCTTAGATTCCAGAAAAGATGGCGGGAGCAGGTGGCACACGAGCTTGAATGCCCATTGGTACAAGTGGAGACCGATGTGATTGTACCTGTTACCATCGCTTCCCCAAAGGAAGAATGGTCTGCAGCAACATTCAGGAAGAAGATCACATCCAGGCTTGATCGGTTTCTAATGCCGTTGGAACAGAAAAAACCTGCCCGGTCATCCCTTGATATGGATGCCGGTTCCGTGAAGGAAGAGACCATTGAAACCTTGGTGAATAAGGTATCTGGTGACAATCCCGGAAAAAACCGCTCCGGGCAGCCTGACCCGCTTCCATGGAGTGGCGGTGAGAATTCGGCACAGGATATTCTCAACCGGTTTATCCGGGAGAATCTTGATCGCTATCCAACATACCGGAATGACCCCGAGACGGGCGTTCTCTCCTGCATGAGCCCGTATCTCCATTTCGGGCAGATATCCCCTCTTTTTATCGCACAGAAAATTCTCGAAACAAAAAGCCCCTCTGCAGGAACCTACCTGGAAGAGCTGATTGTCCGGAGAGAGCTCTCGATAAACTTCGTGCACTACAATCCCTTCTATGACGAATTCTCCGGCCTTCCGGACTGGGCAAAAAAGACCCTTTCAGATCATTCGGGTGACCAGCGTGAGTATACGTACCGATTCTCCGAGTTTGAATCTGCCGTGACCCACGACCCGTACTGGAATGCAGCACAACGGGAGATGGTACTCACGGGCAAGATGCATGGGTACATGCGGATGTACTGGGGAAAGAAGATACTTGAATGGTCAGAGACCCCGGAAGAGGCATACCGGACTGCGCTTGCCCTCAATAACCGGTACGAGCTTGATGGTCGGGACCCGAATGGGTATGCGGGAATTGCCTGGTGTTTCGGCAAGCACGACCGGGCATGGCAGGAACGCCCGGTATTCGGAAAGATCCGCTACATGAACGCTGCCGGGCTGAACCGGAAATTTGATGCAGGCCGGTATGTTGCCCGTATCGAAGCGCTAGGTCATTCATGAACGGGCCTGATATTCCGGGAAAGCCCCCGAGTTTAACTCCCTTGGAATTCCGGAAGAAGATCTATCATTTTTACAGGCATCACTGCAGGGATTTGCCATGGAGGAATACCCGTGACCCTTACCGGATCCTTGTCTCTGAAATAATGCTCCAGCAGACACAGGTAAAACGGGTGGAGGAGATGTATGACGGGTTCATCACGAGATTCCCGGATTTTGCTGCCCTTGATGCCGCTCCTGTTGAAGAGGTGCTCCGTGAATGGCAGGGTCTTGGGTATAACAGGCGTGCACTGGCGCTTAAAAGGACCGCTTCCCGGGTCATGAATGAATGGAACGGAATCCTTCCGGAAGATGAGAAGTCACTCTGCTCCCTGTCGGGTATCGGCAAGGCCACTGCAGCAGCACTTCAGGCGTTTGCATTCGGAAAACCTTCCCTGCTCATCGAGACAAATATCAGGAGGGTATTCATCCACTGCTATTTCGGCGACCGCCCTGTTGTCTCAGACAGCGAAATCCTCCCCCTGGTTGCAGAAACCCTTGATCATGCCAATCCGCGGGACTGGTATTATGCCCTGATGGACTATGGCTCATACCTTGGAAAGACCCGTGAGAATCCCAATCGCCGGAGCGTGCAATACAAAAAACAATCTCCGTTCGAAGGCTCGGTCCGTCAGGTGAGGGGGAGGATCCTTTCATTCCTGGTCAGGAACGGATGTACGCTTACTTCGGATCTCTACCAGGAGCTTGACCTGCCCGCGGAACGGATCGATCCTGTCCTGGCTACCCTGATTACCGAAGGATTCATTGTCCGGGACCGGGATTTTGTGAAAATTCCCTGATCCTGACCGGGACTGCGTGATTTCGGCCGGCCGTTTTGAACCGGGGTATCCGGAATTTCTGGGCCGTGTTTATCCCCTGAGATAATACCCAATCATCATGAGCAGGAGCCCGGTATAGAACATGACTGCCCATGGCCATGAGAACCCCATATCAATTGTGGAAAATCCCTTGAGGTCCTGGATGAGTACAAGAATAAAACCGGCCAGAAAACAGAGCAGGCTCAACTGTTTCTTTGTTGCTTTCTCCATGGTTCACTCTCCCTTATTCTTTTCAGAAGAGATAGGCGGTGCTCCCTTATATGCCCTTCACTGGATCTGTTTTTTTTCAGGGGACAGGACTATCCTGCCGACCATGACCGAGAAAAGCCGGGAGACCGGCACCGGGGGCTCGGAAACGGTACCAATTCGTATTCTCTCGCCGGGATATCCCAGGTCTTCGCAGAGGGCAACCGATATCCCTTTTCCGGACCTTGCAAGGGCCCTGCCAAGCGCCGCCGTGGATAATTTCGGATCAGCAACGAGAAAGACGATCTTTCCGCGCTCCACTTCTGCTGCCACCTCAGCAAGAGCCCCTTCATGTTCTTTGCCATGGGCCACGACCACTGATACCTGTTCAAGCGGAATACCGAGCCTCGCAGCAGCAATCTGGAGTGATGAAATACCGGGAACGACATCCCCTCCAAGGTATCCAAGGCCGGCAAGCTGGGGATCACCGGTTGAGAGAACGACAGCATATTCAGGGATCTGCATTTCCGGCCGGAACGTGGTAATCTCCCGCACTTCACACCCTTTCGGAATATATGCAGCAGCAAGCGCAATCGCCCTCTTTGAGCCATATATTATCGTTGCACCTGAAATGGCCGAGATGGCCTGCTCGGTGAGCAGTCCGGGTCCGCAGCCAACTCCAACAACTTTCATCCTGAATCTCCCATGATGGAACCGTTACGGTCAACAATAACGACCCGTAACCCCGGGTATCTCTCCTTTCCCTTCCTGAATGCGGCGAGCATCCTTTCATTGAATTCCGGACGGGTGGAGAATTCTTCAATCGTTGCATAGCCACTTGAACCGGACAGATCCGGATCAAGGAATTTCAGGATGAGCGCGGGAAGTCCGCACAGGACAACGGGTCCTCGTGCTTCTGCAATCGCCGCTTTCAGATGTGACCCTGCAAGTACCACTTCATGATCCGGAAAGAGGAGGCGGGCGTACCGGAGACCAGTCCGCCCGGTGGTGAGCACAACCCTCTCGGAGTTCCTGACCCGTTCCATCACCGATTCAGTGAGATGGTCGTCCCATGGCTCGACGAGACCGGTTGTTCCGAGAACAGAGATACCTCCTTTTATACCGATTTGTGGGTTGAGAGTTTTTTCTGCAACAACCCCTCCGTCCGGCACACTGAGATGAATGGTGATTCCTGAAAGCCCGGTCATCCTCAACCCCTCGTGAATGGCGATAAGGATTGAACCCAGGGCCGGGGTGCTGATAGCCGGCTCCCCCTTCCGGTGCCGTGGCGTGTCTCTGGAGAAGCGGCCGATTCCTTCGCCAGGGTAGAGTGATATCTCTTCTTGAGCCGGAGTACATTCGGCAATGAAGAGAATCCCGGCCGTAACATCGCCAGGGTAATCTCCGGAATATTTCCGGCACGAAGCCACACCGCGGAAAGCCCGGACCGGAAGAATGACCCTGATACCGGAAGGGGTAGCCACTTCAACCTCCCGGGTAATTTCGTAAAGGGAGAGGATGGCTGCTTTGCAGCAGGCAGCAGCCGTGATACCGGTCGTATATCCACGTTTAAGGACAGTACCTGACGAGGTAAGGACGGCAAGTCCTGCCCTGACAAGGGCAAGCCTGGACTCGTCATTGCAGGCAGCGACCCATGGACCCGGATAGGTAAAACCTGTCACCGGGTCGGTAACCTCTTCAGGAATCTCGTTGGATCTCGGCATAGATGGTAATGATCTCGTTTATTGCTGCAACCGCGACTGGTGTCCCGCCTCTTGTACCTTCGTTTGAGATTGAGGGGATATCGAGGGTCCGCAGTTCCTCCTTTGATTCTGCTGCTTTCACAAATCCAACGGGTGTACCGATAACAAGCGCCGGATGGCACCCTTCCCTGATCAGGTCACAGACAGAGAGGAGTGCAGAGGGAGCATTTCCTATCACGATAACTGAACCGTCCAGCTGGTCCCTGAGGGCCAGGATTCCTGCTCTGCTTCGGGTGATCCCCTTGGCTGAAGCTACCTCTGCCCCGTAGTCAAGGGCACAGATAACCGGGCTTGAATGCCCCCTCTTCTGGATACCGACCTGAACCATCCTGATATCTGTGATGACTGGGGCAGAAACAGAGAGTGAGGTAAGGCCCGCTTCTACCGGCTTTTTATGAAACCGAAGGAGTCCTGCCATGGCAAAATCCCCAACTGCAATTGAGCATCGCTGACGGATCCGGTCTTCATAGTCTGCATCTCCAATCTTCTCCCGCGCAATTGCCCTGCTCGTCCGGGAGATCTCAAACGCCTCGGCGGTCGATGCCCCAAGGTCAGTATAGGTATTTCCTGTGGTAACCACGCGGGGTGATGATTCCTTTGGCATGCTGTCCGTTCCTCCATATCCTGCTCTCTTCGCCACCTACAATCACGGTTGTGTGCATATCCACCATCCTGTCAGCGAGTGCGATCTCACCAAGGGTGACGACCATGACCTCCTCGCCTTCCCGGTAAGCGTTCTTTACAATCCCAACCGGGGTTCCTGAACCCCTGTATTTCCCGGCAATCTCCATGGCCAGGGCAAAATTATGAGGTCTCCCCCTGCTTTTTGGATTGTAGAGAACGATAGGGATACCCATCGAAAAAGCGGCATGGAGCCTCCTTTCGATCACCTCGATCGGGGTGAGGAGATCGGAGAGGCTGATCGCGGCAAAATCACCGGAAAGGGGAGAACCGAGAAGTGAAGCAGCAGCGTTTGCGGCAGTGACACCCGGGATTACCTCGACAGGGATGCCGGTACCTTCGTGCTCAAGGACTTCAAGGACAATACTTGCCATGCCGTAGACCCCGGCATCGCCGCCGCTTACCATTGATACAACACGTGTTTTTGAAAGTTCAATGGATCGCTTTGCTCGTTTTACTTCCTGTCCCATGGAGCTCCGGATCACCTCTTTTCCTTCGATGAGCGGCCCTAGTTGTGCAAGGTATGAATCGTTACCAATGATCACGTCAGACTGTAAGAGAGCCTCCCGTGCCCGCCTGGTCAGCTGCTCAGGGCTCCCCGGCCCTATCCCGACAACATAGAGCATTCCCCTGCAATTATCGGGCGATGGCAACCGTGACCCCCCCGATGACAGTTTTTTCAAGGACCAGCTCCTTATTTTTTGATGTGGCAAGAGCGCATGGTTCGGCAACCCCGGAAAGACCGATACGTGATGCCCCTGACCGGGAATGCGGGGGATAAGCACTGATGCTGCGGTCGTCAAGGTAAAGTACCGGACGCCCGAGCGCACGGATAGCATCAAGAATCCCGCTTTCATGTGATTTTTTCGCGGTGGTGGCATAGACGAGAATCTGGTCAGGGCGGATTCCTGAATGGCTGAGCACGGTCCGGACGGCGGTCTCAATCTCCTCTGCCGTGGTATCCTTCCTGCAACCAATTCCAACACTGTATTCACCGTCTGCAATAAGAAATGCAGTATCAGTGCTACCGATAACAATCGCCGGGCCTTTCACCGTATAAACCCCTGCTGTTCCATCAAGGAAGGCGGCATTCACGTATTTTGATGCATCGTGATTTACGAGGACATACTCTCCGGCTGCTGCAATACCCTCCACCGATGGAACACCTGCCCTTTCAGTTGCGGTGGTAATTACCGGGATAGTTCCAAGGGGGGCAAGCTCCCGTGCCATTGCATTTGCCCCATGGTGACCCCCGGTTATTGGAATGGCGAGACGGAGGTCGGGTGTAACAACCACGACCGCCGGATCCGTCCACTTGTCCTGAAGGTGGGGGGCAATTCCCCTCACTGCGATCCCGACGGACATCACTGCAGCGATCTCCCTGCAGCTGGCAATAGTATCTGAAAATGCCGTGGAAGAATATTCTACCATCCCGGCACCAAGCACCGAGGCAACCCTGGCGGCTGCCTCGGAAAATCTCGGCAGGTAGATGACAGCCCGGTTCATGAGTAGAGCACCGACCTCCTGTGGCCAGATCCTGAGGGTTTGAGTACACCACCAATCAGGAGCAGTGCTGATTTCCGGATCCCTGCCTCTGATGCCTTTCCGGCGATGTCAGCAAGGGTTCCCCGGATTATCTTCTGGTCCGGCCAGCTCGCATGGTAGATCACTGCTGCCGGTGTGGAGGGTGGATACTGCAGTTTTGCAATGATCTCTTCTATTTGGTCAGCCCCGAGAAAGAAGACCATGGTGGCACGATGGGCAGAGAGGTCATGGATATCATCCCGCTCGAGGGTTTTTCCTGCCGGGCGGGTGACGATAAGGGTATCTGAAACCCCTCCAAGGGTGAGCTGGGTCCCGAGCGCTGCCGCAGCGGCAAAGAGCGAGGAGACACCCGGGATAACTTCATAGGAGATTTTAGCTTCTTCAAGAAGCTGCATCTGTTCGACTACAGCCCCGAAAAGTGCCGGGTCCCCTGAATGGAGCCTCACGACAAGCGCCCCCTCCCGGGCCTCGCGAACCATGAGGGGAACAATCTCCTCGAGCGTCTTTCCCCAGCTGTCAAGTTTGATTCGTGCCTTAGAGCGGGCCACCAGATCGGGATTGACGAGAGAGCCTGCGTAGATCAGGACATCGGCCCGGGACAAGAGATCCATACCACGGACCGTGATCAGGCCGGGATCACCGGGACCTGCACCTACAAAATAGATCTTTGACATTCACCGCTCCGCGTACAGCACGCTCATATAATCGCTCTCATCGGGAAGCTCGTCATCCCGGTACACGTGGGTCTCCTCCATGCACATCCGTTCAACGAGCACAAAGGACCGGTAGCCCTCTTTTCTCAGAGTGTCTGCAACCTGGCGAGGATGCCGGACTTTGAGCATAATCCGGGACTGAGCTTCGGCCGGGCCGTCGGTGACAAGAAACCCTCCGGATAGCGAGAGGCCCGCAACTGAGGCAAAAGCGGTGATCGCACTGATTCCAGGCTCGGTCCTGCACCTGATATCAGGGTAAAGGGTCTTCATGATTGCATTGAGCCGGGTATAGGTGGAAAAGAAATTCGGGTCACCAAGTATTCCGAGCACTGCCATCCCGGAACGTGCAACGGTTGCGATACGGTCTGCATTCTGCTCCATGCAGGCAAGGACTCTTACTTCATCACCGGTCATCGGAAAATCAAGGATCTCGGCATGCCGGTAGGGAGAAACAAGATCCTGTGCGATTTTTCCTGGGACAAATACCGCATCGGCCTCCCGGAGAATCCGCACTGCCCGAAGAGTCAGGTATTCCGGTTCCCCGGGACCTAGCCCAAGCCCGATCAGCACAGGCATCCCCCTACAATGATATACACCGGGTCAAGCGGCCGGAACATCAGCCCCCCTCCAAGAGGCGTTGAGCGTGAAACCGAAACATGGATGACCTCCTTAAATATCGACAACTTCTGCATCGTAGTAACTGCTTCATGCAGGGTCGATAGAAGAACCGCGTTCACAACAACTGAACGGACCTTCTTTTCTGATAGCAGGGAGAGCACCCGTGCCAGGTCACGCGATCCTCCGATAAAAGCAGCATCGATACGGGGGAGCCGCTTCACCAGGTCTGCCCCGTTCCCGAGGCTGACTTCAAGATTGGTTATCCCGCATGATTGAGCAAGATCCCTCGTACAGGCAACAGCCTCTTCACGAATATCGATTGCGTACACCTTCTTAACCTTTTGTGCCGCCCGGACGGCAACCGTGCCTGTCCCGCAACCGATGTCCAAAAAGATATCGCTGCTCTGAAGTGAGAGTTTTGCAAGCGAGACCGCCATGATCTCATCCTTTGTAGGTCCGCCGGGCAGGCTCATCAGGCACCTGACTAAAGTACGGTTGTATTAAGGTATTAATACTTGGATAAATCGGCGTCAGGCTGAATCAGAGAGGGATTATCCCCTCTCCTTCCTGGTAGAGCGAAACTACCCATCCGATCACAATCACTGCCGGGGGCTTTACTCCTCTCTCCAGGGTAATGGTACCAATCCGGCTGAGTGGCCCTGTAGTAACTCTCTGGTCCTTCCGGAATCCCCGCTCGATAATAGCGACCGGGGTTGCAGGATCTTTTCCTTTTTGTATGAGCGCATCGGCAATCAGGGGAAGATTTTTCACCCCCATCAGGATAACGATGGTCCCGGGATGCCTGGCAAGAACTGACCAGTCGAGCGCTGACTCCTCTTTTGCCGGGTCTTCATGTCCTGTTATGATCGTGACAGACGATGCGTACCTCCTGTGGGTGAGCGGGATACCCACGGCACCAGGGACGGCAAGTGCGCTCGAAATCCCGGGGACAAGTTCAACGTCAATCCCCTCATTTCTGAGTACCTCGAGTTCCTCGCCTCCCCGGCCGAAAAGGAACGGATCGCCACCTTTTAGCCGGACCACCTGTTTTCCTTCCTGTGCTTTCCGGACCATGAGGGCTTCTATAACATCCTGTTCGAGAGTGTGTTCGGAACCATATTTCCCACAGTCAATCTTCTCAGCATGTTCCGGTAGTGATGCAAGGATCTCCTCTCCCGGGAGCTGGTCATAGAAAATGACCTCGGCTGCATCGATCACTTCACGGGCATGGATAGTGAGAAATCCCTCTCCACCCGGACCTGCCCCGACAAGATATACTTTACCCTTCATCGCGAATCCCAAGCCTTTCGTATGCTTCCCTGATCAGTTCCATCCCTTCACTCCTTAGTTTCCTTCCAAAAGCCCTGGCCTGTTCTTTTGAGGAGATTTCATCCTCCATGCGAACCTGTCTCCTGCCATCGAGAGAGAGAATCTCTCCGATAAGGTGACCCTGGTTCGAATAGATACCCTGGGGGGTGAAACATCCGCCCCCCACTTCCTCCATTACAAATCGCTCGTACTCCACATCGGCCCTTGTCTCAGAATGGTCGAGTGGTGCGAATATCCCGCAGAGTGCGGGGTCATTCCGGCACACCACGGCGATGGTCCCTTGGTTCGGGGAAGGGACGAAGAGAGAGGGTGAGAGGCGGGTACCGGGGACCGACAATCCCATCCTCTCAAGTCCTGCTTCTGCCAGCACGATGGCATCGTACTGGCCTTCGCAAAGCTTCCTGAGACGGGTATCAACGTTCCCGCGAAGCTGCTTTATCATAATCCCCTCCATATGCCGGAGCAACTGAGCTCTTCTCCGGGTACTCGTGGTGCCTATCACGTGTATAGCTTCTTCTGGCAGGGTATGGGCCAGGAAATCCGCTGGAGAATCCCTTTTAAGGATTGCACAGGTGAGAAGACCGGCCGGCCGTTTTGCGGGGATGTCTTTCATGGAGTGGACTGCAGCATCGATCGATCCCTCAAGGATTGCATCATCAAGCGCCCTCACAAAGACGCCCTGCCCCCCAATCTCGTGAAGGGGAACTCCGTCCACGGTATCTCCCCTTGTGGTGATAGTGACGATCTCTGACTCAAAGCCATTCTCCCAAAGCAGGGATGCGACCCGCTCGGCCTGTGCCAGTGCAAGCCTGCTCCCTCGTGTGCCAATTCTTACAGGCATGACCGGTACGCTGCGCTGATCCTGTCGACATCCTGGTCGTCATGGGCTGCCGAGAGGAAGTTGGTCTCAAACTGGGATGGGGGGAGGAAGATGCCGGCCTTCAGCATGGCAGACCAGAACGATGAGAACCGGGCAGTGTCACACTCCTTTACCTCGCGGTAGTTCCTTGGTGGAGTTGCCCTGAAGAAGAATTTGAACATCGATCCCCGCTGGACAAATGAGCCCCCCTTCCCGGCTATCTCATCGCTAATTCTTTTTCCTGCAGAGTCAAGCTCGCGGTAGATACCGCGGTGAGCATGCAGCCACTGTATCGTTGCCATTCCCGCTGCAAGGGAGAGCGGGTTTCCGGAAAATGTCCCTGCCTGGTATACCGGCCCTGAAGGTGCGATCAGTTCCATGATCTCCCTTCTCCCTCCAAATGCCCCGATCGGGAGGCCGCCTCCAATGATCTTTCCGAGTGTTGTGAGATCAGGTCTGATGTTATACTGCCCCTGGGCACCTCCGATACCGACCCTGTACCCTGTGATCACCTCATCGAAGATAAGGAGGACATCATGGCTGCGGGTAATCTCACGAACTCCTTCCAGGTAACCCTTTTCAGGAAATACCGGCCCGATGTTCCCGAGAACCGGTTCAATGATAAACGCTCCGATTTCGTTGTTTTTTGAGAGGAGGCTTTCAAGGGCCTCTGGATCATTATAAGGAACCTGCCAGGTGTGGGACACAACATCTTTCAGGACGCCGGCCGAATCAGGAACCCCCAGCGTAGTGGCCCCGGATCCCGCCTGGACAAGGACGCCATCGTGGGCACCGTGAAAGCCACCTTCGATCTTGACAATATCAGGACGCCCCGAAAAACCCCGAGCGACCCGGATAGCCGCCATCGTGGCCTCAGACCCGCTCGAGACGAATCGCAGCATCTCCATTCCCGGATGGTCATGTATGATCATTCCGGCATATTCGGGTTCGAGCGGGACAGGGGTCCCGTAGAGCCATCCCTTTTCGAGTTGGGTGTTTATTGCTTCCCTGATCCGTGCATGGGTATGGCCGAGGATAAGCGGGCCATAGGCCATGCAGCAGTCAATGAAGTTTTCGCCGTCCACGGTAGTAATCCTGCTCCCGCGTGCTGACTTCGTATAAAAAGGGTAAGGACGGATAGCCCGGACAGGGCTGCTTACCCCGCCCGGCATCAGTATCCGTGCCTGTTGAAAATACTCACTGCTCTTCATCAAGCCACCCTGCCGCATCAGCGGCATAGTACGTAATAATCAGGTCTGCCCCGGCACGTTTTGCACAGATCAGGCTCTCCATTACCACGCTCCGCTCATCGATCCACCCGTTCGTGGCAGCCGCCTTGATCATTGCATACTCCCCGCTCACCTGGTATACAGCAACAGGAAGACCCAGTTCGCGGATCGATGCAACAAGATCGAGGTAGAACATTCCCGGTTTTACCATCAGGATATCTGCTCCCTCGAGAGCATCAATCTCTGATTCGCGAATGGCTTCCCGGGAATTGCCCGGGTGTATCTGGTAGGTGCTCCTGTCGCCGAAGCGGTATCCTGAATCCGCAGCTTCCCTGAAGGGGCCATAGAGGGCGCTTGCAAACTTGGTCGAATAGGACATGATCCCGGTTTCCTGGAACCCTTCGTCATCGAGAGCCTGCCGGATCACCGCCACCATCCCGTCGAGCATGCATGAGGGGGCCAAAAAATCTGTCCCTGCCTGTGCATGGCTGACTGCAATTCGTGCTATCAGTTCCAGCGATGGATCATTCTGCAGGTCCATTCCGCACGGTCCTTCACCGATTATCCCGCAATGCCCGTGATCGGTATATTCACAGGCACAAACGTCAGTAAAGACAAGGATCCCGGGTGTCACGGATTTTATTATCCTCACGGCCTCCTGGATGACCCCCGCCGGGTTATATGATTCAGATGCTTCGGGATCTTTCCGTGCCGGAATTCCGAATAAGAGGACCGCACCGATCCCTTTTTCCTGTAACCGGAGCACTGCAGCACCGATAGCATTAAGGGGATACCGGTACTGGCCGGGCATGGTGGGAATCGGAGTAGGGCAGTCTGCAGTCTCATCGATAAAGAGGGGCGTTACAAGATCAGTCTTCCGGAGGTGATGCTCTTTCAAAAACGGCTGGATAAGCCTTCCCCGGAGCCTCCTCATTCGCTGTTGCGGAAACATATCTTTTCACCTCTGGTAATCGCAGCGATGAGCGACTCTGCATATTCCAGGTCGCCTTCTTCTGCACAGAGCCTGATCGAGAAGGTTACATCGGAAAGAATCTTGCTGGTCAGTACCCGTGAAAGGTCATCCACCACCTCTCTTGTTCTCTCATCCCCGGGCCCGATTCGGTTGATTGCCCTGTCCCTCTCGCGGATACGGATTGATTCTGCCCAGGTATGAAGAATTGCAAGGATATCATCCGCTGCCTTACCATTGAGGAGACGAACAAACTGAGAGAGCTCCTCATCGAGGTATGCCCGGGCTTTCACCGCTTCAGATTTACGGCTGTTCATCGTATTCTGATTGATCTTCCGGAGGCTGTCAATAGTGAAGAGGTGGACCCCGTCAATGGCATCGGCGCCTTCCTCAACATCCCGCGGCTGGGCTATGTCCACGAGAATCAGGGGCCGCGGGTGACCTTCGAGCGGCCAGCACCTCCCCTTCATGATATCCCTGAGATCATGGCAATGGATGACAGGGTGCGGGGCCGATGTGCAGGAGATGACAACGTCAGAGAGGAGCATATATCGGGGGAGATCGCTCAGCTTGACTGCCTTCCCGCCAATTTTGCGGGCAAGGATCTCCGCACGCCCGTACGTTCTGTTTGCGACATAGATTGCAGTGAGATGTTTTGCAGCTAGTGCCTGGGCAACAAGCATCCCCATCTCTCCGGATCCCACGACAAGGATCCGTTTTCCTTCAAGGCTGCCAAGTTGTTCTTCTGCGAGCAGGACTGCCGCAGACCCGATCGAGACCGCACCCCTGTTGATCTGGGTCTGCTGTCGCACTTCGATCCCTGTGTGTACCGCCTTGTTCACACAAAGTTCGAGTACAGAGCTTGCGCATCCCTGCTCTCTTGCATAATCGAGGGCTGATTTGAGCTGCCCGATGATCTGGTCCTCCCCGATAATCATGGAGTCCATTCCCGCGGCGAGTTCAAGAAGGTGGCGTAATGCATCAACACCAGATAACACCGAGAAATCCTTTCTCCCTTCTTCCTGCAGGAGGGATGCGAGGGATGAAGCCTCGCCGTGGACAAGGATCTCGATCCTGTTGCAGGTCTGGAGAAGCATGACACCTCGAAACCTGTCTTTCGCCTTTTTTAGAAACACCTCCTCGTCCGAAAACCTGAACGCCTCAAGCATATCCACTGTTGCAGTATGGTGGTTGAGGCCGGCGATTGCTATGGGGGAGAAGAGGACTTGGTTCATTGCAGGTACTTCTCCTCAACTATTTGCCATGCCTCCTCTTCACCTTTCGCAAGTGCTGCCCAGACTGCGGGGTCGTGGAGGACTTTTGTAACAAGAACCTTCCTTTTCCGGGAATCCGGCTCTTTCCGGGGAAAATTCGTTCGGAGCCGGTTCTGGAGTCCAACCATCCTGTCAAGGTCAGGGAGGGTGGACTGCAGGTGTTCCCGCAGGAACCGGGATACTGCCGGGCTCTTTCCCCCTGTACTTAATGCAAGAAGGAAGTGTTCACCGCATATGACGGAGGGGAGCAGGATATCTCCAGCTTCTCCAGAAGCATTATTGAACAACACCCCCATCTTCCTGCAGGCACTCCCGATGCGGTTGTTGAGGGATTGATTCGGGGTAGCACCAACGGCCAGAAACACCCCTTCGAGCCGAGAACTAATCTCATCCTCACTCAGATTTGAAAGGTCCAGAGTGACACGCTGTATCTCTAATCCGGAAAGCCTGGGTGAAAATGAGCGGGATATTACGGTCACTTCTGCTTCTGGTGAGAAGAACCGTGCTTTCCGTGTCCCCACTTCACCCCCGCCAAAGATAACCACCCTCTTTCCGGTCAGGTCGATCATGAGGGGGATCATGTGCATTAGATCTGGGTACGATGTTTAAATTAAGATGTTGGAATTGAGGAAATCACTGCCTGTCCTTCCATAAAAAGGGATGTTAGGACAGATCCTGTGTGTCACACAGACAGGAAATAACCATATACACGGCTTCAGGCGATTATTCGATATCCTTATTATGATTCACTGCCAATGGAGTAGAGTCATTTTGCGCCGATAGTGTAGTGGTTATCACTAGGCGTTGCCAACGCCTAAACCCGGGTTCGAGTCCCGGTCGGCGCATCCTTTTTCTGGGATTTTTTCAAGAAAATACCAGTTTTAAATGGAGTCATTGAACTGTTCTTTTCACCCGGAAGACACCGGTAAAACGGACCCCAAGATTCATTACCTGCGAACAGGATTCTATCGCATGGCGCTCAAAGAGAAAATTCTGGCCGTGATGGGTGGGCTGCATGTCAGTGCTGTTGCTACCATCACGGAGGGGAAGCCTGCGGTGCGATTCATGGCTCTTACGGGATTTGACGACCTGACCCTTGTAGGGGCCACGATGAAGGATTCCAGGAAAGTCGGGCAGATAAAGAAAAATCCGGAAGTTGCGCTCTCCATCTGGTCCTGCAAGGAATTCTCAGATCCCTATGTCGTTATCCAGGCAAAGTGCACCGTCCATGAGGATGTTGCTATAAAAAAGAAATACTGGAATCCCATGTATGAACAGTATTTTCAGAACCCGGAAAATCCTGTATTTGTAGTCCTGAAATTCGTCCCACAAAAGATTGAATATTCTCATGAAAATACCATGGAAATCTGGGAGAAGTAGTGAGAAATCCCTTCTTTTTCAAACCGGCCGGTGGAATGGTATTATAGGGCGTGAGATTCTCTCCGTGCAACTACCTGCAGTCCTGCCATTAATCAGTACGATGAATCCTCATACTGGTGATAAATAAGTGGTGAACCGGTGTATGTTCTTTTACCCATAGAAATTTCATGATGTTCGTCTCATCGGGGTTTCTATCGGGAAACCAGTGTATCAGTGAACCGGACATGATCAGAACACAATCTGCAGAACATGCCATTGTAGACCTCCTGCTCATGGACGTTTCCTGCCTGGAAAGAAGCTTTGCACCATCAAATGACTTACATGACTCAGGAGCAGCAAACCATCCCAACCTCTTCGATAAAAATCTCTACCCCCGGGCTGTTGTGGGCGGGGCGCCGGGGGAAATGACCTGTGTTGAAGAAAAGGAAGCATCCAATTTTAACGAAGATCGAAACTCCTGCATAGTGTTATGTACTGCTCTTGTGAAACGATACCCAATGACGGGGCTGGTGTAACAATCCGGATGAAAGAGGGCTGGCAGGCCGGATCCCGGATGCCTCAACCCTTTCCTCTATCCTGGCATCAGGTTTCCTCCGGATTATCCGATAGTTCTTGAAAACCGTTCGGATTCCGTATCAGAGATAGTGCAGGCGGACTGAACACGGAGATAGTTATCCGGAATTCAGGCAGAATCTTCACCCGAAATATTCATCGGCTCCTGCACTGTAATTACCCGCGTGAAGATCAGATGGATTCAGTTCGGGTGGTCGGGAAAGAGATAGCTACTGCATGCCGGCTTTCAACAGAGCCTCTGGCGGTATATGGTTCAGACAGTGTTCCTGAGGGAGCCGTTCATCTTCATGAGGTGCACCGTTGTATTGCTGCAGCGATGGTAAAAATGGCAACGGAGAGGGGAGTCTCTGCCTTTTATCTTGGCAGCGATGCAAAGACCGGCTGCTGTCCAGGAGGGCTCTCCCATACAGGGTATATCACGCGCCCTCCTGCAATCAGCTTTTTTGTTTCGACCGGGAGGCCAGGAATCCCGGATGCCCCTGCGGAGTATCTTAAAGCCAGTCCTGGACTGGTTGACCAGTGCTTTGATGCGGAAGGGAAGATAACCCCGCTTGGGAAATACCTCGTTGTCCGGACCTGTGCATCAGTCCCGGACTCTGTCAAAGGGGTAAAGGCAATCAGTTGTTTCGGGAACGCTGAGCAGATACGGAATCTTTCGGCACTGGTCCACTTTGACCGTGCAGATCCTTTCTCTCCTGTACTCGTGCCCTGGGGGCCGGCATGTGCTACGGTTGTCACGTATCCTGCCGGAATGGCGGAGCATGCACCGGCCGAATCTGCCTTCCTTGGTCCGCAGGATCCGACCGTCAACTGGGCGCTGTCTCCGGACCTGATGGCGATCGGGCTTCCAATTGGGGTGGCGCGAAGGATTGCAGAAAACCTCAACGAATCATTCATCGCTAAAAGGCCTTCGGTTGCTTTTCCCGATCATGGGAAAGGTTTCGGGGAAAAAGAATGAGGAACCCCTTATTCTCCATCCGGTTCCTGTTCACGGGTATATCCGGATACATAAAGAGAGATGATCGAATCAGCGGTATCCGGTGAGAGTTTCCTTGCTACCTGGTCGGCGATCAGGACAACGTGCTCCGGGTGCATGCACCCGACACTCTCGGCCCCGTCAAGGATCATCCCTACGAGGTATCTGAGATCCTCTTCTGACAGTCGCTCGATTCGGGCAAGAAAATCTGCATCACTGGTGGCGAAATGGTTTGATACCGGGGGAAGGATGGATAAGAAATTATGGCCTGATCCAGGACAGAGCGACTCATTTGTTTCGGGTGCAAGTTTTTTTAAGATCTCAAGGTCCCGGGTTGAAAGCGTCCGTGCCATAGCAGCCTGATGCCATTTGTGTCAGGATCCCTGGGAAGGATCCTCAAATCCCGAACAGTCGGGTGGTTGTTTTTTTCCGTTCACCAATTTCACGGATTTTATCCGATGACTCTTGAAATGCCGCATCGATCACCTTTCTGTCCCTCTCCCTCTCATCTTCCGGGAGGTTACGAATCGCGTCGTAGCCCATCTTCCGGTATCTCTCGAGGCTTCCAATGGATGTTTCAGATGAAACTGGATCTTTCTCATGGCGTTCGATGATAAGGGGGAAGCATTGGTTGATGATCATCGTTACTTTGGGGTTCAGAATTGTATCTCCTGACTATTGGCTAGATGTGGGTTGTCTGATAATACATATCGCTTTTCCCGGATAAAGAGTTAAGGGAATTTCTCGTCCCAGCACAAAGCATATTGTCATTCCCCTGCCACGGTACAGGGCACATCCATTATGTTCCACCCGCTGATCACATCAGCCTTCGAGCTGATGCCCACCAGGAAGATAGGGATCCCGGAACGACTTTTCCGGCTCTCAATCCCCTTCCTTCTCGGAATACCCTATCTCGTTGTCCTCTATTTTGTTCTTCCTTATGATCTCTGGTTGATCCATGGCGGGTTACTGATTGCCTATATCATTCCCCCGGCAGGGAAAGAATCGGTTATCCCGATCGGGATTGCCATTGGGTTTCCCTGGTGGATGATGGCGTTTTCAATCGCCCTGATGGATATCCTGACCGGGATATTCATGGCGCTGAACTTCGATATAGCCCTGAAAATTCCCGGGGTCGGTGGGTGGATCCGGAAGTTTATCGCGGGTGGAGAGGATTTTTTTGCAAAAAGGCCGTGGCTGGAACGCTTTTACTTCATGGGAGTAGTCCTCTTTGTCATGTTTCCCCTCCAGGGGAGCGGAGGAGTGGGCGCGACCCTCGTGGGAAGGATGATGGGGCTCTCCCCCGGCAAGGTGCTGCTTGCAATATCGATCGGTTCAATCATCGGTTGCACGATCATTGCCCTTGGCGCTGAAGCCATCAAAAACCTCTTCCTGATGAATCCTGCGCTAGGTATTGCGGCCGCAGCCATCGTAATCGTGGTGCTCCTTGTCATTTATGGATTTTACCGGATACGGATGCGTCAGAAGACAAATTGAACATTTTTTAGTGATGGTAACCGTATTCAGGGATCACTTCCTGAACAGGTGCACCTCGAAGGGAGTTACCGGAATTCTTTCAATCTTTCTATTTGCTTCAAGATCAAGTTTTCCCGTTTCAGAATACTACCAGATAGAACTCAGCACTATGCCCTGCAAATGGATCTCTATGCATGCCATCAACTCGTTTCGGGCGAGTGGCTTTGTATAAAGGCATACTCGTAGTTATTTTCTGACGAGTTCGTATGTCTCCCCGCTGATACGAAAACCCCATTATCCAGAAGTGTTCTTTGTAAGTATTTTCTCCTCTACCATGGGAATATCATCAGATTTTCTTATTCATGATCCCTCTCATATCAAGATCAGCCTTCTTCCGGGTTTGCAGGATCGTAAATGCACTGCTCACAGAGGCAGTGCAGGATGCAACGGTATTCATAATCCCGATGATGAGCCGGACCGCATCAGGAAATGTTCCATTGTTCCATTCTGACCGTATCATCCCGTATGCAATCCGCTTTGTGATTTCATTTCCGAGGACCACAAATGTGCTGCCCTGCCCCTTCTGTTTCAGGATACAGTCCTCTCCTTTTATATCGACAATTGCAAAGGATCCACAGACTGCGTAGAGTCTCCTTCTCCTCACAATAACCCCTTCAGATTCGGTCACTTCACCAACCAGGATACCTTCATGTTCCGAGACCTTACACTTGTCATCCCGCACACGGAGGATAATTCCCCGTTCACCTGCACGTTTCCTGAGATCGGAATCGGTCGTGATCTGCCCGGAATACAACTCCTGCTCAAACCCGCAAATCCCGGTATCAGGTCCCTGCATCAGGATCTCCCTGAGATCCCCTGCCATGACCGCCCCTTCCCTGCCGGTGAATGCAATTACGAGGCTCATTTCAGTCCGCATCCTCAAGCGTGAGGTATGGGCAGAGTGAAAGTACATCAGACTTGATCCTGGGAACCCCCACCCGCTCAACGAACCGGGATGTTCGTTCTTTTTCTGATGCATTACAGCAGTAATACTCGAGCATGCGCCGCACAAGGTCAAGGGCATCGGCGGCAGAAAGATCCTGACCTATGACTTCCCCGATTCTTGGTATCCTTCCCCCATTCCCCCCAAAAGTAACGGTCCATCCCCTCGTGCTCGCGAAAAGTCCGACATCCCTGAAATATCCGGCACTGCAGTTTCTCCCGCATCCCGATACCCCGATTTTTATTTTTGCCGGGAATTCGGTGCCCGAAGCGAATCTTTCAATTTCCCCTGCGATTCTGATCGAATCCTGCACCCCGTACCTGCACCAGGCACTCCCGATACAGGCCTGGACAAATTTCACACAGGGGGCTGTGGCCCTCACCGGGTCCATTCCAAGGTCTTTCCAGATGGCAGACAGGTCTTTTTTCAGGATCCCGGCAAGGAGGAACCGCTGGCCGGACGTCATTTTTATAACGGGGATCGCATGATTCCGGGCAACGGCGGCAATCTTCTCAAGGTCGGCTGGGGTAACGAACCCCCCGGAAAAACGAACCGTGATCGCAAAGGTTTTCCCGTCCCGCTGGAGGATGGCTTCGCTCGGCATGGTGCACCTTATCCATCAGAGTAATTTTGTCTCCTCTGTGGGCTTTGGTACTTTCACGACAAGAACACGGAAGATTCCATTGCTTTCATTGATCCAGCGGTGAGGAATCCGGGCCGGGCTCTCGATGAGGCAGTCCTTGCCTGTCGTTGCACGTTCTCCCCCTATCTCGATGATGCCGGTGCCTTCAAGAACGTAGAAAAAAACGTCAACAGGAGTGATGTGCTTTTTCAAGGATTCTCCGGGTTGTAACGTGATCACCACGGCCACGGCATGGGGTGATTCGTAGGCTTTCCGTGCATCAACCTGGTGGGGGTTTGGTGCACTCTTCAGGGAATTCACATCAGTAATCTTCATAGCTTCCATCTCTGCTCAGGGGCAGATGAAGGTAAGGGTCATGGCAGGAGGGGTGTATGGTCGAAATCATATGCATGAATGCTATAATTTCTTGAACAACGGCCAACCCATTTTTGCAATTCCGAGGAATCCTCTGCTCCAGAATCTTTATTGTCTGATGCGATCGTTTCAGGACGATATTGCAGGGCTATCCGGTCACCAATGATAAATTGAAAGGACTCAGTCATTCCCTGTCAGCATCATATTGATGCTGACAGAGGAAAATGGGTATACAGGCGATCCCAATTGGCGTATGAGGAGGCACGGGCGCTTGGGTTCCTCTATGCCCTGGCGATGTTTTGTATTACGGCATATCTCTGGTATACCAAAAGATGGACACGGCGGATCGGCTGGTTTTTCCTTGTGATTACCCTGGCCCTCGGGTTCCTGATCTTTTCACCGTTCATTCCCTGGCAGTTCCAGAGTCTTATTCTCAGGGATGCACGGGGTGTTGGCGGGCCTCTCGTGGTTGCGGCTGCCGGGATCCTTGTAATGCTGGCCCTAAGCTTCCTTTTCGGAAGGTTCTACTGCGGGTATTTCTGTCCCATCGGGGCGGTCCAGGAGCTTGCCTCCCTTGTCCCCGGACCCAAAGTCAGGGTGGGGAGCAAGATATGGCCGGGTATCATAAGGGGGATTTTTTTCCTCCTCTTTCTTCTTGCCGGGTACCTTTTCACCTTCGGGCTTCTCCGGCTGTTTGGGATACGGGAATTTTTCCTTGTAATCCTGTCAACAGGATTTTTCATCTTCCTTGCGGTTATTGTCATCGCCCTCTTCCTGTACCGGCCGTTCTGCAGGTTCATCTGCCCGTTCGGGGCAATTGTATCGGTTCCTGCCATGGGAAGCCGGTTTAAAATCCAGCGGATGGATGCCTGCGTCTCCTGTGGGAAGTGCGAGCGGGCCTGCCCGACCAACGAGGCAAAGATAAGCGACCTCAAGAGCGAATGTTATCTCTGTCACCGCTGCCTTGATGTCTGCCCGGTTGAAGGTGCCCTCGAATACCGGATTGTAAAGGAATAGGAAGGGGAGCCCGGGACTGATTAATCCGTTGTTTGGATTCCTTGTTGCACGAGTCCTTCATGAGGGGATCATAACAGATATTCCCAATGAATTCCAAGAGAAAGCAGGGAGCCCAGCATGAGCAGTGAAGACCGGGAAGAACTCAAGGGAAAAGTCCTCCACCTGAAGGATCTTGTCGCTTACCAGGAAGGAAGCATTGCAAGCCGGATGATCATCAATAAAAAAGCGGGAAGCATCACCATCTTCTCATTTGATGAGGGCGAAGGTCTCTCGGAGCATACGGCTCCGTTTGATGCGGTGGTAACAATCCTTGACGGTGAATGCGAGGTCTGGGTGTCCGGGGAAAGTCACCCTATGTGTGAGGGGGATACGATCATCTTCCCGGCAAATGCCCCGCATGCCCTGTCGGCCGTGACACGGTTTAAGATGATACTTGTCATGGTAAAGGAGTAGTGGGGATGAGCGGGGATAAAGAAGGAAAATACTGCAGTATCTGCGGGGGCATTACCCCTGATCAGATAAAGATTCGGAAGATCCTTGTAGGTGGCAGGGAGACGGGTATCGACCAGCTCGACCGTATCCTGTCTGATGTATCAGCACTCCACCTTGATGATCAAGGGGAGATCAGGGGGGAACTCGTGAAACGGGCGAAGATATTCAATTATATCCCGACAAAAAAGACCGATGCCTATGCAGATGCACTGATGGAGGAATACCGTCAATTCAGTGGGTCGATATTGTAGCGGATTACGCTACCGGCCTGCTCAGTAATTCCCGGAATGGGGCAAATATTTACAAGGAGGAAAAGAGTCTCACGCTCATCATCGGCCATCGCGGTGCAAAGGGGTTGGAGCCGGAAAATACGCTCCGGGCTATAAAGACAGGGATGGCCTGTACTGATTACGTTGAAGTGGATGTCCGGCTCAGCCGGGATGGGATTCCAGTCATCATGCATGATCCGATGCTCGATCGCACCACCAGCGGCAAGGGGCCGGTGAATGCGTACAGCATTGAAGAGTTGAAGACTCTTAATGCCGGGAAGGGTGAACAAATCCCGACCCTTGAAGAGGTCTGCTGCCTCGTCTCAGGACGCTGTGGCCTATTTGTGGAGATCAAGGAGCCCGGGAGCGAATCTCTGGTCTGCAGCGTTCTTAGGCATAATCCTGCTGAAACCATTTTCATCGTCTCATTCCACCCGGAAAGCATTGTATCTGCACAAGATCTTCTCCCGGGGGTTAAAACCGGTATCATCTATTCCCGGGCACTGGCTGACCATCCTGGTGCTGCAGAAGGACTCGGGGCAGATGCGATTCTCCTGAAATTAGCGTTGTTGTCCGGAGACCTGGTTAAAGAATGCCACAAAAAGAATCTCCTGATTATCTCATGGACGCTGGACTCAAAGGAAGAGTTCCAGGTGGCAACTGAAATGGGAATTGACGGGCTGGCCACTGACAATCCCTGCAGGGCAAGGAACTACTTCATGAACAGGTAAAATGGATTTTTGCATATAATTTTAGAGGAGGTAAGTTCAGAACAACCCGATTATTTCTGACCCTGTTCTCTACTCACGTCAGGGGAGGGTCCAAGCAGGACCCCGATCCACCGGGTCTCATCGAACAGTTCACAGGCCAGCTGGACAAGAAGTGTCAGGGGAACTGCAAGAAGAACACCGATTCCACCGAGAATCCATCCCCAGAAGATGAGGGAGACAAACACAACGGCAGCGGAAAGTGCCAGTCCCCGCCCGGCAAGGTTGGGAAACATCACGTATTCTGCAAGGAGGTTTACCAGTCCCGACCCGGCCAGCACCAGAAGAGCAGGCACAGGGCCAAGATCGAACCAGGCGAGGAGCATTGGCGGAATAACGGCGAGCCAGAACCCAATATAGGGAATGAATCCGAGCAGGAAGGCAAGGAATCCCCAGAAAATGGCATATTTTACCCCAATCAGTGCGAGAATGACAGCTGTACCGATACCCATAGCAAGGTTCACCTCGGTCCTGATGATGAGGTAGTCCACGTTTTTCTGTGCAAGAGTGGTAAACCGGTTCAGGTCACCTGGCCGGAGTTCTTCGATGATGATCTTTAATTTGAACGAGAACCCCTTTGCTTCAAAGAGGAGGAAAAGGGTTGTGAGAAGTATCAGGATCGTAAGGATTGCAATGTCC
This sequence comes from Methanoregulaceae archaeon, assembly GCA_021371995.1. Lineage (GTDB taxonomy): Archaea > Halobacteriota > Methanomicrobia > Methanomicrobiales > Methanospirillaceae > UBA9949. The sequence continues at coordinate 70,623 of JAJFVA010000020.1, read as the reverse complement.
CAGAGTCCGCTGAGCAGACCGCCTGCCTCAGCAGAAGCAGAACGGATGAGGTCATGTAACGTGAGGGATGCAGGATCGATCCCAACCTTATTGAGTAGCGGGCTGACCAGTTCAAGGCTGCTCTCCAGTTCCTGCTGGTAGCGGGGAAGCTCAGACAACAACTGGAAGAAGGATACGGCAATCACGACAATGAATACAGCCATAATGACAAAGAAAATCACGAGGGTGAGAATCAGGGCAGAGCGTGTGGAAAGGCCTTTTTTTTCGAACCAGTGGAGAAGCATTCCGAAGATGACTGCCAGGAAGACTGAGAATGCGAGTGGGCCGAGGAAGGGGGCTGCAGCCTTCATCCCGGCGAGAACTACTATCGCTGCAGCAACGGTGATCAGGATTCGTGATGGTTCGGAAAGTGACGAAGTGAGATTCATGGAAAGCTGGTTCCCGTGGATTATGTCTGGTTTTTAGTCTTACACAGGAAGTCATATTAATATTATTCATTTCTTTTTCGGGGAAGGGTGCTCTACGAGAGTTTCCAGGGTTATAGGAAAAATGGGAGAATTTTCAAAGAATGATAATCCGTCACAAGGTGCATGGGAATCCAGGAAACCCTTCGGGATCTTCCTCTCCGGAAATGTCAACGAATCATGATTGATCGCTGGTAACGGTGCAATGTTCCCGCTCCCCTCGATGAACCAGATTGTTCTGATAAAAGAGAATTTGTGGGCGTTATCTTGTCAGCGAGTGAGGGAAATCGTTCTCGTAAACGGGATATCAGGAGAGAGGCCTCCAGGTAGTTCGGGAACGATCACACCCCTGATCTGCAGGGGAATCTCACGGCTATTCGCGAACGAGAGAATCGATTGGAGTAAATCGGTATTTTTTATTGTAGCAGGGACCCTGACAATATTTTTACCCGGATTAATCGTGATCCCTGTCTGTTCGCCATGGGACAGGTACTTCCACTCATCGCCATCCCTGTAATAGATATCAAAGGAGAGGGACTGCAGGGTGATGCCGACCGGGTACGGATTATCAACTGAGAGGATAATATCAAGCGTCAGGTCGGTCAGGGAATATGACGTGATGGTAGCCCCTTCCACCTTCACCTCCGGCATCCTGGCAGAGGAACTGCATCCGGAAACAAGCATTCCGAAAACGACCACGAGGAGAAGAAAAACCCTGAAAGTTCCATGCATGTGGAATACTCGATATTATGCTATTTAGAATCATTGTCCCCGGGATATCCAAGAGAGAAAGAGGTGCACTAGAGGTCGCCACCAGCGCTGCGTCTCCCCTCCTTTTTGTTCATCCGGTAAAGCCAGCCTCCTGTGATCATCATGAAGATGATCCCGAATACCGCAATCACGAGGACCATGAAAAGGATCTGAGGATCGGTAAAGTTAGCCGAGACCACCACGAGTGCTGCCGAGACATTGCGAAAGCCTGTTCCGAAGGCAAGGACCTGGCGGTTCCGAGGATCCGGGCCCCCCATCACGTAGCCAATGGCAAATGAACCGAGAATAAAAAGAATCGCAACCGCTGCGCCTTTAAGGCCGAGAAGGGTTCCGGCTTTGACGGAAAAATCGCTGGTAAAGAGGGCAACGGTGTAGATAAGGAGCACAGCAATGATTGAGAGGTCAGATACCCGGTCAACAACCGGATACAGCTTCTGCGCTGCATACGGGATTTTTGCCCGGATTGCCATAGTGACGATGAGCGGAATGAGCATGAATACAACGAGGTATAAGGCAGTGCTGCTCTGGTCTACGTGAACTCCTTCGATCAGGTATGGGAGCATGAAAGGCATGTAGAAGATGGTCACGAGGATTAAAATCATCGTGAGGCCCACTGCGTACGCAACATTTCCCCCGATTATATCCATGGCCTTGGGGAGAGAGGGGGCTCCTGCTGCTGCAGCAACGATGATGAGCCCGGTGGCAAGATCAATATCCAGAGGGAAGAGATAGAGGACGAAGAGGGCAAAGAGCGGTACAATAACAAAGTTGGCAACAAGCGAGATCGAGAGGAGCCACTTCTTTTTCCATGGTGCAAGAACTTCAGGAATGGTGAGATTAAGGCCCATGGCAGCAATGCTGGTGACTACAAATATCCAGATCGCATAGTTGCCAATCTCAAAAAACAGCTCGTGCATAAGGATAGAGCCCTCTCACCGTTACCGGTAATGGATAGTAGGTATGACGGAACTTCCATAATAGTCTGGCGAACAGGGAACTGTCGTGTATCATGAATAATAAAAAAATGAGGAAATTAATGATAAATCAGGTGGATGCCTGCTGTGATCGCACCATGAATGCGCCGACGATTGCTGCAAAGCCAAAGATAATGCCTAATACACCAAGTACGAACGGGAGCGCGATGGTGGCAAGATACGGGTTGATCAGGATGATAAGACCGATTATCACTGAGAGGAGCCCAAGAAGGCCAACACCCCAGCCACCGCCAGTCAGGCCCTGATAGAGATGGATCCCCCCTAGTACGAGTGCCCATACCCCCACTATGATGATGAAGATGAAAGGCACGATAAATGCACTATAGAATGGGTACGCAAGAATGGCAAGCCCGAGAATGATCCCAAGAATACCAAGCAGGATTTTCATTCCCCTGTTTGCTTCGTCTCCCGCAGCACTAAAGAGGGTGAAGATTCCGCTCACAAACCAGTAAGCACCCAGGAAGGTGATCAGGACAAGCAGGGTCATTCCCGGGGAGGTAAGGAAGAAGATTCCGAGGATGAGTGCGATGATGCCCTGGATGAGAAGGACCCACCAGGGGAAGAATCCGCCAAACATGTTTGACATGCCCATGGTTCCGGTTGTTTCATCTGTCATGGTAATACTCCAATACTAAGATAAGAGATTGAAGGATTCAGGGAGGTATATATGTTTCGAGGAGTTCAGGAGGTAAGAGATAGGTTTAAAAAAATCTAGCGATGCTACTGCTTTTCCAGGGCTCTTATTGATTTTTTCGTATTTCGTGGATTACTGTTACCTGAAGATCAGGAGTTTCTCTTCATCATAGTGAGAGAGAGTCAGTATGTCCTGGTCAATGGAATAACGGGTTGCGTTTTTAAGGAGAAGGAAATAGATCTGCTCCAAATCCATTATCCCTTCAGGGGCAAGGCAGTATTTCTCGGTTGCTCCCAGTGCCCTGAGTGAGATGAGCCCGCCCTCCAGCCGGTAATCCCCGAAATAATCATTACACCCTGCATTGCCGCTGATACGCCCGTCATCTCCGAATTTGAGGGTTAATATGGTGAGTGGTCCGGCATCGGCCAGTTCATTACCGTCATTATAAGAGACAAGCTTCCAAGAGTGACTGGTAAGTTCTTCCGGCGGTGATGATGGGGCCATGCACCCTGTCGTACAGGTTAGGATTAGCGAACAAAGAATTAAGCAGAGTGTTATTCCCCGCATGTGATTCCCAGATAACTCAACAGCATCGTCGATTATAATGGTATTGTTTCATCGAATGTGCCGGGTTTTTCTCCCCAGGTGACGATACGAATGGGACATAACGCTGGTGATGGAAATAGTCCGAATGATTCTTGGGATCGGCAACACGCTGCATGGGGATGACGGGGTCGGCAATTATATAGCATCGCAGTTCCGGGCCCGCGGATGGAATTCCATCGATTGCGGTACGATGCCCGAGAACTTCACTTCGGTGGTCCGCCACCATCATCCCGAGATCCTCTTGCTGATCGATGCAACCGATCTCGGTCTTTTTCCCGGGGAGTTCAGGATTGTCCGGGGAGATCAGATCGAGGATGTCAGTACCGGCACCCACAACATGCCCCTCTCTTTCCTGATGAAATATCTTTCAGAATCGGCAGGGCAGGTTCTATTCATAGGGATTCAGCCTGAACATCTGGGAGATGACGAAGGACTCAGTCCGGCAGTGAAGGAAGGAGCGGATAGGCTGATGACGATGCTCCGGCAGAACAGGATCGGAGAGATACAAGCGTTTGAAGGTCAAGGGAAATAGGACGGACGGCGGTTTTACGATGCTGAATAGTCAACGGGTCACCTGTTGAGCTGGTATCCGGGTGACAGTGCCGGTTCTATCTATTCAAAAAAATACCGATCCGTGAATATTGTATCGTTCTGTTTTTCAAGTGAAAAATTATTGATTTTCCCGCTACTCGACAATCTGGCTCTCTGCATACCGATTCTCGGTTGCAAGCAGGAAATCAGGACTCATGTGCAGGGCATCCTTCGGGCAGATATCATTGCACTGTGAGCAGAAGATGCATTGCGTGATGTAGATCCTGATTCGTTTTGTCTCTGGTATGAACTCGATGGCATGGGCGGGGCAGACCTTCAGGCAGAGGGTGCAGCCGATGCATGCTTCCCGGTCATAGACAATTTTTCCACGGAATTTTGGGGGGGTTGGAACAGGAGGATGGATTGTGGCCTCTCCGCTCGCGACCTTGGCGAGAAATCCCGTCACTGAAGGAGGCAGGTGTCGTGACGGGAAGGCGTTAGTGGCCGGCCGGCTGAAGAGCTGCTTTAATAGCTCCGGGACCATGGGGAGCCGGGCCATTTCAGATCACCCCTATGATCTGGTCAGCCATGACAAGGAGAAGTCCTGTAAGGCCTGCTATTGCAAGGTAGACCCAGTAGACCGAGACCACCTGGTTGATCCGGAACCGTGCCATGGACACCCGGACCACACTCACCGATACAAAGGCAACAAGAGTGATCAAAGCGATGAAAAAGAGGATATCGATCACCGCACCGGAGATTCCCGCGAGCCCGATGAATGCTGCGAGACTGTACGGGAAGAAGAGGGCCACAACAAGAGAGGCCATCGCCACAGTCTTGACCCCTTGAGTCAGCGAGAAGAGGGCAAGGTTTTTTCCTGAATATTCAACAAGAATACCACCGGCAAGTTCAGTCTCTGCCTCCGGTGTGTCAAAGGGGATTCGGGAGAGCTCGGCAGGTGTCACAATGAGCAGCACCACGAGCAGGATCAGGAGCCCTATCGTTCCGAGCGGCCCGACAAGGCCCCATATTGGGTTTGCCTGAATACTTGCAAGCGTAAAGGGAAGGGCAATGCCGGCAGCGGCAAGTTTCCACGCAATCGCAATGATCACGATCGCAAGCGGAAACTCGTATGCAATCATAGTCACCATCTCACGCTGGGCACCCACGGTTGCATAAGGTGAACCGGAGGCAAACCCCCCCGCAACCAGTGCAAGCGCAGGAACCGTAAGGAGGTACATCACGAGAATGAGGTCCCCTCCTTCGGACAGGATAGGGGTAAAGCCCCCGATTGGAAGATAAAGAAGGATAACGATCGCTGAAGCAAGGGCAAGGACAGGTGCGAGATTGAACATCCAGGGGATAGCGTTCTCGGGCACGACATTCTCTTTTGCAAAGAGTTTCCTGATATCGGTGAAAGGCTGGGTGATTGGGGGTCCAATCCTTGCCTGCATCCTTGCCGCCACAATCCTGTCGAATCCCATCAGGAAGAGACCGATGACAATCCCAAACAAGGCAACAAGCACAGCACCGATGATGATGAAAGGAATGTCGGGAGTCATTGCATCAGCCTCCGTGTCTTCTCTCTTGACAGCCGGGTCAGATCCTCTTTTGTGAGGATATCAGGCTTTCCGTCCCTCACCACAGTGACACGGTCGGTGCACGAGAGGCAGGGATCGATGGAGGCAACGATGATGGGGATATCAGCAAGCTGCTCGCCCTGGAGCATCGGGATCCACGACATCAGGTTACTGTAGGTTGATGCCTTGATCTTCCAGCTTTCCGGGGCTTCTTTCCCAGCCATCCTGACATAGTGCATGCACTCGCCCCGAGGGGCTTCCACCCTTCCGATCGCCTCGCCATCGGCTTTCTTGCATGCTGCAAGGAGTTTTGCCATCTTCGGTTCCCAGAGGATCTCCCCGGCTGGCATTGCATCCAGGCATTGCCTGATGATACCAACCGACTGGCCTATCTCAAGGAGTCTCACGATGATCCGGTCATAGACATCCCCGCGGGGACCCCCGGTTTCAGCCGGAGGCAGTATTGCTTTCACATCAAGGTCCCCATAGGCGCAGTAGGGGTAGTCCTGCCGGACGTCCATGTTCAGGCCGGATGCACGTGCAGAAGGTCCGACTGTGCAGAGCTTTCGTGCGTCATCTTCGGAAAGGAACCCGTGGTCCCGGCACCGCATCCGGATGGTGCTGTCCTCAAGGAAGAGTGTTGCCATCTGGTCAAGGAGCCCCTCGTAGTAAGCGAGTCCCTTCTCGATCAACGGGCGCTGTTCATCAGAGATGTCCCTTCGTACACCTCCTACCTGGATGATACCGTAATTCACCCGGTTGCCGGTAAGGTTCTCGATCAGGTCCATTGACTCCTCCCGTACGCGCCAGGCAAGGTAGAAGAGGGAGTCAAAACCGAGCTCATGGGCCGCGACCCCCGCCCAGAGGAGATGGGACTGTATCCGTTCGAGTTCGTGGAGGATCGTCCTGATGTAGTCAGCCCGCTCGGGGACCTCGATCCCTACGATCTGCTCGACCGCACGGGCAAACGAGATGGAATGTACAATCCCGCATATCCCGCAGACACGGTCAGTGAGATGCACGATCTGGACCGGGTTTCTTCTCATCCCCATCCACTCAATACCCCGGTGAGTCTGGCCAGGGGCAAAGTCCACGGTCCGGACGATCTCGCCCTCCATCCCGAAAGTGAACATCACCGGTTCCTTAAGAGCCGGGTGAACCGGTCCGATCGGGACCGTGTAGGGGACTGTTTTTTTAGTCTTTTCAGCACTCATTGGGATCCCCCACCATCCTTCTTCTCTTCTGCAACTGGTGTCTTTTCAGGGACTGGTGGTGCCGGACGATCTGATGGCCGATCCACTTCCCAGAGATTCTTGATCATCTCCGGAGGGACCCCTGTCTCATCTTTTCTCCAGGGGTAGACCCCCTGCGGGAAGTCTTCGGGAAGGAAGAGTCTCCTCCCGTCAGGGATATCTATCACGGTGATTCCGAAGAATTCCTGTTTCTCCCGCTCTGAAAAGAGGGCTCCCGGAATCAGGTCGGTGATAGTGGGGATTGTGAGATCGCTCTTTGGCAGCCGGACTCCTATAGTAACCATATACTCACCAAATTTCTGTCCGTAGAAGACCGAGAAGATGTAGAGAAGCTCGATCTCGCTCCCGAGGTCATTGCCCGCGATAACCGCAAGGTGGGGGAACCGTATCCCGATTAGTTCCTGTATTGCAGGCCTGAACAGTTCACGGTCGACTCTGATCCAGATGTTGTATGCCTTTACCTTTTTGGTTCCTTCGCCCCGTTCCGTAACTTTTGCGTCCCTTATCCCGTTGCCGAATTTTTCCTTGAAGCGATCGATGACCTGCTGGGGGATGAGATGGGGTGTTGCGTTCATTGTTCCGCCTCCAGGCGTTCCAGTTTTTCAAGCGCCTTTACTACCCCGTAAATGATTGCCTCGGGGCGGGGCGGGCATCCCGGTACATAAACATCGACAGGAAGCACCTGGTCGATCGGTCCGTCAAGGTTGTAAGAGTCATAGAAGACACCGCCGGACTGGCCGCAGGTGCCGATGCACATCACCACTTTCGGATTCGCCATCTGCTCGTACACCCTTCGTGCCCGCGGAGCCATCTTCTTTGTGACCGGACCGGTGACAAGAAGCACATCGGCATGCTTTGGTGATCCGACAAGACGCATCCCGAACCGTTCCGGATCATAACGTGGCGTTATCGTAGCTACTATTTCGATCTCGCACCCGTTACAGGACCCTGTATTCAGGTGGAAGACCCAGAGTGACCGGTTGAATGATCGGGGTATCTTCATTTCAGACCACCATCACGATGATGAGGAGGATGCCTGTGACCCAGAATATCCAGAGAAGGTAATCTGTCGCAATCCCGGTATGCAGCGGAACGACCCGCTGGTAGTATCCTTTTATTCCCTCTGTAAAGCCCCAGTAGAGGTTACTTGCCCGGATATGAACCTCCCCTTTGGCTGGTTCGGCATTTCCGGAAAGGTAGGGCCGGCCCTGCTCGGATCCCTTCTTGTATGAGGAGACACCGGACTTCCAAAGCATCCAGGCGATGACAATGCCGATGATAAAGGCGATTACCCACAGGATCGGGTCCCATAATCCGTATCCGCTGGAGAGGACGGTTGGTAATGCCATGATCATGCACCTCCCAGCACTGTGGCGATATAGCCGGCCTGGTCAATGAGTGCATTGGCGGCAGGGGCAATCAGGTTCTGTATAAAGAACTCCGGAAAGATGCCGGATATTATCACGAGTGCAGCAAGGATTGTCATCCCGATCAGCATCGTGTGCGGCGCTTCCTTCACGTTTTCATGTTCCGGAAGTGGTGGGCCCATGAAGACTGAATGGAATACCTTAACAAACGAGGCCAGAGTAAGGATACTTACCACCATTGCAATGATCGAGAGGATGGGGCTGAAGGCGAACACAGACTCGTATATCAGGAATTTCGATGCAAAACCATTAAAGGGTGGGATCCCGGCAATGGCGAGGGCCCCGATAATAAAGAAGATCATCGTCCATTTCATTTTGTGCCCGAGACCGCCCATCCTGTTCAGGTCACTTGTCCCGACCTGGTAAATGATAGCTCCTGCAGTCAGGAAGAGGAGACCCTTATACATTGCATGGTTGAAGATGTGGAAGATTCCCCCTTCCATTGCGGTCGTCCCGTAGGAACTGAGCAGTGCCTGGTCACCGAGGACCGCGAGCCCGACACCGACCCCTAGAAGCATGTATCCGGTCTGGGAGACAGCATGGTAGGCCATCAGCCGCTTGATATCCTTCTGCGGTATGGCCATTGTGACACCAACAATCATCGAGAGCAATCCGAGGATGATGATCACCCAGCCGATTGTAACATATGAGAGTGTCATTCCATAAAGGGTGAAACAAATCCGGAACAGCCCATAAAGGCTTGCCTGGCTTGCCACAACCAGCATTGCTGTCACGGCAGATGGTGCCATGGAATAGGCATCAGGTGTCCAGAAGTGCATCGGTACCGCCCCGCACTTTGCAGCGAGAGCGGCGATAATCAGAACGAGAGCAAGTTTGTCGAGCGGGGTCCACTGGATTACTTCAGCAAGCATTGCGATGTTCAGTGCATTATACTGGCCGTACAGGATACCGATAGCGAAAAGGAAGAATATGCCCCCGATGGTACTCACCAGCAGGTATTTGAGACCCGCTTCGACCGCAAGGCCTCTCTCCACTTTATATGCCACAAGCCCTGCAGAAGCCAGTGAGGAGATCTCAAGGAACACGAAGAAATTGAAGAGATCCCCTGTTGATACCATCCCGAGCACTGCGCCGATCATAAGGAGGAATATCGTGTAGTATGCCTCGAGTCCTGACCTTCGTGAATCACTCGAGAGAGAGTAAAGGATAACGGCAAAACCCACCGTCACCGCTATGATCACCATCAGGGCGCTCATAGCATCGATAGCGAAGATGATTCGGATGGGAATGCCTCCCGAATCGGGGGGAACGGTGAGAGCGGTTTCAGCAGCTCCAAATACGTACAGCACAGTGCCTTCGGTATAGACGAGAAATGCAACAAAATAACCGATAATGGCAGTCAGTGTGATTATGGCAAGCACCCAGAGTGCCCTGGCATCCCTCGAAATTATGCCGATTACGGGAGAGAGAAAAGCGCCAAGAAGCGGCACGGCAATAAGCAGTGCCGGAGCATTGGTGGCAATAAATCCAGGAATCATTCCTTCAGCTCCCTGATCTCGTCAACATTCACGGTTCCGTACGTCTTGTAGATAATGACAGCAAACGAGAGCATCAGTGCCGTTGTTGCAACCCCGATTACAATCGATGTAAGGGTAAGTGCCTGGGGGGTCGCCATCACCATATTTTCCGAAGCTGCATAGGTATAGATCGGGGCAATCCCCCCCTCCCGGTATCCAAGTGCGATGATGAAAAGATTTACTGCGGAAGTGAGGATGCCTACTCCGAAGAATATCTTGATGAGATTCCTTTTCAGGAGGATGGTGGCAAGCCCTATCACGGTCAGGAGCACCACGGCCACATAAGGAAGGTTCCAGAACATGGTCAGGCCTCCTCCGCTTTACTAATCCCGGAGAGCATGTAAAGGATGACGATGGCAAGCCCGCCCCAGACTTCGATGCCGACAGCGATATTCATAAGGGGCAGGACTCCTCCAGTATTCAGCTCACCCGGGTTGGGTCCAAAGGGAACTGACATGCCAAAGAGCAATCCGCTGTTGGCAAGGTAATTGAAGAAGAAGGTTGTCCCAAGACCAAGAGCAATCAGGGCGACGCCTGCAAACATCACGAGCCCCGCAGACTCCTGGAGCATAAGTCCGGCTTTTTTTATCATGTGGAGCACCTCTTCGTAGGAATAGGCAACAATGACCAGGGCTGCACCTGTGGCAACCACGGCTCCGCCCTGGAATCCTCCACCCGGGGTGAGATGTCCGTGCAATATAATATAGAACCCAAAGATCAGGATCGCGCCGAAAAGCACGTCCGCTGAGAAACGGACGATCTTACTCATTCTCATCGGCATCCCCCTTTACCAGTTTCCGGTACATCAGCGCAACACCGATAACCGCGGTGAACAGAACGGTGGACTCACCAAGAGTGTCAAAGCCACGATAGTCAAAGACGACAGTGGTCACGATATTGTTCGTGGCTGCCTGCTCCTGACCGTTCCTGATGAAATAGTCGTCCATGGCGGAATTGTCAGGTGCCCCGAAGGTGAGGTCAACGGCAATCAGGGCCAGGAAGACCCCGAGGATAACGATGATCAGGATCGAGAGTTCCTTTCTCATGGAATATCCTCCTCGTAGCGTTTTGTGGACCTGATAGCGAGAATAAATATGGCTGTGGTGAGCCCCGCCCCAATGGCTGCCTGTGAGATCGCAACATCCGGAGCCTGGAGGATGTAAAATTCAAGTGAGATCAGGAAACTGAAGAGCGCTGATGCAAGGGCGGCTGCAAGCAGATCCCTGAAATGGAACACAAGGATCGCAGAGACAACAAGACCTGCTATAACCAGTACATGGATGATGGTCTCGATCATTGTCCTGCCTCCTTCAGCCTGTCAATAACGGCTGGTGCCGGCAGGATTCCGCTCCGGTGTGCAGCCCGGGCGATCGCGTGGGAACCGACGGCATTCGTGAATGCGAGGGCCATTGCGGCAACCAGTGAGTGAATCCCGAGGACAATGAACTGGGGATCGATCGTGTTGAGATAGAGAGAGATAGCATATACGATGACCGCAAGCGATGTGAATACCGATCCGAAGGTCGTTGCCTTCGTTGTGGCATGCATCCTCGTATATAGATCCGGGAAACGGAGAAGCCCGATCACACCGAGCGCATTGAAGGTGATCCCGATTGACAGGAAGGCAACGATAATCCATTCGGAGATCATCAGAGTTCCCCCCCGATGTACTTCGCAATAAACAGGGTACTCACAAAGGAGAGGAGGGCATAGACAATAGCAACATCGATAAAAATGACCTCCCTGTAGATGAGTCCGAGGATGACAAGCGAGGCAACGGTGAGGGTATTGACCGTATCAACTGCCACGACACGGTCTGCGGGAGTGGGACCGAGGATAAGGCGGGCAAAACAGAGACAGATGAGGATAATCAGTATCAGCACTGCCGGGTACCAGGGGTCAATCATTCTGCAATCCTCCTGATCCATTTTGGTAGATCCGAAATTGAAAAAAGCTCATAGTCCGGTATGACCGGCTTATCCTCGTCACCAGCTCCGACGTTAATGTTATGGATATACAGGTCATGGGTCTTCTCGTCAATGTCGACCGTGATTGTTCCCGGGGTGAGAGTGATAGAGTTTGCAAGCATGAAAATCCCCAAATCAGATTTCAGGTCTGAAGAGACCCTGATGATTCCCGGCCGGATACGCATGGTAATCACCCTGTAGGCCACATCGAGGTTTGCCTTAATCACTTCGAGGAAGAAAGGCCCGATCACGTATACCGGAATCAGCAGGAAACGCAGGGGATTTGCCATCCGGTAATTTCCAGCCCGGCAGAGAAACTTCCGGGCAATCGCAGCGGTCATAAGGCTCAGAGCGACTCCTGCGGTGAGTTCAGAGACTGACCAGAACCCAACGTTTCCGCTCCCTGCTGTCAGGATGAGGTAAACAAAAAGGGAGAGGAAAAATGTGAGGAAAAAGGCGATCACGGGATCGCCCCTGGCCGGTCGTGGTGTGTGCATGCCAAACACGTTCCATTCATGGTTATCACGCAATCTCCGGAATTATCCGGTGCACATGCCTGAATTCAGTTTTTCCCATCCGTAAAAAAACTGCATTCGGCATTACAATACTATAATAAGGATATTGGTACCGCGAATCTTAAACAATGCTATTTGTTCTGGAGAAAAAAACTCAATTTATCATTTTGGGTGAAAAATACGTAATATTCATGGTTTTTTCGTTAATCGGGCCCGGCTGGATGTCCAGCGATACTGGAAACCCATACAAGAACGAATCCCTGGGTATTTATCGTTTTATCTCCAAACGTAAGGATGAATGCGCCCATCGTTTCTGGGAAAGATGCTCCTTCACTGGTGTGATACTTGTCACGTACCGGTCCTGTCAGACTCGTGTGCCTGCGGTGCCGGGGCACGAAAGGTTCCGGTTACTCCTCCGGGTGATATCCGGCCTGCTTTTCCCGCGGACGTCAGCCTGATCAACAGTATCTATACTGCCCATTTCGGTGCTCCTCTTATACCTCCCGGGCACATTGCACTCCTGAACAAGGTCCCCGATAATGACCGGATGGAAGAGATAATGATGGGGGGCGCTGTCGTGGGAGCAATTCGCTATATCCCGGGTGAAAAACGCTGGGAGCCATTGCCACGACCTGAGGCAGCCCTGTATCTCCACCCTTCCCTGCGTTTTGTTGTCGTCGATCCCGGGGCAGTTGCATCAATACGGGACGAAGGTGCCAGTGTGCTTGCTCCCGGGCTGGTCACAATTCATCCTTCAGTCAGGGCAGGTGATGAAGTGTTCATCCTCGATCCCAGTGGGGATTATGCAGGAGTCGGCAGGGCCCGTGCGGATGCAGCGGAAGCGGTTGGGATGACCCGGGGTTCAGTGGTAAGGACGCGGAAGAATGTCCGGTCATCCTGCATTCCCGCTCCATCAACATGGGATGACGCGGTTTTGGCCAATGCACGGGTACTTGAAGAAGCAGAAGCCGAGGCGATAAGGTTCATACGGAATGTGTCTTCAAATTATACCAGGCAGGCTACTGTATCCTATTCAGGGGGAAAAGACAGCCTGGCTACCCTCCTGCTCGTGATGAAGGCCATCGGAAGAGTACCCCTGCTGTTTGCCGATACAGGCCTTGAGTTTCCCGAAACGTACCAGAATGTCGAAGATGTGGCAGCACTGTACGAGCTGGAAGTGGTCCGATCTGATGGGGGGAGCCGGTTCTGGGAGGCGTTTGCCCGTAATGGTCCCCCTGCGGTAAATCGCCGCTGGTGCTGCAGTGCATGCAAGCTCCTCCCCTTGTATGACGCCATTTTAGGACGATGGGGAGAGTGTCTCTCGTTTATCGGGCAGCGCAGGTACGAATCATTCAGGCGAAAGGAGAGCAGCCGGGTTTTTAAAAACGGGATTGTTAAGAACCAGGTTTCCGCTGCCCCCATCCAGAACTGGACAGCTCTCCACGTATGGCTGTATCTTTTTAGGGAAAATGCCCCGTTTAATCCCCTATATGCCGAACGTCTCGATCGAATCGGATGCTATATGTGTCCCTCAAGCGATGTGGCAATATTAGAAGTCATCCGTGAAAAATACCCGGAGTTATGGATCGGGTGGGAATTGCATCTCTCGGAATGGTGTGAGGAACACGGACTGCCTTCCAGATGGATGGATGAGATGAGCTGGAGGCTGCAGGGGAAGGAAGCCGATGAAACGTATAGTGATTGTTGATTACGGGCTCGGAAACCTCCGGAGTGTTTACCGAGGCCTCGAAAAATCAGGAGCGCACCCGGTCATCACCCCTGATATTGAAGAGATATCTGCAGCTGATGCCATCGTCCTCCCCGGAGTGGGAGCTTTCAGGGACGGGATGGAGCAGATCGGCGAGATGCAGCAGGTACTGACCGAAGCAGCCGATTCGGTTCCCATGCTTGGGATCTGCCTTGGTATGCAGATGCTGCTCGAATGGAGCGAAGAGCATGGTCTCCATGCAGGGCTCGGCATTATCCCGGGCACGGTGCGGCGTTTCCAGAGATCTCCGGGCTGTAAAATTCCTCATATGGGATGGAATTCACTGGATCCTGTTATGACTGACCACCCTCTGATGTCAGGGATCAGGAAAGGAGCGTTCGTGTACTTTGTCCATTCCTATTATGCCGATACAACCCCTGATCACACTCTTACTTCGACCGATTACATCCGGCCCTTTGCATCATCGGTCACAAGCGGGAACGTCCATGGTGTGCAGTTCCACCCTGAAAAGAGCGGGGCAATTGGCCTCCGTATCCTGAAAAATTTTATCGGGCTTATCTGAACATTAGGGAAAAACCTTGGGCAGACCCCCAAATATCCCTCATAAAGCAGAAACTAATTATTATCCCTCTTGCAAAGAGCTGGATATGAAAAAGCGCATCATCCTATCCCTCATCACCCTGGCTCTTCTTTTCGGCTCTGTCCAGGCATATGTTATCACTATCGATGCGCCTGCAGAGCTCCAGGCAGGGGCCCCTCTTGAAGTGACCGGGACTACCACCTTTCCTGCCGGCACCCAGTTTGACCTCATCCTCTACAGGACCCAGTTTACCACACCCGAGCTGGTTGACAGGAGGATGATTGTCGTGGACGAGAGTAAGTCCTTTGATGCTTCGTTCCCGACCACGAACCTTCCGGCCGGTCAGTACAAGGTCGAGGTTCAGTTCCTGCAGGATCCCGGTTCAAGCCTGGGTTCCTCATCGGTAACCCTAAAACTGGTAAATCTTATCGACAGGTCCGGAGAGATTGTCCTGACTGTTCCGAAAGACCAGGACCTGGATGATGCACTTGTCATCGAGGGATACATCCCCGATATCGGGGTTGCGACAATTACCATGAAGATCGATGGCCCGAAGGGGTATTCCCTCCCCGATCAGAATGTCAGGACGACAACCACGCTTGGCTCCAAGGACGGTTATTTTTCAAAGAAGGTAGATGTGACCGACCCAGGCAATTATTACGTGAATATCTATGATTCAAAAGGATTTATCACGCAGTTACGGTATACGGTGTCGGAGTCACCGGCAGTTACAGCGACCACCCCGGAAAAAACCGGAATGCCGGCCACAACCCTGCCGCCAAGTCCAGGTCTTGCTGCACCAGTTGCAGGCATGATCGCGGGACTTGCTGCGGCTGCCGCTATTGTCTCCTGGAAAAGGAAATAACTCTTTTTCTGGGGGAGAATCTTCCGGAAAATGGATTTTATTCCAGATACAGCAGTCATGCGTTATGGAAACGGACTTCCTTCAGTTATTCTGATCCATCCTGCATTGCACCGCGGCAGGCTGGGTATGACTCCTTGCATCTGGCGAACGGGTAATTCACAGAAAAATCGTACATAACGTAAAAAAATTATGGATACGAGGCTTTCTGCCACCGGTAAGCTTCATACAGGAGGAGGATCAGGAGCACCAGGCACCCTCCCATGAAGAATGCCAGAACCGGGGCAGCAGATGACGGGAGCGACCGTCCGGTATCAGCCGGCGCCTTTTCTGCGAGCATGCCAGCTCCTCCTCCACCATCAGTCTGGAATGCTGATGGGCCGGCTACCGGGGGCGCATACTGAACGAGGGGGAGGATTGCGAGCATCGCCATTGAGGCGACAATAACAATTACAAAGAGCGAGGCATATTTGAGCAGGATTGACCTTATGCTGGTGACCTTCGGAGCGACAATAAGAAGCTGGTCACGCAGCGCATATACCTTGACCTCCCGCCCTTTCACACTGTACCGTGTCTCGGTAATCTCGATTAGGCCGGCTTCGAGCAGGTTCTCGATATGATATTTCAGGGTCCCCATCGGGATATTCAGGAGTTCCGTCAGATCCGATGCAGTCTTCGGGCCTCCGGCAAGGATGTGAAGGATCTCGTTTGCCGTCGGGCTCGCCATTGCTTTGCCGATCTTCTGTGCCCGCTCGTCTCCGGGCTCAAGAACAATAACTTCTTCAGTCATTGAGTGCCGCCAGGATGCGCTCCTTTCCTACTTTCAGGGCAAGCCCGACCTGGTCCACCGTTGGGCCGCCTCCCTGCGCCATGGATTTCGAACCACCACCCTTTCCGCCGAGAAGCACACAGACCTGCCCGATGATCTCTCCGGCGTTTACCATGTCGGTTCCGGACATCAGTACAACATGTGCCCGTTCTTTTGCACTGGCAAGCAGCGCCACTCCTCCCTTATCAGCCACATGGGATGCAATTGATGCAAGATCCTTTGGCGGCAGATCGATCTGCCGGATGATAAGGGGAACACCTTTTATCGTTTCGGTTGACAGGTTCCGGATCTCCATCTCCACCATCTGCTGGGAGAGACGTTCGATCTCTTTTCGCTGCTCCTTCCATTCGGTAAAAAACCGTGTAACTGATGAAGGCAGTATATCCTGCTGGACGGAGAGAACTGCGGCAGAATCCGCAACGATCCGCTCCATTCGTTGCATATACTCAACAGCAGCCATGCCTGCGGCGAATTCCAGGCGCTCTATCCCGTCCTGAATATGCTCAACACGGATGATCTTGATCATGCCGATATCCCCTGTCCCCCTGCAGTGGGTCCCGGCACATGCTTCCACATCGCCGGCTACCTGCACGATCCGGATATCCTTGCCCGGGGGAACCCCTCCCTGATAGAGCGCAAAGCCAAACATCTGCTCGGCCCTGGTCCGCTCTTCGTGCATGATATCGACCTTCTGGTCTGCCATGACCATCCTGTTAGCTGCAATCTCGATCCTTCTGAGTTCATCAGGGGTGATATGCTTGTAATGCCTGATATCAAGCCGTGCACTCTCCACCCCTTTCTGGGCCCCGGCCTGGTGGATATGGGCCCCGAGCACCTCTTTTGAAGCGTGTAACAGCAGGTGGGTTGCCGTATGGTGGCGCATCAGCGACCAGCGTCTTTCCTCGTCGATGATTCCCTTGACCCTGTCACCCCTTCGGAGAATACCTCCTGAAATATGGTGAATGATGACATCGCCAATCTTCTGGACATCGTCAACCCTTACCATGCTCTCTGCTCCGATCAGCATCCCGGTATCGGCAGGCTGTCCTCCCCCTTCAGGATAGAAGAGTGTCTGGTCCATGACCACATACCCGTCAAAAAAGTCGATGACCATCGCATCGAACTCCATGCTGCAGGGCTGCTCATAGAAGAGCTTGCGGGTCAGGGGAAGACCACCGATCCTGTCTTTAAACCGTGCATACGGGTCCTGCCCGCCTTCATCCCCGGACTCCGAATGCATATCGGCAATGAGCGAGTAGAAATTATCGGGGAGTTCCACCACGGCTCCCTCGGCAACAGCAATATCCCGGGACATATCGGGAGGGATACCATGGGAGTCATAAAGGGTGATTATCTCCTTAAGGGGGAGGCGCTCTCTCTTTGCCTTATACGTGCGGGCGACTTTCTGGACAATCTTTGTCCCACGGGAGAGTGTGGTATTGTACTTTTCGACCTCACGTTCGACGATTTCCCTCACGATGAGGATATCCTGCTCGAATGATCCTGTCCCCACAATCCTCATCTGCTGTTCAATAAGGTCGGCGAGGTTGTCCTTGATCCCAAGATCATTCATCATGCGGAGAGTCCGCCTCAGTACAAGGCGTGCGAGGTATCCCTCCCGCACATTCGAAGGCACAATGCAGTCCCCGAGCATATAGGCAAGGCAGCGGGAATGATCCACGATGGCGTATACCTTCTCGATGGGGGTAATCATCCGATCAAGCTTCTCGATAGGGACATCGATAGCAGTGGCAACTTTCTTCCTGAGCTGATACAGATTGGTCCCTGATATATCCATCACGCCGGCAAATTTGGCATTGAGAGAGAGGATCTTTGTATATTCCTGGTTGTCAAGGAAATGCTCGAGACCCGCCGATTCCATCACCCTGCTGACCATCTCCGGGAACACGGCATCATAAATGGTAGGTGATCCCCTTGACGCCCAGACAAGCCGTTCAAGGCCGTACCCGGTATCAACGATCCAGTTCTTCATCGGGTAATAGAGCTGCCCGTCAAGATCGACAGGTGGTTTTTCAGTCTTCTGGCGGCCAAGGTTCATGAAAACGAGGGTGGCGACCTCGAGTCCTCCAATCAGCACTTCGAGGCTCGGACCTGCATTCCCGCCCCCGATCCATGGATGCTCTTTGTAGGTTACCTGATCAAGGTTTCCCCCGATTGATGAAAGGAACTGCTCGCAGAGTTCTAATGTCCGGTCCTTCCAGTAGACCTCTTCAAAATCGGAGTTGAACGCATGGTGCGCCATCATCTCAAACAGCGTCAGGTGTCTCCCTGAACGTCCTACCGAATCAAGGTCGTTTAAGCGTATGCAGGGCTGGGATATGGTAAGCGGGTTTGCCGGGGGCGGGACAACGCCGCCGGTCACCCAGGGCTGGAAATCAGCGATGGAAGCGATAGTGAGGTAGATGTCATCCCTCCACCGGGCAACAACAGGGTATCGTTCGATTCGGGTATGGTGGTTCTGCTCGAAGAACGAGAGGTAGGCTTCCCTCATCTCGTCCACAGTGTGGCGCCGGAAGACTGGATTGCTGATGAAATTGTAGGTTTCACAGGGGGCATCCCCGCAGATCTCCAGGTCCGGGTTCCGGGTCCAGAATGCTGCACCACATTTCCTGCATATCTTCCGGGTCAGCCCCTGGTTTTTAAAATATTCGAGCTGGTATTCATCCTCGAGCATAGAAAACCACGTTGTACCCTTTATTTTGGATTTTTTACGATAAATATTGTTTGTCCGGCGGGTCGTCCCCAATCCAGGTATCCTGATACCAGAGTTCTATCTCATCAAACGATCCGATAGCGGCTGCGATCTTAACAGCGAGCTCATGCCAGCAGCGGCCTTTCCGGAAGATAAAGTCCCTGCAGGTGCAAAAATCCTCATCGACAATATACTCATCTGATGCTCCGACCACAATAAAAAAATCACGATATTTCTTGATCCGCCTCTCATCAATTGCCTGCAGGGCTTTCCTTCCTCTCTCTCCGTATATGCGGATGATCTCATCGCACAGTTCCGGGGTGAGAGATTTTCTCTCCGCCAGGAGTTCGAAAAGGTGTTCTACATCCATGTTGCCATTACCGGGGGATCATCGATAAACTGCCAGCCCATCCGCTCCGCAAGCCGTCGCATTCCCGGGGCTTCAAGGGCATAATGCGTGGATTCGATAAGGGGAAGCGGGGAACTCCGTGCTACGGAAAGCTTCAGCTCGGATGAGAGATAGGCCCTGGCTCCAAGTGAGGCAGCCTCCCGGATAAGGTTCAGGTCAAACCCGCTCCCTCCTGCTACTCCGATCCTGCACGGCAGTTGCACCAATCCCCAGGTGCGCAGCGGAGAGCCAAGACGGCTGACGAGTCCCGGTATATCAAGGCTGCAGTTACCGCAGACCCCAAGAGTCATCCCTGCGACTGAAGCGAGCCCGAGGAGATCTGCCAGGGTATCGTTGATTCCACCCTTTGCATGGTCGAAATTGGTATGCATCACGTATATGTTCAGATCCGATCCCAGCACCTGTTTCAGAAAGGAACCCAGCGGCCTGGAGACCGAAGTGACAGGTGACCAGAGAGGGGTGTGATGCACGATAAGCATATCAGCATCAATCCTGAGAGCCTCACTGACGACCGCTGGTGTTGCATCAAGGGCACATACCACTCGCCCGATTTCAGGTTTTCCCTCGATAATGAGCCCGATTCTCCCAGCATCCATCACCTCGGCTCCCGCGGGGGGAGCAATCTCCTCAAGGTTCCGGATTACCGCGCTGATATCCATGGGAAGATATCGGTCCCGCTGGGTTTAAAAGTAGGTAATTACTGATAGTAATAAACAACAGCTATAAATATTCTTAAAAAAACATTATGGCTATGGATAAGACCATCAGCCTGATCAGGGAGAGGATCAGGGACGGGAATGCACGGGTGGTCACGGCAGAGGAGATGCCCGCGATCGTTTCTGAGCTTGGAGAGGAGGGAGCGTTACGTGAAGTCGATGTCGTCACCACGGGGACCTTTGGAGCGATGTGCTCATCCGGCGCTTTCTTAAATTTCGGGCATGCTGACCCCCCCATCAAGATGGAACGGGTCTGGCTCAACGATGTGGAAGCGTACGGCGGGATCGCAGCGGTCGATGCATATATCGGAGCGACGCAGAAATCAGCGACCCGGGAAGAGAGCTATGGGGGTGCCCATGTGATTGAAGACTTCGTCGCAGGAAAGACAATTGAACTCCGGGCTCTTTCAACGGGGACTGATTGTTATCCGCGGCGCACGATTACCACAGAACTCCTTTTGGAAAACCTGAACCAGGCCATCATGGTGAATCCCCGGAATGGGTACCAACGCTATAATGCGGCATCGAATTCTACTGACAGGAGCCTTTACACCTACATGGGGATGCTGCTCCCGAACTGCGGGAATATCACGTATTCAGGAGCCGGGGTTTTAAACCCACTGGCAAATGATCCCCATTTTCGCATGATTGGAAGCGGTGTTCCAATATTCCTCGGGGGAGCCGCAGGAATAGTGGTCGGTGAAGGTACCCAGCATTCTCCTGCAGGGGGTTTTGGGACTCTCATGGTAACTGCTGATATGAAATCGATGTCCCGCGATTACCTCAGGGCAGCAACAATGACCGGGTATGGTGTCACTTTGTATATGGGTCTTGGAATCCCTATTCCCATCCTCGATATTGAAGCGGTCAGAAGTACAGCGATTCGGGATGAGGATATATTTGTTGAAGTAATCGATTACGGAGTCCCCTCCCGATCCCGTCCGGCTCTCCGTAAAGTCAGCTATGCAGAACTCAAGAGTGGTTTTGTAGATCTGAACGGGGAAGAGGTGCGGACCTCCTCACTCTCCAGTTTCCGGAAAGCCAGGGAGATAGCATGTATCGTCAAGGAATGGGTAGAGGAGGGAAAACTTTCTCCTGTGCTGCCAACACGGGCGATCGATTCGTCCAAGAGTGCTATGCCGCTGCGGGAGACGGTCAGGGGTCCGCGTGTTCTTGACATCATGGACCGGAAGGTGATTGCCATCGGGCAGGATGAGGAGATCCGGACTGCCGCCCAGAAGCTCCTGAAAGGTGAAACGAATCACCTCCCTGTAATCGGGGTTTCAGGGAAGCTGGTCGGAATTGTCACAACGTATGATGTCTCAAAAGCGGTAGTCAACCCTGGGAAAGCATCTCTTGT
This sequence comes from Methanoregulaceae archaeon, assembly GCA_021371995.1. Lineage (GTDB taxonomy): Archaea > Halobacteriota > Methanomicrobia > Methanomicrobiales > Methanospirillaceae > UBA9949. Next base: position 49,144 of record JAJFVA010000020.1, on the reverse strand, counting down.
CAGGGATATTATGAAGAAAAAAGTAATCACTACCAAGCCTGATGAGGCGGTTGATATTGCTGTAAGGAAACTTGAGCAGCACAACATCAGTGCACTCCCTGTCATTGATAGCGAAGAGCGTGTCATCGGGATGCTCACGGCAATGAACCTGGGTAAGCTTTTCGGAGGGAGGTGGCTTAAATGAAACTCGTCGTCACATTTTCACGGAAGGCCGGAAAAAAACCTATCATTGCACAGGTGGTCCGCGATACCGGGGTGCTCATCAATGTTGAGAGGGCATTGATCGATTCATCAGAAGGCGAGGCGCTGATTGATATCCCTGATGAATCCTGTACGATGGTGAAGGAGCGTCTTGCAGATCTCGGTGCGGCGGTCCGGGTTCTCGAGGATATTATAACTCTTGACGAGAGCCGGTGCGTTGATTGTGGTGCCTGCATCAGCATATGCCCGCAGGATGTTTTCTCTTTTGATGACGAATGGAAACTCAGGATGGATGAGAAAAAGTGTGTCATGTGTGGCCGTTGTATCGAGATCTGTCCGCACCGGGCTCTTTCGCACAAGGGAGAAGGTTGAGCGGGCCGGTCTTTTTTCCAGACATCCGGGAATCATATGAGGGGAACCGGAGCATGCGTATAAAAAACCGGGGAGCAGCACGTTCCAAGCGGTTTTGCAGGGGTGACAATTATTGGGAAGAATACCGTGCCCTTGCCTCTTTCAGGGATCCAATCTTCTCTCCCGGTCGTATCCGTGACAAATATCTGCAGAGTTCAGGGATACTGACAGGGATATAGTCAAGCAGTTCTGCACTCACATTGATGGTCCGTGTACCGGCATTGATGAAAGGATACCTACTCATATCGTTGTTGTGGAAGTGACCATGGATAACCCATCCGGGAGTATCGCAAGGTGCCTTCTCTGGATCATGGATCAGGAAAAATTCCATGGTGCCATAATGCAGACGAAGGTTTGGGACAACCCCTTCAATTTCTTCATCATGGTTCCCTGAAATGATCTGGATCCGACCGTTGAGCCGGGAAAGGTATTCTGATGCCGGCGCCGCATTTTTTCCATGGCAGAGGTCACCAAGGTAGAAAACCTCGTCCCGGGTTGCAACCCTGTAATTCCAGTTGCGTATCAGCACATCGTCCATCTCACCTGGAGATGAAAAAGGGCGGCGGCAGTAGTGGATAATATTCCGGTGTCCGAGATGGAGATCAGAGATTACGAACTGCTGCGGGGATCCGCCCTGCGCGTGCTCGTCAAGTTCCATACCTTCATTTTTCCTATGGTATTGGTAGGTTCTCCTCCACTCCTCGCTATCTGCTGATTCTTTTCTTGAGAGCCACATCCTTCGGGGAAGGTCGAACTCTTTCCAGAGGGATCCCCTTCGAAGCACCGCGATTCTGAATATATCGAGAGGAGAATCACAGGCACGCAGGTAGGTCCGCAGTGATATGGGGGATTTCTTTTCGTCTCTCTGCTCATAATCCCCGGAAGGGGGGAGCCCTGTGACCCTTTTCCAGAACTCATCAAACTCGCGGAACGGAATATTGAAACGGAGGGAAATATGGAAGATCCGCTGGCCCGGGGGACTGTCGATCCAGGTGCAACGGCTGGCAATAAAGGGAAGCCCTGATACCAGCTGTCGGTAAAACCTGGTAAGATCAGGCCCTGGGGATAAACAGAGTGCAATCGCTCCCCCCCGCATCCCCTTCAGCCGGACCAGATCTCCAATGGTGCAGGAGACCCTGTTGAGGCCGGAAGCGGCGTCCCGCACCCTCATTAAAATGGCGTCCCCGCGGGCAAGGGACCGGAATGGGCCAAAGAGGGTAATATGGGGTTCGCGGGCCTCACCGGAAGACATTCCCACGATCGTGGGAAAAGAGGTGATCAGCGAACTCAATGCCTGGTCATGAACCCGTGCCATGATCAGATAATCAGCAGCTTTTCGGGTACCGACCCGCCATGATTTACGGTCCCTGATCCCTCCTCCTTTCATGCTTCTTTCATGAGAGGCTCAATCATGATCCGATAAATAGCTCCCTGTTTGTGAACCAGTCTCATAGTGACACTTCCCATCCAACGGGTATTTGTCCCCGTGACACCAGAGAAGGTACGTATATGATCAGGCGCCGGTTCCATCTCAGGGAGACGATTGCAACCATTCTCGCGGATGAGGACTGTCATATCGGTGCTGCCAGGGAGGCGATGACCCGTGCCCGCCAGGAGATTGAGCACTATATTTCCGGTGATCCCTTTTTCCTCACCACCTTTGAACCCTATCGTGTTGCTACAGGAATAACCGTTGTCGATCGCATGTCTGGTGCTTCAGTTGCAGCCGGGGTCGGGCCTATGGCTGCGGTTGCAGGAGCAATTGCCTGGGCAGGGGTGGATGCAATGGAGGAGGCAGGAGCAACCTTCGGGGTAGTTGACAATGGCGGTGATATCGCCCTTCTTTCTGACCGCGAGATAACCATTGGGATCCATGCAGGCACATCAGGAATGTCGGACCGTTATGCCTTTGTGACCGGGCCCCTTGAGGGAATCTTTGGGATATGTACATCGTCAGCAACCGTAGGCCCTTCCATTTCACTTGGATTGGCAGATGCAGTTACTGTCTTTTCACACAATCCCGCGCTTGCTGATGCCTGGGCGACTGCGGTCTGCAACAGAGTGAGGAAGGACGATACTTCTGTTGTCGATGAAGCGCTCCTTGGCGGAAGTGACGGGGTATGTGTGATTATAGGGGACTGGTATTACCGGAAGGGAACACTCCCCCAGGTAGTGAAAGCCCGCGTGCGGCGCGATCGTATTACGGGTGGATTGTTCTGAGTTGGATCCCGAATCAGAGAGATTCATCGAGGAACCGGATGGCTTTTCTGAAGGCATCAACCCCCCGGTATCGTGCAATGACCTGATCCCCATCGCTTACGGATAAGACAGGCTCACCGGCATCAATTGAAAAGAGTATATCGAAAAGGTCGATCTCTGTCACCAGCACACCGGTAAGGAGTGCAGAGGCAGGCTGGAGAGTGAGCCGGTCCCGTTCAAGGTCTCCTGGGTCCTCCCTGAAAAAGTAGTAGAAAACCTGAAAGGCATTCAGGAGATCCGAAGTAAGCAGCTCATCTCGGATTTCAGGAGGAAGCCGTTCGAGTTCCCTCGCCAGTATTTCCGGTTGATCTTCACCATTCTCAAGAATCTGGTCGGCAACGCGGCTGAGTTCGCTGTAGGGTATGGGATCCTTATCGTTCACTCAGCCATCATATCGGATTGTCCGGGTATAAACTATCCCCTTTCCCGATCCTGAAGGGACAAAAACCTATAATCTGGGACCCGCGGAATGTGTACAGGTGAAGGAAGAGGATCTTGACTGGTGGATTTATCATCTGCTGGCAGGTGAGCCGGATCAGGATATTATAACACTGTCCGGAAAGACCGGTTGCAGTACTGGTGAGGTTGCATCTTCTCTTGACCGTCTTGAAAAGCTCCTTCTCATCGAACGCTTTGAGAAAGGTAACAGGATCCGCTCAATTCAGGGGATGCTCCTTTCCTGCCTGTCCAGGTATGATGATACCTCATCATTCATCATTGAGAATGGGATCATAAAGGAGAGGAAAAGGCCGGAATAACCATGCCAGAGATCGTGATCCTCCGGGTCGGGCACAGGCCTGAAAGGGACCAGCGGGTCACTACCCATGTGGGGCTTGCAGCAAGGGCTCTTGGTGCGACGGGTATGTATCTTGCCGCTGATGACAAGGGGGTGGTGCAGAGTATATCAGACGTCGTCCAGCGCTGGGGAGGTGACTTTTTCATCGAACATAAAACTCCATGGAAGCGTTGTATCAGGGACTGGAAGGACTCAGGAGGTTGTGTGGTCCACCTGACGATGTATGGTGAGCGGCTCCAGGACAGGGAGGAGGAAATACGCCGGCGATCAAGAATCCTTGTCGTGGTTGGAGCAGAGAAGGTGCCGGGGGAACTGTATGGCCTTGCCGATTACAATATCGGGGTGACAGGGCAGCCCCATTCCGAAATATCAAGTCTTGCAGTCTTTCTTGACCATTTTTTTTCAGGATCGGAGCTTGGATGCGAATTTCCGGGAGCAAAGATTCGTATTATACCCTCCCCGGAAGGGAAGCGCACCGAGGAGTTATGAAAGGCAGGGTCCTTGTTGCCGGGTTTGCCACCCGCCATATTGCGCAGTCAGCGCATGCTGCAGGATACGAAGTATTTGCAGTCGATCATTTCTGTGACCAGGATCTCGGGTTTTACGCACAGGAAGCCATGGCGTTTGATGAACTAGGCGATCTTTTCGGGGCTGTCGCGGAAATGTGCGAACGACATCGTCCGGATTTTATCGTCCCGGCATCGGGAGCTGAAGCCATTGCCAGCAGAGATCTCTGCGGCACTCCCCCGGAAAAGGTCGAGCGGTTCCTTGACAAGTTGTCAACTCACCAGTTCTTCGAAGAGACAGGAATTCCCACACCCGGACTTCTCTCTTTGGGAGAATATCCTGCGATGCTCAAGCCCAGGAAGGGTTCGGGAGGATGGAGGAATGCCATCGTTCACAATGATCCTGAATTTTTAAGGTGGATGGAGAAATACGGGGATCTCCCATCTCTCTCTGAAGAAGTTGTGCATGGAGTCCCCTCTTCGGTCTGCTGTCTTGCAACAGGTTCATCGGCCATTGCTGTGGCAGTGAACCGCCAGATTCTCCGCGGGACCGGGGATGCCGCATTTGGTTTCTCCGGGTCTGTGACTCCCTTCCAAAGCAGTGCCGCGCCCCGGATGATAGGGTATGCCGAGCATATTGCTGCAGAGAGCGGGTGTACCGGTACGATAGGCGTCGATTTTGTTGCCGGTGACAGGATCCATGCGATCGAAGTCAACCCCCGCTTCCAGGCAACACTTGATACCATAGAAATCGCTACGGGTTTCAACCTCTTTTCAGCGCATATGGACGCATGTCACGGGAGTCTTCCGGCAGGAAGGCCGGTATGCCGGCAGGTTGCCGCACGGACGATTCTCTTTGCCGAAAGGGATATAGTCGTGAATCGAAACATGATACGGTTCTCACCGCTGGTTGCCGATATTCCCTGGCCTGGAACGCATTTTGAGGAAGGCCAGGCTATCATGAGCGTGTATGGGTGGGGGGCCGGGTATACAGAAGCGATGGCAATGCTGGATAAGCATATTAGAACAGTACAACAATATATGGGTGGAAGGCTCTATGGATGAGGTCCTGGAACAACCAGCAGTAAAGGCGTACCTTTTACGGCTTATCGGCGAAGAGGGAATGGCACTCCTTGAAAAATTCCCCGAAGAAGGGGAGTGGAGCGATGAACAACTCGCCGCACAGACAGGGATCAACCTGAATTCGGTCCGCCATACTCTTTATACTCTGTACGAGAAGCGGCTCGCAGAGTATAGGCGAATCAAGAATAATGAAACGGGCTGGCTTACGTATCTCTGGCACCTGCGCATTGACTCGATTTATGATATAATTCGTGAGGACCTCGAAGATATCCTGGAGAAGCTGAAGATGAGGGAAAAATTCGAGGAAGAGAACGATTTTTACATCTGCAAGTCCTGCGGGGTCATCGTCACCTTCAACCAGGCCTTTGATGTCTCGTTTATCTGCCCTGCATGTGACCTGCAGATGGAGCATTATGATAACGAGATGCTCCTCCGTGCCCTGAAAAAGAGGATCGAAGAGATTCAAGAGACCCTCGGGCATGCATAAGGACGATTCGTATTACGATGCTATTCTCAAAGAGGCAGGGTGCAGCGGGCGGGTAATCGCACACTGCCATGCCGTCCGCGACCTGTCCCTTGCTTATGCCGACGGGTCAGGGGTGTTTGATCGCGATCTGGTAAACGCCGGGGCCCTCCTCCATGATATCGGAAGGGGGGTCACCCATTCGCTTCATCATGCACAGGCAGGTGCGGAATATTGCCGGAATGCCGGGATGCCCCCTGCGGTTGCCCTTATTGTCGAGCGCCATACCGGGGCCGGCCTTACATCGGATGAATGCACCCTGCTCCGGCTTCTGCCAATCAACTGTATGCCACAGACCGGGGAAGAGAAGCTGGTTGCCAATGCTGACAACCTCGTAAAAGGGAATGTGGAAGTCAGTATCTACGGGCGCCTGGAATCGGCATTATCTCTCAACAGGAGGATCAAGTATCGGATCTACCGCTTATGGCTGTTTGGAGAGCAGGTCCGGCGCTCACCCGCCTGAGAAATTTGAGTGCTCCCCCATTCTCCCCTTTCTTAAAGGATGACCTGTTTTACCTGCGGGAGTTTTTTAATTTCCTCAATTACGATTCCGGGGATATTACCATCAATAATTATCACCAGTTTTGGCTCTTCCGATAGGACGGGGTCGGTCACGAAGATCTGGCGAATATTCAGATTGTGACCGGTCACCACCTCCATTGCCGCCCCGATGATTCCCTTCTCCCGGGCATCTTTCGGGATGATGGTGATTACGGAGAGTCCGAGTGGCCCGGCAAGCAGGGACAGGTCCGGGGTTGCTCTCATGTTGGTGAAGATCTCTCTCAGGGATGCAGACTCGAGAATGTGCCGGGCTGTGGCATCCACCACTCTCCGGTCGGTACCAATAGCCTTTGCAACCTTCGTTGCAGATATCTCGATATCATTGCAGACGACCCTTCCTTCTGCATTTACCCCGAATCCGTTCTCGAGAAGGAATCCTGCCACCTTGCTCTGAGAGGGAGATTCTGAAAACTCCCTGATGATATCAGACCACATATAAAAAGATGTTTGGTCTGCCGGTTCTTATACATCGCTGCTATGAAAACAGCATCAGTGAACAGTAACAGAACAGGGGTTGGCTGTCAGGTGTTCCTTGGGAGTTCCCCGTAGGAATCTCTTAAGTCCTCTTAAGTCTCCTGATTTGGATGGATATCCTTTTTTAGATAAACGTTGTTTGTATTATGGCATGTGCGAGGGTTGCCGAGCCAGGTCAAAGGCGCGGGCTTGAGGGGTCCGTCTCGTAGGAGTTCTAGGGTTCAAATCCCTTCCCTCGCATTCATTCCTGTTTTCCATATATTACCTGGTATTCTTCAATGCCCCCCGTATGAATTTCCTAAATTGGAATATTCTCTCATACATGCAGAATGAGGTAATCAGGCCTGAAGGACACTTAAAAAATACGACTTTCGATTGAAATCCAAAGACAATCCTCTCACACCAGCGGTTTTGGCCCTGAATCTGCATCAAACGGGAGATCTGTCCCGGTTACCAGAAACTGATCCCGGGTGACCGCGACTTTCTGCAGAATGAGATCTTTTGCCTTCTGTGTCATTGCGAAGACAGGGATGGATGACCCTGCCTGCATGAGCGCTTTTTTCCCGGCAACATCCCTGACTGCCCGGGAGGCGCATGACGTAACAATATCAGCATGGTCAGCCAGCACCCGGGCTTCATCAGGAGTGATCCCCGTGGTATGCACGGCAATGATGAATACATCAGAAAAGTGTGTCCGGATAGAGCGGGCATCTGACGGGGCTGTTATGGTGACCGCGACATTCGAATACCCGGAAGCAAAGGCAATACCGACGCCACCAGGCTGGTCAATTCCGGCGGTCTCCCTGAACGGGACAATCCCGCCATTCTGTTCAATCGCTGCAATTACTCCGGGGAGGGGAGATGTCTGCACGAGTCCGGACATTCTCCCGCCGATGCCCTGGACAAGTTCAGGTGTGGTGGCAATGACGGTTCCCGCGCCATCACAGGCAATAACCGCGGAATCGAACATTCCTGCAGAGATACCATAGCTGATCAGCTCCGATGCTCCGAAGCCAACAAAATCACCGGACATCAGGACCTTTCGACGGGAGGTGCACATCCCGAATGCCTGAATCCGGTGGCTGATGTTCTCCTGCACTGCTTCCGAAGTTATCGGATCAACCGATCGTGCGAACCGGCGGGCAAGCGGGCACTCGCGAATGAGAGGGGGGCCTACTTCCACCACCGAACCATTTCTGATGACAATCCTGCACTTTCCTATCGCCTCAATCACATGCTCATCTGAATCGTTGGTCACGCTGCTCTATCACCCTAGATTATCCATAAAAGGGAGGGAGTACTATGTACCTCCGGTTTTTCTATATGCGATCAGCAGTGCAGCAATCATAAAAGCACCCCAGGCGAGGTGGAGGCTGACAGGCGATTCTGTGGGTGTGGGAGTCGGTGCGGTTGTCGGAACTGTTGTAGGGACCGTGGTCGGGATGGTCGTTTCAACCGTGGGGACTACATCACGGTAGGTATATAGCTCCACATTGTCGAGGAATCCGACAGCATTATTGTCCAGTACATAATCCCCCTTTGTTGTGATGGCAAGTCTGTTGAGAGAGTGAAGGTCCTTGCCAAGCGGGACATAGAATCCCCAGACAAGCCCGCCGGATTTCTTTTCGGTGACCTTGATATCGGCCTGCATGAGCTGTTTGTTGTACCGGATCTCAACATGGTAGGTGACATTCTCTTCATACAGTTTTGTCTCACAGTCGCGCTGCTCTCCGCAGTAAACGCTGTACAGACTGTAGGTCTCGTATAAATGGTTGTTCTGGTCAATGACCTGGAGGCCCATCAGCCTCCCATACTGTCCGTTTTCAAATATCCCAAGAATATTGGCCGCTTTTGAGATGTCCATCTCAGTACTGGTCACACCAAACCTGACAGCCCCTTCTTTTTCAATTGAACTGATGGTGATATCATATTCCAGTGTAAAAGAATCATCATCGAATTCAAGTGGAATAAAAGCATACCCGTTTGTGCCCCCCTCGGTCTCAAAGTGGTATTGTTCATTTGTGACATCCCAGTAATATCGTGACGGGTTATTTGTCGTAAACCCCGGGTCTTTTGAAAAATCAGATGAATAGATAACAATCTTCTCCTGTTCGGCTGACACCGGCAGCGTAATAAGCACGGCAGCGAGGAAAAGAATTGAGAACCAAAATAACGGAATTCTTGGCACAACGGCACCTCAGGAAGAACAATCTTCGTATTTTATGGAATAAAGCCTTTCCCGTCTGATTCGGGCTCGAAGGCCGGAATGAGGTGGTGACCACACCACATCAGACAGCTGGCCGGGTGTCAGGAAAGGGACTCGGACCAATGGTCAGGAAGCGAAAACACACAGGTTTACAATACTCACAGTGATAAAAAAGGTAATTTTCTGTGTGGAGGGTAACTATTCAACGGTATACCTTTCTGCGCTCCCACGGAACGTAAGGTCCTGTGTCTTTTTGAAAAGGTACATCGAACTTGAGGCATCAGGGGCCAGTCCGCCGATGACGACCTGACCAACCTCAGGGGTAAGGACCTTCTTTCCATCGGCAAATAGTACTGTATTGGTATCGCCAGCAGGGATGATAAGGGTGAATGTGGACTTGAGGCCGCTTATCTGCGGTATACTGATATCCGATACAATCCCCGTCCTTTTCAATTCCCCGTTCACATACATCCGGACATCAGAGAATGAGAACCGGGTGATCCCGTTGCCGTTCACATCAATCTCACCGGATGATACATCACCCGGGAAGAGCTGGACAAGATCCCCTGTCGCAAAATTATATTCAGTCCCGGCAATTTTTATCGTTCCTCCCGGCCCAGTCACGATGAACTGGAGGTATCCGTCTGGTAGGAGGTACCCTGCTCTGCTCCCGGACAGGTAGATCTCGGTGGTCTGCGGTTCACTAACCCTGATATAACTGCTCTGTATCCTGGTATTCGATCCATAACTGTTTGATGCCATAAGGGACACCGAGTATTCCCCGGGCTGAAGATACATGTGCACCGGATTTTTATCTGATGAACCGTATCCATCGCCGAAGTTCCATGACCAGGATGCAGGGGATCCCGTAGAGAGGTCCGTGAACTGGACGGAGAGAGGCGCCGAGCCTTCTCTTGGTGTACCGGAAAATCCGGCAGCCGGGAGCATCCCTGCTGAGATCCTGCCTGTCTCTGTTTTTGTACTGGTTCCATACTGGTTCTGGACAGTGAGACTTACCGTGTAGACCCCTGCAACCCCATACTCGTGAACCGGGTTTTCGACAGATGCGGTTCCCCCGTCACCAAAGTTCCAGAACCATCCCGTGGGTGTTCCCGATGAGCGATCAGTGAAGCGGACAGTGAGAGGGATTTCACCCTGAACAGGATCTGCTATGAATGAGGCAAGAGGGGGTTGCGCGATGACGGACCCTCCTGTGCCTTCCGGTGTGGTAGCGGATGTTGTGACGGTCTGTGTTGCAGCCACTGAGGGAATTGTCGTCACAGTTACGACAGGCGACCCGGTTACCGATATGGTCGCATTGGCGGTGGGAGTCAAAGGAACCGCAGGCTCATCCGGGAGTGAGGAGAATAAAATTACCGGTGTCTCATCATCCAGGTATAGGATCTCTACCAGTCCCGGGGCGGAATCTGATGACTGGATCCGAATCGTCTCTCCTGTTGTCCATGGCCAGTCCTGCCCATGCAGGAACGTCACGGAATTTGCAGGGATCTCATGATTGTTGATACGAAAGGCTGTTTTACCCTTCTGGAGAGGATCTCCCCCATCATGATACAGATAGACAACATTTCCAGATCGCTCGATATTTGCACTGAACGCAGGAATCACATCAGGGACGGGGGGAAATACAAAGAAAACTATGATCACCGCTATAAAAATGATGACAACTGACAGTATCAATGCAAGAAGAATATTTCCTGAAAGTCCAGATTCTTTCTCCATCAACTCACCTTACCGATGGTTTGGATCAGGGTATTAAATGCCAAAAAGGGCAAATTTTCCCGATTATTTTCAAATTGCACTTAATTTATATCAATCTATCCTAGGTTCCCTTCATTTCCCAATATCCTTGCTACCGGTGACTGCCGCCCGATAAACCGCGACAGGAACGGGGCGAATTCGGAAGACCAGCACTCTCCACCGGAACATACCTCCCAGTGCCCGATCATGGACTGGCGTACGTGCCGCCCAAGCCCTACTTCCAGCACTTCAGAGGAACCGAGGAGATCGGCAGCATGGGTATATCTGCGCTGTATCTCCACGACATAACGGCCGTTTTGAATGTACGGGCCGCCAGAGATGCCCGGACTGCTCCCGGTCATGTATTTCTCAAAGAACCTGTCGGCATTGGTCCTGTTCCATAGAGGAGGCCCGATATGCCTGTGGGTACGCGGAACCTGCTCGGCATCCAGTTCAAAGAGGAGAATACAGCGGGCATCAAACATCTCGCAGCCGGTGCTGTTGACACTAAATCCGTTTCTCTCCAAAAGCCCCTTAATAGAGTCCAGGCTTCTCCTGAGCTGCGGGACAACCACGTCCGGGATATACGGCGGGGTGGCAAAAGTTATCGCATACAGGTAGGTACCCTTCAAATTGATCCTTGAGATGAGTTCTTCGCAAGTAAGTACGGGTTCTCCGGGAGGGAAAAAGAACAAGCGTGAAGGGGCGTTGAGATAACCCCGTGCAAGCTCTACAAATTCATACATCCGGTCGAGTGATACGGATGCTGAAACGTTTCTCCCCGGGTCCACCGGGTCAATGACTATGAGGGGTTCGGTAAACTCCTTTGTCCTATGCTCTTCCAGATCGATGAGGGTCCCGGGCTTCCACTCTGCTGCCGCTTCGACAAGGGCAGAAAACCCTCCATAATAGAGGATGAGCAGCTCGCAGAGATATCCTGAAAAACCTTCCGTCATCTGGTCAGAGCCATAAACCCCTCCTGCTTTGGTAAACTGCTTAACGAGAAGCACATCATCTACGAGCGGGCTGATCTTTGTCCCGATATAGCGGGTATGAAACGGGGTGCGATCGACAGATGACCGGATTGCTGATGCAGATTCCACCCGGAAACAGGGGACAAGGTCCACATCGAACCCTTCAATGGTGGCACTGATATAAGGGTGCTCGGCATACTTCTCGAAATAACCGTCTGACAATTCCTCGGCAATGCTTCGGGCAAGCCGGAGTCCTTCCTCCTCAAGCTCTTCACGCGAGAGAGCGGGATCAAAGAGAAGGAAGATGTCCAGGTCTCTGTCCCCGTGGATGAAGGTTCCCCGGGCGACAGACCCGACTATCATTGGATCTGCTCCGCCTTGTATGACTGTGGTTTTTATGATCTTTTCAGCGACACGTGCGATGTGATCCTTTTCTTCACGGGCCGGCCTGATTACCGAGAGCACGGACTCCTCGAGCGGACTCCTCATGATGCCGGGACCTCCAGCAGCGTCTCATAGACAGGTCCGCGGGGAGTGAGCGTACTTTTCTTAAGCCTGAACTCCGTTACTGTGCACATACCTAAATTTCCTGGAGGGATTGCCAGGATCCAACCTGGAAGGGAAGAATCGGACTGCTTTACCCTTGCAAGGGTGGCATGGGGCCTGAAGGGGCGGTCATCACGGGGAATGCCAAGCGGTGCAAGGGCGTTTTCCACCGTTGCGTGGAGCGCGGCGCTCCCGCCGCCATCAGCAATTTCACACCATATTACCCGGGGCTGCCGCGGGTTGTTGGTGCCTATTCCCGTAATATGGAGGATATAGGGTGAAAATGTGATGCTGGAAAGCACAGAACTGATTTTCCCGACGGCATCGTTATCTACCTCTCCGATGAATTTCAGGGTCATATGGATAAGCGCTGGATCAACAAGGTTCAGCCGTGCACTGCTTTTTTTCAGATAATCCTGCGGACCACCCAGGCGCTCCCGGATATCTTCAGGGAGATCTATTGCCACAAAAAGACGAACCACACATCCACGCTCCTTGATGACGCCATTCCTGTCCGGCTCGGAAGCCGGATGGAAAAATCCGGGCTGCCACGCCGCATCAGACTATATATGCTCTTTTTAATGTATAATCACGACAGATCAACAAATATTTTTTCACCAAAAACAATTACTGGTCTGATTACAAGCGGGGGGGTAAAATTGGCAGATACAACAAAGCTGGTTGTTTATACGCTTGAATATTGTCCGAACTGTGAACTACTGAAGGAATATCTGATCCGTAACCATATCCCTTTTAACGAAAAGGATATGTCAACGGCCGAATCTCTCACTGAACTCCGCATTAACGGCGTATTCGTCAATGAAGCCCCGGTACTCCGTGGTGCGGGAGGGTTTCTTACGTCCCGGGATCTCTTTTCCGGGGGGGCTCTTCGGGAAGAGCGTGTGCAGAAATTATCAGAGGGCTCCTGATGCTGGACAGAAAGAGCCTGCAGACCACTCTTGATGGCATTTTTGTTCCACAGATGCCGCCTGTCCGTACATCGGACGGCCACATCGTTGAATGGGACAGGCAGAGAATCGTCCGCCAGATCATTGAAGAGACCAAGCTGGTGGAGACTTTCTATGGCTACGAGAGCGCGAATGAGGATACTGCCCAGGAGATTGCCCGGCTTGTTGAGGAGCGGATCTGTTCGCTCCGGCTAAAAGCGCTCTCCGGGCCCCTGATCAGGGAGATCGTGAATATCACACTCCTTGAACAGGGAATGGTACAGTACCGCAATGTCTGCACCCGGGTAGGGACCCCGGTTTTTGATGCACACCTTATCGACGTGGGACGGGGATTTGAAGCCAAGGATAATGCAAATCTCCAGGAAAATGCGGAAACCTCACATAAAAAGAAGGCAGACAAGATCAGCAAGGAGCAGTACCTGCTCCAGCTCCCTCCCCACCTTGCCGATCATCACCTGTTTGGAGATATCCACATCCATGATCTGGAATACTTTGGAACGCGACCGTTCTGTCAGGACTGGGATCTCCGCTATTTCCTCTATTATGGCCTGATGCCTGACGGGAACGGGACGAAAGCATCAGTGGCAGGACCGGCAAAACGCCCGGAAGTCGCGATCCTTCATGCCGTCAAGGCACTTGGAAGCGCCCAGACCAATTTTGCCGGCGGGCAGGGGTATTATAATTTTCTGACGTTCATCGCGCCGTTCTTTGATGGGATGCCCTATGCTGAGATCCGCCAGCACATGCAGATGTTCGTGTACGAGATGACGCAGATGATGGTTGCCAGGGGTGGACAGCTCGTGTTCTCTTCTGTGCAACTCTCACCAGGGGTACCGATGCTCTGGAAGGACAAGCCCTGTGTCTACAAGGGGAAGATATGGGACGGAAGCTCTGCCCCGCTCCGTACTTATGGGCAGTTCGAACGCGAGGTGCGCCTCCTCTTCAAAGCGCTTATGGAGGTGATGCTCGAAGGTGATTACTGGGGTAAGCCGTTCAGTTTCCCCAAACCGGAGATAAGCATCGAACCTGACTTCATGGAGGAAGATCAGGAGTTTAACCAGAACCACCCTGATCTTCCTACCTACAGGGACCTCTACCTGCTCACTTTTGAGCTTGCATCCAAGTTCGGGACACCCTACTACGATAACCAGATACCGGATTATCGTGGCGCCGGGAAGGGGATCTCCTGCTACCAGTGCTGTGCCTACCAGTTCTCTGCAGTCGCAGATGAAGATACCCAGTTTGAGGACAAGCTTGTTTTCCGTGACGGGAAGCACTTTTCGATGGGCTCCTGGCAGGTGGTGTCTCTCAATTGTCCCCGCGCTGGTTACGAGGCGGGAGGGGATGACAAGCGCCTTTATGCCGAATTGAGGGCACTGATGGATGTCTGCGTCGAGGTGTTCAAGATCAAGCGGCGCTGGCTTGAAATCATCCGTGCCAACGGGCGGATGCCGTTTGCAATGCAGCGGCCCAAGGATCCGGTAACCGGGGAGCGGGGAGCAATCGCAGTCGATCTTGACGGGCTTGTGTATACCATCGGTGTTGTCGGTGTCAACGAGATGGTGCAGCACCATACAGGCCACCAGCTTCATGAATCACATGAGGCATGGGCACTTGCCATCAGGGCGATGACAGAGATGGAACTCTACGCAAAGGAGTTATCAGCCAGGAACAACATGACCATCGCGCTCGCCAGGACACCTGCAGAGACCACGGGTCAGCGGTTTGCGGTTGCCGATCTCCTCTCAAAGGAGTATCGCGACTCTGCCCGGAAGGTCATCAAAGGCGATCTCGAACAAGGCCTTGAGATGCTTGGGAAGAGCAGGGATCTTCCCATATACTACACAAACGGCACTCATGTCGCTCCCTCTGCCAATATTCCGCTTGCCAGACGGATGGAGATTGAACACGTTTTCTTCCCTATTGTTGATGGGGGTAATATTTTCCATATCTGGCTTGGGGAGCAGCGGCCTGACCCGGGCGGATTGATGGACATGGCGATGAAGCTCTGCCGGAGTACCCAGATAGGATATTTTGCCTTTACAAGAGATCTGACTGTCTCTCTCAGGCAGTTCCGGGAGTTCAGACCTGATAACAAGAGAATCTCAGACTGGGTCTCCTCTGAAACAAGGATCCAGGCATGAGACGGTTCCAGCGGAACCGTTCAGGCCGGCTTTTTCTTTTTTAATATGATGTCAATAACCCCGTGCCGGACTTGGTAAAAGCTGTGGATAACATCGATTTTTGTATCGAGGTGGATTAATGCACGCTTCTCACCAACCACGATGGTGACCGCATCGGTTGAGATATCGGCATACGCGGCAAACTGCGATGCCGGGGGCAGACTTCCCGTGATGAACAGATAATTCTCATCTTCTATCACTTCATACTCGATCTCCTCACGCGGGGTTTTTCCGATATGGATGATCTGGGGAGCCTCTCCGTTGTTCCCTGCAATGATGGTATATCCGACAAACCGGGCGCCTTCCCCTTCAGGCATGTTCCTGACGATATCCTCGACCATTCGCGCCAGATTCTTCAGGAAATCATCATACGGGCTATTCGGCATTGATTCCACACAACCTGAATGTCGGGCCTTCCTGCTCAACGATATGTTTTTCACGCAGCTCTGCAAGTCCTGCAGTGAGGTTCTGCATAGGCAGTCCTGTCAGTTCTGATAGCTCATCCCCTGTGAGGTTGCAGTGGGCGAGAGCAATCACAAGATCGATCTCGGTATCGTCACTGAGTACTTCCCTCCCCTGCTGCACAATCTCCCGTATCTGGATATCGATATCCTTCTCAAGGTTACGGAGACTCACAGTGAGTTCTTCGCGTGCATCGACAAGTTTCCTTAGCTGCCCGAGCGACTTCCTCAATCTGATATTCCGGTCTCCGGAAGCCGTCAGGCTCTCCTCAAGCCGGCGGAGGCTCACCATGACACTGATGTCGTTGGCAAGGTAGTAGTACTTCCGTCTGCGCTCATCATGCCGGAACGACAGTATCTCTTCCCGTTCCATCAGCTGGAGATGCTCGATGACGGCTTTTGGAGAGAGCAAAAGACGATCGGAAATTTCGGTGACAAAACAGGGTTTCTGCCTGAGTAGTTCAATGATGCGGCGGCGGTTTCTGTTTCCGAGTATATCGAGGATCCTGGCGACCTCAACATGGTCGAGCATTGATTACTTGATGTTAGGGATTTCAATATATATAGTTATTTGTATGGAGGAGGGAATATTTCCAGTGGAAACTTTCGATATTCAGGAGCAACCCCTCATCAGGGGGTATGGGGTGCCATCCCTGCATCACGGTATGAAGATGCCCTGAGCGCAAATACCATTGCAGCAAATGCCATCCCAGAGTAAAGTACGATTGCCCACCGGGCTGCCGACAGGAACAGGGGGACATTTTCCGGGCTTACCGGTGTATCTCCCATGATGAAGCTAAACGTAATGATGATGACCCCGTTAGAAAGGCCAATCCCGACCAGCCTTGCAGTTTCCGTTCCACCGGAAAGAATCCCGTAATGTTCTTTTGGGACACCGAGAAGCGCCCATTTTACCACTGATGGCATGAACAGGGCAAACCCAAGGCCGTTCAGGGCAAGCGACAGGACAATGAGCGGCAGGGGAGTGGTCTGGCCGATACTGACGAGCAGGAGCATCCCGATTCCATTGGCCAGGCATCCGGCTGCAGCAACCCGGTGAGGAGGATACCGGTCAGAAAGACGTCCGCTGTAGGGACCGAGCACGATCAGCAGCAGCTGGGAGATGAGGAGGACGATTCCGGCCGTCAGGGAATCCATCCCGTATACGTACTGGAGATAGAGGGAGAGGATCAGGGCGATCCCAAAACCACTTGCCTGGAAGATAATGTTTGTGCCGAGGGCGAGGGCAAGGCTGCCTGAAGAGAAAAAAGCAGGGGGAATGAGCGGGTGCGAGCAACGCCGTTCCCAGAGACAGAATCCGGCCAGCGCTCCTGAACCTGCAACGAGAATTACTAAGCCCTGCAGGGTGCTGATTTCCGAAAGCCCGTACATGAACAGCAGGACCCCGGAGATAAATAGGAACATCCCATACGGATCATATTCGGAGGTCCGGGCAAGCTCACACTCCCCCCTTACTCTTGAGAGGATAAGGACAAGGTTTGCCGCGGCGATGATGGCAACGATGGCAAAGATCCCTCTCCAGCTTACATAATACGTGATGGCTCCCCCGGCAAGAAGCCCGGCCCCGAATCCTGTAAACATTGCGGCGATATTGATCCCGATCGCCGCTCCACGCTCCTCCTCAGGAAAAACAAGGGAAAGAAGGGCGATTGATGTGCCAAACACCATGGCAGCACCAATCCCGGTGAGAACCCTCCCTGCAATTAGGACCTCCATACCGGGTGCGAACATACAGACAAGTGCCGCAACCAGGTAGAATCCCATCCCTGCGGTGAAGACCTTTTTTGACCCTCTGATGTCCGCGATCCTTCCGAAAGGAACAAGAAACGCTCCTGCAACAAGGAAGAAGGACGCAGTGATCCAGCCGAGCATGGCGATATCGGCAGAAAATTCTTCTCCTATGACGGGGGTTGCAACGATAAGTGAGGCGACCATGAATGGGGCTATTGCAGATCCGAGCGCTGCAATGACCTGGACGAGCCGTTTGCTCGCCGCCGAATACATACAGGACTATATTACAGATAGCTGTAAAAAACCTCACGCGGGAGCTCGGCTGGTAAGACCGTTATGGCAGGATAGGGGTGGGTCAAGGGATGGTACAGGAGCCCGTTCACGTAGTATCAGGTAAATCATACTTTTTATCTGCATATGGCAGCAGGAATTCTTCCGGAAAACAGAGTTGCAGCCGGTCGGTTGTCTAAAAATCGAAGAAAAAAACATAAAAAACGGGGAAAACCCGGGAAAAAGGATTAATCTGAGATCCGGTAATTTGGAGCTTCATCGGTGATAAGGATATTATGGGGATGGCTCTCAGTCTGTCCCGCACTGGTAATCCTGATGAAGCGGGTCTTGGTATGCATCTCTTCAATCGTCCGTGAACCGGTGTATCCCATCGCTGACTTGAGCCCTCCTACCAGCTGATAGAGCACATCAGAGACGCTCCCGACATAGGGGGTCACTCCCTCGACGCCTTCCGGGACGAACTTGGTTCGGCCGATCTCCTTCTTCTGGAAGTAACGGTCACTTGAAGCACCGCTACTCATCGCGCCTAAAGACCCCATCCCGCGGTATTGCTTGTAGCGGCGTCCCTTCATGGTGATGATCCGTCCCGGAGACTCATCGCTGCCTGCAAAGAGACTCCCGATCATCACGCTGTCAGCTCCGGCAGCGATTGCTTTTGCCACATCACCTGAGAATCGCACCCCCCCATCAGCAATGACGGGGATGCCTGCGTCCTTTACAACATCGGCGACATTCGCGACCGCGGTGATCTGGGGAACTCCGACACCGGCTACGATCCGGGTTGTGCAGATGGATCCCGGGCCGATACCTACTTTCAGCCCGTCTACCGTATCCATCAGATCCTCGGCAGCCTTTGCAGTTGCAATATTTCCGGCAATCACATCCGCCCGGGCGCTCCCTTTGATGTTTCTTACCGATTTGACAACGTTCATATTGTGACCATGAGCACAATCGACAACGAGTGCATCCGTACCTTCCTCGTCAAGGAGCATTGCCCGCTCGAAATCGAAAGGACCCACAGCAGTTGCGACCCTGAGTTTTCCCTGGTTACCCCGTGTAGCATTCGGGTACTGGCGTTTCTCAAGGATATCCTGCATTGTGATGATTCCTGCCAGGCCTCCATCCTTGTTGATCACGGGGAGACGTTCAACTTTGTGGGTATACATCACCTCAAGCGCCTGCTCCATGGTGATGTCTTCCCCGGTCGTGATCGGTTTTCGTGTCATGATTGCCCGGACGCTCTCGGCCCCGCGCCGGCTTGAAATGCCCCGCACATCCCGCCGGCTGACTATCCCCACGACAATGCCGTTTTCAAGAACCGGGACCCCGCCGATTCCATGCTCGTTCATGAGCCGCTCAACTTCTGCGACGCTTGTTTCGGGAGAGACCGAGAGGACCTTCCGCTCGATCAGTTCCGCAGCCTGCTTTACGAAACGGAGTTCGGTTGCCTCTTCGTCTGCACTCATATTCCGATGGATGACCCCGATCCCCCCATTCCTGGCAAGGGCGATTGCCATGGCCGATTCTGTGACGGTATCCATAGCAGAAGACACGAGCGGAATATTTAACGATATATTTTTTGAAAAACGGGTTTTTGTGTCAGTTTCGTTTGGCTCTACATGTGATTCTGCGGGAAGGAGCAGGACATCATCAAAGGTCAGCGCAAGCGGGGCATCCAGCTTCGAAAGATACATACGTCACCCCACCATCCGTGCCAGCCTGATAACCAGGTCTTCCTTGATCGTGGCATTCCTGTTTCCTCCGCAGACCATTCCCCGGACACCGATAATATCAGGGTTGATCCTCCGGAGAGCCGGGAGGTGATCAAAACTGAGGGACCCGGCAAGTGCAGTCTGCATCCCTCCATCATGGTTCAGACCGATGAACTCCATGAGCGATTCTTCGTTCATGAAATCAAAGGTGCTTTTCCCGTCTTTAATGCCGGTGTCCACCATCGCCACATCGGCTCCGGCCGCGGCAGCGATCGGGGACATCGTGAAAGGAGAGATCGCACCCAGCCGGATATAATCGGAATAGGCCGCGATCACGACATACTTATCAGGGAACTCATCCTTGACCGCCTTCACGACTGCCCTGATGACCTCCTCCGCCCTTTTTACGCCGTCAAACATCAGGCCGATCTTGATGTAGTCTGCACCGGCATGGGCTGCTCCATACGCAGCGAGAGAAGCACCCCCCGGTTTGAAATCAAAATCCCCGATGGCAGCACTGACCGGCTTTTCGGAGAGGTTCCTGACTGCCCTGATAATCCATGGGAAATTCGCGCCAAGTGATCCCTCTGCTGGCCGTTTCACATCGATAATATCAGCGGCACAGGATCGCTTTGCCTCTTCAATATCCCTCGGGCTGACCAGCAATCGCATAGGATTTAATGATCCTGCATGCTAATAGTGATTACGCTATACCATGGATCTGGTTCTCGCGATGGACCTGAAGGGGGGGTTCGTTGTCCACGGAAAAAAAGGAGACCGGGAGAGTTACAGCCCCCTCACCTGGGGGCTCTCTCGCGCTGCAGACCCTGAAGGATATATTAGGGCAATGCAACCACGGTTTCTTTATATTGCTGATCTGGACCGGATATCAGGCATCGGTTCCCATGATTCGCGGGTCCTCTCCTGTGCCCGGATGGTTGAACGGTGCTATGTCGATCGCGGCTGCCGGTTCCCTGATGATATCCTTACCGGGGAGCATATTGTGAATGTCATCGGGACCGAGACTGCCGGAGACCTCTCGGGATATCAGGATGGAATGCTCTCAATTGATATCAGGGATGGGCTTGTTATTCCCGGGAAACATAAGCCTGCGGATGTTCTTTGCGAGGCAGAGGATCTCCCGTTCGACTGCTGCCTCATCCTTAATATCAGCGCAGTCGGGACAGAAGAGGGGCTTTCTCTCTCCATCCTGAGGAATTTACGTAAAGCATACCGCAAAAAACTCTTTTATGGCGGAGGGATTCGTGATACAGGGGATCTCGATCGTCTCGCATCCGCAGGGTTTGACGGCGCTGTCGTGGCAACTGCTGTACACAGGAGAGCAATTCCTCATGAAATGATCAGGAGAGGGTTCTGGTGCTCGTAACCATTGAGGGAATCGACGGAAGTGGCAAGAGTTCCCTTGTCTCCTCTCTGGAAACACTTCTTTCTGATCTCTCCCCTGTCATTACCCGCGAACCGGGATCAACATGGGTAGGCGACCAGGTACGGAGAGCTGTTGCCGAGAGGATGGACCCTGTTACGGAGGCACTCCTCTTTGCGGCAGATCACGCTGCTCACCTGTCAACCCTGGTACGCCCCTCGCTCCGGAGCGGCCGGCTCATTATCTCTGACCGTTATTCTGACAGCCGGTATGCCTACCAGCAGGAGACGCTCAGAGGATATATTCCCGAACCGCTCGAATGGCTCCAGGCACTCCATTCCGGATGGACCATTCGTCCTGACCTCACCTTTCTCATTGTTCTGCCTGTTGAAGAAGCCCTTTCAAGGATCGGAGACAAGCGGATGAAGGAACATTTTGAGAACCATAATCTCCTCTTGAGGGTGCAGGAGCATTACCTCGATCTTGCGGGAGGAGATCTGTCCCGTTTCGTGATTATCGACGGTTTGAAAGAAGAAGGAGAGATATCTGAATTTGTTGCCGGGGTTATCAGGGATTCTTTTGCACGGTCACGATCACATCATCAACCATGATCAGATCCACACTCTCTCCACCGACCATGTAGGTGCTCTGCTGCGAGAATGACCCGGCGGGCACTTCAACCTGTTTTCCTCCAATGCTGATCATGGCCGGAGGATTTGCGAGAATTTCTCCCGGAAGTGCCCTGACAGCGTCCATGAATGCTTTTGCGTCCTTCCTCAGTGCAGGCCCTATCACTGCCATGTCGAACGTAATCTCTCCAGGCTTCTTCTCAAGGGTACTGGTATCAGTCCGCCACTCCACTTTGGCATTCAGTGCCCGTGCCATATCTCCCCCATCATCGCTGATATGGGAGGTAAAGAGGGTGACCCTCCCCATCGGGGCATTGAGGGCGAGGCCCTTTTCATGCTTGAATCTCCGGATATCGGAAACGAGCCTGACGAGAAGGTCTCCTTTATCCCGTGCTTCCTGATCCAAGGGAGTTTTTTCAGGCCAGCTCTTCGTATGAACACTGCCCTTATTGAGATGTGAATAGATCTCTTCTGAAAAATGGGGGGCATAAGGGGCCATCATGCGGCAGAGTGAATCAAGGGTTTCCCAGAGAACGCGGCAGGCAGCATCCCGGGAAGGGTCATCGGAATAAAGTCTTCCCTTCACGAGCTCAATGTAATTATCGGCAAGGACGTTCCATGAGAATTCACGGAGCGCTTTTAATCCGCGATCGAACTGGTACTGTTCCACAGCATCGGTCACTTCCTCCGTTGTCTCAGCGAGTTTTGCAAGCAGCCATCGGTCGACAGGGGCCGTCACTGCTTTCTTGTGATCAAACTCTTTCTTTTCGAGCTGGAGGAGGATAAAACGCGCGACGTTCCAGAGTTTGGTCTGGAACCGGGACGCAGCGATCACATCATTCCAGTTGAACATGATGTCTGATCCGGTTGCGGCACCGGCGGCAGCCCACTGGCGGAAGGCATCGGAGCCGTACGTCTCGATGATCTCTTCCGGGGATATGATGTTGCCCCGGCTTTTACTCATCTTGAACCCGTCTTCGCCAAGCACCATCCCGTTGACAAGGATCTCGTCCCAGGGCTTCCTCCCGGTAAGGGCCACTGCCCGGAGGATGGTGTAAAATGCCCAGGTCCTGATAATATCGTGTCCCTGGGGCCGGATCTGGGCAGGGAATATCTCCGGAGTACGGGTCCCGTCCCAGCCCGTCACATTCAGCACAGAGATTGATGAATCCATCCAGGTATCAAGGACATCCTCCTCTCCTATTACATCGGTTGAACCGCATTTTTCACAGGGACGATCAGGTTTTCTGACCGTGGGATCAAGAGGGAGGTCAGCCTCAGCGGGAAGTATCATCTCGCCACAGCCGGCACAGAACCAGACCGGAATCGGGGTGGCAAAGATCCTTTGCCGCGAGATACACCAGTCCCATTCCATCTGCGAAATCCAGTTCTCCATCCGCAGGAACATATGCCCCGGGGTCCATTTCACCTCTCTTGCAGCTTCCATAATCTCGTCAGGGACAATCTTTACGAACCACTGCCTCTCGCTCATGATCTCTATCGGAGTCTTGCACCGCCAGCAGGTCCCGACCCGCTGCTCAAGAGGCTCCTGCCGCAGAAGGATGCCGAGATCCTTCATATCTGAAAGGATTGCCTCCCTGCAGTCGCCCGATTTGATGTTCTGGTATTTGCCGGCAACCGAAGTCATACGCCCCGTCCGGTCGATGGCTTTCCGAAGCTCGAGGTGATGCTGTTTCCACCAGAAAACGTCCTGCTTATCCCCGAATGTGCAGATCATCACCGCCCCGGAGCCGAATGCAGGATCAACTGCTTCATCAGCGATGACAGGGACTTCATGACCAAAGATCGGCACCTTCAGGTGCAGTCCGGAAATACCTTTGTATCTTTCATCAGCAGGATGGACAGCAACTGCCACGCAGGCGGCAAGCAGCTCGGGGCGGGTGGTCGCAATCTCGACCCCGTTAAAATCAAAATAATTCAACAGGGTCTCCCGCGGTTCATACACAACCTCGGCAAAAGCAATCGCAGTCTCGCAGCGGGTGCAGAAATTCACCGGGTGTTCGCTCTGATAAATATACCCTGATGCGAGCATTTTTAAAAAAGAGATCTGGGTCTTTTTATAATATTCCGGGAGCATCGTGATATACTCGTTGGACCAGTCAACCGAAAATCCCAGTTTCCGTAGGGTAAGGCGCATCTTTCCGATATTTGAAAGGGTGAGCTCCCGGCACATCTCCCTGAACTTCTCCCTCGGGACATCGTTCTTTGTGATGCCATGAATCTCTTCCACCTTCACTTCGGTCGGCAGGCCGTGGCAGTCCCATCCCTGGGGAAACATCACATTGTATCCCCTCATCCGCTTATACCGGGCAATAAAATCGATATAACACCAGTTGAAGGCATTTCCGATGTGGAAGGTCCCGGTCGGGTAAGGAGGGGGTGTATCAATGACAAACTGCGGGAGCGGAGATGTCCGGTCAAAATAATGGTCCTCGTCACGCCAGATACCCTGCCAGCGGGGCTCCACTTCTGCAAAATTATAGTTCTTGGGCAGATCCTTTGGGAGAGACATTTTTCTCATATTTGTTCTGGAATGAAATATATTGTTCGAATAAGGGAATGCTCCCCGGACAGGCTTTCTATGAGCAGTATTCAGCGTATATGAAAGTCTCATTTCCCTCCCGGTGTTCTTGAAAAACCTCTTGTGTATAAGGCACCAACCTTACACGGGATGTCCGAACAGTTCGGGGACAAGCTTGCTGCAATCCTGGCACTCTCCTTTGTCCTTATTGCACCCTATATCCAGCCACCCTGGGTGCTTACCATCATGATCGTACTGTTCTCGTTAACGCTCTACCTGATCAGGAAAACCCGCTACCTTGCAATCGCCCTTATTCCTATTGCTGCCCTTTACGGACTATCCCTCCTCCCCCTCCTTGTTTTCTGCTGTACCATCACCATCATGGTCATGGGGGAACTGGCATTCCGCTGGGGGACTGGCGAGCTCCCTTCCTATATCGCATATATCCTTGCTGCATTTACCGGTTGTATCCTTGTGATGCTGTACCTGCAACAGTATGTTCCTCTCGTGATCCTTTTCGGTGTGGTTGTTGCGGTCCTGTTGAAGGCGATACTCCGCGGCCGGGAGGATGCCCTGATGATCGAGGCCCTGGGCATCGCGATGACCATGTACCTTATTGCCGAACTGAATTACCAGGCAGACATGCTCCTGATTATCGCGGCTGTCATCATTGCATTCGGGTTTGGCTATTTCTCGTACCGCACAAGGACTGCAGATGTGAGTGGTCTTTTTTCTGGAGCCCTGATCGGAATCATCCTGATCGTATTTGCTGACATCAGGTGGTTTCTCATCATGCTCGCGTTCTTCATTCTCGGTTCAGTAAGCACCCGGTATCGCTATAATGACAAGGAAGAGATGGGGGTGGAACAGAGCCATGGTGGTGCAAGGGGGTATCTGAATGTCTTTTCAAATGGGGGTGTTTCCGCGACAGCAGCCGTGCTCTGGGGGGTAACAGGCAATCCGCTCTGTGCAGTCCTGTTTGTCGGGAGCGTTGCTACAGCTGCAGCAGATACAATGGCAAGCGAGATAGGAGTTACCGGAGGAGAGCCGTATATGATCACCACTTTTTCCCGGGTTCCGGCAGGGACAAACGGGGGTGTTACGGTTCTCGGAGAGACTGTCGCTGCTGCAGGTGCCTTCATCATCTCGGTAATTGCATTCCTGCTCGGGGTTATTCCTCTCCCTGTTGTTGCAGCCGGGACCATTGCCGGTTTTATTGGTACCAATATTGACAGCATTGTCGGGGCGGTTATCGAAAACAAGGGGGTATTCGGGAATGCCGGCACAAACCTTGTAGCAACGGCAGGGGGCGGGATTTCCGGCCTGCTCCTTGTCGCGCTCCTTTAATACTTATACCAGCGGCCTTTGCTGTCATATTCCCCCTGCGGCGTGCTGCCGGTCTCTTCCTTTCCCGCATAGTCCCTGTAAAAGAAAGCCTTGAATGCATACAAAAGCGAGAAGGTGAGTACGATACCGGCAAAGAAAAACAAGGCCGTGATGAGGATTCCGTCCGGACCAAGCAGCGCATTCAACTGTTCCAGTGTAAAGGACTGCATCTCTTCCGGTGTGAGACCGGAAATCGTTACGAGCCGGTCATAAAGGGAAGCGGTCCAGAAAAGCAGGGTTATAATGGTGATGATACCTCCTATTACGAGAGAGGTAAGGTAAAAAACCACGCAGGAATGAGTTGTCCGGAGGACAAATTCAACGCTTCTCCTGATGGATTCAAACACGTTTTTCCCCTCAAATACTGCCGCGGTATCATAAAAGATTGTGAAGAAGAGAATAGAGAGTCCGCAGGTCAGCACCATGAAAACAAGAACCTGTCCTCCAATGCCAAGGGCAATGAGGGGGATAAGGATGAGAAAGATGGTGATGATGATGGCAAAGAGAATCACCAGTGAGGGAAGAAGCACACGGAAATACCCGGCTATCCCCCCGGATACAAACGACCGGATACCTGTATCCCCTGTTTTAACCAGACTGAGAAGTCCTGCCATAAAGAAGGGTATCAGTACGAGCAGTATGATCAGGAGGCGTTCTGCAATGAACAGCCCGAGGAAATACTGCGTGATGACAAACGAAGCCGCAATGCTGCCAAGGGCAAGACCCGGGAGCCATGCTGCTGGTGAACGAAGAAGGCTGATTGCTGAACGGAGAGATGCCGTCACCATGGTTACCGGACCCTCGGCATTGCGACAATCTCCCTGACCTGAAGATCGAAAAATGACGCGGTATGGGAAGGCCTGATCACGCACACCGTATCGGCTCCGCTGTAAGTACCCCCGCAAGCTACTACTTCCTCACTGGTATTTACCGCCCCCTGGTCAGCGGCAATCAGGACGCATTCGACAGCAACTTTGAGCCCTACTGCGATGATTCGTCTCAATGTTTCGGAAACAGCCTCGGTCCGGGATCCGCCCCCAACTTTCGATGAGCGGGAAAACGATCTTTCGAGTCCCGAGAGGGCATGGGTACCGGTGATGATCCTGACTCCCCCGGCCTGGAGTTCGGCTGCGATCTCCGGGGAGAATTCCCAGATTCCCGGCTGGGAGAATCCAACGACGTGGGTGACAACAATCAGCGAAATTCCTGTTCCCTTCAGAGCTGAGTGAAATACCTTGGCCGTCTCACCCGAAGTGCTTGCGACCACTACCTTCGAAAGCCCGAGTTCCAGTGCCCTCCCCGCTGCAAATCGTGCACAGTCAGAAGTATTCGCCGGTCCCGGAGCGTCAAAATAATACGTGTTTCGGGCGGTAAAGGACATAATAACAGATTAATTAGGTAGTATCACTTAAAGGAAATTGCTATGATCACGCTTGCGCTGGCGGGAAAGCCAAACTGCGGGAAATCCACGTTTTTCAAGGCTGCGACTCTTGCCCCGGCAGAGATCGGCAACTACCCGTTCACCACGATCAATGCCAATTTCGGGGTAGCCTTTACCAGAACGCTCTGCCCTTGTAGAAGTCTGAAGATCCCCTGCGAGAGCTGCTATGACGGGGTCCGGTTTGTGCCGGTCAATCTCGTGGATGTTGCCGGGCTTGTCCCTGATGCACACAAAGGCAGGGGGCTTGGCAACCAGTTCCTCGATAATTTGCGGCAGGCAGATGCAATCCTCCATATTGTTGATGCAAGCGGTTCGACTGACAGTGAGGGAAATCCTGTCGAGGTCGGTAGCCATGACCCGAAAAAGGACGTGGTCTTTCTCGAGCATGAGATGACGATGTGGATTTATGGGATTGTTGAGAAGCACTGGGCAAAACTCCAACGACAGGCGCAGTCAAAGACCTACCCGATCCATAAGGGAATATCGGAAGTACTGACCGGACTTCGTATTACACCGGAGGATGTGAGGGACGCTGAGGAGACAGCAGGGATAGAACTGGCCCATGCGGATGCTGATGCGCTCATCCGTTTCTGCAGGGAGATAACGAATATCAGCAAGCCGATGGTCCACGTAGGGAACAAGGTTGATCAGGCCCCTGATTCGATTGTCACCGCCCTGAAAAGTGACGGGTTCCTTTTTGCATCGGCGGCCGGGGAGCTTGCCCTCCGGAATGCTGCCCAGGCAAAGCTGATCAGGTATCTTCCCGGGGATCAGGGTTTCTCTCTCATCAATGAGCAGGCGCTCTCATCCCCCCAGAAGGCCGGACTCGGAAAAATTGCCGAAGTCATGCAGAGGTATGGGGGCACCGGGGTGCAGCAGGCAATCGATCATACCATACGCCAGCTTCTTGGCCTGATCGTTGTCTTCCCGGTGGAAGACGAGCATAAGTTCTCTGACAGCAAGGGGAGGGTCCTTCCTGATGCATTCCTGATGAAAAAGGGATCAACCCCACGCGACCTCGCATTCATGGTTCACACCGACATCGGTAAAGGGTTCCTGTATGCCGTGGATGCCCGGACCAAGATGCGGGTAAAGGATACTCACGAGCTCCAGGATGGGGATGTGATCCGGATTGTCAGCACTGCAAAATGAACTTTTTCCTGTTCATGATTATCCGTTACCCTCCTCAAAAAGACCTCTCTCTTCGATGGTCATGGAATGTTCAGGAAAAGGGATAGCATAAATTTTCATGCCCTGCGGATGGGAAGGATTACTCGCGTCAGACATGTTTTTTTCAGGATCTATGGGCAAATCTGCGGCTTTTTGAGATAGATTTATATACTCATATTCATTACCTCAATATAATATGGGTGGAGAGGTCTTTCAGGCCCAGGTTATCAAAAATTTCTTTGATACCATCACCGGCACGGACCGGAACCTTACACGCATTTATCTTTGCGTGATAAGTCTTGCAAAGCTTCGCATGGAGAATCCGGAAAAGGTATCGTTTCTCGTGGACCAGATCCGGAAAAGCAAGCAGCAGCGCGAACTTTCTGTGGACATCCTTGATTATATGTGCGATGCAGCCATCCAGCTTGACCTGAACGTGGTCCAGACTGCCTTCGGGATTAAAACCATTGGCGAGGTCATGCAGGACTTTAACGGCATCAGCCTGGATACCCTGTAAATCTGGATATTATTCTTTTTCCGTGCAGAACACGTCAGTGTTTAGTGATAATTGAGAACCGCTCTAAAAGGGATGATTAAAATCCGGTGAAACCTTTTGGAAAGGTTCCCGGTCAGGAATCATGAACTGTCTGTTCCGCTTGTATGATCGTGGGCATTGGTATGATCGTTTGAAATGCAGATGATTTTTCCCTGCCGTATTTCAGAATATTCACAGAGTCCCCGGAAATAAGTTTTCTCCATCAATCAAAAATGAAATGCCCGGTTCAGAGTCCGAGCGCTTCTTTATACGTATTCAGTATCTGTATGACGTAGTTCTGGTGTTCGTCAAGGACCTGTCCGTCATCCGGTGAATAGAGATATGCGACTGCATAGCAAAGCAGGAGAGCGTTATCAAGGTCCAAATCCTCCCGGGTTCCGACAGTTTCATTCGGGAGGGCAACCGCAAGGTAAGTCTTCTCTGCGTCAGAAAAGGTCTCCGGGGAATACACTTTAACTTCGGATGAATCGAGGCTGGAAGCCCGATCCCTGATGATGCGGAGTGCTTTTTTCAGTGCAGCCTGGGGGCCTTCTCCAGTTATGCCGGAGATCGCCTTTTCGGCACTGGTCATGGTATTCGTATACAGCACAAATTTGAATGAGAGCACCGCAGAGGCTATCTCGTGGGCTGTCTCACGGTCGATGCCACGGTACAGGGGGGTGATGCGGTGCATGTAGTCATACAGGTACTTTTCCATAGGATTCTCTCCGTGTTTTTTAACCGGGGGAGTACTAAAAAGTATGTTCAGTCTCACGACCAGGATGGTCAGGCTTGCCCCAAAGAGGAGCTGCAGAAGAACCGTTGGCTTATTCTCGAGAGGAAGTAGAAAGATGATGACTGCATACAGAGGGGCAAGGAGTGATACAATGTCTTTCCTGGGTTTCAACCAGGCAAGGTAGGCAAGCAGCACGGAACCTGCGATACATCCCCAGTAGAAAGAACCCGCATCGCTGATATATCCCCTCTGCCAGAGAAGGATACCGAGTGCCGCCCCTCCAAAACAAAGAGCGGGAATCGCCACAGAGAGAAGAATTTCGAGACGGTTCAGGCCGTTCTTTTTTCCGGTATGCTGTTCCATAGTCAGGAGTCCGGGAAACTATTGGAGAGATACCCATAAATTAGTTTCAATCAAAAGCCTGTCTTTCTCACTCTCCATACGGTTAAAACTGATCGGGTAAAACACACTCTTATGAAGGTGTGTATCATGTGCGGGGGGGAAGGCACCAGGCTTCGCCCCCTCACCTTCGATCGGCCCAAACCCTGTATCCCGATAGTGAACCGCCCATCTATCGAACATCTTGTCTCTCATCTCTCAAACCTTGGTTTTTCCGACATCGTGATCACGCTGGGATACATGGGCAGCCTGATCGAAGAAGCACTTGGTGACGGCTCTCTTTTCGGGGTCGATATCACCTACGTGCATGAAAAGACAAAGCTTGGGACGGCGGGAAGCGTGAAAAACGCCCAGGAATACCTTGACGGACAGGATTTTCTTGTGGTGGGAGGCGACCACGTGACCGATATCAATCTGCTTGAATTCTACCGGGTGCATATGCGGGAGCGGCCGGTGGTATCAATAGGCCTCATCAGTATCGATGAACCGTCAGAGTACGGTATCGCCGAGATAGATGTCAACTACCAGATCCGGAGGTTTCGGGAAAAACCGGGACCAGGGGAGATCTTCTCAAATCTCGCCAGTACCGGGATATATGTCTGCAGGCCCGAGATCTTCTCATGGATTCCTGAATCAACGAAATTCGATTTTGCCCGCGACCTTTTTCCGCTCCTTATGGAAAAAGGGTATGTGCTGAAGGGGTGGCTGGCCCGCGGTCACTGGACCGATGTCGGGAGTCCTGCATCGCTCCGGCAGGCAGAGCGGTGGAAACTCGATGAGATACCCTACACAAGCATCCGGGGGGATATCTCGATCAGGGGAGGGCAGATCCTCGGCCCGGTCGTGATTGGCGACTCGATCTCGATTGGGAGGAACTGCCATATTATAGGGCCGGCATCGATCGGAGCCGGTACAACCATAGGGGATGAAGTCCTTGTCGGCCCGTATACCAGTATCGGGGAGCACTGCATTATCCGGCCAGGGGCAAAGATCTTCTCCTCATCAGTTTATAATCATGTCATCATCGGAAAAAACAGCACGATAAGCGGGAGCATCATTGACAATGACACGGTAATCGGGGATGAATGCAGTCTCGAACATGATACTGTAATCGGGCCGAGAGTGGTAATCCGGAACAGGTCGGTAATCCATTCAAAGACACGATTATGGCCGGAAGTGGTGGTTCCTGATGATAGTGTCGTAAAAGAGCACCTGCTGAATGAGAAATTCGATGCCAAATGCGAGGGATCCTGAAAGGGTGCATGAGAAAAAGTATCATAAAAAACCGGACGATATATGTCCCGGCCTCCCCTCTTTCCGGTCTTTAAGCCCTCCGGACCAGCCTGTGCGTGATGGCAACAAGGGGATGGCGGGCATAATCAAGGACCTGGATATCATCGAGACTTTTTAAGCTCATCGCTTTTGCGGTCCGTTCCATGCCAAGTTCGATATCCTCGTTTACTTCAATAACATAGGCATCAAGGGTTTTTATCCCGAGTTTTTTGGCTGCTATTGCACGGTGATGACCATCGACAAGAATCAGTTTTCCCGGCCGGCGGATTACGATCAGGGGTTCGGCCAGCCCCTTTCGTATCTCGTACATCCGACCCTCCAGTTCATCCTCGTAAATCTTTGACTGGGTCGGGATGAGCTGATCGATTGGGACCACCTCACGCTTCAGTTCGGGATTGATGCCGTGCAGCTTGTTCAGGGTGGTCATGAAATTGAAGACTTTTTCAGGGGATACGTGCTCGATCTGCGATCGTATCACGTCAGTGTTTGAGATAATCCCGAGCAGCCGGTTATTCTGGTCGACCACCGGAAGCTTCTGGATCCCGGACCTGAATATGACCCGGGCGGCATCATTGACGCTCATATCCGGGTCTGCGACAATCAGGTGCTGGGACATCACCTTTTCAACCGGCGTGGCAGGAGAGACAAAGAGCAGGTCCCGGGCAGAGACATATCCCACTACTTCTTTGTCATTGATAACAGGAAACCCGTCATGCCCGGTTTTCTGGATCTTCTCCATAACCTCGCGCGTGGTAGCGTGCACATCGATGGTGACGACATCGTAGGTCATGTAGTCCCTGACCTTTTTCTTGTCCATCGCACTTAGGTTCCGGTTCAGATGACTTCAAGGCATCGGAAAAAAGGAAATATACGGTGTTTTTACTCCACGTTAATCGCAGAACCGCGTTCGGTCGTGCTCTTTTTCAATCGTATCTCGAGCACACCGTTTTTGAATGTTGCAGATGCCCCTGCATCGGTTACCTCATGGGGGAGGGATACAATCCGGCTCATGGTACCACTCATCCGTTCCCGCATATAGTACCCTTCATCTTTCTCCTCCTTCTCTGCCTTTCGCTCTGAGCGTATCTCGAGCATTCCGGGGTTCACGAGGGAGACCGAAACATCACCCTTTTCCACCCCCGGAAGATCAGCTACCACAATGATCTCGTCATCATGGTCGCGGATATCGACGCGGAACTCGCCCCGGATCGCCGGCATCATGCGGTCGGTGATTCCCCCGGGTGGAAGAAGACGGCCTGAGGGACCCCAGAACCGGTTTTCCATCTCGCTCATCATCTCATCAAAATCACGCCAGGTCCATCCGAAAGGATATCTCCTGCGATACATTTTTTGCAAACCTCTTTACCCACCCTGATAGGGTGGACTATCTTTAAGTTAAGGCTTATTATATAAAATATTTATGTTTATTGCAGGGAAAAGAATGGAATGTTTATCTTCCTGAAAAATCCATCTAAAATGAATGAAATCGGATAAAAAAGGGAAACCCGCTTCAAAAAAAGGCGGATGGACCTCATCATGGGCGAAGATATTGCTGGTAATGGTTTGTATTTTATTCGCGGGTGTTATGATCATAACCTCACTTGGTACGAACTGGCTCGTGACCATGAAACCGGCAAAAACCGGAGACAAGGTTGTCGTTGATGTTACTCTGAAAGATGAATTGGGGCGACCT
This sequence comes from Methanoregulaceae archaeon, assembly GCA_021371995.1. Taxonomy (GTDB): domain Archaea; phylum Halobacteriota; class Methanomicrobia; order Methanomicrobiales; family Methanospirillaceae; genus UBA9949. Next base: position 16,271 of record JAJFVA010000020.1, on the reverse strand, counting down.
GTGTTTACGACAAACGAACGTATCTATAATCAGGCAGTGGGGGAAAATCAGGTAGTCTGGCTGGCTAATTCTCTTACATTGACAGTAAACGGAACAACAGATGATCTCGTCGAACCAATTCCGGCTACCATTTCAGGTCAGGAAATGGAATATTTCGCCTTTTTAGGGCCCGAAATGAACCAGATAACCAAAAGTCTGGTGGGGATGAAGGATAAAAGTACAAAACACATCGAGTTCATTGAAAATCCTCAATTTGAGCAGCAGGCAAAAGTGGAAGATTTCGAAGGAATGGGTGGAAATTTTTCAACGGCTATGGATGATCAGCAGATAATTTTTGGCTTCACAACGAGTCCCATGGTCGATGCTGATGGCAATACTACCCCTCAATACGCTTTGAGAACCGTAGTATTGAAAAATAAAACCAATGATTCCATCACAATCGATTATGGCTACAATACTGCTGATATTACAATCCTCCAGTTAAGCAGCACTTAAGAATAGGGCGTATATTTATAGCCCCCTTACTCCCTTTTTTACTGTATGCTTCAGGTGATAGCGTTCTTCCAGGATGGTTGCATGGCATGCGAGGAACAGGATCCGATAAACAGGGAGGTGGAAGCTGCCCTCCAGGTGCACATTGAGTCGATCAACCCCCTGAAGGAGAGAAAATACATTGAAGAATACGATCTCAGGGTGACTCCGACAATTATCATCATAAAAGATGGAAAGGCGGTCGGGCGGTTCGAAGGTGTTGTTCACCGTGAACAGCTTGAGGATGCTATCAGGAAATATCTATAATGGGTATCCGTATATTCGTCTTATCTTCCTGGCAAGCCCTTTCTGACCTTCGTGACGCAATGCAGCACCATCCCTCATTTTCATGTGGGCAATGCGGAACCGGCGATTCCCGACCCGGTACACTTCTCCCACCACAAAAGGCTCTTCTCCACTGACCCTGAGAACGAGTGGTACGGTTGCCCTCCCGTCATGAACCGAGACACGGACCAGTACCTCCTCGATCTTCCGGCTCCATAATGCAGTGATATCCTTTGCCCGGGCTTTTCGTACCCGCTGCTGGCCCCGTTCGATTGCCGTTATTTCAATACCTATGTACTCCTCCCCGCAGACAGCGACATGGTGATCACCGATCTGGCAGGGCTCTTCTGCGGAAAGCTCGATTCCGCAGATACGCGATGTATCCTCTTCCGAAACAATGGTCTTTACGAGAAGCGGAGACTGCTCTTTTGCCGGGGCTACCTGGTGGACCGAACCGCATACCATGCACCTGACACGTGTCTGGCGGGATTGTGCAAGGACTGCATGCTCCTGTTCACGCCGGCATTCCGGACAATATACTCTCATTTCCATCTTCAACAGCCGGTGTAAGTGTGAATCCTTCTCCAATATTAGCATTGGCTCGATAACGAATGGCATTATCAGGGACCGGTTCCATTGAGATAATCACAAAACTGATCCGCATGGAGGTAACAGAGACCGTCCGGTGCCGGGGTCACCCGAATGTGATCTCCCGGCACTCCACAACCTTCGAGATTACAAAGGAGATGCACCTCACCTGCAAAGGAGACTGCATCATTGCAGTTGGTGCAGAAAAGGGTGCTTCTGATCTCTCACAGGAATTCAGGGACGCGCTTGCCCGTGATGATGCAATTCTCTTTACTAGGCTTACCTGCGGGGATATCTCGGTAGTTGTCACTTCACAGGGTTCTGCAGGTCTTGTTCTCAACCATCCGACCGATATGGTATGGCGGAGAAGCAGGTATGTCTGCGGCAGGACCGTCGGGATAGGTTCGGACCAGACAGCGCGGACCCTCCCCTGGGAGTTGATCGCCTGCCTTAAAAAAGGCGGAGAACTTCTTGTGGAAATGACCGTGACCGACAGGGATCATGCAGCGGAATCAGCATGGCCGTGATCCGGTTTTAATCCCTTCCAAGCATCGTAATCTTCAGCTCTGCGGAAGCAAGAAGTTCCTCACACTGCCTGATAATGACAGCTCCACGTTCGTACAGTGCGATACTCTCATCGAGGCCTGTCTCATTGTCTTCGATCTTCTGTATGATCTCTTTTAATTCATTCAACAGTTCTTCATAGGTCTTTGTCATGAGTCACGCTCCTTACCAGCAGCTCCAGTCTTCCCCCTTTCATCCTGACCTGCACAAGGTCGCCTTCTGTAATTGCTTTCAGATCTTTTATAGCCCGGCCGTTTTTTTCGATGATTCCATACCCGCGCTCGAGAAGTCGTAACGGGTTTCTCCCCTCAATCTTCTCTCCAATCCCACGAAGGATCAGCCTCTGCATGGCAATCTTTGCAGAGAACGCCCGGGTTAGCCGCTCGGCCATGACTGCCGCATCCTGCTGCCGTTCCGATATCCGGCGCTCCATTCTTCCCGGTGCTATCCTTGACCTAAGTTCTCCTATTTCGCGGGAGGCCCGGTCCATTTTTCCGATAAGATCCGCACCCAGCTTCTTTGCATACTGAAAAAGGGTCTCCCTCATCACTACCCTGTCCTGGACCACAAGTTCGGCTGCTGCAGACGGGGTCGGTGCCCGCATATCTGCCGCAAAATCAGCCAGGGTGACATCGACCTCGTGCCCGACTGCGCTTATTACGGGGGTCCTGCACCGGGATATTGCACGGACGACCTCGGGATGGTTGAAGGGGAACAGATCCTCAAAACTCCCCCCCCCTCTTCCAATAATAATCACATCGGTATACCCGTCAATCCTTGCCAGGGCGGCGGCGATCTCGCAATGGGCGGATTCACCCTGAACTGCGGTAGGAGAGACAACGATCTCCAGGGGATATCGTCGCGCTATTACATTGCGGATATCCTGGAGGACAGCACCGGTTTCTGAGGTTACAACCCCCACTTTCATAGGGAAACGGGGAAGGGGTTTCTTTCTCTCTTCAGAAAAAAGACCTTCCGCTGCAAGTTCGGCTTTCCAGCGCTCAACGAGGAGATGTTTTTCACCTTCACCAGTATGCTTCAGTTCCCGAACAACAAACTGGTATTTTCCCTGCGGTGCATAATGAGTGATCGACCCGAAAGCAATGACATCCATGCCTTCCCTGAACTCACCGCCAATTCTCCTGGCATCGTTTCTCCACATGACGCAATGGAGCACTGCACCACCGTTCTGTGCCCGTTCACTCAGAGAAAAGTAGCGATGGCCTGAAACATGCGGCCTGAAGTTGGTCACTTCTCCCCTGACCCAGATATCCTGCAGCCGGGTATCGTCAAGAACCGATGATATGACTGACGAAATCTCGGAAATGGAGAAGACACCGGTACCGTGCTCTTCGCGTTCATTGAGAGTTCCCTTCTGCACGTATGCCATCAACAACTATTATTGCACCGGCGGAATATGAAATAGGATCATGGTACGCCTTGCCGTGTCGAGTATGTTCTTCCATGAGTATACTCTCGATGAGATCTTTGATTTCGTGGACGAGGCAGGTCTTGATACGATAGAGTTCTGGGTCGAGACCCCGTATTTCTGGCTTCGGGAACAACCGGTCCCTGAACTCCTTGACTGCATCCTGAAGCGCCCGGCAATGGCACCACTGACCGTACATGCCCCTATCCTTGACCTGAACCCCTGTTCAATCAACCCTAAGGTTGCGGCGGTCTCTGTTGAATACACCCTCGCATCGGTGATGCTGGCTGATCGCATCGGTGCAGAAGTTGTCACGGTTCACCCTGGAAGGAGGACGGCAAAACGACCCCCGAGTGGTCCGGATTTCCGGCGGTTTGACCACTACTTGTCCCTTCTTGCAGATACTGCCCGGAAAAGCCAGGTGAAGGTGGCGATAGAAAATATGGAGAAGAAGGTGAACTCGCTCCTCTGCATCCCTGAGACTGTAAGGGAGATTCTCGACCGCGAGCCATGGCTCTCTTTCACCCTTGATATCTCACATGCAATGGGGGTGTCCATAGGGGAGGTTAAATCGTATATCGATCTCTGCGGAGATCGGATAGTAAATGTCCACCTTGGGAGGGCAAACGGTGGGACGATGCACCTTCCGGTTGATAAAGACCCCGGAATTGCTACCATTCTTTGCTGGCTTTCCGATGCTGGTTACAAGGGAGTCATAACGTTTGAGATTGAGGACCGCACCTTTGACCACGACCTCTCGAGCGAGGAGAAGATCCTTCTCCTTGCAAGGCAGGCAGCCTTCGTGCATGAAAGTCTCGGATAAACGCTGGGTTTATTTAAAGGAACTACTATTATTGTAGTAGTTTTCTCATCTATGAACCATAGAGCATCAATGGCCGCAAGGGCGGCGTGGCCTCAATGATTGAATATTTTCTGCCGGTCCTGCTCTTCATCATCTGCCTTGCGCTCTCGGCATTCTTCTCAAGTTCAGAGATTGCACTTATTTCCCTGACCCGTGCAAAGGTCCGGACGCTCTTAAATGAAGGCAGGAAAGGTTCAGAATCTCTTGCCACCCTCAAAGAGACTCCTAACCGTTTCCTGATCTCCATCCTTGTCGGGAACAATATTGTCAATGTCGCTGCTGCATCCATCGCGACTGCAGTCACTATCAGCATCTTTGGGGACATTGGTGTCGGTATTGCGACATTTGTTGTTGTGATCCTCCTGCTCTTCTTCGGGGAGATAGGCCCGAAGGTATATGCTGCACGGAATAGTGAGAAGCTTGCCCTGTCAGTTGCCACTCCCATCCTGTATCTCACCCGTATCCTCACCCCTCTCATCTGGGGAATCGAGAAGATTACCGGGAAGTTCGGAGCCCCCTCCGCGATGGGTGAACCGAGTGTCACGGAAGAGGAGATCAAGGAGTGGATCGAAGTGGGAAAAGAGGAGGGGACAATCGAACAGGAAGAGCGGGAGATGCTGTACTCGGTCCTGGAGTTCGGTGATACCAATGCCCGCGAGATCATGACCCCCCGTGTCGATGTCGCTCTGATCGAAGATACCCGGACCCTCGATGAAGCGATGCAGGTTTTTAACGAGACCGGTTTTTCACGTCTCCCCGTGTACCATGATTCGGTCGACAATATCATCGGGATCCTGAACATCAAGGATGTTTTTTCGGCTGCATTCTCCATGAAAAAGGACATACCCATCAGGGAACTGATGTATGACCCGTATTTTGTTCCCGAGACAAAGAAGATCGATGACCTGCTCAAGGAACTCCAGCTGCGCAAGGTGCAGATTGCAATAGTCCTTGACGAGTACGGGAGCTTTATCGGGATACTCACGGTCGAAGATATTCTCGAGGAACTGGTCGGGGACATACTGGATGAATTCGACCGCGAAGAGCCTGAGATACAAAAGATTGGTGAGGGAGTTTTCCTTGTGGATGCAAAACTCTGGGTCGAAGACCTGAACAAAGAGCTTGATATCGACCTGCCCGTCCATGAATCATATGAGACAATTGGCGGACTGCTTATTGAGCGGCTTGGCCATATCCCTCATCCCGGGGAGACCGTACATCTTACCGAGAACCATGTTACGCTGGTGGTCATGCAGATGCTATCACGCCGCATTGTGAAGGTCAAGCTGATCCTCCATACCCTTCCTGCCGGGAAAGAGGCCGGGGATTCGTAATGCCGGTGAAACGTATTGCTGTTCTTGCTTCAGGCCGTGGATCTAATTTTCAGGCAGTTATCGATGCCATCGCCAGGGGAGAGATACCTGCCTCCTGTTGCGGGCTCATCACCGATAACGCGGGTGCTTACGCGATAGAGCGGGCAAAAAAGGCAGGGATACCGGTCTATATCGTGGACTACGGGGCATATCCTGTAAAGGATGCATATGAACAGGCATTATGCAGGGTAATGAAGGACCTATCCGCCGATCTCTACATTCTTGCCGGCTATATGCGTATCCTTGGGGGGGGGATCGTGAAGCATTTTCACGGGCAGCTCATGAATATCCATCCTGCCCTCCTCCCTGGTTTTCCCGGGCTCCATGCCCAGCGGCAGGCACTCGGATACGGTGTCAAGGTATCGGGCTGCACTGTGCATTTTGTCGATGAAGGGATGGACTCCGGGCCGGTTATCATCCAGGCATGTGTCCGTGTGGAAGAGGAGGATGATGAAGAGACTCTTTCCGCGCGCATCCTTGCATTAGAGCACCGCTGTCTCCCTGAAGCTATACGTCTCTTCTGCGAAGATCGGCTTATAATTGACGGGAGAAGGGTACGAATTCTCCCGGGCAGCGCGACATCCCCTGAACGCTAAAAACCCTTTCCTGTGATACCCCAAAGCCGATCCCATTGCCGCGGATCACCATGATAAACCCTTACAGCAACAGTTACTGGAGCATCAGGATTTTAGGAAAAACAGGAGGATATGATTGTGCGCTCCCCGCCCCCTAAGTCAAAAAAGATAGCGAGGGAGAGGATTGGAATCCTCTTTTGCAGGGCGAGGGAGTTCTTTTCGGAAGATCCCCTGATGAGCGATCGGTGCGTTGCGCTGGCACGGCACATCTCAATGCGCCACAGGGTAAGGATTGATCCGCTCCTGCGGAAGCAGTTCTGCCGGCACTGCTACCGGTTTCTTGTACCGGGGCGGAACGTGAGGGTAAGGATTGCACGGGGTAAGGTTATCATGACCTGCCTCTCGTGCGGAAGACAGATGCGGATTCCGGTGAAAAAGAGGCATGAAGGCAGACAGGAATAAAAATCTGATGCAGGATCTCCGTCCGACCGTCTGGATTGGCAAGCAGGGATGTAGCGACACCATTATCCAGGAGATTGCGGACCAGCTGGAGAAGAGGACCGTAGTTAAAGTAAAATGGCTCCAGAATATTGAGGTTGACCCTGCAGAGGTAGCAGCGCGGGCCGGGGCTCTCCTTGTTGAAGTCAGGGGCAGGACCATGGTACTTGCACGGCGCCAGAAAAAATAAGGGCTGTCTTTTTTTATTCCTGCGGCGGTAACCTGCTCGAAATATATAAAAGTATTATGAACCAATATGTAAAGACTGTTATATCAATTCGGTGACAGTGAGGTTTCCAGGATGACAACGGTATACGATGTCCCGGCTGATAGCTTCATACGTTCCCTCGCAGAGGAACTGAAGAAAAAGCCGGAGATCACCCCCCCCGAGTGGTCACTTTTTGCCAAGACAGGGGTTCACAAGGAGATGCCCCCGGAGAACCCCGAATGGTGGTTTGTCCGGGTCGCATCCATTATGCGCCGGGTCTACATTGACGGGCCAATCGGCGTTGAGAGAATGAGAACGTTCTATGGCGGCGGCAAGGACCGTGGTTCCCGCCCGACCCAGTTCCGGAAGGGAAGCGGATCGATTCTCCGCAAGTCGCTCCAGCAGCTCGAGGCTGCGGGACTCATCGTCCATGACAAGACCGGACGCAGGGTCTCGGCCCAGGGGATGTCCTTTATGGATAATCTTGCCCGGAGCCTGGTAAAACAGGCAGAAAAAACAGCCTGAACCCGGAGAGACAAATATGGGAGACGACGAGCTTGCTGAAATCCGGCGGAAAAGGATGGCCCAGATGCAGCAGCAGGCAGTAGACCAGCAGATGATGCAGGATGAGATGGAGCGGCAGAAACAGGCGGATGCCCAGCTGCACATGATCCTCCTGCAGATTCTTGAACCTGAAGCACGGGAGCGGCTTAATGCCATCCGGCTGACCCGGCCGGATTTTGCCCGGGCGGTCGAGCAGCAGCTCGTGCTCCTTGCACAGAGCGGTCGTCTCAAACAGAAGATCACTGATACGCAGTTGAAAACCCTGCTTCAGCAGATCCAGCCGGCCAAAAAGGAATTCAATATCAGAAGGAAAGGATGAAGGCCGGGGTGCTCTTTTCCGGTGGAAAAGACAGTGCCCTTGCAGCGCTTCTTCTCTCCCGTGACTATGAAGTCGAGCTGAACACCTTCGTCTTCTCCGCCAGAGACGAGACCCATGCGGTCGAAAACGCGGCCCGTGCCACAGGTCTCCCGTGGAAGAGAAGGATCTTTGAAGAGGGTTTTTTAGAAAAGGTCGTTGAAATGGTCATTACATGCGGATACCCGAATGATGCGATACAGCATGTCCATCGCCAGGCGATGGAAATGGTGTGCCATGACTATCCGGTCGTGGCTGATGGGACACGCATGGATGACCGTGTTCCGATGCTTTCACGGGACGAGGCACAGAGCTTCCAGGACAGGACCGGGTGCTCCTACATCAGGCCTCTCCTCGGGTACGGGAGAAAAGAGGTGGACCGGCTTGCCCGCCGCCACTTTATTATCGCCAATGGGCAGACGGGGCAGATCGCGAACGGTGACTATGAAGGCGGGATCCGGGGCGGAATTGCAGAGAGGGGTCTTGATCCCCGGGCATTTTTCCCACAGGATCACCAGCAGTCACTTGTTCTCTCGCGGGCTGAACCAGGAACAGAGGTGAAATAAGTATGAGTAAATCCACAAAAGGTTTCAAGATGAGACTCGCAAAGGCGTGTGAACAGAACAGGCGGGTTCCGCAATGGGTGATGCTCCGCACAAAGCGTGCAGTGGTCGCCCATCCGCGGCGCCGTAACTGGAGACGGAGCGCCCTGAAGGTGTAAGAACATGGCGGAAAAGACAAAGGAACAGATTTACATCATCCCTCTCCGCGACGCACGTCGTGCACCGCGGTGGAAGAGGAGCCACACGGCAATAAAGGATATCCGGAAGTACCTTGAGAGGCACCTGAAGAGTACTGATGTTAAGCTTGACAGGAGCATCAATGAAAAGATCTGGGACCGGGGTGCAGAGAACCCGCCATCCCGTGTGCGTGTCCGCGCCATGAAATTTGACGACGGGCAGGTCCAGGCTGAACTTGCCGAGGAATGATATGGAAAAAACGGTCTCGTTTGGCGGTGATTCAAATATCGGCGTATTCGCCAGGGTTTTTGATGACATTGCCGTGGTCCCTCCCACAGCGAATGAGGATTTCCGTGAGGCACTTGCCGGAATCCTTGGCGTGGAGATAGTTGAGACCACCCTTCAGGGGAGCGAGATCATCGGGTCTCTTCTTGCAGGAAACCGGCACGGGTTTGTGGTGAGCGGCTTTGCAGATGAGAATGAGATCGCAAGGCTTTCTGAATACCGTGAAATCTTTCTGCTTGAGCATACGATGAATGCAGCAGGAAATATCATTCTTGCCAATGATTCCCTTGCCCTGGTCCACCCTGATATGCCTGAACAGATGGCAAAGGATGTTGGTGAGGTGTTAAAGACTCCCGTGCACAGGACCACCCTGGCCGGGATAAAGACGGTGGGAATGGCAGCGGTTGCATCCAGCCGCGGAATCATGGTTCATCCCCGCGCGTCCCACCATGAACTGGCCCGGCTCGAAAGCCTGACGAGCCTTCCTATTGGAACCGGGTCAGTTAACATGGGGAGCGGTCTTGTCGGGACCGGCCTTCTTGCGAACTCACGCGGATATGTGGCCGGGCTGGAAACCACCGGGTTCGAACTTGGAAGAATTGAGGATGTATTTGGATTTCTGGAGAGATAATGATGCAAAACATGAAATTTGAAGTAAAGGGAACCTTCATGATTGGGGATGAATGGCATCCCTACAGCAAGGTGATCGAGGCGCCCAATGCGGTACAGGCAAAAGAGCGCACCTTCGCGGTAATCGGGAGCAAGCACCGCCTGAAACGAAGGTATATTACCGTAAATGCCGTTGATGCTGTGAATGGTGAATAACGTGGATCACGTGGACCCGCGGGAGATCCAGTCCCTTCAGCTGTACCTGAACGAATACCGGCAGCAGGCTGAGATCTTTACCCAGCAGCTCTCGCTCCTCGAGCAGGGCAGGATGGAGGCGATTGCCGCAATCGAGGCACTCGGAGGTGCCGCAGCATCGCCCGAAAGTGTTGTCCTTCTCCAGATCGGGGGTGGGGTAAGTGTCCGTGCCCGCATCCTTGACCCGGATCGCGTTCTCCTCAACATCGGGGCAGAAGTCATCGTGGAGAAATCAAATACGGCTGCGCAGGACTACCTGAAAGACCGTATCACCGAGATGGAGGCCTCGGCAAAGAAGGTTGCTGAGACACTCGACCGTCTTCACGGGCAGATGAACGAGATCGCCCGAAGAATTGAGATTGGATACCAGCAGGCACAGATGGCGCAGGTGCAGGCGGTGCCTGGTCCGAGAGCAGGGGAAGAGTGACCGGGGAGAATCATCGGTATGTTTAAAGAGCTCCGTGCGAAGCTCCATAAGATCCAGGAAGGGCTTTCCCAGAGCATCGAATCTGCATCCGATGTAGAGGGTATTCCTCAGTCAGAGCCCGCTGCGGATAAAGAGAAGGGCGCAACGATTCTTGGAAAAGTAAAAGTCCTCATCACCGACCGCGAATTCCTGATTGATGAAAAAGATATCAGAGAGCCGCTCTTTGAGCTCGAGATGGTCCTTCTCGAAAATGATGTAGCTCTCCCTGTCACCGAAGAGATCATCAGCCACATCAGGAAGGATCTTGCGGGCAGCCGCAGGAAAATCGGCGAGCCTGTCGATACCATCGTAACCACTGCGCTCCGTGATGCACTTCTCGATGTTCTCGGTGAAGGCTTCGACCTGGTCTCCTACATCAGATCCCACGACAGGCCGGTCAAGATACTTTTCACCGGAGTGAATGGCACGGGGAAGACCACCACGGTTGCCAAGGTAGGATCGTACCTGAAGAAGAACGGCTTTTCTGTAGTCATTGGGGCGGGAGATACGTTTCGTGCCGGCGCACTGGAACAGATCGATGTCCACGCACAACGCCTTGGAATCAAAATTATCCAGCACCAGGCCGGGGGTGATCCTTCAGCAGTCCTGTATGACGCCGTCCAGTATGCAGAGTCGCACCATATCGATGCCGTTCTTGCTGATACCGCAGGGAGATTCCATAACCGGGTGAACCTCATGAACCAGCTTGACAAGATACGCCGGGTCATGAAACCTGATCTTATCGTGTATGTGGATGAAGCGGTTGCAGGGAATGATGCCGTGGTCCGGGCACACGAGTTTGAAAAAGCGGTGGGTGCCGATGCCGTGGTCCTCACAAAGGCAGATATGGACCCGAAAGGCGGTGCCGCGATATCGATAGCACATACCATAGGAAAACCCCTGATGTTTCTCGGCACCGGGCAGGGATATGATGACCTGACCCCTTTCTCTCCTGACCAGGTGGTTGGGGATCTTCTTTCAGAGGAGACCTGATGATCGACCGGCTCGGCACTTCGCTCAAGGACGCGCTGAAGAAGCTTGCAGGAAAGACCGTCGTCGACAGGGCGGCTGTTGAGGAGCTCGTAAGGGATCTCCAGCGTGCCCTCCTACAGGCAGATGTGAACGTGAAGCTGGTAATGCAACTTTCACAGGCCATCAAGACCCGGTCACTTGAAGAAGAGCCGCCGAAGGGAATGTCGGTCCGGGAGCATGTGCTGCGGATTGTGTATCAGGAACTGGTCAGACTGGTCGGAGCTTCAGGAGAAGTGAAGCTGGAACCCCAGAGGATCCTGATGGCCGGGCTCCAGGGGAGCGGCAAGACCACCACTACGGCAAAGCTTGCACGGTACTTCCAGAGAAAGGGTCTGAAGACGGCGGTCATCTGCGCGGATACGTTCAGGCCCGGTGCCTATGACCAGCTCAGCACTCTTTGTGCAAAGATCAACATCCCGTGCTACGGCGACCCAAAGGAAAAGGATGCCCGGCTCATCGTGAAAGAAGGGCTAAGAGAGTTGGGGAATGCGGAAGTAGTCATCGTTGATACCCAGGGAAGACATGCACTTGAGGAGGATCTCATCCAGGAGATCATTGACCTGAATGTCCTCACGAAAGCGACCCACCGGTGGCTCGTGATCGATGCAGCCCTCGGGCAGCAGGCGCGGGAGCAGGCAAAACGGTTCCACGAAGCCATCAGTATCGACGGGGTCATCATCACAAAGATGGATGGTACCGCAAAGGGTGGCGGAGCCCTTTCGGCCGTCACGGAGACCCGTTCCGGGATTGTCTTTATCGGGAGTGGCGAGACGATAGAGGACCTGGAACGGTTTGAGCCTGACAGTTTCATCTCCCGGCTGCTTGGTATGGGAGATCTCAAGGCTCTCGTCGAGCGCGCCCAGGAGACGGTCACCGAGGGAGAGATCGATGTCAATGCCATGATGCGGGGAAAGTTCACGCTCCGGGACATGTACAAGCAGCTCGAAGCCCTGAACAAGATGGGGCCGCTGAAACAGATCATGAGCATGATCCCGCTTGGAAATGTCGAGGTTCCTGGCGAAGTATACGATGTCACCAGCGCCAAGATGGCCAGGTACCGGTACATTATGGATTCGATGACAGGCACCGAGCTTGATGATCCGTCTGTTCTCTCCAGCTCACGGATCCAGAGGATAGCAACCGGTTCGGGTTCTTCTCCAGAGGAAGTCCGCGAACTCATCAAGTATTACAAGAATATGAAGCGGGCTCTCAAGGGTGTACGGGGTGCCGGCGGCAAGTTCAACATGCAGCGGATGATGAAGCGGTTCGGCGGGATGTAGCCGGATGATACGGTTTGCCGTGCTTGGTCACCTGGCGCATACTGCCGGGGACTTCTCACTGAATGATATGCCGGGAGGTGCAGGGAGGATGGATGTCCTCTGCCGGTGCGTAACTACCTCTCTTTTCCTGTCTCACGGTATGAGGCGTGACGTCGAGGTCTACCTTGTCCTCCTCGGCCCCCCGAACCCGCCAAGGACGGTACTCTTCTCGGGAGAGAAGGTTCGGTATCTCAGCCCGGATGAGCGGAGCGCGGGTTCGCTGATAAAAAAAGCGCTGGAGATTCACGCAGGGGATGAATTCCGTGAATCCACTCCCGGGGTTTATGTGCGGAAAGGTGGATTGCAGGAGTTTCTTGCACTATATCCATTCGTGCTCCTTGAAGAGTCGGGAGCTGATGTGCGGAAAGCATCTGCTCTTCCCGATAACTACCTTTTGAGCGACCATATGAACCTGACAAAAGAAGAGATCCTGCAGACCGGTGATCTGCCGGTATATTCGGTCGGCCCGAGAGCGCTTCATGCCGATCATACCATCACCGTGCTCCTCAACGAGCTGGACAGGAGGGCGGAAGGATGGACCTTATAAAAATGACAGGGGAAATTCTTGCATACGGGGAGATCTGCGACCACTGTCTCGGACGGATGGTAGGAAAGCGTTCCTTCGGACTCTCGAATGACCAGCGCGGCTATGCCCTCCGGGTGAGCCATGCCCTCGCTATAAACGAACCGTTCCGTTTGCACCAGGGGACCTGCTGGATCTGCCAGGATGCCTTTAACAAGGTTGGAGAATGGGCAGAAAAGGTTGAAGATGCTGTTGAGGGGATAGAATTTACGACTTTTCTTATCGGGACCCGTGTACCTCCCCTCATGGCAGAGAGCGAAGAGATGGTCTGGAGCGATCTCTCTCTCCCGTCTCCGGAACCGCTCAAATCCGAGATGAATCGCGAGGTAGGGAAAGCGGTTGCCCTGCTGACAGGGAAAGAAGCCGATCTTACCAGCCCTGATGTTCTGGCCCTCCTTGACCTCTCATCAGGAGAGGTCGGGATACAGGTGAATCCTGTCTTCTTTTATGGAAGGTACAGGAAACTTGAACGGGGTATCCCGCAGACCCACTGGGATTGCCGGATCTGCCGGGGGGCGGGCTGCGAGCGATGCAATTTCACGGGCAAGATGTATCAGGACTCAGTAGAGGAGCTGATAGGGAGGCCTGCCATGGAACTGCTCTCTGCGAGGGGAGCAGTGCTGCATGGCGCCGGGCGTGAGGACATCGATGCCAGGATGATCGGTTCCGGCCGCCCCTTTGTGATGGAGATGGTCGGACCATTACGCCGGAAAGTTGATCTGCAGGTCCTCGAACAAACGATCAACCGCTCGGCTGCCGGCAGGGTCGAAGTCTCCCTTGAGCGCTGGACCCGGCGCGGTGAGGTGGAAACCATTAAATCGGACAAAGGGTATAAAAAATACAGGATCCTGGTCGAGATACAAGACCCGTTGTCCTTACATGAGCTCCAATCCGCTCTGGAAGCCCTTAAAGGGGTGACAATATACCAGCGCACCCCGCAGAGGGTCGCTCACCGCAGGGCTGATAAGATACGTGAACGACACGCCACGGAGATAACATACCTTGGGAATGAACAGGAGGGGTATGTTATTGAGGTGACCGGCGAAGCAGGTCTCTATATCAAGGAGCTCATTTCAGGGGATAACGGCAGAACCCGGCCAAGTCTTACCGAGATCCTTGGCAGGCCTGCAAGGGTCTCTAGGCTCGATGTGGTGCAGGTAGAGAGCACCAGGGAGGAGTGAGAAATCATGGCACATCACAACGGACCAAGAAAGAAGACACGATACAAGTTTAAAAAAGAGATAAGACGGCGCGGTATTCTGCCCGTAACCTCGCTCATCCAGAAGTTTGAGCCGGGCCAGAAGGTGCATGTGGTCTGCGAACCGAGCATCCAGAAAGGAATGCCGCACCGCAGGTTCCATGGAAAGACAGGTACGGTAATCGGCCAGCGCGGACGTGCCTGGCTGCTTGCCGTGAGGGATGGCGACAAGGATAAGATCGTGATTGCCAGACCGCAACATCTAAAAGCACAAAAGTAAATCTCTGGAGTCAGGTGACTGGCATGAAGGTAAAGGCTGTTCTTAGCGAAGAGAGGGTTACTCTATCGGAAGTCCGCGAGGTCCTGTTGCAGGTTGAGGCCGAGCGGATCGCATCAGAAAAGGAGATGTCATATGAGCTTCGCAAAAGCATCGAGCATGCCAACCAGACTTCGAAAATGCCGGCTGAAAAGTCAGAGGAGCTCGTGAAGGAACTGCTCACGCTTGAGAAGATGAAACCCGATATAGCATACCGTATTGCCAATGTCGCACCCCGGAGCAGGGATGAGGTCCGGGCGATTTACGCAAAGGAAAAATTTTCCCTCACTGGTGAAGAGCTCGACTCGATTGTCGGCATCGTGAAGGCATATCTCTGAGGTCCTTCGCATGAAGACGGAAAAAAAAGAGATCAATGCCCTGGTACTCGATGTACTCCAGAGAGGGCATCCCGATGATCCCCGCCCGGTCTTCAAACGCGAAGCGCTCGTGCAGGCGGTCGGGATCTCACAGTTCAAACTGCTTGAACTGGTACCAAAATCACTCAATATCCAGATCCATGAACGGGTGTATATCGGGGAGGGTGAGCGGGAGAAGATAGAGCGGGTCAAGCGGCGGATCAGCTATGACGAGCTGACCCAGACCGCAAAGGTCGAACTTCCCTTCGTTGTCGAGCAGCTGGTGAAAGAGAAAGAGCCTGAATTCGTACAGTTCTTCAACAAGTCTATCTCGATAACGCCAAAACTGCACATGCTTCACCTCCTTCCCGGGATAGGAAAGAAACTGATGTGGGAGATTCTCGCCGAACGTGAAAAGAAGCCTTTTGAGAGTTTTGCCGATATCAGCCAGAGGATAAAGTCCATCCCCCATCCTGAAAAGATGGTAGTGAACCGAATACTCGAGGAACTCCAGGACCCGAATGTGAAGTATCACGTCTTCACCTCGAAATGAGAGCGCCTAAGGATCAGCACTTCCTGACCGACAAGAATGCGGTCCGGCGGATTGCCGGGCTGATCGAACTAAAGGACCGGCTGGTCCTCGAGATCGGCCCCGGAGAGGGGATCCTCACAAGAGAACTGCTTGACCGGGGTGCCCGTGTCAATGCTGTTGAGATTGATCCGGGCCTTGTTGAAGAACTGACGCTTTTTTTTGCCGATGAAATCGAGTCCGGAAGGCTCGCGATAGTCCATGGAGATGCCGTCCGCTGCGATCTCCCGCCATTTGATGCGGTGGTCTCGAACCTGCCGTATTCTGCTTCATCTAAGATAACCTTCCGGCTGCTTGCAATCGGGTTCGAGGTGGCAGTCCTTATGTACCAGGCAGAATTTGCCCGCCGGATGGTCGCACCTGCCGGAACCCCGGAGTGCGGGAGGCTCTCGATCATGGTCCAGACCTACTGCTGCGTCGAGCGGTGTTTTGACCTGCCCCCGCAGGCATTCTCGCCAAAACCACAGGTCCGGTCAACGGTGGTGAAGATCATCCCCCGCGGACCGCTCTTTCCCATCATGGACGAAGCGCTGTATGCCGATGTTGTCCGCGCACTTTTTGCCTACCGGAGAAAGACGGTAAGAAACTGCATCAGGAACTCTGCCGGGATTCTTGACCCCGGTATTGCAGAGAAGATGCTTACCGCCCTTCCCGAAGAGATTCTCGTTTCCCGTCCGGAATCGCTCTACCT
>JAJFVA010000038.1 GCA_021371995.1 Methanoregulaceae archaeon | reverse complement strand
CTGGAACGGCGTGGTGAGCATGACCAGCCACGTTTTTACCGGGAGCGCAGAGGAATACATTCCCGGGGACCCGATGGCGCCTTACCTGTACGCAGTGAAAGTGCTGCGCCAGCCGCCGCAAGACAAACTCGACAAATACTTTGTCGTCGTGCCGACCGCTACCCCGGAACATCCGTGCGAGAGCCCCGGCTATTGTCTCGGGCT
This sequence comes from Methanoregulaceae archaeon, assembly GCA_021371995.1. Taxonomy (GTDB): domain Archaea; phylum Halobacteriota; class Methanomicrobia; order Methanomicrobiales; family Methanospirillaceae; genus UBA9949. The sequence continues at coordinate 36,414 of JAJFVA010000038.1, read as the reverse complement.
TGACGACCCGATCATCATCGGCTACCGGGCCTACCTCAATCCGGCCACGGCCTCTGGTGCCGATTACGATGACATCATTCATGACCGGGCGATCTGGTTCAGGGTGCGGGAATCCCCGGGATCTGGCAGCCTGTACGTGGCCTCTGTCCCTTCAGGTGCCACCATCCTCATCAATGGCACTGACTATGGGGTGACCAACAAACTCGTGGCCAATGTGCCTGCAGGGAGCCAGAACCTGACGCTCATAAAAGCAGGCTACCAGCCCTACTCGACGGTAGTCACGGTCCCGGCAAACGGGGTAAAGATGCTGGCCTCAGTCACCCTCACGAAAAGCGGAGAAGTGCCTCAGGAAGGCACCGGCACCCTGTACGTGGCCTCTGTCCCTTCAGGTGCCACCATCCTCATGAACGGCACCGACTTTGGCACGACCAACGGATTTGTATCGAGCGTGCCGACCGGGATCCAGAATCTGACTCTCGTCAAGGAGGGATACCGGCCAGAGACCCTCATGGTCACGATCCCGCAAGACGGGCAGAAAATCCTGGGACCAGTCACCCTCACGAAAAGCGGAGACGGAGAAGTACCACCGGAAGGCACCGGCACCCTGTACGTTTCCTCCCGTCCCTCAGGCGCGACCATCCTCATCAACGGCACCGACTTTGGCACTACCGACAAATTTGTGACCGGGATACCTGCCGGAAATCAGAACCTGACGCTCACAAAAGCAGGCTACCAGCCCTACACCACCATGGTGACTATCCCGTCCGGAGGCTCAAAGGTCCTCACCCCCGTCACCCTCACCAAAGGAACTCAGTCGGGACCAGAGGTCACATCACCGGTATTGGCAGTTACCATCCCTGCCTCCGATGACCACGGAGCTGAAATGGTATGACCCAGTTCGATCCGTTCTTTCTTGCCATAGGCTCTCTGGGCGTGCTGATATTTATCATCACCAGCATGCTTGGCATGGGGTTTGGCCTCACCATTTCTCAGATCATAACCCCGCTCAAAAACAGACGGCTGGTCATCATGTCGCTTTTGGCCAACTTCGTTCTCGTGCCCATCCTGGCATTGGTGATCATCAGGATTATCCCGCTGTCCGAGGGACTGCAGATCGGCCTGATCCTGGTGGGTTTTGCTGCAGGAGCGCCGTTCCTGCCGAAGCTCGTGCAGCTGGCCAAAGGCAATATGGCGTTTACCGCAGGGCTGATGGTCCTCCTGATGGTGATCACCATTGCCTACCTGCCTATTGTCCTGCCATTTGTACTGACCGGAGTGCAGGTGAGTCCCTGGGAGATCTCTAAAAGCCTTATCGTGTTGATGCTCATACCGCTCGCTCTTGCCCTTTTCATCCGGGCCAGGTATGAAGAAGTGGCAAAAGGCCTCATCCATACGATGAATATGGCTGCCAATCTGTCCCTGGTGGCAATGTTTATCGGATATTTTGTGGGGTATTCCGATGTGACCTATGGAGTTCTTGGAACCGGTGGAATTCTCGTGTCCATCCTTCTCGTGGTTGGCGCATTTATCATCGGTTATCTGCTCGGGGGGACAGACAAGGATAATAAAAAGGTGCTTGCGCTCGGAACAGGCCAGCGAAATTTAGCCGCTGCGTTTGCAATCGCCTCGAGTAGTTTTGCTGCCAATCCCGAAGTCCTGATCGAGGTTATGGATGTGGCAGTGATAGGATTTATTGTCCTCATGCTCATTGCGGGAGAACTTGGCAGGCACAGTGCACCAGGAACGGGGAAAAGCGCAAAGACAGAAGAAATAACGTAAAAAATCCCCGAAATGGCATTACATTGTATTTCCCGGGAATGAACCATCCAATTATTTTCTCAGGAATGTTAAAACGCCTCTGCCGGGAGCCCGCCCTCCTTTGTTTTGGGTAGTGGACATCGATGCCCACCACTCTCCCGGTCCGGCCTGACCGATCCTTGAATACCTCATGAGAGACACTATTGATACGCATATTCGCGATGAACGGAGCAGTGTCCGGGAGAGAGATCACTCCCTTTTTTGAGGGAGAGCCAGGTTCAGAACAAGTGAAAAAATAAACCCCCTCACAGGAGAGAATCCATGATCCCGGAAGAACATACCGTTCCCTTTGCAACCAACGGCCTTGCCTATCATCAGAACACTGCTCCCGCCGCAAAGGAGCAGTGGATCCTCGTTGACGGCCCGGCTGTCGTCACCGGCAGTGACGGGACTCTGCTCTCTGATCCGGATACCTGCAGGATTGTTCTTGCCGGCGATCCCGATCGGTTCATGCTTGGATCCGACCGCCGGGGAGCATGGTATGCGGTACCGATCGGTGGTTCGGTGCTGCTTCCCGACCAGTATGCACGGACGCACCTTCGTACCATGCACGGGATTATTCCTGACGACCTGCTCGGGATTGCGTCACGTGCCGTTGCCCTCGCTGCATTCTACCGTACTCACCGGTTCTGCGGGGTCTGCGGGGCGGAAACGAACAGGAAAGAGGACGAGAACGCAACCGCCTGCCCGTCCTGCGGCCAGGTATTCTACCCGGTCATCAACCCGGCGGTAATTGTCTGCATACGCCGGGATGATGAGATCCTGCTGGCACGTTCCCCTCACTTTCGCCCGGTAATCTATAGTATCATCGCCGGGTTTGTGGAAGCCGGTGAGACCCTTGAACATGCGGTAGCCCGGGAGGTCGCCGAAGAGACAGGAGTTGCGATCGATACCATCAGGTACCGGTGCAGTCAGCCCTGGCCGTTTCCCCATTCCCTGATGGTCGGCTTTACCGCTTCCTATGCCGGGGGGACCATTCAGATCGATCCGACCGAGATTGAGGAAGCCGGCTGGTATTCGATTGATTCCCTCCCCGCCCTTCCGGCTGCCGGGAGCATCTCCCGGATCCTCATCGACCAGGTGGTTCAGGAAATAACCCGGGATACGAAATCCCGACAATGAGAACGAAGATGACAGTACCCCCTTCCCATGGATTTTCCCGGTCACCGGTGGCCAGGGTCACCTGCTCATGGTATACACCGGTATCGCCCGATAATTTTCCGGAAGAGGGATCGTGTGGCACCGTTACGAGGGACGAATCAGGAAGGATATCATTGATCGTTGATGCTCCCTACCCGGGATGGACGGTGATCTCCCGCAGGCTTGCAGAGACACTCCCTGAAGCCGGGGGTTGTATCTCCCGGTGCAGGCTGGTATTTGCCGACCGGTTTCTCCTCTCCCCTCCCGATGATATCACCTCCCTCTTCTCGCTCTCCCGCTTTTTCCCTGGCCTTGCAAAGACTCCCCTGGGTGCAACACCCCTCGTGTATACAGGCCTGTCATCGGTAAAAGAGACCATGAATGAGATCACGCTTCGTTGTGAGAACCGTCTCGTTCATCTTGAGTTTAATCTCTACCGGGTCTCCGATATCCCTGCAGAACGGGCACTCTCCTGGTTTGAGGCAGCCCATGCAGAGATCCACCTCCTTTTTGATGAAATAGTATCTGATGAGATAATCTCCCGGCTTGCCTGAAGGATGAGATCCGGGTGGAAATGCCTCGGTCAGATAGTCATCCGCCCTTACAAAACAAGCATGAGCCCCGGGTGGTTGCCGGTGATGGACCTGCCTCCCCCGGGAGTAACCACGAACGTATTCTCGATTCCCACCATCCCGACATCCCTGATCCCTTTCTTGGGTTCAAGGGCAATGACCATTCCCTCCAGAAGAGGTTCAGAGGACCCTTCTGCGATCACCGGAAGCTCGTCGACCAAAAGACCGGTCCCGTGGCCGAGGAAGTGTGCCCGCCGGCTGCCAAACCCCATGAAATTTTCCAGGAATCCCGGCGGGAGACTCTCATAGATCGCGGAATAAACCTGCGAGGGGGCAATCCCCGGTTTCAGCATCGCGGCCATCCGGTTTTGTATATCGACACACTGCTCGTGGGCAACCACCGCCTCATCCGGCAGGGATTGTTTGAACATGTAGGTCATCGTCTTGTCGGTCTGGTACCCCTCAAACCCGCAGGCATTATCGATAAAGACGAGGTCTCCCTTCCTGAGCGTGCGGCTCTGGCTCCCGAGTATTGGCGCTGCCGGCCCGATGCCCCGGCAGCCACCCGGGCCATCGAACGCCGCCGGGTAGATCGAACTGTCGCCAAACCCGAGCTGCCCCACCTCGATCTCGGTCTGGAACATCCCGAACCGGACAATCCCCTGATGCCCCTCCCGGACCATCATCGCATAGACCCCGGCCCCGAACTCCGCCTCGGTCATCCCCTCCCAGAGCATCGTTGGGATGCCCTCTTCCAGTATAAAGCGGTGGATGGCGCCGGCCCGCTCCATCCGCTGGATCTCGTACGCACTCTTCACGGATCTCGTCTTTGCGATCTCCGTATCAGCAGAGAGGACGTTCTTTACCGGAAAATGTTTCCGGAACCGCTGGAGAAGCGCGAGAGGGACGACCTCCGTTTCAAGATACACGGTTTCAGGGACTGCTGACCTGACCGCCGCGGCATCGCGGAAACTGCCCATCGGCCGGATCGCAGGAAACAGGGATTCATCGAGTGCCCGTTCATGGCTCCGGCGCACGAAGAGTTCCGGCTCTCCGCCCCGGGGGATAAACAGCATGCCGTCCTGCATCGTGCCGGTGAAATAATACTGGTTGATCCGGCTGAAGATGACGCAGAGTTCCCAGTCGGGGTGCACCGTATCCATCCGGGTCCTGAACCGTTCCATGCGGCCGGACAGTTCAGACAGGGGGACCTTTGCGATCATATCCATAGTGTTGATCGCAGGATTATTTTATTTGGATACCCCGCAGGTGCAACAGGGAGGAAGGAGTGGCGAAAGCTACCATGGCATCCCGGAAATGAATTACGGATTCGATTTTCTTTGGAATATTTTCGTATGTACTGGTGGCCGGCGGGGTACTGGTGTTAGCAGGAGGAGAGCCGGCAACCAAAGATACCATCAATAGCACCATCCTGTTTTATTGCGGCCTGGCATTTTTAGCAGGATTTGCCACCGAGCAGTTTATAGCAAAATTAAAGGAACTGGCTGATGTCGTTTTCACAACAGCCAGCTGACATATATTTTTTTGAGAAAGCGGACCGGACGATCGGGAATTCCGCTCATACCCCATGATTTCTCTTCCCTCTTAAAGCAGTCTGAAAAAACAGGATACCCCGGGAATGGTATCATTTGAGACCCTTGATCGTGACCCCGGGATGGTGGTACCGTTCCCGCTTCTCCGTCTTCTTCCCTGCCTGGATTGATTCGGCCGGGCAGAGCTGGATACAGGCCATGCACTGCTCGCAGTGGTGGAGCCAGACCGGCCGGCCTGCTTCCAGCCGGATATTCTCCACCGGGCAGACCTCGGCACACCTCCCGCAGGACGTGCACCGGTCGTCGACCGTGAACTTCCGGTCGGCATCATGGACCCCGGCAATGAACCGGGGATAGATCAGGCGATGGACGAGAGAGCCGAACAGCGGGGCTGAAGTTTTCCGCTTAAACTTCTCTTTCACCAGGGACGCGATCATCTCAACCCACAGGCCGGCATCGGCGAGGGTTCTCTCGATCATCGCCTTGTTCCGGGGCCCGTACAACAGGATGTAATTCCCGGGCATCTTTACCGTGAACCCGGCATCAAGCCCCCTCCTGCCAGGCCCGTCAGCAAGGATCCGGTCGAGCTGGTGCAGCGCTGCAGGTCCCCCGGAGCTGCCAAGAGTCATCACCGCAAAGGTGTAGGGGACCTTCGAGAGGTCAAGACGGCGGGAGAAGTCCGCGACAAGTGACGGGAGCCCGGAGAAATACACCGGGCCGATGATGCCGATGCGGTCCGCTTCAGGAACAACCGGCCCCGGTGTCCTCGTAGCCAGGGCAACCGGCACGAGTTCACAGTCCCCCAGGTGGCGGCACAGTCCTTCCGCGACGGCAAGCGAATTTCCCGTGCCCGAGAAGTAGTACAGGATCGTCTTCATAAGAGGTTCTGTTGGGTATCTTCCAAAAAAAAGGGTAATGCTTTGGGATCCGTTCCTGCGGACACACCCTCCTTACGAACCAATCCGTCTGAATTGCCCGGGCATCAGAGTGAAATCAGCATTTCCGGATGATAGTGACCATGCGAAGATAGTTCCTGGGAATGCCGGAGGATAGGACGTTCGTGAGAAGTGCTGTGTATAACAGGTTTAATGCAAAGGAGGATGATACTAAGAGGATGGACCATTACCGTTGTTCGAAATGCAACCAGGAGTTTTTTCTGAAGAATAGCTGCAGTTGTTGTGCCCCGGCCCCAGGACCTCAGTTCTGCCCGGAATGTAAGGGGGAACTCTTCCGAATCGGCGGGGATTATTTCTGCTCTCCAGATAATTACGATATGGATTGAGAGATACTCCGGAAGGGAAGGCTCCGTGATTCGCCAGTTCCCTTCAAATCTCAGATTCCTGTTATCTATGCCGTAACATTTATCCGTCATCGTTCTTTTGGTACTCTCATCGGGAGATAGCTCCCGGCAGGAAACCAGCCATGACACAAACATCCCCGTCAACACTCACCCTTGTGACATACCACAGGATATCCGCGGATGCGAACGGAGGCTCCCGCTTTGATACCGTGACGGTACAACAGACTCTCGCACAGGGAGCTCCCCCCGCCGCCCCGTTCTACCTCTCAAAGGATGGACCCGCGTTGAACTACCGCTTCTATACGTTTGAGCCCGGCTGGTTCGGTGACTGGCACCCCGCCCCTGCACGGCAGTTCCTGGCCCTCATGACAGGTGCGGTGGAGATGGAGACGACCGATGGGACGGTAAAAAAGTTTTTGCCAGGCGACCTCGTGCTGCTGCAGGACACCTCGGGCAGAGGGCACCTGACCCGGAACATTGGTGACGGATACGCCTCATTCCTCGTGGTCCCGGTTCCTGCGGACTGACCTGATAATGGTGAGAACCGGGTCATCCCTCAGATTTTTCAGCAGAACTTCGCCTCATAATAAAACCCGACATCAGCACGAACCATTTCCAGTTGCTCCAGGGCATCGGTATACCCGTGAAGTGTTGCTCCCTTTGATAATCCGGCAATCAATAGATCCGTCATGACCAGGTATTCCGATAAGAACTCCTGATCCTGATCCCGGGAGTCGATCAGGTTATCCATCCGGTCGCAGAGTTTGATCAGAATTGCCTGGCAGGGAGCATGGTGAATCCTTCTCAATGTATCCTCAAGCCTCTCTCTTTTATCAGGTATCGTATCATCCTTGGTCAGGGCAGAGACAATTCTGAATATTTCATCACGTTCCTCCCCGGGAAGACCGGTATTCCGGAGGGCCTCGGAAACGATCACCTCGCCACCTTTACAATCTTCCATCACGTCATGAAGCCAGGCAGCAATAACCCCGATATGATCCCCCCCGGACTTCGCAACACATGCTGCAACCCTTCCGGGATGGACAATGAAGGGGGTTTTCTTATCGTTCCTCGTCTGTCCACGGTGTGCTTCGGTTGCTGCTTCTGCGGCGATCTGTATCGCGTTCCCGCTTCTATCGTTCGTGGCTGATCACCTTCTTCCAACCATCATTTCATCACCAGTCTCATTGAAGGTTACGGCTGGGAATGATAAGAGGATTCCTGTCGCTGCATCAGAGAAGGGAAGAGAAATTCCCCTCCGTCAGAGGACCCGATTACCTCTAAATATAACCTGGTAAATTCTTTAATTTGGATTTTCTCTGGGTTGGTCGTGCCTGATATTTTGTAAAAAAATCTTTCAGTATTTTGATCTCTTCAGAAGTGAGATCAAACGTAATTGTTTCTTCTCCAGAGTGTAAGGTGATCTGATAGGCGCCCATAGTCAGGGTTACCGTTTTTATTACTACTTATAAATTCCCCTGGTTTTTAACAAATGACGCAATTGTCGATTTGCCCGCTGCCACCATCAATGCAATCGTCAATCCTTTTCTCATGCTTCGTTCCTGCCGGTACTCTCCACACAATCAAGGGAAACTTCATGGTCCTGGCAATACTTTCCCTTTTTCATCGCCCGGTTTCTGACCCTTTTTTTGGACCTCCAGCCCGCATCATCCCGGTAGCACAAACAATTCATACGTCATGTCTCTCTCAAAATCATGAACAGCTCCCACGTTATTTTATCAGGCACCACGTTTTTTTATGTTCAGGTGTCGTAGGATAGACTAAGTATGCGTGTCCGCGACCTGATCCTTCCCGAAGATACGGTCTTTTTTACCCTGTTTAAGGAAATGGCCGGGAAAATAAGCGAAGCTTCCGGGGTGCTGAATGAAATTACCCACGAGCTGCCGAACGGAACCGAGAAAGGACAGAAGGTCAGGCAGCTCGAGCACCTGGCTGATGAGATCACCCGGCAGACCTTCGAGCGACTGAATGATTCCCTGATCACCCCCCTAGAACCAGAGGAGATCGCCCGCCTGGCTCCTGCCCTTGACGATGTCCTTGACCGTATTGACTGGGTGACTCACCAGCTGTGCAATTACGGAATACCCCAGTCGACAGATCTCCTCAAGGAATTTTCCTACCTGATTGTATTATCAGGCACGGAGATCTCTCACGGGATTGATGACCTGTCGACAATGAAAAAAGCAGGGGAGATCGAACAACACGCAAGAGAGCTGAACCGGCTCTACAATATCTCCACCGACCTCCTCTCAAGGGCGGTGCTTGAGCTGTTCCAGTCTAAAGACACCCTCCTGATCATCAAACTCAAGGATATTTACGAAGGGATGGCAAAGGTCATGGAAAAATATAACGATGTCGGGCATGCCCTCACTGACATCTCCCGCAACCATGCCTGATTGCCATGGATCTCCTGATCGTATTCGGTATCGCTCTTGCCCTCCTGCTCAATTTTGTCAATGGGGTGAATGATGCCTCCCATTCCATTGCAACGGTAGTCGCAACACGGGCACTCTCTCCGTGGAAGGCAAGCCTCTCCTCAGCGCTCGCCAATTTTATCGGTCCATTTCTATTCACCACGGCAGTTGCTGCCACCATCGGCACGGCACTCGTGGTGCAGGATGCCCTGACTCCGGTTTCCCTCATCATAGCGATGCTCACCTCCATCCTGCTCGTCGTAATCGCCACCCATATCGGGCTGCCCGTCTCAAGCAGTCATGTCCTCATCGGAGGGATACTGGGTAGCGGCGTGGCAGCATTCGGCCTGGATGCCATGATCCTGCCACCAGCGGCAATGGTTGAGCAGCTGGCGTTCTCTTCCCTCATCGGAGGAATCATCGGGGCCTGCTCTCTTGCGATTCTGGCACTCGGTCTGAAAGAACCGGTAAAACCTGCCGTAGTGCCTGGAGTAATTTTTGGCATCGCCGTAACGATCCCGATCCTGATGGTGACAGGGGTGTTCGTTCTTACCGGGATCCTCGCAATTGTGGTGTTCATCTTCATCTCGCCGATTATTGGTTTTTTCACCGCGTTTCTCTTCGATCTATTAGTATCGCACCTGTTTCGTTATTCACGCCAGAACCGCATGAAACGCATATTCCAGCCACTCCAGGTCGCAGCAAGCCTCTTCCAGGCTGCAGGACATGGCGCCAACGACGGGCAACACGCCGTGGGAGTCATTACTGCATTGCTCCTCGCCGGGGGTGTGATCTCATCGTTCATTGTTCCCCCATGGGTGGTCCTCACCTCAGCGGCTGCAATCGCCCTTGGTACAAGTTTCGGAGGATGGAAGGTAATTAACAAGCTTGCAAAAGAGATAACGAAAATCCGGCCCTACCAGGGTTTTTGTGCGGCAACCTCCGGGAGCATGATCCTTGCCATGGTCACCACGTATGGAATCCCGGTCTCGTCAACCCAGGTCATGAGTGGCTCAATTGTCGGCGTAGGGGCAACCCGGGGGGTGAAAGCGGTCAGGTGGGAGGTCCCCCGCCGGATGATGGAGGCATGGGTGATCACCATCCCCCTTGCATTTGCGGTCTCCTGGTGCAGCTACATGTTCGTTGCAGTTGCCCTTCACCTGCCGTTATGATGCAGGGATGACAATCTCCGGATATAAAACCCCGGACCTGAACCCTTCTCTCGTATCTGCCCGATCAGTTTCCGGGTCTCGATCAAAAATGCCCTAATCGGCTTTTTCCTGAACGTTATAAGCGAAACGAAATACACAGTGATCACATCGTGTACCCGTTCGGGGCATTGCACCATGCAAAGACCCTGTAGCAATGGTATCCCGGAATGTTTTGTACAAACAGCTCCCGCAGGTCTCATCACTGACGCAGTCACAGGATGCAGGGCAGGGTCTGCCAGAGTACCACCTGCATACCACAGGTCATTCCTGCCTCTCCAGTTCTTTCAGCATCCCGATCGACACGATAAACGCCGCTGCTTCCAGCGGGTCGTCAAACCTCCTGATCTCCTCCCCGTTGTATTGTTCGAGCATCGTTACAAGGCGATATCCGTAGTTCTGTTCATGGATCTTTAACGGCCGTGTCGCTCTCTTCCACCGTTCAGCAATTACTCTGATGTCGGCAGCGGTTACCATGCACTACGATGACGATCAAAACGATATCTGGGGATCCCGCAGGCAGGGTGAAAGTGAAATGAGGCTGGCTTAATATCAGGAACACGCATCATTTATAAAGGACAAAATTATGACAACAAACCGACCTCTCGGCGTAACGTTCATCGCATTCCTTGCGATCCTCGGTGCAGTGAATGCTTTCATAGTCACGCTCCAGTATCTGCATATCCTTCCGGTGTATGTCGGACAGGTGGCATTTTACACGTTCAGTCTGATCGGGGCTTTCTTCTGGGTACTGATCACCTTCTTCTTCCTCTGGCTCTTCCGGATGCTCTGGGAAATGCAGCCACAGGGATGGATGTTTGCGATCATCTTCTCGGGTTTGACGCTCTTATTCGACCTTATCGCAATCATCGGAGGGACCTCCTGGGAGGCACTCATCGCGGGAATTATCGTGAGTGCGTTGATTCTTATCTACTGCCTTCTCCCCGGTACAAAGAACGTGTTTGGCATCCCTGAATGAACCTATTTTTTTATTCACCCTCGTTATAAGGTGGGTAAAAGCGTACCTGTTTTCCTGTTGTCATCACCACCGTGAAAGGAGTGCTCCTGAACCTTTTCCTGTTCGCATTGGAGCGGAAGAATATTCTCTGAAATCCTTTTACGCAGATATCCCAATACCGTTCTAGGAATCAAAATCTCCTGTTTTACCTGCCTGCAGGGTAAAATTTTACCCTGTACCAAGATTTATTGCCTGGATAATTGAGTTGGAATACTGTGTGTACCAGCCCACAATGCCCGAATCGATGTCAAACCTCATTATCCGGCACACAAAAGAGACGGCAGCGTATGTACCGGACCTACATCAACATATTTGATGAGAATCATAAACAACGCTCTGTTCCTGTCGGATGGTGGTGTCCGAATTGTCATCTCTTTTTGGATGAAATTCGATAAATCACATCGGTGAAGGATCATTGAATATATCGGGGAAAATCTCATATTCGATCTGGATCGGCAACGCACAGACGAACAGGGTGACAACCAGGGATGAACGCCGGCTAATCAATGAAAGGAAAGAGCCGGGCCCATCCGGCCTGCCGACCAGGAATAGGATTATATTTGAACCGATCCAATTGCCACATGTTCCGGAGGAGGAATAAACGTGGAAATGAAATGGTGGTTAGTATTAATCGCGCTCCTTATACTGGTAATTGTCGGGGGTGCAATTCTGCGGTGGGAATTCTGGACGGGGGTCTTTTAAGGGAGTACCAGGCGGTCCCGGCGGGTCCATTCATCTGAATTGGAGAACCAGGAATACTGGTGTCAGTGAAGGCCGATAATGGGTCACATATCCGTGTTGTAGTGGCCCGTCTCACTTTTGAAAGAAAAGAAGGATTCTGTTCAGTCATAACCCGGGAAGGAAAGCGGGAGGTTATTTCCCCTTCGCGCTTCCGATTACGATCCCGTTCTCAATGGTATAGTATCCCTTGGCGTGCCTGACCTGGTAAGTACGAAGGCCCTTTGCTTCGGCCTCGTCCACCTGCTGTCTCATGCTCTTCTGTTCATCGGGTGAGTGGCCATGTACCATGTTTTCGAACCTTGTTGGAGGCATCTTGAGTCCACGGACATAATTGTCCCTGGCATCGTATCCTCTCTCCTCGGCAGTGTGTTTTTTCGGGTCGAAATCTCCCATACGTGATCCTCCATCCAGCACTGCTTCAAAGGGGGCAAAACGGCTGGATGCATGTGTTCTCGTTGTACTGGTGCATCAATATTACTCCAACCCTGGACAGGATGCTCATGAGTACTGGAGCACCCATCGTGCCTTGCTCCGCCGGGGGTGTCTGGTTCGAAGGTGATGCCCCCTGGTATGGCCAGTACCGGACTTGCATGAACCCGGTCCCGCTGGTTATTGCTCACTTCCCGCTTCGGCCACATGACCGGTATCCGGAGGTAGTCTGGCCCTGGCGGTGACGCTTGATATCCGTGTATGAGAACAACCTGCCCTGTAACAGTTTGTCTGCTCACGATTCGATTCCAGGCAAAGGGATGCCAGGCAGAACGCCGGCTGCTCTACCGGCAATGGTTTTTTTTCGTGACCCTGAGGGCAGTCCGGTGGTTTCAACAGAACCGGAAAACCCCAAAAATAAAAAAGAACCAGGAGATCAGTCCTGGTGTGTTCCTGCTTACCTTACCATGCCGGATTCGTAGTGCATGAGTTTCTCGAAGGTGGTGATGTCACCGGTGATGGTGGTCTCTTCAGAGAACTCGATGCGCTCCTTAAGTGAGTCTTCCGTTCCATCTTCAGCGGCTCCGGCTTCCTGTATCAGGACTTCCATGTATGCGGAAGCGGTCCCCATGGACGGGAGGTCCTCGATGAGCTCAGTGACAAGGATGTCGTGGTTGAGCTCGACCGTGTGGTCGGCAGATGACATAACGAACCTGTCTGTCGAGGTGGTCCTGACATTGGCAACGGTCATGTCGATTGTACTGCCGGCTTCTGCCCTGTTGCAGAATGTCGGGAAGATCTCAGAAACGTCGGTTGCGAATGGACAGATCACGAAATCTTCGGTCCAGTAGTCTTCAGCTGCTCCGTCGACAAAGATGACATCGGACGAAGTAACCCGTGCACCGTCAATACCCACGAACGCAAGCTCCTTGGTTGCCTCTATGTTCCACTGGCCGGTGATCTGGTTGCTGGTCTCAACGTCAAGTTCCTTGTCGTAGAGGATCAGGCCTACCCCATTGCTTGCAGTGTCTTCCTGATATGTCGATTCGTAAATTGCAAAATCCTCTGCCAATGGGGGGATAGTCGGAAGCCCGGCAGGATCAGTCGTGATTCTCCACTGGATCTCGGATGCAGAGGCAAAATTGCCTACCGCATCAATGGTAGTGGAAGTGACAATGCCCTGGGTCTCAGGGACCTGGGGGATGCCACGGTCAGCCATGGCATAACCAGTAAGAAGTACTAGTGCAATAACCATGATTGCGAGTTTTTTCATTACATTCCTCCTTCATTTTTTGTGCTGACTGATACTCTCAGCATCATAAAAATCGAAAATTAGTGGATATATAGTTATTGGTCCTGATGTAGGACGTGCTCAGTACAAAAGGTTGACAGATTGAGGGCCTTTATTCGTTCCTGACAGGAGAAACCAGGGATCCTTCCTCTCTCCGATTAAGATAACAAATGCCCATCATTCATGGTTTTACCGGGGGCTTCATCAGGATGAATGCGATGAGAAAACCGACGATTGCGAGAAGGAACACGGCAGGAAACACCCCAAGATAGTTCCCGGTTGTGGTCCTGACAAACCCGGCAAGCTGCGGGCCGGCGATCGCTCCCGCCCCGTAAGCGAGGAAGACCACGCCATAACACCTGGGATAATCACACGTCCCGAAATAACTCGCGGTGGCAGTAGGGGCGATGGCAAGCCACCCCCCGAGGCACCCCCAGAGCAGTGCAAAAGCAATGATATATGCCGGGGCTGTCGGCATCAGCCACATCAGGAGCCCGGCCAGGGCAATGAGGACAAATGACAGCATGGCCGTGTTGCCCGGGGTGATCCGGTCGGTAAGGACCCCGAACACCGGCCTTCCTCCCCCGTTGAAGATGGCAAAGAATCCTACGAGGGCGGTTGCAAGACCTGCCTCGATATGCACCAGATCGGTTCCGACAGGTTTTGCGATCGAGACCGCCATCAGGCCTGCAATACTCCCGATGAAATAACACAGCCAGAGACCATAGAATGCCGGGGTCGTTACCATCTCCGAACGGTTGCACTCGCAGGTCACATGGGGTCCCTCTTCCGGACCAGGGGGGTTCCAGCCGGCAGGTCTCCACCCGGCCGGCGGGAAGGTGAGCGGAAGTGCCATCGGGACCGTGATGATCAGGATCCCTATACCGAAGATCCGGAACGTGGTCATGACGCCATACACGGCAATGAAGTACCCGGCAAGGTTTGCGGTGAGAAGTGCCGAGAAGCCAACCCCGAGCACGGTCATCCCGACCGCAAGCCCTCTCCGGTCAGGAAACCACCGGGCTGCAACGGCAATCGTTGCTCCATAGGCAATCCCGACACCAATCCCTCCAATCACTCCGAATACAATGGTAAGCATGGAAATGGAGGTTGCCATTGACGCGGACAGCCAGCCAAGGCCCGTGAGTACCCCTCCAATGATCGTGACACCCCGTGGCTGAAGCGTCTCCACGTATTTCCCGGTCAGAAGCATCGTGATCGCAAAGATCGCGATGAATACCGAGAACGGCAGCAGCACATCATTCGCGGTGACCTCCTGGCCGAGACTGGTGGTAAAATACTCAAAAAGAGGGTCGACAAATACACTCCACGAGTAGAGCGTCCCGAGGCAGAGGTTGATCACGAGACCTGATGCGACGAGCACCCACCTCCCCTTCTCAGGTGCCATCCCGAACGGTACCGTTACTTCTCCAGCCGGGTTACCCGTATGAAGCCACCTCCACGAGAGAGACTATTGAGGGCTGCCATTCCAGTAGCGATTGGTACCCGGAGGAAAAAGAGTTATTGTTAAGAAATTCCCCTGAAATTCACCGGAAAGGGGGGATACCGATGCCTGGTATTATGCCGGATAAAATCAGGAATCCGGCAGCACAGCACGTCTCTTCCGGTTGATGTGGTGCATTGAAGGTTGAGAGCGGAGATCAAAATCAGGCTCCTTGTTTATTCTATCCTGTATGATGAAGGTATAGTAACGGGACCTTACAGCGTTGGAATACGACGTTTGAGCTCAGCCCAGTCGGTGGTGCCTATAGCTTTTTTGATGAGATCCTTTGTACCGGTAAAGACCGGGGCAGGCATTACCGTCTGCCAGGTACGGATCATGTTCTCACGATCGTTGTCCCCGATGAGGGGGAACAACCACGCCACCATTTCCGGGAATCGTTCCTGGGGTACCTGGCTGGCCATGATACCCAACGCTTTCCATTGTTCGGCTAAGGTGATCCGTTCTTTGAAAATCCGGTAGAGATGGGTATCTTCCTTGGCCAGGTGGATATCGAGATGAAAACGGAACACAGCGGTAGCCCGGGCCGTTTTTAACGGATCGCGTGCAGAATATGAATTACTCAGTTCATCAAAAGCCGAGTCCAAACCCCGGTGATCTTTCTCATAGGCTTCAGCAACCAGGGGGGCGACAGTATCGATTGCGGGAAAGACTGCCATCTCTTCTCCCATGGCATGCCAGACCAGCATTTCATTGAAGAACCTGAACCGCTCGATTGATGCAGCAAGTCCTTCCTTTCCCTTTGCTGCGTCGAACGCGGCAGTATCGATACTCCAAATATCTTTCCTGAAAGCGTTGTGAAACGCCCGTATGATGTCAACAGGTTCTGCCATGAGAACTCATCCAGCATGGCGGCTATAAAATAGTATTGTCTGAACGGTGCAACCGGGCCATAAACGGAAAATAAGCCTTTTAAGGGCCTTATTGGGGTTCAAACCAGGATTTTGCAAACAGGTTCGTGGACACCGGTGCCTTTACCATGCCGGATTATTGGGTTCATGGAGCTTATTACGACCAGGGACCGAAGAAAGAGCTATGATCAGAATGATTCCCCTATCTGCACGGCAAACCACCCGATAGAAACACATTGTTCCCGTTTGAGATTCCCGGTACCTTTTCTGTTCTGGAATACTAAATGCATGGCAAATCGATTAAAACGTCTTAATTAAGATAAAGAACCCATTCCTGTTCTGGAATGGTATGTGCACGGCAAATAACTATACATGCCGATGATGTTTGATCTGTTTGGTCCCTTGAAAAGGGGGACCGGTTCATTACAGGAGAACATGATGGATAGGGGGGATGAACAGCCATGAAATCATACGATCAATTACCGGAGATAATCCAGTCCATGAGAGCCGGAAGATCAGATCAGGCCGGTACAATCGACCAGCTTATCACTATATACGCCCGGATTGCCAGAAAGAGTTGTCAGGGAAATCATAAATATTCCTTTTCTTAATACCTGCCTGTGGGTTGGGCGGGGATACAGAGTATGACGACACCAGGAAAACGATGTAAAACCATCGATGAGTATATCGATACCTTTCCTCCCGATGTTCAGAACATACTCGGACAGCTGAGGAAAACCATCCACGAGATTGTACCGCAAGCAGAAGAGACAATCAGGTACGGGATACCAACCTTCACGCTCAATGGCAACCTGGTGCATTTCGCAGCCTTTGAGGATCATATTGGATTTTATCCAACGCCATCAGCAATCGTTGCGTTCAAAAAAGAGTTGTCTTTGTATCGCCATGCAAAAGGCTCTGTCCAGTTTCCGATAAATGAACCAATTCCCTTTGATCTGGTGAGAAGGATTGTTCAATTCAGAGTGAAGGAAAACCTGGAAGGCGGGACAAAGAAGAAATAGGTCTGCCCTTAAAAAAGAGGCACTGGATGCGGATGCCTGTTGATACGATACCTCACGACCAGCGCGATCGGGATCCATGATATCCGGGAACCACTTTCACCCTGCACGCTCCCTGAGCTCATATCAGCTCACGACAGAGTTCATCCCGTCCCCGCTCCGCACAAACAGCGGGTGACTATTCCTTATGCAATGGAGGGATGTTGGCATGCTGACAAGCATCCGGGTACTTTGTCATCGTTGTGGCCATGAAAGAACGTATATGGGATCAAAACTTGCCCTCATCGAAACATCAAAAAGACCCGTCCGGATTAAATGTTTACACTGTTCAGCATATATCAGGATAGATAGGAAAAAGCCGATTCATGAGAGGGGGTGAACATGGGAGGTATCGACTGGGTGAGAAGAATCTTCGCTTCATACAAGCATCCTGCACCAGAAAAGAAACAGCCCGGGAGAGATGATGACGAAGAGGAAGAGATCGAAGAACTGATTGCCATTGATATTATCTGAGGGCCCACCCCGGCAGTCTGAAGATGTGGATCGATTGGGCTTTACGGGCACAGCGTCCGGGCTGATCGGACTTCCCTTTATCTGATACCACTACCAGCCGGTCGCCTCCAAGCCAGGTCACCCCTTCAGGATTACAGTACATGATCCGGCCTTCCTCATCGCGTGGGAACAGAAACAACAGGCCATCGTCTTCGAAAAGATCGTCCAGACCGGCCGGCTGCGCACGAAGGTGTCCTATCCACATGGCAGACGAAGACTGCGAGATGACCGTCAGACAGCCGTTGCGGATATCAAGGCTGGCGTAGTCCTTGAAACACACCGTTTCTGGCAGCCTGATGGTCCCGGCATGCCCCCAGGATTCCGCCGCCCACCAAAAGACCTGGATACGTCCCTTCCCCGGTTGAACTCCGGCACTGCCGCTTTTGCAGTCATTTCCCTCGCATAGACCCAGCAGGTACTCATTCCCGGCATAGCGCAGAGTCGACAAGCCTTCGAATCCCTTGTTCCCTTTTTTGAGCGGGAAGTTCAACCAGTACGTACTGATAAAGGCGAACGACTCGTCAAATGCATCGACGCGTGGCATTAAGACGCCCGATTTTGTTTCGGCGGCCTCGATCAGGCAATACCACCGGTGGGTCGAAGACTGGTACGTGATATCCTCATAACCAGCGCCTGTGCCCTTCAAATCCAGAAAGCGAGGCTCCTCCCCCGCGTGGTGCCAATCCGGCATGAGGCGTAAAAGGCGTGAATTATCATCGAAGATAATGTGGAGATAGCCATCCTTCAGGTGGACGCCACTTGCTTCGTAGCGCTTATCGCCAGCGCCTTTGAGCAGCTCACCGATCCCGGCCTCCTGGACAAGCTCCAGGACCGTTCCCATGTCCTGTTTCATAACTCTAACACCTGCACGGAGGGTTTCAAAGTTGCTTCGATGATATGAATCACACTGCTATTCGTGAGGTAATGAAGGTGGCAGATGTACCTGCTGCTGCAGTTGTAAGAATTGCACAAAAGGATGAAGCACAACGCGTTTCCGAAGTCTTAACGCTGCTGCTCTCGTGACAATGGCAGAAGAGTAGTTTTTTTGCGTTAACTCGCCAGAAAGGCGAACCGGCCCCTGCAATGTATCATAAAAAAGTCCCATTCCTCCCGGTTCACCACCTTTTTGTTACCATGAGTTGATGTGCTCTACCATGGATCGTCCAAAATTATTCCTGTTCATTGGGCTTGCATTCATCCTTATTCTCATCGCTGTTTTGGTATCCCCCCAGTTGGCGGGTACTATACCCCTCTCAACGAACCGGGAGACACTCTACCAGGTCTCGACCATCGATGCCCTTCAGCAGGGTGTCTTTGACGGGGTCCAGCCGGTCGGAGAACTGAAACAACACGGTGATTTTGGGATCGGCACCTTCGATGCCCTGGACGGCGAGATGATAGTACTTGGGGGGATAGTCTACCAGGCAAAGGCAGATGGCCACATCTATCGTGTTCCGGACAACCTCACCACCCCCTTTGCCACGGTGACGTATTTTGAGAATGATTTTACGATTGTCACCAATGAATCGATGAACTTTTCGACCTTCTCGACCGTGATGGCCGGTCGCCTGCCAACACAAAACATGGTCTATGCGGTACGGATGCACGGGACGTTTCCCTCCATGACGGTCAGGGCGATCCCGGCACAGCAGAAACCTTACCCGACGCTATCCGAAGCGGCAGCGAACCAGTCGGTGTTTGTCTATACCAACACCACCGGCTGGGTAGCCGGGTGTTACATACCGGTGTTTTTCGAAGGACTCAATGTGGTAGGATACCACCTCCACTTCATCAGTGATGACCGGCAGACCGGTGGCCATATCCTCGATTTCATCGTGCCGGAAGACACCTCCGTAGAGTATGACATAACCCCGGATTTTACCATGATACTGCCCACAAGCGGGGATTTCACCAGGGTGGATCTTTCGCAGGACATGAGCGAAGAGCTGGCCGGGATTGAGAACTAAATCCCCCTCTCTCTCCCCCCAGGCAGCCATGTCGTTCATGGCACTCCATGGTTCCAGACCGAAAAACGCGAATATTCAAAGGGGGTGCAGTCAATCTTTCCCCATGAATGCTACCTCAATGGAAGAATTCATGCAGGCTGCCATAAAAGAAGCCAGAAAGGGACTTACCGAGGGGGGAATCCCTATCGGTTCGGTCCTGGTGATTGATGGCAAAATCGTCGGGCGGGGACACAATCGCAGGATGCAGAAGGGAAGCGCTATTCTCCACGCTGAGATGGACTGCCTGGAACATGCGGGCCGGCTCAGTACCAAAGATTATCGGAGGGGGGTGCTCTTTTCAACACTCTCTCCATGCGACATGTGTAGTGGAGCAATCCTGCTTTACAAAATCCCCAGAGTCGTGATTGGTGAACACGAAACCTTCCAGGGACCAGAGGAGTACCTCCGCTCGCGTGGCGTGGAACTGGTCATTCTCAACCACGAGGAATGCATCAGGATGATGAGCGAGTTCATTACCAGTAATCCGGAATTGTGGAACGAAGATATTGGGGAAGAGTAAAATGGAGTCACCCTTTTTTAAGGAAATTGTGGCCATGTTCATTTTTTTCAAAGGCAATATTCCCAATTCCCAACTCATAAAAAAAAGTATCTTCCCCTAACGCTCCTCACCCACAACCTTTAACTCCCCTGCCACCGAGCAACAACCCAAAGGAGGACTCGCACATGCCATCAAAACTCATAGAGTATTTCAACAAATCACCAAGGATCGGAACGCTCAGCACCGCTGACAAATCCGGAAACGTCGATTCAGGTGTCTTTGGCTCGCCTCACATGACCGATGAGAAGACCGTGCTTATGGGCCTTGGGAAGAACCGCACACTGGCCAATCTCAGGCAGAACCCGCACGCCGTGTACCTTATCATGGAGCCGGGAGCAACCGTCATGGACTGGAAGGGGATCCGGGTCTACCTGAAAGCCCAGAACATTGCGACATCCGGGCCGGTGCTCGACACCTTCAAAGCCAATATGGCAAAGGTTGCCGGGGAAGAGGCCGCAAAGATGATCTATGCCACGGTAAGTTTTGCGATCACCGAGATCCGCCCGCTCATCGATATGGGCCAGGGATGGGAGAAGTCGGTGTAATCCCTTTTTTTTTGATCGCGGCAGAGGGCAACCTCTGGCAAATCAGCGTCTGTTCTCTGCAAGAGAGCGTGATCTCAACTCTTTAATCGCCACACTTCCCGTCAACTCAACGTGTCCACTGGCGAGCTGCTGTTACCAGGGCCCGCAGTAGCGGTAATATCCCTTATTTCCATATCAGAGACGGTATAAATGGTGATATGCTTCACATCATAAATTTCGGGGTTTTCATTCACGTAGATAAGAATATCAAACGTCCTCGTATCAGTCGCAACGTAGGCATAATTCACCACCTTCGATCCAAACCAGACATTTTCTTCTGAAGAGACCGTTATGCCGTTTTCATAAATACCAAGAGTGGCATCCCGGCGCATCTCCGGCAGAACACTGAACCGATGAACGCCGGTTGCAGAAATCTGGATGGTAAACATACCCCTGGATACCCTTGCCTCCATCCATGGATCTTTTTCCAGTTTTACGGTCATGGACCCATACGTGGAATTTGTTATGGTCATACTGAGGGCATTGATATATACTTCATCGGGCAGAGGAATTTTTCCGGGAACCCGGAGAGTGAGGTTGGTCACTTCACCCGCCCTGAACGGATAGGCAGACTGCCACGGGCCGCTGGTATTGACATCGTAGACTTCAGCCTGTATCCCGTCAGCGTAGAACGTAATCGGAGTGCCATCCTCAATGCAACCCTGCACTACCAGTTTTTGAGCGGCTGGATCAGCAGCACCATAACTACCATCCGTCTGCGTAGCCACAGGATTTCCTGCAATGTCTGAGCGGACACCCGGCCCAACCGCAGTAATCACTGTGTATTCCGGAACAGGTTCACCCTCGATAATCACATTCCCGTAAAAGACGTGCGAAAGCGGGGAGGAACAGCCTGGCTCGACAGTGATCGTGACGGTCGCGGGGTTGGAATCCCGGTTTCCATCATTCGCCCTGAAGCTGAACGAATCAACACCGGTGTAGTTTTCGCAGGGAGCATACACAACCTTATTCCCGGTGATTATTACCAGAGTCCCGGAAAAAGGGCCTGAATCGATACGGTAGGTCATCGCATCGCCGTCAGGATCTATTGCATGGAGGGTAATTTCCACCAGGGTATTCTCGTTTATCGTTACATTGCTGTCATATGCGACGGGAGATTTGCAATACTCATACCATGCCCGGGCTTCGCTGAGTGATGAAAAATTATCCCAGTCAGGATCTTCACCCGAACAATTGAACCCTGCTGATGCTGATGACGGAAGAATCAGTACTGCTACTGCTACCTGGGCAATCATTATCAGTTTCACATGCTCCGTCATGATTATCGCTGGATGTAAACTTTATGGTATAAAAAATGTTTTGATTATAAAGGTTATTATTACCAAAAAAATGGAGTGAAAAGCACAGCTTCGCGTTCTGTAGACGGTGTTTTCTCCATGCCCTGAAAATACCCGGCATACGAACACTCATAAAAGCCCCGGATTTCATGCATTCTGGTTCAAGGTTACCTGCTGTTTCAGTGTGATGGAAAAAGCGATGTGCATCATGCCGGGATGCCCCGGGGCGTGTTGGAACAAAATTGGGCTGATGGGTACTCAGCTGAGAGGAACGCCATCACGACGCTTCTTCATTGAGTCGCTTTTCATACCTCCGGTCTCATAAATTTTCACCATAGCTGGACCGGATCACACTTCTCATTCCCTGACAATGAAAAAAGAAAGGCCTGATACCGCGGCTGTTGCGGTCGTCAGCAGGGCAGCCGGTCAGACCCACCCTCCCGAAATACTTCTAGAAGGGATTGATACCCTCCCAGATGGCAATGGGAGAAAGTGTCAGGGAAACGGAAGTGGTTGTGCCGGAGTTCACCATTACCGTTGTCGAATTACTGCGATACGATGATTTTCTCATCCTGATATGGTGTGATCCGGCAGTGACGTCGGATACAGTGATCGGAGTAACCCCTATAAACTGCGAATCAAGGTAGACTTTTGCCCCCGATGGGGAAGAGCTTACCGAGAGAGTTCCGGTCCCGGATGGCACCTGTGTCGGAACGGTGGTGGGAATAAGGGTGGGAACCGTGGTCGAACCGGACCTGACCTTCAGGGATACAGGCACGGTTGCGGTCTGACCGGTCGGGATCGTTACCCCGGTCGAGTAATCCTCGTATCCAGGGCGGGTCACCTTAAGCTGGTGTGCCCCGCTTGAGACCCCGGTGATGGAGATAGGGGTAATTCCTTTGAACACCCCGTCAAGGTAGACCATGGCCCCTGATGGGGTAGAGGTCACCGAGAGAGTTCCGGTCCCGGTTCCCGAAGGCACCTGTGTCGGAACGGTGGTGGGAATAAGGGTGGGAACCGTGGTCGGAACCGTGGTCGTGCTGGACTGGACCTTCAGGGTTACGGGCACGGTTGCGGTCTGACCGGTCGGGATCGTGACCCCGGTCGAGTAATCCTCGTATCCCTGCCGGGTCACCTTAAGCTGGTGCACCCCGCTTGAGACCCCGGTGATGGAGATCGGGGTAGTTCCCTTCAACATCCCGTCAAGGTATACCGCAGCCCCCGAAGGGGTAGAAGTCACCGAGAGAGTTCCGGTCCCGGTGCTGCTATAGGTGCTCACCAGGGTTCCGGTACTGTCGTACAGGTATGCTGTATCACCCTGGTCATTCCACATCATGTTTGGCCAATAGAGACTGGTCTGTGTCGGGCTCCCCTCCCTGCCTGAGTAGACGGTTACCGTTGAATACCCTCTTAACTCGTAATTGAATTTTGACCCATCCGGATTCGTCCATTCAATAAACCGTATCGTATGACTGCCATCGTTATTCGATATCCTCCACCCTGTCATCAGGACCGAATCCCGGCCAGGGTTCGTGATTTTCACATATTCAGCGAGAACATCAAGGTCGCTGATATACGGAGTGGTGCCGGTAGCGGCCAGCTGAGTGCGAGGCAGAAGGGTGTTCCCGTCTATGGTTGTATCTTCCCCCAGTGTAAAGTCCTGTGAGAATACATTTCCCCCGGTACCTGACAGTGTCGTGATTCCGGTCGGAAACGAGCTCCAGTTGAAAGACGGCCAATATTCTTCAGTGAAGTCACCCGAAAAGACATTTCCACCGATACCCGGGGTTGTTGCAGCAGTCACCGGCAGAACCGATACGATGCAAAAACAGACCAGGATCAGCGACACAAATCCATATCTCACGATTATCGCCTCGCTTCCTGAATAGACTGCACATAATAATAATATTTTGATCCCTGCAGTTCAATCGTTCAACCCATTAAAAAACAAGGTGAGCATGATTCACTGCCCTGCATCGGTCATACCGGCGTACCCGGCCAACGTTTGCCACGAAATAAAAAAGAACCAGGAGCAAGTCCTGGTGTATATTTTTTATTTTATTGGAAGCGGTGCAGGGTCGCTTCCGCCAGTCAGCATGGACTCATAGTGCATGAGTTTCTCGAAGGTTGTTATATCACCGGAGACGGTCGTCTCCTCCGAGAACTCGATCCGCTCCATAAGCGGGTCGGGCCCGATGACTATTATTAGTATCCCGTTTTGTTGTGGATTAACTTCGCCTTCGATAACCACGATGTTACCCCTGCCCTCCTGTATCAGGACTTCCATGGAGGCAGACGCCATTCCCTGGGACGGGAGATCGTCAATGAGTTCAGTGACAAGGATATCGTGGTTCAGTTCCACCGGGTGGTCACCAGATGGCATCACGAAGCGGTCGGTCGAGGTCGTCCTGACGTTTGCGACAGTCATATCGATGGTACTCCCCGCTTCCGCCCGGTTGCAGTATGACGGGAAGCCGGATGTTGCAGCGCTTGCAAACGGACAGATCATTACTTCTTCGGTGACGTACTGGATCGAGGCTCCATCGATGAAAATGGTGTCTGACGACGTGACCCGGGCTCCGTCAATTCCAACAAAAGCGAGTTCTTTTAACGCATCGATGTTCCATTCACCTGAAATCTGGCCGGAGGTCTCGATATCGAGTTCCTTATCGTAGAAGATCAGGCCGACGCCATTTGATACCGTATCCTCTGTGTAGACCGATTCATAGATTGATTCATCAATGAATGCGAGCGGGGGCACCCCAGGGAGCCCGCCTTCGGAATCAGTAATCCTCCACTGGATCTCTGATGACGAGGCAAAGTTCCCGACTGAATCGATCGTCGTCGAAGTAACGATACCCTGTGTCTCCGGTACAGGTGGGATACCATGGTCGGCCATGGCAACCCCTGCCAGGAGTGTTAATCCGATAATCAGAATTGCGAGTTTTTTCATCACATCCCTCCTCTCTGGCATGCTGATACTATCAGCAGCATAAAAGCATACTACTAAGAGTTAAAAATAATTACGCTGCTCCCGAAGGAACTCCTATCACCGGCGATAATACAATATGGGAATGGACGGGTTTTTAGGATCGTTGCAGCGGGACTGATCCGTCCGGGTTTGGCCGGAACGCAAAAAGAGCCCCATTCGTGTAGCTTCCGCTGTCAGAAATCGTTTATTATCCCATGAGAACCGCATATGCAGGACCGGGATGACACTCTGAATTTCTGCTGGTCATCCCGGCCATACAGGAGTGAATACACGATGCTTAAGAAACTCATTGCAATCGCTCTCCTCGCCATGGTTATCATCCCCGCCGGTGTTTTAGCCGCCGGGAACCAGGCCGGAGGAGCAGGAAGCGGGACGTTGTCGGCCGGCGGCCAACAGTCCGGACAGGAGTCCGACCCCGGCCAGGTCCTCGGACAGAACAGCTACAGCAACCAGAACGGATTTGAGATCAGTGCTGACAAGGGGAATGGAACCCTTACCAGGAACCGGACCTGTGACCAGCTCCGGACCCGGCTCCTGACGCAGCTCCAGAACCGGACACAGAACATGGAGCAGAACGAGCTGCAGTCCCCGCCCCAGAGCCAGAACGAGCTTCAGTCCCAAAGCCGGAATCAGACCGGCAATGGTACAGGGGACCAGCTCCTGACCCGGCGCCAGCAGCAGCTGTGCACCCTGACCTGTGACCAGCTCCAGACCATGACCCGGATCCAGTCCCGTCTCATGGACGGGTCCGGCGGAAACCAACAGGGAGCGACAACGACCGCCTAGATGGCTGATTCACCTGAAAAATCCAGTTTTATTTTTATACCAGGCTTTGTGATACTTCAGATTGATGCTTCCGGCTCCCTTCCCTGGGGCGTTATCCGTAGCCCTCCCAAAACCTTGTCATTCCGCAATACCACAATGATACCGGTCCTTTCCTCTGCGAAAGGATGAGGACGGCAATAACCAGGAAAAGTCTGATCTGCTTCCATTGTATTCCTTCCGGAGATCACATTGATCACCCTTTTCTCATCGCCTCCGCCTTCATCTCCTTTGGCATAAGCTCGATCGCGTACCGCAACGCAGTCCGTGGCATTACCGCCTTGTTCAGCAGGACATAGGTAAACACTTCAGATTGATGCTTCCGGCTCGCCTCCTTCAGGAGCCACCCGTAGCCCTTCTGGACCATGTCATCCGGGTCTGTCAGCACCAGGTCAGCGAGCCCGAACGCTTCGGAGAGAAACTTCCCATGCTTGGCCGGCACGATAAGCGAGACACATGCTGCCCGGCGCATCCACCGGTTCGGAGAGTTCGCCCATCGTTTCAGATCGGCAACCCGTTCCGGGTATCTCGTCATGAAATCGCCGACCGCATGATTGCAGAACCCATCGCAGGCTGCCCAGTTGTTGATCCAGGTGTCGATCCAGCGTTCGAAGACTGCGAGGTCTCCGGGCTCGAACCGGTCCGAGAGGGCATGGGCCCAGGTGGAAACGATGAAGGCCTCTTCCAGGTAGCCGGAACGATAAAGTTCTTCGCAGAGCGTGAAGATCTCTGTCTTGTCCCGGGACCGGACCTCCTTCCAGTACTTCTTTGCGATCGCCGTCACCGTTGCGGTCTTCAGGCCGTAGCAGGTAATCTCTTCCCTGAAGAACCGCTGCGAGGTCTCACGGATAACAGGGTCAGCGTTCTTTAAAAGATCGTTTCGTATGGCAGCGATAACCGGGTCCATGCAATCAGGTGAGCCCGGAACCGGGATAAGAGCAGCGGAGAGAGATCCCAATCAGGGCGGATACATCGGTTTACCCCATAACCGGTTATTATTTCATAGTTACGAAAAAAATCGCAGTTTAGCAATTATTTATCATCTTTTATGAAAATGTTCTGGTATGATCCGTCGCATTGTCCTCATCACCAGCCTCCTCGTACTGGTGTTGCTCTGTGCAGGATGCCTCACCACCCCGTGGGATGGGGATACTGCCACGCTCGATGAACAATATGCTCCATCATCGGCAGGCTCCGGCATTTTTTCGGGGAATACCCGGTACCCTGCACCAACGGTTGTTCCGACCTATGCCCCAGGCTATACCGGGGACCTTGAAATCGACCAGAAGATCATCCGGACCGCCAGTGTGAATCTCGAGGTAGGAAACGTCACGACAACCCTTGACCCGTTAAAGGGCATCGCCACCGCCCACGGGGGCTATATCGGCTCCATGTCGGTAAACACCCAGTACAATAACCGCCTGTATGCAGTCCTTACGATGCGGGTCCCTGCCGGCGAGTTTGATTCCACGATTGGCGAGATAAAGACGCTTGGCACACTCAAATCGGAATCGCTCAGTGCCGATGACGTGACCGAAGAATATGTTGATCTGCAGGCACGAAGGACGGCGCTCGCCAGCCAGCTGGGCCAGTACAACCGGATCATGGAACGGGCGGAGAATGTCTCCGAGATCCTTGAAGTCCAGGTCCAGATCGAGCGGGTACAGGTCGAACTGGACCGGATTGACGGCCGCCTGAAATACCTGGACAACCGGGTGGATTATGGCACGATTACCGTGACACTGGAGGAACCGGAGCCTGTGGGAGGCGGGGGAGGCTTCTCAATCGTATCCGTGATCAACGAGAGCATCGCGGGATTCCTGGCCGTCACTGCAGGGCTGATCATCCTCCTCATCTCGATCATCCCCCTTATCATTCTTGGTATCATCGCCTATGTAATCTACCGGTGGTGGAAAGGGCGAAAGGGTGGAAAACAAAAAGTGCCCGAAGAGAAGAAGGAAAAAGGCAATCCCCCGGTCCAGTGAAGAATGACCGGCCTTTCAGGCCATTCCTCACCCGGGCTATCATCCGGTGCTGAATCTCATGACTGAAGAAGTTCCTTACATCGTAAACGGGCATGAAGGGAATCATAAATCCGGACCTGCCCCCCCAATACGGGTGGCAAGGGTAACCGGGTACACGGATATCGAGGCATTCCGGTTCCTGTTGGTATATCCCCGGGAACAATAGTGGAAAACGAACAATCGCGATGACCGCTCCCGTGATTTCGGATACCTCGACCATATTTTTTGCCATGCCGGAAGAGTTCACCCTGGACAACCTTCCCAAACCACGTGAGAAAAAAGTGTCACATCCATGGAATCCCGCCGCTAAGGGGCATCGTTTCGGGAATCGAGCCAAAATATACGTATAATGGAATATTTTAGACGAAAGAATCCTTGCTGTTTGAGGCAAATGTCGTAGAGACCCGGAGTGTCGCAAACAGGGTGCGGTTCCATGGGGCCGGTCTCACATACCAGCCCATCCTGTCGACGAGAGTGGAACTATTGAATTTTATCTTAGCCACTGTTTAAGATATATCCCTTTTCAATGACGGATGGATAGAATAATTCGATTGCTTCTAATGCTATTATATGGAAAATTATTTCTCCTGTTGCACTACTCCTGAGTGATAAGAAGATGGGGGAGTGTCAGGTATGGCGGCATTTACAACTACCAGGATGAGGGAAGAAAATTTCCTGAAAATAATAATGGTTATCGTCATCTCCACCATCCTGATTTTTTATACAGACATCATCACACCCCTCGGATTCGCTGTCTGGATTCTGTACTTCATCCCTCTGGTTCTGACCCTCTATCTGCAGTGGAAGTTTGCCCCAATCGTAGCTGCAGGCTTTTTCCTCATCCTCCTTGCGATCAGTTACTTTCTCTCTCCACGCGACATATTGGAGATTTTTGCCCTCATCAATCGTCTATTCTTTTCCGCGATGCTGATAGTAACGGCAATTCTTATTACCCGTTATAAACAGAGCATAGAAGATCTCCATAAAAGTGAGAGGAAGTACCGTCACCTGACAGATTGGTCCCCGGATGCCATTATGGTTCAACAGGAGGGAAAAATCGTGTATACAAACCCCGCAGGCCAGCGCCTGTTTTGGGCAAGTACTAACGAAGAACTCCTGGGAAAAAATATAATAAATTTGATCTCCCCGGACGAAAGGAAGAATATTAACCAGAAATTAGATCAGGCGTTATTGGGAGCGAAAATGCAGATACCACAGACCAATCTGGTCCGGCTTGATGGCAGGAGAGTCTCTGTAGAGGGTTGGTTGGGTGAAATAATTTGGGATGGGAAGAACGCTGTCCAGATAATTTTACGAGAGATTTCAGATGCTAAAGCAGGCCCATCCTCGTCACCATAAACAGAACCATAGAGCCTTAAAAAGCTGGACAATACGCTTCAAATATCCAGAGTATAAAATAACAATTTTTTAGTGTAACAGTTCGAACGAAAAAAATCCGGTCTGATTTCGGGATGATTTGTTAATTGTAACCAATAATAGAGGTCTCCCACGCACGTTCGCTGCTATCCCCTTCACTACCGCCCGACCTCGTGGGGGCCGGATCGGTTCACGTTCCATCTCCTGCAGCCCCCCGGCCTGCCGAATTCCGGAGCCAGAAGAACGCCCCGAGTGCTGCAACCTGCATGAGGACCGAGTAGGCAATGAGCACTGAAAGGTCCATCTCGTAGAGGACGCCCAGTACCATGCTCCCTGCAAACCAGGCACCCCCGTAGAGAGTATTGAAGATCCCGTACGCCGTCCCCCGTTTTTTTATAGAGGTGAAGTCGGCAAGCGCTGCCCGGAGCACCGTCTCCTGCCCTCCCATGGAGATGCCCCAGAGGACACTGCCCGCGAGAGCGCCGTAATAGCCCCCGGAAAATGCCAGGGCGGTAATGGGAAGATTTACAAGCGGCACTATCACCAGCACCGAAATCCCGACCCGGTCGTAATACTTCCCGATCACGAGAGCAAACAGGGCATCGGCTGCCATGGCGATGGCATAGAATACCGGAATCTGGGCGGGCGGGACTACCGATGCGACGCTGAAGTGGTAGGCTATCAGCGGAAAAACAGCAAAACCTGCCATGGTCAGGACCGTGAAGGTGCCGTAAGGGAGCAGGATCCGTGAATGCCGTGGAAAATCCGATACCCGTGCACTCTCTTCCTCGAATGCTGCCGGGTCAGGAGCACTCCTCTTTGCATAGACCAGGGCTGCCACCATGAGGATAAAAGGTATCGCGAGGACGGCAAACCCCGTCCCGTATCCTCCATAGACTGCGAGAGAGACCGCGAACACCAGCGGGCCGATGATCGCCCCGACCTGGTCGAGCGCTTCATGGAGACCAAACCCCCACCCCCTGCCCACCTGGTGTGCAGCATGGGAGAGGATCGTGTCCTTTGGCGGGGACCGGATCCCCTTTCCCAGCCGCTCGATGAGGATCAGGACCGCTGCCACTTCCCAAGCCTGTGCAAAGACGAGGAGCGGGATCGCCCCGATCATAAGATACCCTGCAATGGTGAACGTCCAGTAATCCCCGGTCCGGTCAGAAAAATACCCGGATACCAGCCGGGCGGCATACCCGAGAAACTCCCCGAAGCCTGCGATGAATGCAACCGTGAAGGCCGATGCTCCGAGCAGGAGGAGATAAGGCCCGGCAACGCTCCGGCTTCCTTCGTAGATGATATCCCCAAAGAGACTCACGATGCCAAGAAGGAGGATGAGCCGGAGGGCGATCGACCGGTTCAGTGCTGGTGCCGGGTTCATATCGATGATACAGGATTGTCTGCCGGTTTCCATGTATTTGTTTCGGAAGAAGTATCGACAGGAATCAGTCAGGAAGGAACGTTCCCACACTTCTATCAACAGTGGGAAAGAGAAAAGAGAAAAAAAGGTTATTTTGGAATATATTGCTGTATCGATTGTTTCAGGGTATCAGGAACCCCCAGACTCCCTAGTATCGGCATCAGAAGCCTCCCTGCAATCGGCCTGGCCTCGGGCCTCTCGAAGAACTCTTCTAAGAGAGCCACTCCTTCCGGAGAGGTAAGGAACTTCATGACCTGTTCCCTTCCGTTTGAAGAAGAGAGTTCTCTCCCAATAATATCGCCAAGGATTCCAAGATCCACCATGTACTGCAGTACCTCATGTATACAGAGGCTCGAATGGCAAAAAGGATAATCTAACCTTCACTATCCTGGCGATCGCCTCGTTTTCTTTTAACCGGTTCCTGTCTTTTCCGCTGGTTCAACCATCTCCCTCCTGCCAAGATCAGCACGGATTTGTGCGATCTCCATGCCGTCCGTATCAATAACATAGAGCGAGGTGCCATAACAGGGTTTTTGGAAGGGCATCAGGATCCTGCAGCCCTCTTCGTCAATGCCGATGAGCATTGCACGACTCAGGATGATTGGGATCCCGCGGAATTCGTAGCCGGGTTCTACCAGGTAATACTCCCTGCACAGCTTCCGGACCCGGTTATCGGCTTTGCGTGGAGTCAGGTCTTTTTCGAGAATCTCTGACCAGACCTGGTTGAAGCAGGGACCTTCGGGCATCAGGGAAAGGGTGGCAGTGCGGTATCAAATAAGTTTGGCAGGGTTTGCTTGGGAAAAGAGTGCCTTAAGTCTTTTCCGGTATTCAATAACCCCCTGATGTGGACGAGCAGTGAAGCCCAGAGGCCGTCCAAAAGATCTCCACAGGGAACTTGTCTTCTTCTGCTGCAGATTACTCGGGACAAACATTCCCCATGAATGGGCCCTGGAGCTTTTTTTTAAAAAAAATTACGCACCGGTGGCCGGCAGCTCCCCTCCGCTGCCCATGAACAGCCAGTATCCTAGTCCCGGCTCCATCTCGCGATCATCACCATGGGTCCCGTTCGCCCCCCTGATGATGGAGGTTTCATACCGCTGCTCCGTGGCATTGAAGGGGATCAGAACGGTCCAGTTCTCCCTGACAGCCTGGAGTGCAAGGCTGGCAGAGAGCGGCTCCGTGTCGCCAAGGCCGATGGCATTCCAGCCGGGATAGAGGTGGAGCACCGGTGGTGCCTGTGCAGGGTTCTCATCGAACATGAGGGGTATAAGGGTGGCACTACCCGAATTGAGCCAGAACCCCTGCAGGGGAATGACCGGTGTATCAGTACCCATAACATCCCACTGGCCGGAGGAAGTATCGTAGGTAAGGATAACCCGTATGGTTGATTCAACCGGGGCAAACACCATCGAGGCATTTGCATGAGCGGGGTCAAGCCTCTTAGGCACCGAGATGAAGTTCCAGCCCGGAGAGAGTGGGATAGCAAATTCGGAGACCACCATTGTCTCCAATCGCTGTGCAGAGAGACCGGATTCATCGGTCACCGTCAGCATGACCTGGTATTCACCCGGTTGATCATAGGTGTGAACCGGTTCAGCCAGGGTATAGTCCCCGATACCGTCACTGTTGACGTCCCAGGAGAAGACCAGGGGGGTTTTGCCCTCCACATCGGCCGTGAACTTCACGGTCAGCGGTTCTGCCGGGTCCGGAATGGTATAATCAAGATTGCCAATAGTAGGTGGCTCATACTCGCTAATGGCAAATACACCGAAATGATCCGTATGTCCCCACACCGTCTGGTTCACGGAATCGATACCACCCGGTGTGAGTGGTACCCAGGTCCCATTATAGGTGAACAACCGGAGAGTGCTCTCGTTTATTGCAGGATCTGTGACCTGGTACCGGGCGGTGATGTTAATCAGAATGACACTCGAATCAGGGATATTCGAAGAGAATTCATAATAACCTCCGACCGGGTAAATTGGCCGGCTGAAGTTCTGTGGGGGGTGAGAGGGATCGAATGTCAGGAAGGTCACCCGCTGATTCATCCGGTTGGCAGAAGAGTTGATGGTCAGGTTGACTCCATCGGCCGGTTCGCTTACCATTGCTGGAATCCCAGCAGTGACATTCACGAAGTGGGTATATGCGGTTGCGAGGACCCTTCCTCCGCAGAAGGTGACGAGGTAGCTGGTGAGCTGTCCGGTAGCCTTCTCACCCTTGCAGGGGATATTGGCCTGGTCATCACCATACTGGTAGGTATACGTATGCTCATAGAAGGTTCCGAAGAACTGACTGGTCTGGTGATCCGCAGGGAGATTCCCGATCGGGCAGGTGGCCTCGGTGCCGCAGTTCCCCTTGCAGCAGGAAAGGTTCCAGATCTTCTCTCCCTGCCCGGAAACTGTCGTAGCATTTGGCTGGCCCGGACCCGTCTTGTTAACCTGGCTCTCATAACTGCAGGAACTCCAGATGGCAACCGGCCGGTTGTTTCGGAGCACCAGCATCTTTGCGCTCAGGTTCTGGTATTCCTCCAGCTGGATCTTCTCAAACAGGTCAACGGTTCCCCCGGCCCGGATGCACCAGTTATGAGCGGTCCCGCCGGTCCAGAAGGTGCCGGGGACCGGCTCGATCTGCACCGGGACATTGTATCCGTCAGCCAGGCTGACATCATAGAAGTCACTGTCGGTCTGGCTCCAGTTGGTGGGGGCAAAAAAGATCTCCATTTTTGTAGTCGGGAGCTGGGGGCTCTGGTCAGGGGGTCCGTTGGGAGGCACCCCTCCGCATTTCACGATCCCTGCGGGAGGAGTTCCGGGGGTTCCTTGGACATAACAGGTACCGGTGTCACAGTCCAGGTACACCCCGTCAGGAGAGAGGGTGCACCCGTACCGCGGGAACAGTGCGGCATTTCCTCCATACAAAGGATCTGCCTGGACCGTGTAATGTACCGGCAGGCCGGGAGAAACTTCAAACCCCCCGCCATTTGGCAGATCCACCCCATTGCTGCAGCTCGAGTTCGGGCAGGACTGGTGGGTACAGTTGATTGACGGGCAGCAGGTCATGTTATCCTTCCAGCCGGCTTGCGATGGCCCCGAACAACTGCATCCGGTGCATCCCCGCCCCTGTGTGACATTGTTCAATACGAAGGGGGGACCATTGGGTCCCATATTCGCAGCGATCCAGACTGACTGGGAACAGTTGTTACGGAAATAAATGGTGTGGTTTTCGTAAGCGATACTCATGCTAGCATAAGGGATGCCTGTGCAGGTAGAGTTACACCCGCAATCAGCAGACTCTTCCGCGGTGGCACAGCCGAGCAGAAACAATCCTGCAATCAGGATAAGAACGTATGACCTCGCCGGAGCTACCCCCCTGCTTCCAGATCTCATGATCCAAGCCTCCTTTCACCCTCGCTCTTCTTGCTATGGTACAGGATCAGCAGTGCGGCTAGAAAGAGGGGGTAGAAGAGATCGATATACATTACTGCACCAGCATTGAATGCCGCCGTATCCCCATGGACCACGAGCTCGTACACGTGGCCGAGTCCTGCACTCACGTAGAATATCCCTGTCCCGATGATGGTGGCAGTAAAGAACCCTTCATCACGGAACACCAGGCAGAGCACCCCGACGATACCGAGCGCGATATCCCACATCCCGACTTCGCGCTGGAACGGGCTCCCGGTCGCCCATCCGATCGATTCAGCAACCATATCCGGCATGAGGAGGTGACCAAGCCCGGCCCAGATAAGGCCAAGCCCAAGACCGATTGCAAGCTGCCACATCAGCACGCTGCCTATTGCTTGCCACCCGGCAAGGTGCTTCCAGCGGATGTGAACCAGTGCAATGATCAAGGCAACGACAGGAAGAAAAAACGGCCAGAGAAATCCCATGACGTCCATGGAGAGAATTTCGGGGGGCCGGGATGATAAATGAGAGTGATTTTATCCCACAATCCATTGGGGATCATTCCAGGAAAAAGCCCGCGAGAAGCCCGGCAACATCCGGGGTTTGAGCCTGACGTGATCCTGCCAGGTCCTGACAACGTAAGACCTGAATTCCTTCAGATTCCAAAAGAAAATGGATTATTTTATCCGTCTTCTGACCCTGACCGATTCTGCATGGGCATGCAGGCCTTCGGCGTCAGCAATGGTCTCGACCGTGTCACCGATCACCTCAAGTCCCTCGCGGGAGATCATCTCAACGGATGCGGTCTTGCAGAAGTGCTGGACATCGAGCCCTGAGTAGGTCTTTGCATATCCTGCTGTCGGGAGCACGTGGTTTGTCCCGACCGCGTAGTCCCCGCAGGCAACCGCTGAATAGCGCCCGACAAATATCGCTCCGGCGTTTTGCACTCTCATGACTACCGGCAGGGGATCGGCAACCTGAATGGAGAGATGCTCGGGAGCAACCGCATCGGATGCAGCGATGGCCTCGTCAAGATCACGGACCACGACATACCCGGAGTTTTCCAGTGCCTGCACGATAATCTCTTTTCGTGGTGCTTTTTCAGTCATTGCCTTTATCTCGCGCCCGACCTTCTCCGGGAGATTTGAATCGGTAGTGATCAGGATGCAGGCAGCATTCGGGTCGTGCTCGGCCTGGGCAAGGATATCAGCGGCAACAATCCGTGGATCGGCAGTCTTGTCCGCGATGATCCCGATCTCGCTCGGGCCGGCAGGGAAATCGATCTCGACATGCTCCCTGAGCATCATCTTTGCCAGGGTGACATAGATGTTCCCCGGCCCGACTATCTTTTGCACCGGCGGGATGGTCTCTGTGCCAAGCGCCATCGCGGCAATGGCCTGGGCACCACCGGACCGGTAGATCTCGGTTACCCCGGCAAGGTCCAGGGCGACAAGGGTCATCGGGCTGATCGGGGGTGGAGAGCAGGCACAGATTTCGGCCACGCCGGCGACCCGGGCAGGGATGGCGCACATGAGGGCGGAAGAGGGATAGGCGGCACGACCTCCGGGAATATAGAGCCCGACCCGGTGGAGGGGAGTCGTCTTGATGCCGAGCACGATCCCGGGTTCAACCTCTTCCAGCCAGAGATCCCGCGATCGCTGGAGCTCATGGAAATGCCCGATCCGATCTTTTGCATCGGCAAGGCTCGTGATAATCTTCTCATCCACTGCTTCGTACGCTGCTTCCCGCTCCTCATCAGAGACCGCAATCTCCTTCAGCTCGACATGCCGGGAGAGCTGCCGGAGCGCAGTATCCCCGTCGTTCCGGACACGGTCAATAATCCCGGTCACCGTGCCCCGGGCTTCTTCGAGGCTTGATTTCCTGCCCGCGATCCAGGCATCAACCTCCACTGCCTTCCACATAGTGGCAATAACTTCTGTAAGAAACGATGTTAATGTTTCGACCTGTGAATCGAATTGTTCTTCTTTGCCCTGAGATTCGAACGAAATGGAGATCTTCATAGTGAAGGGATTATCATTGCTCGAGGATGAGTGCCATGTCAGGATTGCTGGTGGAAAGGAGGGGCCGAGTGAAATACACCCCAGGCCAGGTATCCTTGCCTGCAAAGTCTTTATTGAAACCCTGAAATCCCGCTGACCTCGAATAAAAAAATATATCCTGTTCAGACTTCGCCAAACAGGATTATCATGTCGGCAAAGTCGATAGTGCCGTTTGCATTGTAATCAAAACAATTCACAGGCTGATTCTCCCTGATCCAGTCCATGGTATTGTAATAGAGGATAAGGTCAGCGAAATCGGTATGTCCGTTTCCATTCAGATCCTCATAATAGCCATCTCCGTCAGGATCACCAGGGGCAGGGTAGTAAACCGTTTCGCTCATGGCTGTCATTCCCGTCTCTCCGGCAGATGCCAGGCCTTGTGGAAACGGGCATGGGATCCCGGAAGCATCGCTGAC
>JAJFVA010000035.1 GCA_021371995.1 Methanoregulaceae archaeon | reverse complement strand
TCCCCCGTTGCAACCTGGCTCATGATGAAGAGAGGGTGCGAGATGGCATCGCTCCATATTGATGGAGGGAGATATGCAGGGAGCGATGTGCGGGCGACCGCTGAACGGCATCATGCAGTCCTCTCGACCTGGTGTGCCGGGTTTCCGATGGAACTGCTGGTTGTAGACGCCGAAGCATTCTACGATGCTGTCACCAAAACCGGGCCGGCCCGGTACCGGTGTGTGCTTTGTAAACGATTCATGTTAGGTCTCGGGAGCGTGATCATAAAAGATCGCCACTTCGAGGCGCTGGTCACTGGTGACAACCTTGGGCAGGTTGCCTCACAGACCCTGACCAACATGGCGACCATAGCAGAGGCAGCAACGGTGCCGGTACTCAGGCCTCTCATCGGTTTTGACAAGGAGGAGGTGGTCCGTATCGCCCGGAAGATCGGGACATTTGAGACAAAACAGGGGGACCTCGGGTGCCGGGCGGTGCCAAAAACCCCGGCAACTGCTGCATGTTCCGAAGAGATCCAGGAAGCCGAGGCTGCACTGGGGATGGAAGGCCTCATCAGGGAAGCCATGGACCGGGTGTCCGTAATCCATGCCCTGAACGGGAAGATCGTCTGCTGATTCTCGTTTGCAGAGGATCCAGCTCTTTCCCATAATCAGATTAACCGTGAAGTTCGGGATAAAGTGCCGTAACAACCTCGAACAGCGGGCAAGTCACAGTATTTTCAAAGGAACAATACCGGGAGCTGTTTTTTCAGGATAGTCACTCTCTCCCGATCAGGCTGCATCAGCCGTGATATTTATCGCGGCCGGGATCTCCTCTCTCTCGATAAACAGTGGAGAGCCGGGCAATGGCAGGGATTCTGGCTGGGGAGATAACCCGATAAATGAACAGTATCCATGCGAACAGGCCACGGCCCCACCTTCAATCGGAGAGAAAAGCCGATCCCGGTTCCCTTCATCTGATACCCACGCATCGATCGCCTGCTTTTCGATGCCGAAAGTATAGCCGTTCCACTGCCCGTATGCATTCTCAATGACAATGACCCCTGGCTCAATCCCGAACTCTCCTTTCATTGACTCTGCAGAACTCCCCGTCTCCGGGTTCGTATAATCCAGGTAGCGGAATGCTGCCATATCGGATGACCGGGCAAGGGCAAGCTGGTATGCACGGTCATCAAAAGGAACAGGCTCGATTCCCCCCGAGACCCGTACCCGGTTGAGGTACATAATCCCGTCTCTCGAGTCATCAGGATTACTCCCGGATTTGATCAGGTCACGGGAACCTTCCTTGAGAAGGCCGCCGGCAACCGTGATGATGCCATTGATACTTGAGATCATCGCGACCTTCGCACCGGGTACAAGGAAATAGAGTGCTATCGCACCGGAAATAATGATAGCAATCACGATGGCAGCGACCATCCCTTTGCTCAGCCACAACCTCCTTTTCTCCTGAAGTGGTGCAGGCGGAACCGGCCGGTCGGTACCGAATTCATATTCCTCAAGGTGGAGCCCGGCAACGACAGCATCCATATCCTGGACCCGGAGTGAATACCCGGAATCCGGGAAACGCATCGCATCAAGGAGGGTATCTGCGGTCACGATCCGGAACCACTTGACCCTGCGGAAATCGACCTGGCCTTCGGGGTACGTACTTCCTTTGCAGAAATAGATCCAGGCTCCCATTTTCCTGAGACTGCTGCCATCAATATGCGGAAGGTGCTCGCGGAAGACCGGGATGAGCCGGTCGATAAAGTCCTGGCGCTGGGTCTTTGCCTGCATGAAAAGGTTTGGGATAGGTATCTCCCCGTCTTTTGTGAGAACCTCCCAGGGGCCGTTTTCGAGTCCGTGAACTTTGCCTGAAAAGGCCTTCAGTTCAAGGATGAGAGGACCTGATCGGGTCAGGAGGACACAATCGAGCTGCCTGTTGGCGACAAGGACATTGGTGAGAACATAGACGGGCTCTTTCTGGTATTCTTTCCTGAGCAACTCCACTATCTCCTTAATCTGGCGGTACTCATGCTCGAACCGTATCTTCTCACCGCGAAAAAACCGGATACCCATTCACACTATTCCTGCTTGCGCTTCCTTATGTTCTATAACGCCTCCATTTTGATTAAACTGATCATTTCCTGTTGCCAGGCTGGCGGGGAAACCTTTGCGGGGGGTCAACGGTAACAATTGTAAGTACCTGCATGGGGTGAGTTCCGGGGCCCGGTCAAAGCTATCCGGGAAGATGAAGGAGGAAAAGAGCCCAATGAGATGGAAAGGCTGGGATCACGTGATGCTTGACCCGGAGACCGGGGAGATCCATAAAACCATGGGATCCTCTCCAACCATTGACGCGGTCGCCCCGGTCATCATCTCGGCAAGCCGTTCAACGGATATCCCGGCACTGTACGGGGACTGGTTCATGGAGCGCCTCAGGAGAGGGTATGTAACCTGGACCAGTCCTTTCGATGGCAGGGTTCTTCCGGTCTCATTTGTAAAAACGAGGGTGTTCGTATTCTGGTCAAAAAATCCACGCCCCTTCTTCCCCGCCCTCAAAGAACTGAGGGGAGAAGGCCGACAGTTCATTGTCCTGTATACCCTGAATAATTACGAGAACGAAGGGCTCGAGCCCGGGATCCCGCCACTCGGGGACCGGATCCGGACATTCATCGACCTCTCATCGATGATCGGAAGGGGCAGGCTGACGTGGAGGTTTGACCCCCTCCTCCTGTCTGATACCCTCACGGTTGAAGGCCTCCTTGAGCGAATCGGCACTATAGGTGACCGGATCGCAGACTATGCCGGGAGGCTTGTGGTCAGCTTTATCGATATCGATAAGTATTCACGGGTGAGACGAAACCTCGCTTCTGCCTGCATCCCGGGCATACGGGAGTTTTCCGATGAAGAGATCCGGCAGTTCGCATCCGGACTTTTACAACTGAATGAGGACTGGGGCCTTGAGATACGGGCATGCGGTGAAGCAGTCGAGCTTTCACGATACGGAATATTCCGTGGTGAGTGCATCTCGTTTGATTTGCTTGCAAAGGAATTTTCATGCGACCCGGTTCTTATGGAGTTTCTCCAGCCACCAGCCGGACCCGATCACCTGGCAAAGAGAAAGCGGGAGCTCAAGGATCCAGGCCAGCGGGGACGGTGCGGGTGCATGGTGAGCAAGGATATCGGCTGTTATTCCACCTGCATCCATGGATGCCGGTACTGCTACGCAACGTCGTCCCAGGCCAGGGCAGAGAAGAATTACCGGAAGTATCGTAACGAGAAAGAGCAGGGAATATTCCATCCCGGGATCATCGGGTAGTGACCTCAGTTGTTCCTGCAGATTCAAGGTGATCCCAGAACGAGCAGATTGCACTCCATATGCGTTTCCCGTTGAAGCGAAGATCGTCATGGGCAATTGATGATGTGCCTGGTATCTCTGTTCCGTTCTCATAGAGGCTCCGGTTGACTTCGATCTGAATCCAGGGGATCCCTTTATGCCAGTAATGGGCATTGGTGATAAATCCCCCGGAGAATGGTTTATTGATGGTAACCTCCCCGGATTCCCCGAACTCTTCACGGAATGCAGCGGCGAGCGCCTGTATCCAGGGTGCAGGGCAGGTTGAGAGGCTTCCTTGTCGCTGTTCTCCCTTTTCATCTCCATTATTCCCGAGGCAGATCAGAGGCCGCTCTTTTCCTGCGTCCCTTTGAGCAGGGGGACCGTGCGGGAGCATGGAATGGCAGTCCATCGCCAATGCAATCCAGCCGGGGTCGAGCAGACGATCAATCTCTGCATGGTATGGGAAATAATGGTCCATGAGCAGACGGTGAATAACCCTGATGTCCGGGAATGCCCCGTCCCTGTATACAGGGGTATCCTGAACGGTACGGAGTTTGACCACGCCGTCAGGATGCCTGGGGGGAAGATGGTACGGGGGTCTGTTCAGATCCACCGCCATCCGGGAGATATCGGTATCAAGATACGAGACGACCCGGTCATGGAACTGGTACAGCGCCCGGGTTGCCGGGTCGCTATAATAGGAAAGCTCGGCTTTGGAGAGCGCGAACAGGAGAGAAATCTCTTCAGGCACGCGGGTTCCACCGTGGGGCACTGATATAAGGAACGGGTAGCGTCTCATCAGGCTAGTGGTTGGAACAGGAGGGAGATGAATATTAGGGAAAGGGGAGTATAGGGAGATCCAGATCTTTTATAGTACTATCCAGCATAAATTTCTGCGAAGACCAGGACCAACCTGGCGGAGAGGGAGACGGGATGCAGGCACCACCCAATTTCATACGGAACAATGAAGAATGGATCATCTGGCTTCTTGCCGGGGAGTTATCTGGTTCTGCAACCCCCCGGGTCCTCTCTGCCCGGACAGCACTCCCCCTTGACAACATCCATGATAACTTCCTTTATATGGAGCGGGTGGGGCTTCTCTTCATCGAGCGCGATCCCGGAAAAAAGTACCCCGATGAGATCGCGAAGGTCAGCCTGACCGACAGCAGCCGCAAACTGTACGAAGAGATGAAACAGCGGCCCGATCCCGGGGACCTTTTCTAACCCTGCCGGACGATAATTCAAAGCGTGCTCTCTTCCCGTTCAACTCATTTCCTCCCGGATAGTGAAGTATATAGGATAGCCGCCCGCATCCGGATATGAAGAGAAAAATGGCGGGAAAGATCCCTATCCCGGAAGAGAAGAAGTGGCAGATCGCTACCAGAATTGCCTCCCTGCTCCCGGTCACCTATGGTCTGGTGTTCAGGGACATTATCGGTGATGACTACGACAGGCTTGAGCAGCAGATCTGGGCAGTCCTTGCGCAGGAAGCAAAGACTGTTGCCCGGACATTCTCCCTCCCGGTAAGCACAGCCCGTGAACTGTCATCAACCCTCGATATCCTGAACACCGTCTTCTTTGGCCCGGAGATCAAGTCCGAGCAGGTTTCGTTCGAGAGTGACCGTGCTGTCCTGCTGGTCAGGAGGTGCCCGCTGATGGCACGCGAGCAGGAACTCCATGCACCGCCTGGTCATGTGTTCAACCGGTGCCTCGCCTTTTCGATAGCGGCCATTGAAGAACTGAACCCGGAATATACGCTCAGGTTTGTCCGGGGTATGTGCCAGGGGGACCGGAACTGTGAGATGAAGATTATCACAAAAAAAGCTGCGGAAGAGGCGGAACAGAAGTAAAACGCGATCAGGTTGTCAGCCGATCCGGCAGCTATTCCTCCCCTGTTTCTCGTAGAACTGCTGGTGATAGTCTTCGGCAGCATGGAACGGTGTGGCAGGTACAATTTCTGTTACAATCTGCCGCCTGCCATAGCGCCCGGATTCCCCGAGTTTTTTCCTGGACCCTTCCGCAAGGGTTTTTTGTTCATCGGAGTGGTAAAAGATGGCAGAGCGGTAGTTGGTACCGTAATCAGGTCCCTGCCGGTTGAGCTGGGTCGGGTCATGGATCGACCAGAACAGGTCAAGAAGTTCCCGGTACGATACGATGCCGGCATCAAAAATCACCTCCACAGCCTCGGCATGACCGGTCCTCCCGGAGCAGACCTCTTCATAGGTCGGGTGTTCCGTTCTTCCACCGGTATACCCGACCCGTGTCGCGATCACTCCCTTCACCTGCCGGAACGCTGCCTCAACGCCCCAGAAGCACCCTGCGGCAAACGTTGCCTTTTCCTCACGGGACATACCATCCGGTGTGAGTTCTTCGGGCATGAATATACGGATCGCGGAGCTCTGGCGCCGGGCAGCCGACCTGTTGCGAAGATACCTCGCTTCTCTCTGCTCTTACGCCCCTTCCTTCTGCCAGGCCGGGAGGTAGAATGGTTCTGCCCTGTTACCGGGAGAAGAGCCCCGTAAGCAAACCTTTTCCAAGGATATGGCCCTCCATCGCATTCCCCATCTCTTTCCGGGTCACCGGGGCACGCAATGCAAGCATGATATCAAGGGCATATATGGTGAAGTGGTAGTGGTGGGGTTTTCCAGGGGGGGCGCAGGGGCCGCTGTACTCCATCCGTCCGTAACTGTTGGTGCCGTGCCGGCTGCCATCAATCAGTACCGGTTTTTTTGGAACCCCTTTCTGGATCTGTTTTGCATCTTTCGGGACATTGTAGAGTATCCAGTGGGTAAACAACCCGGAGGGAGCGTCCGGGTCATCGCAGATAACCACGATACTCTGTGTACCGGAAGGGAATGGTCCGAAAGAGAGCGGAGGGGATACATTTGTCCCTTTGCAGGTGTATTCATCGGGTATTCGCGCCCCCTGGCCAAAAGCCTCCGATGTAATTTCGATGGTTGTCATCAAACTACCTCAGTGAGGGATACGGGGACTCTGACCATTAAAAGGTTATGCAGGTTC
This sequence comes from Methanoregulaceae archaeon, assembly GCA_021371995.1. Lineage (GTDB taxonomy): Archaea > Halobacteriota > Methanomicrobia > Methanomicrobiales > Methanospirillaceae > UBA9949. The sequence continues at coordinate 83,665 of JAJFVA010000035.1, read as the reverse complement.
CTTCCCGCAGATTACATGAGGCATGGACGAGAGATGAGTTGGGAGAGATGAAACTCGGGGTACTCTGTTCGGGAGGAAAAGACTCGCTCTTTGCCTGTGGCCGCGCCATGGAAAAAGAAGAGGTGGTATGCCTTGTAGCAATACGGTCTGAGAACGAGGATAGCTACATGTTCCACACCCCGAACGTCGCCCTGGTCGCGCTCCAGGCAGGGGCAGCCGGCCTGCCGCTCATTGAAGTGAAGACTGTCGGAGTAAAGGAAGAGGAACTCCTTGACCTCCGGGATGCTCTTATCCTCGCCAGGGAGCAGTACGGGATTGAAGGTGTGGTGACCGGGGCGATCCTATCGGTATACCAGGCAAGCCGGGTGCAGCGGCTCTGCCATGAGCTCGGGCTCTGGTGCTTCAACCCGCTCTGGCATACTGCCCAGGACGAATATATGCAGGAGCTCATCAATAAGGGATTTGAGGTGATTATATCAGGTGTATTCTCTGCACCGTTTGACGAATCCTGGCTCGGAAGGCGGATCGATCAAGCATCTCTGTCCAGCCTGAAAAAATACTCTGAACAGTATGGCATTACGCTCACCGGGGAGGGAGGGGAGTATGAGACATTCGTCCTTGATGCCCCCTTTTTCAAAAAGAGGATCGAGATACAGGAAGCCTCGTCCGAATATTGCAATTACCGGGGATTTTTCCGCATTACCGGTGCAAGGCTGGTGGAGAAGTGATTCTCCTCATCGATCTCTGTTACCGTGAGGGTTCACTCGGGTTTGATGAGTATGTCCTGCCGGTTGCCCGGATTGTTGAGCGATCAGGATTCGAAACGCGTTCTGTTCACTTCCATAGAGTGACTGTCGCTGATTTCGCTGGCGCAGAAGCGGTCATCCTCTGCGGGACCCCTCTTGCCGATAATGCGTTTCTCAAAGAGCAAGAAGCCTTTTTATGGCTGAAAACGAGTGAAATCCCAGTCCTTGGAGTCTGTGCAGGGATGGAGATGGTATGCAAGACCTTTGGGGGGCTGCTCGGACCCTGCACCGAGATTGGTATGACAGAGATCAGGGTGATAGGGAGGGATCTCGTTTTCTCTGAATCTCTATCTTTTTCTGCGTATGAGCTCCATACACTTGCCTGTACCTATCCGGGAGTCCTGGAAGTTCTCGCTGTATCAGATTGCTGCATCCAGGTGGTGAAGCACCCGTTGCGCTCCGTGTACGGCGTGATGTTTCATCCTGAAGTGAGAAATGAGTGGGTGGTGGAGCGGTTCCTGTCCCTTGTCCGGAAGGAACGATTCAGTCCGCGACAGTGAGACCGTTCTTTCTGGCAATATCCCTGAAGGCGGAAGCGAGATATTCGGCCTGGGAATCTGTCATCCCGTAGGTATTGAACTTCCAGACCTTTGTTGCCCCGGGGATAATGCCGGCAATCCCCTTCTCCTTCAGGGCACTGGTAAAGAAGAACCCGCGTTTCTTATGGGTCTGTGCCACGCGGTCAAACGACCCGGAGGTGTCAACCCGGGTCAGGGTATGCTTCCGCGGGTGCTCGCTCCGAACGATAGTTCCCTCGACAGACAGGAGCGCGTCAACAACCTTCTGCCCGTTTGCAAGCTCCTGCTCCCAGCGTTTCACCCGCTCCCTGACATGGGGAAATGAGGCCATCATCCCGACCAGTGTGACTCCCATCAGGGTGCAGCCCATCATTCCGATCTCTTTTACCCCGAATGTTCTCCCGGTTACATCGGTCTTTGCAGCGGTGGTCCGAAAGACCCGTTCCGCCCACTCTGCGGTCGTGGCAAGCATGCCGGAAGGTGCGGGCGCCGCCATGCTCTTGTGTCCTGAACCGACCACGAAGTCGGCCCCGAGCGCCTTTCCATCCACACCCATGATCCCGACCGTATAGGCACCGTTATACAGGACAGGGATGTCGTACTGGTGGGCAACTTTACTGATTTCCCTGACATCATGGCAGTTCCCGTACTGGTAATCGAAATGGTCAAGAAAGAGGAGGATCGGGGGACGACCAAATTCTTTTATCACTTCCTCAATCTTCAGAGCTGCAGCATCTGCAATGATAATATTCTGTTCCGTCTTTGGAATCTCCCGGATGACCCCGCCTCTCCCTTCAATTGCAAGTACTTCGGTGTAATGGGATAATGCCGTGATCAGGACCGGATCTCCTTTGGTAATCAACGCATCAGCGACAGCCTGGAAACCCCTACGGGCACCCGGGACAACCCTTGCAATGTCCATGTTGACAAATGAGGCAAGGTCTCGGTGGAAGATATCCACGGGGGGTGTTTTGATATAATCGAGCCGGAACGGTTTTCTGCACTGGTCACATACCGAATACCCGTCGCCGTACGCAATAATCGCCTTCATCGCATCAGCAGTGAGCCGCCCGCCGACCTGGATCGGGTCGATATTGATGCAGGATTCGTCAACATCCCTGACATCGATAGTTCCTGCGCATTTCATCAGGCAAGCTCCTCCCGTAGTGTGGCAGCGCGTTTCTCGAGGTTATCAAGGAGAGAGCGAACCTTCTCCCGCTGGCTTTCGTCAAGATCATGCCGGGGGGCAGTCTCCCGGAGCATAACACGGATGTCGGTCAGGATGAATAAACTCTCAAAAACAGCGTCGATAGCCCGTTTTGACACCGGATCACCATACTACTATTGCGGAGGGAACTATAAGATAACTGATAACGCACTGCTTACCCAGCATGATACCGGCCAGGTATGCTGGGACTGTCATGTGAACAAAAAAGACATTTTTTGAAGATTATTTGTTCATATCAGGAGCAGGGAGTGCTGGCAAAACAATCATTAAAAGTCTGAAAACCGGGATTTATCCCGCATTCAGGATTTCTTCTTCTCTCTTACTTCGATCGATTTATCGATCTTCCTGATAGAAACGCCGTTAATCACCGCGTCCCCACTGACAATATACCGCTTCGTGACCATGCCAAGAACCTCAACGATATCCCCGACGTTGACATTCTCTTCCGGCTGGGTGTACATCTTGACCGAGATCTCACCGCTGCGGTCTGCGACCATGTACTGGGGGCGGTTGAATATCTGGAAACGGATACTCTCAACAACTCCTTCGATCCGCACCGGATCGCCAAGCATGTTCAGGTTGATCAGCTTTATCCGAATCGGCCTGGCTTCCCGTTCATATTGTGGTCTGACATCTGCATACTCTTTCTGGCTCATATAGTTGAGACCGAGCGGTATCACCAGGAGCAGAACAAGGGTTGGAATACCCCAGAGCAGGATCCGGGTATCTCTGCTTACATAAAAGGCATATGCCAAAAAGATGGTGAAGATCGCAACCACCGCCACGGCGATGATTGAGATCCTCAGATTGATTGTTCCGATTTTCATTCAATCCCAATTACTTGAGGGCTGCAATTTCCTTCCGGAAGGCCACCCAGTAGATGACGCCCACGAAGAACAACCCGCCGACAATGTTGCCGATAGTGACGACGATGAGGTTGTTTGTCCACATGGAAGTCCAGGTCAGTCCCGCACTTGCGACTAATGCGGCCGGGTCAGTGAGGAAGCCCTTTGTGAATAATGCCGCGGGAATGAAATACATGTTGGCGACACTGTGCTCGAACCCGGATGAGACGAAGGCCATGATCGGGAACCAGATTCCGAAGAACTTACCAATCAGGTCATCGGCGCAGATACCGAGGAGCACGGCCAGGTTGACCAGCCAGTTACAAGCGATTGCTTTCAGGAAGCACGACCATTGGGCGGCCATGCTCACATAACTTGTTTTTGCCACTCCGATGGCGATTGCCCGCGTTCCAAATGCCGTAACGGTTACCGCTCCTGCTGCATTCCAGGAACTGAACGGTCCGTAGGCCATGATGTAGGCATATACGATTGACCCGATCAGGTTTCCGATATATACCCAGACCCAGAGGTTCAGCACCTGGGCCCAGCTGACCTTGTGGATAAAAGCAGCCATCGGGGCAAGCATCGCGTCACCAGTGAAGAGTTCTGCACCGGTAAGCACGATGATAATAAGCCCAACAGGGAACACAGCTCCCGTAATGAGCTGGCTAAAACCAGCACTGGCAGTGCCATAACGCAGTGCCGCATCGGTTGCCTGAATACCGGTACTGCATACGGTTGCGAGGGCGCCTCCCATAGCAATATAGGCGCCGGCCATAAACCCGCGAAGCAGCATGTTCCATGCGGGCAGCCCTACCTTGTACTTCCCAGCATCGCCGGCTTTTGCGACGATGGCGACTGGGGGATGAAATACCATTTTTTACACACCTCTCGAATGTCTACTTTAACCAATAACCCCAAACTCACTTCTCGTACAGGGTTAAGATTAAAATCTTTTCTGGTGTTATTAATACCTTTCTAATTAATTTTAGAGAGGCAATTCAGATTTTCAGGTATTATAAGAAGGAATTGCATTGGAAAAACAGCATGAGGATAAAAATCTTTGTATAAATAGCTCGTGGTCTGGCAGATTAAACCGGTTTTTTTCTCCCGCTCGCATCACGGCTGTATTTTCCCAGTTCTGATGTAAGAAGAGTATCCCCTGCAAAAACCGGGCCGTCGCGGCATACCCTGCGCCCGTCAGGGTCCATGCAGCAGGAGCCACATATCCCGATTCCGCATTTCATGTAGCGGTGGAGGCTGAAATAGCTCCGCCCGGCCATTCCGGCTGCATCCAGGGCCAGCAGTACCGCATGCAGCATCCTTTCCGGGCCGCAGACACATACCTGCCTGTACTCTGTGAGTGGCAGCTCGTTCATGAGCCCGGTCACCGGTCCATGATATCCGGAAGATCCGTCATCGGTTGCGACCATGACCCTTGTTTTCCCGGCAAGTTCGGGAAGAAACAAGAGTTCTTCAGCGGTCCTTGCTCCAAGGAGGAGACACTCGACTTCTCCTCCCACAGCCAGAGGGCGCAGGGGTGCAGCCCCCACCCCCCCCGCGATGGCAAGGGTCTTTTTGGAGGAAGGGAACCCGTTTCCGAAAGGCCCCCTGATCCCAAGCAGATCACCGGGTCCTGCGCGGAACAGTGCAGCAGTCGCATCCCCCACCTTCTGGACCGTGATGGCATCTGCCCGGGAAAGCGCCATCGGGATCTCATCGATGCCGGGAATCGTGACCATCACAAACTGGCCTGGCCGGAATGAAAATCCCGGTGAGAATGAGTAGGTCCGGACTGAGGGGCTCTCTCTTGTAACTGAGGTGATCCGGACTGCCTGAAGGGGAGCATTACTCATGGGCGCACCCCACAATCGTTTCGGCCTGAACTCCTTCACTACTGTACAGATGAGAGACAATCGACTGGAATATGGCGGGATCATCCTTGACCGCAGTCCCGACCTGGACAGCGGAAGCACCGGCCATCATCATCTCGATCACATCCTCCGCACCAGATATCCCCCCGCATCCAATGATAGGGATGCTGCATGCCTCGTACAGCTCGTACACACACCGTATTGCAATGGGAAAGACTGCCTTTCCCGAGAGACCACCGTAACGGTTTCCAAGGACCGGCCGTTTCAGGGCCGTGGAGATCCTCATCGCCTTCACTGTGTTGATGGCAACGATTGCAGAAGCACCACCCCGTTCGGCAGCCTTCCCGCAGATTGCAATGTCGGTTACATTCGGGGTGAGCTTCACCCAGGTGGGAGATCCAAGACCGCTCACCGCACGCGTGCACTCTTCAACGAGCAAGGGATTCGTTCCAAGTGCAGCACCATATCCTGCTGCATGGGGGCAGCTCAGGTTCAGCTCAAACCCTGCAGCTATTCCCTCAAACCATGAGGCAACCATCCGGAACTCACCAGGATCCCCCCCATAAATGCTGACAATGACCGGTTTTCCCGCGAGAGGTTCCACCTCACTGACAAATTCGCGCGAGGGGTTCGGCAGGCCCATGGCGTTCAGGAGCCCCCCCTCCACTTCAACAACACAGGGGCCAGGGTGCCCCTCGCACGGGAACGGCCCGATGGACTTGGTGACCACCCCCCCGGCACCATTTGCAAGAGCACGTGCAAGCGAGGACCCTGTTGTCCCAAGCACTCCCGCGGCAAGGATACAATGGTTTGAAAGCGTCACTCCCCCCACGGTGACCATCCCTGGTGCAATCTTTAGTGTCAAGTCGCGGTTATCCACTATGAGTATTATATTCAGTTCTCCCCAATATTGAGGATTATGACCAGGCTCGCAATCCTTGGCGTGGGAAGGATTGGAGGAGAGACAGCATTCCTTTCAGCGGTACGGGGCCTCGCTGACGAGCTGGTGCTCTTTGACACGGATAAACCCCTTCTTGATGCCCAGGTACTCGATCTCGCCCATACGGGAATCGACATTACAATTGAGACTGACTGGAGACTGGTAAAAGATGCCGACATATGTGTTTTTTCCGCAGGTATCGCACGACATCCCGGCATCAGGACCAGAGCGGACCTGCTCTCAGCAAACCTGCCTGTAGCGAAGATCTGCACCCCGATACTGCATGGATTCTCGGGAGTGCTTATCACGGTGACAAACCCAATGGATGCAATTAATTATTACTTCTGCAGGTCCAGCGGACTTGACCCCTGGCAGTGTATCGGATTTGGGGGGGAACTCGACAGGGCCCGGTTTGGACTCGCCCTTCAGGAGCGTAGGATTGGGGGGGCTCCATGGATAATTGGAGAGCACGGCGAACATCAGGTACCGCTCTTTTCACGCCTGAAAGGGAAGGTGAATGAACCGATCAGGGAGGAGATACTTGCCGGGCTCCGGACCGCAAGCATGGAAGTCATCAGGGGGAAGGGAGGGACGGTATTCGGCCCGGCCCGGTACCTTGCCGAACTCATCAGGATTGTATCACAGGACAGGAAAGAGTTGAACAGCTGCTCATGCATTCTTGATGGGGAGTACGGGTTTTCGCGCTGCTCGCTCGGGGTCCCGGCTCTTATAGGGAAGGAAGGAGTCCTCTCGATTGAAGAGTGGAACCTCGATCCGTGGGAAGAGGCACACATGGAAGCTGCGGGCAATTTTGTCACGAGTCTTTGCAGCACGCTCGGAGTTTAGAAAACCTCATGAGTACCAACCCGCATAGTTCCGGCAGAGTAACAATGCCGGAACAGATCGCCAGGGATGGGAGTGGTATTGCCCTTGACATAATCCAGGTAGAATATTCGACAGGACCGGAATGCCCTGTGATTCATATTTTCGGGCGCGATATTCAGAAGACGGCCCGTCATATCCAGGTAACCGGCTTCCGGCCGTATTTTTACGTACCGCAATACCAGGCCGATACCGGATCCCACCCTGTCAACGTCACTCCCGAGCAGGGCAAAACCTACCTGTCAATCCGGGGGGAACCCCTTCGCCGCCTCTATACGGTGAGGCCGGGCGATGTGCGTGATATCCGCGAACGGTATACTCATTTCGAGGCAGACATCCCGTTCACCACCCGGTTTATGATCGATACAGGGCTTACCGGAGGGGTTCTGGTACCGGCAGAGACAGCGCAATACCATGAACTCTCCCCGGCAGATATCAGCAGCAGTGCCCGGGTCTGCATCCTTGATATTGAGTGCGAGGATGTACGTGGCTTCCCGGAACCGGCCCGCGATGCAGTGATCTGCATCACCTGCCACGATTCCTTTGACAACCAGTACACGAGCCTTATCTGGAGTTCCGGAAAGGAAAGGTGCGACCTCTCTGTTCTTTCCGGAAAGGAGGGCCTGAAAAACGGGTGTTTCTGCAGGGACCGGCACGATATCCGGATGTTTGCCAGCGAGCGGGAGATGCTCGTGGGATTTTCCACGTATCTGAAGGAGACGGACCCGGACGTCCTCTCCGGCTGGAACTTCCTTGAATTCGACCTGCCCTACCTCATGAAACGCATGGATGCCCTTGGTCTCGATCCAACCTCTCTTGCGAGGCTCGGTGGCCCGACAGAGCGGAATGCGCTCCGCGGGAGGGCGGTCTTTGACCTTCTCCAGGCCTACCGGAAGATGCATGCGACCCAGCGGGAATCCTACCGGCTTGACTCTGTTGCAGAAGCAGAGATTGGTGAGACCAAGGTCCGGTATACCGGAACGATCAGTGATCTCTGGGACAGGGATCCCTGCCTTCTTGTCGAGTACAACTTTAAGGACGTCGAGCTCTGTGTTGCGATCAATGAAAAGAACCGGATCATCGAGTTTTATCGCGAGATTGCACGCTATGTGGGCTGCCCCCTCGATCGGACCCTCAACTCGTCCAGTGTCATCGATGTCTTTGTACTCCGGAAAGCCCATGACCGCTACGTCCTCCCCTCAAAAGGGTTTGCTGCATCAGAGGAATTTGAAGGAGCCACGGTTTTTGAGCCAAGCCGCGGCGTCAGGGAAAACGTCGTTGTCCTCGACCTCACATCCCTCTATCCCATGGCGATGATGACTATCAACGCATCTCCGGAAACAAAGGATTCTTCAGGTGAGCTGAAGGCCCCAAACGGCATCCGGTTCAGAAAGGAGCCTGACGGGCTTACGCGGAGCATCCTATCAGAACTGCTCGTCGAGAGGGATGAAAAGAAAAGAGAAAGAAACCGGTATCCTTTCGGGTCCGATGAATACGTGCTGTACGATCTCCAGCAGAACGTCCTGAAAGTAATCATGAACACCTATTACGGGGTGAGTGGTTATACGCGGTTCAGGCTGTATGACCGCGAGATAGGGGCGGCAATCACTTCGGTAGGGCGGGCTATCATTGAGCATACCCGGGGGGTGATTGAAGGACTGGGTTACCGGGTCATTTACGGCGATACTGATTCCTGCATGGTGCTGATCCCTCCAGGAACTCCGGATGTCACCATAGAAAAAGCCAGGGGGATCGAGCATGAGGTAAATGCAAGTTATAGCAGGTTTGCAAAGGAAGAACTGAATGCCGATACCCATTATTTTTCCATCAAGTTCGAGAAGATTTACCAGCGGTTCTTCCAGGCCGGAAAAAAGAAAAGATACGCAGGCCGTCTCGTATGGAAGGAAGGAAAGACTGTTGACGAGATTGATGTGGTCGGGTTTGAGATACGGAGGAGCGACTACCCCCAGATCACAAAAACCGTACAGAAGCGCGTGATGGAGATGATCCTTCATGGTGAGGAGTACGAGTCGGTTAAAAAGTACCTTGGCGATGTGATCAGGAATTACCGGGCAGGCCGGTACTCGCTTGACGAGATCGGAATACCCGGGGGAATTGGTAAGGATTTGCTCGATTACCAGACGGATGATGCCCATATACGGGGCGCAAAATATGCCAACGAGCATCTCGGCATGGAGTTTACCAAGGGGAGCAAGCCAAAGCGAATTTATATCAAAAACGTTACCGGGAAATACCAGAAGACCAATGTTCTTTGTTTTGAATACGGTGACCAGGTACCAGGAGAATTCCAGGTCGACTGGGAACTCATGCTCGAAAAAACACTCCAGCAGCCGATATCCCGGATCATCGAGGCACTCGGGTGGTCATGGACCGATCTCGACCCCTCAAGGACGACTCTCTCACAGTGGGGGATCGGATGAGAGTGCTTCATTATTATTTTAAAAGTATAAGATGGGATGCGGATTTCCGGATCTATCGTGCCATTCACTCATGTTCCCGGATATAACGAACCCCTTCAGGTTCCCGGTAATCGGTCTTGATCACGATCGTCCCGGATACCCTGTTGAAGAGTCGCAATTTCTTCCCGGGCATACCGAACCACCCGATCAGGCAGTCAACCGGCAGGAGAAAGGACTTCCCGAAACTTTCGATGAACGCTGACGAGAGCCTTACCGGCTTTCCCTCCCGGTCGGTAACTTTAAGGTTCATCACCATCTTTCCGACAGACTGGCCATGGTACCCTTCCATCACTGTCCAGTAGATAAGAAACCCGGTGCTCCTGATCAGGAAATCAAGTGGGTTCCATGAAAAGATGCCCTGAAAGAAATGGAACGGGTTCGAGAAGATATTCAGTACAAGGCTGACCAGGATGAAATCGATCAGCCAGGCCCAGAACCTCGTATCCCACCGGCCGAGGTGAAGGGTCGCGATCTCATTATAGTCATCTCCCATCAAATTCTCTCCGCATGTACCTATCAGCCGGATTTTTTTAAAAATACTCTGGTATCAGCCCGTCCCTGAATCAGGCATGTCATATCAGCTTCATTTCCATTCTCCCTGGAGAAGTGCCCTGCCGCGGGGAAAATAGCAGATTAAAGGGAGAGGGTCTGGATCACTGACCCACCCCAGAACAGATATCCGGATCTGCCAGTGTGATAACACCGGGTCCCCGTATGAGAAAATCTGATCTTGCTTTTGCCCTGGTCCAGTCTGCACAAAGCACAGGGAATTTCCTGATGAGGCAATCGGAAATAAATTCCCGGAACAACCAGACTACTAGAAGGAGCATCTGGCAGGAATGAGCATGCGACACATCCCCCGGATTGTAATCGCCGGGACCCACAGCGGGTGCGGGAAGACGACGATTTCGAGAGGCCTGATGCAGGCGTTCCGGAAGCGGGGTTTTTGTGTCCAGCCATTCAAGGTAGGGCCTGATTTCATCGATCCTTCCCATCATACCGCGATCACCGGCCGGATATCCCGGAATCTCGACCCGTTCATGATGGGGGAAGATGGGGTAAAAAAGACGTTCCTGAAAGCTTCAAAAGGTGCCGACATCGCCATAATAGAAGGGGTGATGGGCATGTATGACGGGCTTGACGGCAGCGATACCGCCAGTACGGCCCATGTGATGCGCATCCTCAGGGCACCGGCAATTCTGGTGGTTGACGTCAGGGGGATGTCCCGGAGCGCGCATGCCGTGGTCACCGGGTTCCAAGCATTTGATAGAGATTCAGATATCAAGGGAGTTATCTTCAACCGCGTCGGGAGCCCGCGCCACCGTGCAATGATCGGAAGTGATCTACCCCTGCCAGCATTTGGATTCATCCCCCGGGATACCGGTCTTTCTGTGGAGAGCCGCCACCTCGGTCTGAAAATGGCATTTGAAGTAAGTGATACTTCTCCCCCCCTGGACCTTATCGGTGAGTCATGTGACATTGAAGCGATCCTCGTGGCTGCGGAATCAGCACCCCCGCTCCCGGAAGAGGTCTTTTCAGATCAATATCCCAAAGAGCGTGTCCGTATCGGTATTGCGCAGGATGCCGCATTCTGCTTTTATTACCAGGACAATCTCGATGCGCTCCGGTCTGCAGGTGCAGCACTTGTCCCGTTCTCTCCCTGTACAGACCCGCTGCCCGAGGCTGATGCTTATTATTTCGGGGGAGGCTACCCTGAACTGCATGCCCGGGCGCTCTCATCATCCCCCTGCCGGGCAATGCTGAAGACCGCAGCTGACAGGGGGGTCCCCGTGTATGGAGAATGCGGAGGGCTGCTGTATCTTGCGGAATCTGTCACCGTGGAAGGATGCGAATTTCCAATGACCGGTGTCCTTCCCGGCAATGCAGAGATGACCGGACGGATCCAGGCGCTCGGGTATTCAGCAGGGGTTTTTACCAGCGGCCCCCGTCTGTCCGTTCCCGGGACTTCAATCCGTGGCCATGAATTCCATTATTCGACGTTTTATCCTTCCCCGGATGCCCGTTTCTCGGTCCGGCTCAATCGCGGAAAAGGAATATCGGAGGGACAGGACGGGCTGTTCTCCCACGAGACCATCGGCGTCTACACCCATTCTTATTTTACCGCCCGGTTTGCTGCTGCCATGGTGGAGGCAGCACTCAGGTGCAGAAAGTCATGAAACGATTAGTACCTTTTTACTGGGGATATCCCCATGGCGGTCCGGGTGTTTTCCACAAAGTCATAAAGTGAGATCAGCACAAACCCAGTGTCAGGGATGAGTCTTACATGCAGAAGATGAGGAGTGATGAAGTCAAGAAAGGGTATCACCGCGCCCCGAACCGGTCGCTGCTCCGGTCGCTTGGCGTCACAGAAGAAGAGTTTGATAAGCCGTTTATCGGGATTGCAAATGCATGGAACGACATTGTGCCGGGGCACGTCCACCTCCGCGCACTCGCAGTCAAGGTACGGGAAGGGATTGCAGCAGCGGGGGGGGTCCCCTTTGAATTCGGTGTGATCGGTATCTGCGATGGCATCGCGATGGGACATGAGGGGATGCGGTACTCCCTTCCTTCCCGGGAGAATATTGCCGACTCCATCGAACTGATGGCAGAAGCCCACCGTTTTGACGGGATGGTCATGGTCGGTACCTGCGACAAGATAGTCCCCGGGATGCTGATGGCGGCAGCACGGATCAATATCCCCTCCATCATGTTGACCGGTGGCCCGATGCTTCCCGGTTATGATGAGGGAAGGGAACTCTCGCTTATCGATGTCTTTGAAGGGGTGGGAAAGGTTGCCGCCGGCAGCATGGACGAAGAGGAGCTTTGCAGCCTCGAAGCCTGTGCCATGCCTGGCTGTGGCAGCTGCCAGGGGCTTTACACGGCAAATACCATGGCCTGCATGACCGAGGCCATGGGAATGTCCCTCCCCGGTTGTGCAGCCACTCCTGCCGTTGATGCCGAGAAACTCAGGACAGCACGGAAGAGTGGTGAACGTGCGGTCGGCCTTGTAAAGGAGGGGGTTCTCCCCCGGGATATTATCACTACCGCAAGCCTCGAGAACGCTATCAGGGTGGACATGGCACTTGGGGGAAGTACCAACACCGTCCTGCATCTTATGGCAATTGCCAGCGAGGCGGAGGTACCACTTGACCTTGATGTCTTCAACCGGATCGGGAGCAGGATACCTCATATATGCCATATGCAGCCGTCAGGCCCTTATTCAGTCCTTGCACTGCACCGCTCCGGAGGAATACCAGCTGTACTCGGAGTTCTTGTGCGGGAGCTTGAGGATTCCATGACTGTATCAGGGAAATCCATCCGGGAAATTGCCCACGGAGCAAAAATCCCGGCAGAATCGATCATTCAGCCCATGGAATCCCCGGTAAGCCCGGCTGGAGGACTCCGGATCCTAAAAGGAACCCTGGCCCCCGGGGGTGCCGTGGTGAAATCTGCAGCAGTCAGCCATGAGATGTGGCACCACCAGGGCCCGGCCCGGGTCTTTGATGGGGAGAAGGAGGCGATGGAAGCGATACTCGCCCGCCATGTCCGGGAAGGCGATGTGGTGGTGATACGATACGAGGGGCCTCGGGGGGCTCCCGGAATGCCGGAGATGCTCTCTCCGACCTCAGCCCTCATGGGCCTTGGGTATTCCCGGGTGGCACTCGTCACTGACGGGAGATTTTCCGGAGGAACACGAGGCCCATGTATCGGTCATGTGTCTCCCGAAGCTGCTGTAGGAGGTCCTATAGGCCTTGTGCACGACGGTGATGTTATCGAGATTGATATCCGGGAAAAAAGAATCGACCTGATGCTGTCGAAGGCCGAGCTGAAACGCCGCAGGTCATTCTTTGCCCCGAAACAAAAAACACTGACTGGAATCCTTGCCAGGTATGCCAGAATGGTTTCCCAGGCCGATAAAGGTGCAGTGCTCGAAAAAGAATAGTCCATATTTTTCATTGATTTCATTTGTTCAAGGGAACCATATAAGGAACCTGTTTCCCCCCGGGAACGGGTATTAACAGGTCTGGGACATTTCATTTCCCACAGGGAATTCGGCAACTTTTAACGGCCATGACGGCCATAGATCTACACGATCCATGGCTGAAAACTCGTCCTATACTGAGGTCACCTGCGCCCATTGTGAAGGACTCGGGTGTATTTATTGCGATAAAAAAGGATGCGTGCCTGTCAAATCCCCCCCGAAAAAGTGCCGCCATTGTGAAGGAGCAGGCTGCATCTACTGCGGATACACCGGCTGGGCAGGCCTGAAAGGAAAATACGATTAGGAAACAACTGCGTATTAATGCCGGTCAGAGAAAAGAGGATAGATTACTGCCGGAACACGAGGGTTCCGGCAATTTTGTCATGAAGCCCCTGCTTGTACGCAGTAAACGCGATAATCAGAAAACCGACAAACAGGGTCAGGATACAGAGCACTTTGCCAAAGAAACGGAGGGATGCCCGGGCAAAAGTGATCCTGTTACCCTGCATATCGGTGACTGCGGCCCTGATCGCCATTTTGCCGAGCGTGGCCTGGTTTTGTGAACTCTCGAGATAAGCCGAATAGATCCATGGTACAAGGATGAGAAAGACCATAGCCGAGAGGATGATCTGAGGCGGAACGATTGCATTGACCACCTCGCCGGTGGCATCAGTTCTCGGTACATGGTAATAGTATTGGTACAGCATCCTGATTGTTTCAGAGACCGGGTCGGGTCGCCCAAGAATCCAGGAGACGATGCCAATGATTGCTGCAGCCAGGAGATCAAAGAGTATCAGAAAAACAAGATCAACCAGTCCGCCCAGAAAACGACCGCCAAGGCCGGAAAATTTTTCAGTTTTTATCGGGCCTGCCCGTTTCTTCAGGAAAGGTTTTTGGGGGGACTCTTTCAGGTTGGCACCGCAGGACTGGCAGAAATTTCCTGATTGCTCTGTCTCTTTTCCGCATTTGGGACAGTACATCAGTCTACTCCTATGTTAAGTGATTGTACGGGCATATTATCAATGTATCGGTCAGACTTGAGCCCGGATCATGAATACGCGCGATTTACAAAACATTGCGTATTTTTCTTCAGAAGAAAATTCGTCGTGATGATGGATCAGGGCTGAATGCGGAAGGCATACCAGTTGGCAACCGCGGTTAGGACCAGGGGCCTCAAATGGGAGGGGCAAACAGGGACCACTCTGGCCTGGGGCAGAACCTGTTGCAGGCATGGCGACAAGATCGAAAGGATTCCCAGGCACAGAGAGCACAATGAACATGAGGATGACCCTGGTATCAGGTTGAAACGATCTGTGAGAGGGTCATCATCTTCAGGAAATGCAGGATCGAGCGATAGGAAGCATGCCCGAACTCAGGAATAAGTTTGGTTCCATCAGCTATAGTATTTATTTTTCATCAGAAAACCCGGGCCGGTTTCCAGGACAGTCCTCCCTGCCCTCCCCTACTGGGTCAGTACATCGTATAGGACGGGAGCATCGCGGAGATGAAAAAAATTACCAAAAATATAGTTGAGGGTGGGGGAATTATCGGGAGTATTGAATCGCACTTTCCGACCCTTGAGGAAATGCTAAAGAGTGGATAACAGGGACACGGACCCCGTCGCTGTTTCTGTATTCCTTTGATGTTTTATTGATCCCTGATCTCTGCCTGTGCCTCCGGGTCAAACGGATTGGTCCGCATCGCGAGGGAGAAAAGATAGGGATAATGTTCTTTCAGGTGTTCCATGTAGGTTACCCATTCAAAGATAAGGAGCCGGTATCCCCGGTTTATGTCATGTACCAGATGCGCAACATCTGATGGAGGAAGGTTCACTGGGTTTTTCCTGTGCATGAGCTCTTCCGTAAGGTGAAAAAAAGCCATGAGTGTCTCGGTGAACGAATCATGCTCGAATATTACCGGGTTTTCTAGGAGGGAAAGTAAAAATCCTTTTTTTCCGGAAAGTATCTGCTTCAGGTCCTGCAAATCAACGGAATCCGCCGTAATGCAGCACTTATGGCTGCCCAGCCTGGTCTTCAGCCGCTCAAAATCAGACGGCGCCCATGCTGCTGATACGAGGAGTTCCTTGCGGATATCGCTGATACAGGGGTCGCGCGTCGAGAGCATGCGGAGCAGCTCGTTGCCGAACTCCGAAAAGAAGAGACCGATGATCATATTGATCTTTTTTCTCCTGGAGCGCCGCTCTTCGCGGGAGAGGAGGGTCTCAACCACATCGGCAAAGACTGCAACAAAAGTGCCCACGCCGGCGAGAATGATGACAATGGTGATGGCTCTCCCGTATACATCGGAAGGCGAGATGTCCCCGTAACCGACCGTGGCAATGGTTACCACAACGAAATAGAATGCATCAAAGGCGGATAATCCCTCAACAAGCATGATGCCGAGCGTACCAAGGACAAGCACGGAAAGGAGGACGAGAAGGTACGACTGCATCCGGGAAAGAGCGAATGCCATAGCAGTACATGGAATTACTTCACGGATATGAATCCTTGGTCAGGAATGAGAAGAGATGCTGAATAGAGGATATGAAAATGACGACAGAAAGAGATCAAATTGGGAAAACAGCGGGCCTGAAGGGATTTGAACCCTTGACCTACGGATTAAGAGTCCGTCGCTCTTCCGAACTAAGCTACAAGCCCCGGATCTGACCTATACCATTAGCTGTCCTTTATTGATAAATCTTTCGAGTTCTCATGATTTCTGGCTCGGATCGGAAAACGGAGCATATTGCTTGTCCTGAAAGGCAGGAGGCAACGGTAAAGTTGTAACCTATATATCCTCACCGGTGCACATCTTACCTAGTATGGCTGATTCGGCGCAGAACGAGACCATGGAACGGGTACCGTATGCCGTGCTGGGTTGCGGCAGCACAGGATACCATGTCCTCCAGGAACTACGCAGCAGTGCGAACAACATCCTGGTGATTGACAGAAATGATGATCGAGTTCGTGAACTCCGTGACCAGGGCATCGATGCCGTGCGCCGTGACATCTCTGCCATGGATTTCCTTGCTGGTCTTCCCGTTATCGAGATCGCGTTCATCCTCACCGGGGATAACGAGGCCAACCTTTCTGCTGTACGGACCCTCCGGGACAAGAATCCCAACGCCCGGATTATGGCCCGGGCATCCGATCCTCTCATTGCCCGAAATCTGGAAGAGGCCGGAGCTGATTTCGTCCTCAACCAGAACCAGCTGATGGCAAAGGCGGCGGTATACCAGATCAACAAAATATATGCCAACCGTGTATCCCAGCGTCTATATTCCCTCCTTGCATCATGGGAAGGGACACTCGGGATCATCACCCATAAAAATCCCGATCCCGATGCCATATCAAGCGCCCTTGCCCTCGCGGTGATTGCGAAAAATGCCAATCCGAACCGGCTGGTCAGCAGGATCTTTTATGACGGGATTATCGGGCACCAGGCCAACCGGACTCTCGTAAACCTCCTTGAGATCAAAATGGAGAAGATCGACCCGCCTGCCCTCCAGGAATGCACGTACCTTGCCCTCGTGGATTCTCCTGCACCGGGAGTCAATAACTCCCTCCCTCCAAAGACGCGGGTGCATATCGTGATCGACCATCACCAGGATGGCAAGCTCGGGGACTCCGGGACCCTGTTCGTTGACAGCAGGCCTGGGCTTGGGGCGACAGCAAGTATCCTCGCCCAGTACATGCAGGAACTGGACATCTCTGTTGACAAAGCGGTTGCGACCGGGCTCCTCTATGGGATCCGGTCGGATACACGGGACTTTTCCCGGAACGTCACCCCCCAGGACCTGAACAATGCAGCCTTCCTTCTTCCGCTGACCGATAGCGATCTTCTCGATCAGATCATGTCTCCATCTCTTTCTGAGGAGACCCTCGATGTGCTCGGAACAGCGATAGCACACCGCAAGATCCAGAGCGGCTACCTCTTTTCCAATGTCGGGTACGTCCGGAACCGCGATGCCCTCCCCCAGGCAGCTGATCTCCTCATAAGCCTCGAAGGCGTCAATACGGCGCTCGTGTATGGTATTTCCGATGAGGCAATTATCATATCGGCTCGCAACCGGGATGTCCGGCTCCATATCGGCAACGTCCTCCAGGAAGCGTTCGGGAATATCGGGGATGCGGGAGGGCATCCGAGCATGGCCGCTGCCACGATCCCCCTCTCCTATTTTAACCTGGTCAAATCCAAGGAAGACCTTCTCTCCCTGATCATGGAACCCCTGATCTCCCGTTTTACCGATATCGTCGGCCTTGAAAATGAGGGCAGGAATGGAGTTTGACGAGTGGGAGCCTTATTACCAGGAGATTCTTGAATACTTCGGTATCCGTCAGGAAGAAGACGAGGAAGCCGCCCGGATCCTTGCCTCCCTTCTCGCACGGGATGACTGCCAGCTCCTGTCAACCCTTTGCAGGGGAAAGACCGTGACCGTGTGCGGAAATGCCCCCTGCCTTTCCCGTGAACTCGACGGGATCGAGGGATGTATCTTTGCCGCCGATGCAGCATCTGAAGTCCTGTGGCGTTCTGGTATCAGGCCGGATGCGGTCTTCACCGATCTTGACGGGGCAACCGATAACTATCTTGCAATGAACAGAGAGGGAACGGTCATGGTCATCCACGCCCACGGGGACAACATCCCGCTTCTTCTCTCCTGGGTCCCCCTGTTTTCCGGCCCTGTTGTCGGTACTACCCAGGCGCGACCGTTTCCCCCGCTCCACAATTTCGGCGGTTTCTCTGATGGAGACCGTGCGGCATTTGCTGCTGATTCGCTCGGGGCAGAGGGGATAATTTTCGTGGGCTTTGACCTCGATGACCAGCAGGTAGACCCTATGAAGAGAGGAAAACTACAATGGGCCCGGAGACTCCTTCGTCTTATCGGTTATGAATGCTAGTGCTGTTATTATCGATGGATACGTTGACGAACCAGCATGTCTTGGTGTGCCTCCCTACATATCCCCGTATATCCGGACAATAGCGGGTGTCCTTGAGGAACGCGGGATTGGACCCCGTTACCTCACCATCGACCAGATTCGTGCGGACCCGGGGATTCTCACATCAGTTCCCCGGGGGCTTGCAATAATGGTTGCCGGGGTGACCGTTCCTGGAAAATATCTCGGGGGGACTCCCGCAACGCTTACCGAGATACAGCAGATTGGTGCACGGCTCAGAGGAATGGACCGGCTCATCGCCGGGCCTGTCGGTTTCGGGTACTCCCCGGGAGGAGGGGAAAAAGCAATACGCCAGGCAATCTCTGGATTTGATCACCTCCTCACCGGTTCGCCTGCAGAAGCTCTCGATGCATGGCTCTCCAGCGGAAAAACCCACGGAGAGCACTCATACCCACGTTCCGATCCATGGGCAATTGCAGGGAGCAAAATAATCCGTCAGCATCCGTCTTTTCCCTCACTCATGTGCGAGATGGAGACAGCACGCGGGTGTGCACGTTTCGTGACTGGGGGATGTTCGTTTTGCACCGAGCCATTTTATGGTCCTCCCAGTTACCGGAGTATCTGGGGGATATCAGCGGAAGTTTCAGCACTTCATGCGGCAGGAGCAAGGCATTTTCGTATCGGGAGGCAACCGGATCTTCTCACCTACGGCGCCGGCCATGGAGAATTTCCTTCGCCCCGGCCTGATCTTATCGGGGAACTCTTCCTTGCAGTCCGTACTGCAGCTCCGGACCTCCGGACCCTGCATATCGATAATATCAACCCGGGCACTCTCGCCCGGCATGAAGAGGCGGGCCGGCTGGCACTGGAGGAGATTGTAAGATACCATACCCCTGGCGATGTTGCCGCTTTTGGCATGGAGACTTCAGACCCAGAAGTAATACAGAGGAATAATCTCAAGGCAGGTCCTGATGAAGTGATGCGGGCAATCGCGATGGTAAACGAGGTGGGGGGAGAGCGGAAGGACGGTATCCCCGATCTTCTCCCGGGACTGAACTTTATTGCCGGCCTTGCAGGGGAGACGAAAGCCACATTCGAAAAGAATGAACAGTTCCTTGCGCGGGTTCTTGCATCAGGCCTGCTGGTACGGCGGGTGAATATACGGCAGCTGATGCCGTTTGAAGGGACCCGGGCGTACACCGATAACGCACTCGGGAGATATGCCCCTCAGTTCAGGGCTTTTAAAGAGAATGTGAGAAGGAATTTCGATCTGCCCATGCTGAAGCAGGTATTTCCCACAGGCACCGTGTTGCGTGAAATTGTCATCGAAGAGGAAGGGAACCTGTCCTTCGGACGGCAGATGGGATCCTACCCGATCCTTGCAGGGATACCGATACGGCTCGCGAAACGGACGATTCTTGATGCGGTGGTTGTGGACCACGGAATGCGATCGATCACTGCCCTCCCGTTGCCGGTGAAGGTGAATGACCTGCCGCTCCAGGCATTGAAATGGATACCGGGCATCAGTGTCAAGATCGCGGCAAAAATTGCAGGGGCCAGGCCGCTTGCGGGGATCGGGGAGTTCAGGTCGATTGCCGGCAAAACACCGATCGATCACCTTCTCTCTTTTACATCTCCTTCAGTTCAATAACCTTCATAATATCAGTCCTCGTAACAATCCCGAGAAGCTGGTCTCCTTCCATCACCGGGATTCGCCCGATGTTGTTTCCTGACATGATACGGAGCGCATCAATGACCGGAGCTCTGGGCGGAAGGGCAATGATCCCCCGTGTCATGATATCCCTGACCTGCATCGCTTCCCTGTCAAGGGGGGCGATCTTGTGAACATCGGAAAGGGTGACCATGCCCGTCACATGTCCCTTCTCCTCGACCGGAAAACCAAGGTGTTTTGTCGTATACATCAGATCAATCACCTCCCTGACCGGGAGTTCCGGCGATACCGTGCGGACATCGGTAGCCATGATATCGCTGACCGTGACATCCTTGAGGAGAAAGTTGTACTTCATTGCGGTGGATTCCTGGCTGGCCCCGATGTAGATGAAGAAGGCAATCAGGATCAGGATAGGGTTTAGGAGAAAGATGCCAAGGATGCCGAAGAGGACAGCAAAAACCTTGCCGACATCAGCTGCAATCCGGGTAGCCTTGTTGAGCGGCATCGATCGTGCCAGGAATGCACGAAGCACTCTTCCGCCATCCATAGGAAAGGCAGGCAGGAGATTGAAACCGAATAAAAACACGTTCAGGAGCCCGAGATAGCCAAACATGAAGACAAAAACCCCTGCAACGGCAGGATTGGCGGCCGCTGCTCCCGCGGCAAGGTACATGATGGCAATGCATACAATTCCAACAACGAGGCTGGTAAGCGGACCAATGGCCGCCATCGGAAGTTCCACCTTTGGGTCAGGGGTCTCTTCCTCCATCGATGATATCCCGCCAAAGATGAGCAGCGTGATGCTGTTGATCTTGATCCCCTTGCTCTTGGCGAGGATAGAATGGGCCAGTTCATGGATTAGGACGCCGCCAAACAGCCCGAGGGCAATAATGATCCCGAGAATGTAGGGCATATACCCTTCTGCAATAATGCTCGTGTCAATTGAGACCCGGAAGATATTACCGATCAGCTCTGTTGTCAGGAGGATCTGGCTGCCGATGATCCAGGCAAAGAGGGGAATAATAATCAGAAATGTCCAGTGGAGCTGGATGGGAATGCCATAGAAGGTCCCGATTTTCAGCGAGCCGTTCATAAAAGGAGTATATTTTTATGCGAATAGTATATACCTTTCATTGATCAGGATGAGAAACCAGATTACCGAATTGTTCGATCTCAAGGTATATACCGAAAAGAGTGTATTTGTCGGTGAAGTGGAGGATATACTCATAGACATCGACTCAAAGAAAATGGAATCGATCGTTGTGGGGAAATTAAACCAGCAGCTGGTGGATATCAAGAACTACAAGGGACTGAAAGTACCTTTCCGGATTATCCGGAGTATAGGGGACATTATTCTCATCCGCCACCTGCCAGGTGCATTCAGGGCTGAAGATATCTGACCGGGCGGGGTATGGATTCTCTTCTCCCGGAAAAACCCTTCAGGGGTTTTTTGGATCCTCTATTATCAGGTGTCGATTGCCAGCACCTGATCCAGCGCAAGAATGTTAATCTCTTCAGGCCTTCAGAAATCCTGCGCAAGGCAGGGTGGATATTTTTTACCATCATTCCTGGAACGCAATCGTTCAATCCAGGTAAGCATCCAAGCATGAATTCCGGATACTTACAGGGTATATACTGCCCGGGCTTGTTATATGAAAAGTCGTGAGATATTCAGCAACCTACTCTCTGTCCCTCCTATCTTTGTACGCCTTGACGGCCGGGGATTTCATGGAATCGCTGATGAATGGGGGCTGAAACGGCCTTTTGACAGTCGGTTTGCGAGGGCAATGGCCAATGTCAGCGAACGGCTGATAGCATCAAGCGGGCTTTCTCCTGATTTTGCGTATACCTTCTCTGATGAGATCAGCCTCTATTTCTCGTATATCCCCTATTCGGGGAGAGTCGAGAAGATCGATTCTGTTACTGCATCATACACTGCAAGTGCCCTGACACTCGAGATGTCATCCCCGTTCCCGGTTGCCTTCGATGCCCGGATCATCCAGGTCAGCCCGGCTCTTGCCCTGCGATACCTTATTGATCGCCAGGCTGAGGCATGGAGAAACCATATCAATGCGTACTGCCATCACACGCTGGTCACTGAGGGAAAGAGCTCTCACGAGGCAGCACAGATACTCAAAGGAATCTCCTCATCAGAAATGCATGAAATGATGTTTTCCCGGGGAATAAACCTTGCAAGAACCCCCGCTTGGCAGAGACGGGGTATCCTTGTCTTTAAAACAGCGAAAGAGATCGAGGGTTTCAACCCTACCGAATCACGGGTGGTCAGGACCCTCCGATCCTCGGTGAAGTGTGTACGGGAACCCCCTGTCTTTTCTTCTCCGGAAGGCCGTTCATTTCTTACCGGGTTGATCCGCGAGCTTTGAGATGCCGATCAGCATCGGGATTCCCTCAACATCCCACTCTTTTTCCAACTCCCATGTATTCGAAAAGGAAAACGAGTTGCCGGCCGAAATGGTGAACTGTCCGGCCCGCACCTCCTCCATTATCTCTTCCCTCCAGTGCCCCTGCAGGAGAGACACCACCCGGTCATCACTGATGACCGCTCCGGCAGTGATGTAATCCTCGACATTGAGATCACGCAGCCTCCGCATCTCCTGGATTCGCCGTATCACTTCACGCGCATACCCTTCTGCCTCGAGATCTGCAGTGAGGGTCACATCAACATAGACCGTTCCGTTATCCATCGGCGCCTGAAAGAGGCCGTCAGGCAGCTCCTCGATGAAGGCTACATGGCCGGGTTGTATCAGGTATGAATTCCCTTCCTCCGTGAGCGTCACCGTCTCACCGTTGTCGAGGGCTGATTTCAGGGCGGCCGCATCTGCTGATCTTAGCAGATCACGCACACGGGGAGCGGTCTTTCCAAAGGCGGGCCCGAGCGCTTTCATAACCGGCTCGGCCCTCCACCCTGAACGGTCAAACCTGCCCCGGACGACCCGGACCGTGCGTGCATTTGCCCGATCCTCGCAGATCAGGGAAAGGCTTCCAATGGCGGAAACGACCTCATCATTGTCGCTTACAACAACGACTTCGCGGACGGGCCAGCGGAGTTTTCTCTTTCCCGCCTGCCGGGCATTTGCAGATGCCTCATCAAAAGAACGGACGGTGTCCATCGCCCGCTCAAGGGTTACGTCCACCATGCGACCGTCGCCAGTCCACCAGTCAGTCATGTGGATACTTGGCGGATCTGCATGAGTCCTGATATTTCGGTACATCATCTCGGTGATATGTGGGGTGAATGGCGAAAGAAGCCCGCAGAGTCGCCTGATGACGTAATACATGGTTTCATAGGCATCGGACTTTGTTTCCGACTCTCCCTCAAGCCACATCCGGGGTCGCACCAGCTGGACATACCACCGCGAGAGATCCTCCAGGATAAATTGTATGAGGGCACGGGTTGCCCGGTGGAGTTGTCGTTCCTCCATTGCCGTGCTCACCAGTGCAGCACAGGAATTGATGCGGGAGATGATCCACCGGTCCTCGTGAGCCATTGTCCCGAGCCGGGATGTTATCGCGTCTTCATCCCATCGCCCGTCCATGCTAATAGCAGGCTCGAAACCGTCAAGAATCATGTAGGGGAGGGGGAAACGGTAGACATTCCAGAAGATATTAATGGCCCGGTTGACAGTTTTGATCCCGTCCCAGTTGAACTTGAGGTCATCCCAGGGGGCGCTTGAAGAGAGGACATAGAGACGGAGGACATCGACCCCCTGGGTGGTCACCACTTCTTCCGGGGTTACGACATTTCCGAGGCTTTTACTCATTTTCCGCCCTTCAGCGTCAAGGGCAAACCCATGCATCAGGACGCTCTTATACGGTGAACATCCAAACGCTATGGTGCTTGCCCCGAGCTGGGAATAGAACCATCCCCTGGTCTGGTCCTGCCCTTCAGTGATGAAGTCCGCAGGCCAGAGCCTGTCAAACGCAGTTCTCTCTCCCGGGAAACGGAGTGTAGCCCATGAGGCAACGGCCGAATCGAACCACACATCAAAGATATCCTCAACCCTGTGCATCTCTGCTCCGCATCTGCATTGGACCGTTATCTCGTCAACAAACGGGCGATGGGGATCGGGGAGGGATTGTCCGCTTGCCGATTCGAGCTCCCTGAATGTCCCGAAAACCCGGTACGTTCCGCAGGATCGACACTCCCATACAGGAATCGGTATACCCCAGTACCGTTGACGGGAGATGCACCAGTCCCGGGCTTCCTTGATCCAGTCATAAAACCGTGCACTCCCTGCCCATTCGGGATACCACGTGACTTTAGCGACCTCTTCGAGCATCCGGTCCCTCATCTCAGATGCTTTCAGGAACCACTGTTCTGTTGCGCGGAAAATGATCGGGGTCTTGCATCTCCAGCAGTGTCCGTACCTGTGTGTCACGGACTCCCTGGCCAGGAGATGGTGCCCAAGGTCATCAAGGACGATCGCATCTGCATCCTTGATAAACATCCCGCTCAAAGTCCCTGCCTCGCTCGTGAACCTTCCGGTCGCATCGACCGGGCAGATGATGGGGAGCTGTTCCCGGCACCCGAGCAGGTAATCATCCCATCCATGCCCGGGCGCGATATGAACCATCCCGGTATTTTCAAGGGTGACGAAATCTGCCGTTACAACCCGGTGCGCGAGGTCACGCTGGAGGGTCACGGTATCTTTTATGGGGGAAGTATACACAAAATCTGTCAGACCCCTGCCGCTGGTTTTTTCGAGAACCGAGTAATCCTGGTACCTGCCTTTCCTGAGAACAGCTTCGACCAGGTCTTCGGCAATCCAGAGGATCTCTCTTCTCCCGTCCTTTACCGCTTCAACACGGGCATAGGTGATATCAGGATGAACCGCAACGGCCACGTTTGCCGGAAGAGTCCAGGGGGTTGTCGTCCATATGACAAGGTATTCATGGTCTCTCCCGTCAACCGGGAACTTGACATAGATTGACGGGTCAGTGACATCTGCATAATCAACTTCGGAATCTGCAATAGCTGTTGCACAACGGGGGCACCAGTTCACTACCCTGTATCCCCGCTCAAGCATCCCCTCAGATTCAGCCCTGGCAAGGGTCCACCACGCAGCCTCGATATATTCTGGCTTCATGGTCTGATAGGGATCATCGAAATCGAGCCATACGCCGAGCGCTATGAACTGCCTGCTCATCACTTCCATGTTAATCGCGGCAAAAGAGCGGCATTTTTCGATGAACTGACCGATCCCGAACCGTTCGATGTCTTTTTTGGAGACAAAGCCGAGCTGTTGCTCGACCCGCACCTCGATCGGAAGCCCGTGCATGTCATACCCTGCCCTGGCGATGACATTTCTCCCTGTCATGCGGGTGTAGCGGAGGATGCTGTCCTTGATGATCTTGTTCCAGGCCGTGCCAAGGTGAATATGGCCGGTCGTGTAGGGCGGCCCGTCCACGAAGAAAAAGTCCGGGTCTCTCCGGTGGAGTTCTTTTGTCTTTTCAAAGATCGCGTGCTCCAGCCAGAGCTGGCGGACAGACTCCTCAATCTCGTTTGCATTGTAACTGCTGGTGACTTCCTTCACCGGGATCCCCCAAACGGTTGTACGGGTACCCGCGACTGCTCAAGGGTGCGCGTATATTCCCAGATATTATCCCCGCGACCACAAAGTATTTTCTTTGAAGTGTGCAGCGCTGTTTGGAGCAGCCAGTATGAATGAATACCCGTTTCTTGTCGGTGGGGAGTGGAGAACAGGTGCCGCGCCCCTTGAGGTCCGGTTCCCTTATACCGGGGAGATTGTTGCACTGGTTCACCAGGCAGGGGAGCAGGATTGTTCCGATGCTGCTGAAACTGCAGCAGAGGCTTTTGAAATAACCAGGGCTCTCTCATCGGCGGAGCGTCGTCGCATCCTGTCTGATCTTGCTGACCTGGTTAAGACACGGTCCTCTGAATTCATCGATATTCTGGTTCTTGAAGGCGGGAAAACCCGATCGTTTGCGGAACAGGAAGTTACAAGGGCCTGCACAACTCTTCGCATTTCAGCAGAAGAGGCAGGGAGAATAAACGGGGAACTCTTGCCGCTTGACTGGAGCGCGGACATGGCAGGGAGGTTTGGGATCACAAGAAGAGTTCCCCTGGGGCCAGTCCTGGGGATCACCCCTTTCAACTTCCCGCTGAACCTTGCATGCCACAAGCTTGGGCCTGCGATTGCTTCGGGAAATTCCGTTATCCTGAAACCGGCTTCAGCAACCCCCGTCTCCTCCCTGCTTCTTGGAAAACTTACTCTTGAGGCCGGCCTTCCACCCGAAGCACTGAGCGTTATCCCCTGCCCGGCCAGCACTGCGGAAGGGCTGGTCCGCGATCCCCGGATCGCGTTTCTCTCCTTCACCGGGAGCCCTGCTGTTGGCTGGCGGCTCAGACAGATTGCCGGGAGAAAAAAAGTGATGCTCGAACTTGGTGGAAATGCAGCGGTAATCGTCCATTCGGATGCGAATTTACCCTATGCAGTATCCCGCATTGTAACCGGGGGATTTTCGAATGCCGGCCAGGTCTGCATATCGGTGCAACGGGTCTTTTTCGAGAACTGTATCTACAATCGGGCACTGGAAATGATCCTTAAGCATGTCGCAGCATTAAAGACGGGAGATCCCCGGAACCCGGACACGGAAATCGGGCCGATGATCTCGGTCGAGGCCGCGATAAAGGCAGAAACCATTGTCCGGGAAGCCGTGCAGCAGGGGGCCACGCTCCTGTGCGGCGGGAAGCGGACCGGAGCTCTTTTTACCCCGGCAGTGCTTGCAGATGCACAGCCTGATATGCGGGTCAGTTGCGAGGAAGCATTTGCCCCCATCATCACTGTTAACAAATATGGAAAGTTCGGTGAAGCACTTGCTGAAGCCAACCGGAGCGAATTCGGATTGCAGATGGGGATATTCACAAACCACCTCCCTTTCGTCCTGCAGGCATTTGGGGAAGCTGAAGTTGGTGGTGTGATGGTGAACGATATCCCGACGTTTCGAGCCGACCAGATGCCCTACGGCGGGACTAAGGCATCCGGGACCGGGAAGGAGGGTCCCCGTTATGCGATCAGGGAAATGACTGAGGAAAAGCTCCTTGTCTTCAATCCGCGGGGGGGATTGCAATAGATCTTCAGTTTCCGGAGAATGCGCAAAGGGCCAGCAGATCTCCAATCCAGATTGCAGTGATAGGTCCAGGAGTATGCAGTAGCGGAGAAGCAGAAGCTGCCACAAGAGCCGGGCGCTGTATTGCTCAGAAGGGCGCCATCCTGCTCTGCGGAGGGCTTTTCGGGGTGATGGAGGCAGCATGCCTGGGTGCCCGCGAGGAATCGGGAATGACGGTAGGAATCATTCCGGGACTTACCGGTGAAAATTCAGAGCTCTCTGTCACCATACGCTCAGGTCTTGGTCATGCGAGGAATGCTGTTTTGATCCAGTCCTCGGATGCTGTCGTTGCGATCGGGGGAAACTATGGAACCCTGGCAGAGATCGCAATTGCCCTGAAAAGCGGACGCACGGTTGCCGGGTACCTCACCTGGGATATCCCGGGGGTAGCCAGGTGCGGCACCCCGGAAGAGGCAGTCAGCGAAGCGTGTTCCGCAGCTGTCCGGTACAGGAGATATCGTACCCGCCAAGGTGCTGAAGGATCTCCCTGAACCGCTCAGAATTGATCGCGCCAAGGAGTGTTTTAATCCGCGGATCGGCCAGGTCCCCGGTCCTGATGGCGAGTTCATACCGCTCTCTCCCTACCGGAACGAAGGGGAGACCCAGAACCCGTGCAGCAGAGTAAACGCACATTCCGGCATCTGCCTCTCCCTGCCGCACTGCAAGGGCCACCCCGATATGGGTGGTCAGCTCACGATCATAACCCCTGATCGATCCGGGAGCAATTCCCTGTCTGTCTAATTCATAGTCGAGGAGCATCCGGGTCCCGGAACCCTTCTGTCTATTGATGAAGGTATGTGAAGGGAGGTCAGCAAGAGAGAGTCCCTCGCGGGAGACGATTCCCTGTTCGCGTCCGGCAATACCAACAAGGGTAATGTCCTCCCCTGGAAGGTAATGCCGGAGAAAGGGAAGATTATACTCCCCGGATGGATGAAGGAGGTGCATTGGCGCTGCATGACAGCTGCCCCTTTTCAGTGCGAGGATTCCGCCCGTACTTCCGGTATGTGATGAATGGAGCGTGACCCCTTCTTTCTGCATGAGTTCAAGGAGACAGTCAAGAACCGGGTCATGGCTCCCGGATATCAGGAGAGTTCTTTCTGCGATCTCTTCGGGAACCATGAGGGTAACCGGCACCTCTTCTCCCGCTTCATACCCCTCGCTGTCGGCAGGGATACGCAGGAATGCCTGCGCCCTGACCCCGCTCATCTGGACTCCGGAACCCCGGGAGAGAGGGATCGCGATGAAACGGTTCCTTATCTTCCCGATTGCAAGTAGCACATATTCGCAGGTTCCTGTTTCTGAATGAAGACTAGTTGCAAGAGTGGCAGTGAGGGTCACGGGATCGGGAGCGGACAAACCATAGCGCCCGAGCAGCGGCACCATGATCTCCCGTATTACTGTCATTGCAGAAAGC
Organism: Methanoregulaceae archaeon; assembly: GCA_021371995.1. Classification (GTDB taxonomy): domain Archaea; phylum Halobacteriota; class Methanomicrobia; order Methanomicrobiales; family Methanospirillaceae; genus UBA9949. The sequence continues at coordinate 54,977 of JAJFVA010000035.1, read as the reverse complement.
GGATATCCCGGCATCCCGATAACCGGTTTCCTGTTGATCTTCCCAATAATAGCCGGTTTTCCAGGTTTTATCGCAATTCCATGGACAAGGATCTCACCAAGTCGGGAGACAACTTCTGCGGTATAATCCCTTGTTCCGGCAGAGGATCCTGCTGATATGATAACAATATCATTTTCTGCAACAGCCTGCTCAATTCTCTCTGAGATGAGGTCCGGGTCATCGGGGGTAACAGGATACTTCCGGCACTCTGCACCAATAGACCTGAGCCATGCTGAGGCCATCACGGTATTGCTCTCCACCACCTGACCTGGTGCAGGCCGTGTTCCAGGCGTTACCAGCTCACTTCCGGTAGGGACCAGTCCTACCCGGGCAGTGAGTACCGGGACGCGGGATATTCCGTAGGCAGCAAGTGCGCCGATCTCATGGGGCCGGATCCGGTGAGCGGAAGGAAGAATCATCTCCGATTCCGCGATATCCTCACCGGCAGGCCTGACGTGCTGCCAGGGTCCTGCAGCCTTCCGGATTACCGCCCGGTTGCCCTCGAAGGTTACGTCCTCGATCATGATGACCGCATCAAATCCCGGAGGGATCAAGTTCCCGGTATTCACCCGCGCATTATTTGTCAGAGTTACCGGTCTCTGCTCACTTGCCCCCCAGGTATCCTCACTTCTGACGGCAATCCCATCCATTGCTGACAGAACTGCTTCCGGGACCGAGTAGGTGGCAAAAAGAGGCCGTGCGGTGATTCTTCCCACCGATTCTTCAAGCGCGATGTCACAAGGGATACGCAGGGACGGAAACTCACGGGAGATAATCCCGAGCACTTCGGACAGAGATCTGACCGAAAGATAACGTTTTACCAGAGGATCACCTCCACAATATCTCCCTCTTCAAGGCCTTCCATGCCGGAAGGAACCTTAACAAGGCCATCACTCCGGATCAGGGTGTTCACAAGACCGGATTTACCAAACTCGGGGTACACTTTTCCCTCCCGGATACATACACGGACATAATCCTCTCTCCCTCGTGTGGATGGGATATTTTCTCCGAGCACCAGACTCCTTGTCAGCAACTCCTGATCGTTCTGCCCGGTCATACGATAGAGGAGCGGCCGTGCGATCACGAGGAGTACAACGAAAGCCGATGCCGGATGCCCGGGAAGGCCGATCACAGGTATCCCGTTCGCCCTCCCGATGATGGTTGGTTTTCCCGGGGCAAGGGCAATCCCGTGGACAAGCACTTCTCCCGATTCGCGTATAAGATCTGCCGTCATGTCGCGGTCATCCTTTGAGCTGCCTCCTGAAATGAGTACAGCGTCACAGAAAGAGAGTGCTTTATGGAGTACTCCACGCAAGTGGGCACGATCGTCCCCGGTAATCCCGTAATATTCGGGGATACATCCTTTTTCTTTAAGAAACGCCCCGCACATCCAGCTGTTGATATCCCTGACCTGGTTGCCCCTGGGGACGTCTCCAACCGGTATCAGCTCGTTTCCGGTAGATATCACCCCGACTCTGGGTCGTGTAACAACAGGTACCGTTGTTTTACCCGTCGCTGCAAGAGCTGCAATTTCACGGGGAGAAAGAAGGGTCCCTGCCAATAATATGACCGACCCTGCTTTGAAATCTTCACCTTGTAATACTATATTATCTCCGTGGGCTGCCGGCTTTTTCACCAGGATGTCTTCTCCAATGGATTCGGTATACTCCACCATGACCATGGCATCCGCCCCTTCCGGTACTGCCCCCCCGGTTGGAACATAGAAACAATTGTCCGGGAGGAGATTCCTGTACCCTGCCTCCCCCATCGCCACGCGGCCTGTAAGCCTGAGCAGGGCGGGCAGGGATTCCGATGCCCCTGCCGTGTCACGTGACCTCACGGCATATCCGTCAACCGATGAGCGGTTGAACCCGGGAATGTCGATATCCGCCCTGATATCAGCAGCAAGGATGCGTCCGGATACAGAGGAAAGAGGGATCTCTTCAGGAGGCAATGGCCCGGCAAGACTCTGTGCCGTCCTCACTGCATCCTCAACCGATACTGTCGTTAAAAACAGGCTCATTTGAAGCAGCCCAGCTGGCAGCCCCGGATCTTAACCCCGTGCGTATTGCAGAACCGTGCGATATCGGTCTTTGAGATTCCGTATTTTTCTGAAATGGCAAACGCTTCAGGGCATTTTATCTCTTTATCTATTCCCTCGTTCTTGAATGCGGCCCGTATCTTCTGTTCGTCCATAGTAACAATAGTATGTGTACAAAGAAATAGGGTTTACCATGTCTGTTTCGCTCAAGGGGGTGGGGGGTGCCTTCTGAAAATCGCGCTTGTTCACTCGAGCCTTGACCCGGCAGGGAAGAACATCCGGAAATGTATGGAGGATCTGCTGGCAAATCCGGAATCCTCACGCCCGTTTCCCCTCGAACACCACAAGCTGGTCTTTCATGAGGTATCTGCCCGTCTGATCTTCCAGGATCATATTGACGATGAGCTTGATGCAGATCTGATCATTTTTCTCTCCCGGCATTCCTCGGAAAACCCGTTTCCGGTCCTGACCGTCCATGTCACTGGTAACATCGGTCCTGCCAGGCTCGGGGGTATTACCGGTTCACTTGCGGTTGCGTCGCCCCCATGGATGCATGCTGTCCTCTGCAACCTCAATAAGAATGCTCCGGAAGGATACCGGGTTACCTACGAAATCACCCATCACGGCCCCACCGAACTCTCAACCCCGTCATTTTTTGTAGAGATTGGAAGTACTGGAAAGGAATGGACGGATGCCCGTGCAGGCCATACGGTGGCACTGAGTGTTTTTGAAGCTGATCCTGCTGATACCGTGAATGTTCTTGGAATCGGCGGCACGCACTATGCCCGGAGGGAAACTGAAATTGCCATCAGGTCCCGGACCGCTTTTGGCCATATCGTACACAGCAGGTTTGTATCTTCTCTTGATACCATGATGCTTTCAGCCCTGGCAGAAAAGAGTTCCGCAAACGCCGTCTATATTGATAAAAAGGCGATTACGCCCGGCGAGATGGAAATGATCGAAACCGTTCTTATGGGTCTGGGTATTCCCCGGCTGTCAGAACATGAGCTTCTTCAGTTACGGTCCATTTCCTGGTCCACGTGGGAAGAGATTCGGAGATCCGCACAGGAACTGCATTCCGGGTCTGATATCAGTATCTCCGCAGGGATGAAAGACGGAAGCCCCCATGTTCTTTGGCTGCCGGATGACCTAGTTGCTGAAACAATACGGGTCAACCTCTGCGGGCTGAGAGAAGGCATCGGAAAGCTGCCCGTTGCCTCTCTCTCTTCTAGGGGAAACCCGCTCCTCCCGGTTTTTATTACTACGGAGGAGAACCCTGCGCTTGTACTGAATGATTTAATAAGCTTATGCGTTACACTGATATGTAGTGGAGAAACCACGGCGGTTGAAGGGGACCGGCTTATCATCAGCAGAACGAGGTTTGACCCGGAAAAAGCGCGCCATCTGGGCATCCCCCGTGGACCCCTGTTCGGGGAACTGATGAAGGGAGGTGTGGTAAACGTCAACGGCCGTGAGATCACCCCGGACATGGTCCGTACCAGGACAGTAACATGTATCCGAATCCCGGGATTGGAGAAACTGATATGAGATCGATTGTCGAAGAAGCGCTGACCAAGGTGAGCACCGAGCCTGCCAAAGTCCTCTCAGAAAACGAGGAACTTGACCAGATATTAAAGGAGCTTAAAACCGAGATCACGGTAATTGGCTGCGGGGGGAGCGGGTCAAATACCATAACACGGATGAAAGAGGAGGGTATTCACGGGGCAAATCTGATTGCAATGAACACTGACGCCCAGCACCTTGCCAGGACCATGGCGGACCATCGCATCCTTATCGGGAGGCAGAGAACCAGGGGACTGGGAGCAGGTTCAATCCCCCAGATAGGTGAGGAAGCTGCTCTCGAGAACGAACAGGATATCAAGAAGGTTGTCTCCGGGAGTGACATGGTATTTATTACGGTAGGTCTTGGAGGCGGCACAGGTACGGGTGCTGCTCCTATCGTTGCCAAAGCGGCAAGGGACGAGGGGGCCCTCACCATCGCGGTTGTAACCCTGCCCTTTACTGCAGAAGGTGCTATCCGGATGGAGAATGCCGAGGCAGGACTCGAACGGCTCCGCGATGTTACCGATACCGTTATTGTTGTGCCGAATGACCGGCTCCTCGAAGTTGTCCCCCGTCTTCCCCTCTATGCGGCATTTAAGGTCGCCGACGAAGTCCTGATGCGTGCGGTCAAGGGAATCACTGAACTTATCACCATGCCCGGGCTTGTGAACCTTGATTTTGCCGATGTGCGTACCGTTATGGAGCGGGGCGGAGTGGCAATGATCGGGGTGGGTGAGAGTGACAGCGAGGACAAGGCGGCCGACTCGGTCAAGAAAGCCATCCGTTCACCGCTTCTTGATGTCGATATTTCCGGAGCTACTGCTGCACTCGTGAACGTGATTGGGGGTCCTGACATGACCATGTCGGAAGCAGAGGGAGTCATTCAGGAAGTGTATAACCGGATTGATCCAGGCGCGCGGATCATCTGGGGAGCTCAGGTCGATCCATCGATGCAGAGCAAGATGCGTACAATGCTCGTAGTAACTGGTGTACGGTCGCCACAAATATATGGTAGGAACGAGAAGATAACCCCCAAAGTTCAGAAACAGTTTGAGATAGATTTTCTGAAGTGATAACCCATGGAAATAGCAAAACCCGATATAAAATTCGATGTGAACGAGGAGCTGTTCAGGAAATACTGGCGGATCTTAAAGCTTGCAAGAACCCCGACAAGGGATGAGTTCAGGAAGATCGCACTGGTTGCTGCGGCAGGTGTTCTGATTGTCGGGCTGATCGGATTCCTGATATACATTGGCATGATCCCGCTGTCCTGATTGCTATGGAAGAATACACCAATCGTATTTTTGCTATCAAGACCACGTCGAAGCAGGAACGAACTGTCGCCGACAACATCAAGAAGGCCATCGATACCGGGGCTACTGATGTAAAGGTAACAGCGATCATCGTACCTGATGAGCTCAAAGGATACGTGCTTGTAGAGACACCTGAAAGCCTGGCACGGATCGAGCAGCTTGCAGAGAAGGTGGCACATGCGCGCACTGTGGTGCGGGGCGAAACAACATTTGCAGAGGTAGCGCACTTCCTGGTGCCGAAACCAGTTGTCAGCGGAATCTCTGAGGGGACGATCGTTGAACTTATCGCCGGGCCGTTCAAAGGTGAAAAAGCAGTCGTTAAACGGATAGATGCGGGTAAGGAAGAGATTACGGTCGAGCTCTACGAGAGCGTTCTCCCTATCCCGATTACTGTGAGAGGAGACAATGTCCGGGTTGTCGATCGCGGCGACAACAACTGAGCCTTTAGCCTGCTCCGGCTATAACCTTTAAGTCTTTACGAGTCTACCTTTTTTAACCCACGCTGAAACCGTTTCAGCGGGACAGCATGGTGATACCATGGCAGACGTGGTCGAGGTATTAGTATCCGGAGGCAAGGCGACCGCAGGTCCGCCCATAGGACCTGCACTCGGACCACTCGGTATAAACGTGAAGGCAGTTGTCGATGAGATCAATAAGAAGACATCAGAATTCAACGGCATGCAGGTGCCGGTAACGATCGAAGTCGACGACAAAAAGAACTTCACGGTCACCGTGGGCATTCCACCCACGACGGCTCTCATCAAAAAAGAGGTTCATATCGAGAAAGGATCCCCCGAACCCAACCTGAAAGTGGTTGGCGACTTGCCGATGCAGGCCGCGGTCAGAATCGCCCGTATGAAGGCTGACGACATGCTCTCTTACGACCTCAAGAATGCGGTCAAGGAAGTTGTCGGGACCTGTCTTTCGATGGGTGTGAACGTTGACGGCAAACGTCCAAGGGAAGTCCTTGCGGCGATTGATGCCGGAACGTATGACGCGGTTCTCGCTTCGTAACGAATTGGCTGACAATCCCATAGAAGATCACATGTGGTCGAGGACTATGGAGGAACCATATGGTAGAAAGGGCCAGAATTTTGGAGGCCGTTAAAGCGGCCATTGAGAAGGCGCCAGAACGGAAGTTCTCTGAGAGTGTGGATATCACCATCAATCTCAAGAATATCGACATGGCGCAGCCGAAGAACCGTATCGATGAAACGATTCTTCTCCCCCACGGTACAGGAAAGACAGTGGGGATTGCGGTTCTCGGCAAGGGAGACATTACCACCCAGGCACGTGAAGCCGGGGTGGACCTGATCATCGGCCCGGAAGAGATCGAACGCCTTGGCGGCGAACCACGTGAAGCAAGGCAGGTAGCAGGCAGGTACCGCTTCTTCCTTGCTGATACGGGCGTGATGCCACAGGTTGGCCGGTTCCTTGGACCCCGTCTCGGGCCAAGAGGCCGTATGCCGACGCCGATACCTGGCGGAACCGATATCAGGCCGATTGTTGAACGTCTCCGGAAATCCGTGAAAATCCGGACGAAAGATAAAAAGACGTTTCACGTGAAGGTCGGGTCAACGCAGATGCCCCCCGAGCAGATCGCAGAAAATATCGACGCGGTCCTTAAGAAAATCGAGGGAGTCCTCGAGCAGGGATCGATGAACATCCGATCGGTCTTTGTCAAAACCACCATGGGACCGGCAGAGAGGCTGTTATAATGGCGCTGTACACCCATCATCTTCCGGCATGGAAGCGGAAAGAGGTCGACGAGATTAAGGCCGACATCGGGAAGTACGCGCTTATCGGGCTCGTCGATATGTATGGCATCCCCGCATCACAGCTCCAGCAGATAAGGAGAAACCTGAAAGGGACCGCGAAGCTCAAGATGACGAGAAACACCCTCATCGAGCACGCATTCCAGGAGATTGGCGGGGAAGTTACAACGCTTGGAAATTTTATCTCCGGGCATTCTGCGATCATCTTCACCAATGAAAATCCGTTCAAGCTGTTCAAGAAGCTCGAGAAAACCAAGACCAAGATGGCGGCTAAGCCCGGGGAGAAGGCTCCTGAAGACATCGTGGTCGAGAAAGGTCCGACCAGTTTCAGGCCGGGGCCAATCGTTGGGGAGCTCCAGCAGGCGGGAATCCCGGCCGCAATTGAAGCCGGGAAGGTGAAGATCCGTGAGACGAAGACGGTCGTGCGGAAAGGTGAGGCGATCAACACAAAACTTGCCGATGTCCTGTCAAAACTCGATATTAAGCCGATGGACGTGGGACTCATCCTGCAGGCTGCTTTCTTTGAGGGCAGTGTGTATGAACCGTCCGTTCTCGCGATAGACGAGGATATGATCATCAGGCAGATTACCCTTGCCGGACAGCAGGCATTCAACCTGTCGGTCAATGCCGTGATTCCTACGACTGAAACCATGGCACCGATTATCACCCGCGCAGTTCGGGAAGCCCGCGGGCTTGCGGTTGAAGCCAGCGTCTATGAAAAAGACGTGATTGATGGTATTATTGGAAAAGCGCACAGGGAAAGTGCCGCCCTCCAGAATCTGGTAGAGGGATCCTGAAAAATTCGAGAGTAGGTGAAAAGATATGGAGTATATCTATGCAGCGCTTCTCCTGCACAAGGCAGGAAAGCCAATCAAGGAAGAGAGTGTAAAAGCGGTCCTGACCGCTGCCGGTATCGCTGTTGACGACGCCCGAATCAAGGCACTGGTAGCTGCCCTTGACGGGGTAAATATTGATGAGGCCATCAGCAAGGCTGCAGCCGCACCGGTCGCTGTCGCTGCTGCTGCACCTGCAGCTGCTGCAGGCGCTGGTGCAGCCGCACCGGCCGCCGCTGCCCCGGCCCCTGAAGAGAAGAAGGAAGAGGAAGAGAGCGGCATGGCAGGGCTCGGTGCCCTGTTCGGCTGAACAATCCTTTTTCCCCCCGTTTCAAAAGGCACAGGCATTCTTTTATGGAAGAGAGCAGGCCCTGGAATTTCTTTCCTCGACCGGTTTTAATTCAGTCAAACGCTCTCATTACACCCGCAATACTTCCCTGATGCATCTGCTGGTTAGCTACACGTGGAAGACAGATATGCCGGCAATTGCTTTTTTTGCCCTAGCTTTTCCTGGAAGGAATACTAGAGGTCTATATCATTCCAGATTCATATCCTGGCAGATACCCGTTTCCTCTATTCGAATGGTCTGCGGGTTAAGAAATTCAGAAAAGAGAATTCATTATACGTGCACTATCCAGTATATTTTTACAAACCGGGCAAAACCAGCGCTTTTTCCGGTCAAGGTCATCAAGCGTCAGGGGATTATGCATGATGCATTCAGGTGTCATACAGTGATCAAGCCCGAGGAGATGACCTACCTCATGAGCACTCTCTTTTACTGTCCGGTCGATCAGATCTTCTTCGTTCCCATCCTTTCCGTAAAATTCATTGGAGAAGCGGGCAGTGGAAACGACCGCAGCACCAGCAGAAGGGCGGGCAAGGCCGAACAGTGAAGTTGCCCCGGCCGAGAAGATATCATTCCCTGTAACAACAAGGACATGATTCCTGATATCCTGACGCTGCTTGAACACGCCAATACTGTCGAGCAGTACACTGGCATCAGTCTGGCGACGCGAACCCACATATCCGTTCATGATAAGTGGATTTCCACATACCCTTGCCGGGACATCAAGCAGAACTGAAATCATCCGCATGACAGGGAGTTCGAGTCCTGCGGGTGCACCGGAATCCCAAAAAATAAGGAGATCCATTACCATGTACTCACAATGGGCGCTCATAAACATATTGAACGGTGTATCGGCGCCTTTATTGCGTCCCGCTACCGATCAGCCGCAGAAGTGGGGGCAGGGAACAATTTCGTTGCTGCAGCGACACTGAAGGATTCCGGTGTTAAGGTATTCTGCACTGATATCCAGAGGCCGCAAACCGCACCTGATATCCCTTTCTTTATTGATGATATTTTTTCACCGGATATCAGCCTGTATCAGGAGGTCGAGGTAGTATACTCGGTCCGACCTGGTGAAGAAATGATACCGGCCCTGATCCGGCTTGCCTGCAGTCTCGATATTGATCTTTTGGTATACCATCTCGGATTTGAAGGATACAGCCGGGGGGGAGAGATCATCGAATGCGGGGTTACCCTTCACCGCTACCATAAAAGTCAGAACCCGTCAAAAAGGGTCTTTTGAGTACGCTTTCCGGCCTGTTTCTCCTCTTCAGAGGAAGTTTCCCGGGGTTGTGATGGTTCCAATGGCCCCTCATCAGGGTCAGAGGGCAAATGGGGGGCCCCGGGAGGATATGGCGTATCCTGTTCGTCCCCGTTAGGAATCCGGGTCGAATATCCTCCGGGACCATTTACCCTCTCTTCGCCGGATATTGATGCTCCCTGCTTCTTTTTCTTTATCCGCTCAGCCTTTTCCCTCTCTTTTTCCAGTAACCGCTCCTCATCCATCAGGGTTTTCAACACCTTTTGTGCCCGGGTTTTGTCGTGAATAAGCAGGCTGAGTTCATCTGCATCAAGGGAAAACTCACGCGCGAACGAAAGGGGATCACGATCAGCAAGGAGGGAAACCGGCGTTATATAGGTATCGCGGAGCATGTACTGGGAGAGATGAAGGGATCGTCCAATCTTACCAAGCATGCCGGTGCGAACCACTTTCTGTTTCCGGTAACTTCCCATTTTTCTCCACCGTTCAGGAGATGTGATTCGTGCATGGATTCCTTCGCCGCCCGCAGCTTCCGATACCCCGAGTATCATGAGGGCAGTTGCGTATCGCCAGAGGGTATGGTACTGCTGCCGGTACGTCAGGCCGATGTACTCATCAGCTCTCAGCAGATGCTGGTATGCCTGGAAGTATCGAGTCCTGTCATGAATATGCCCTATGTTTGACTCGATCCACTGGGCAAGGGTATCAGGAGTTTCATCAACATCATAGACAATCCGCATCAGGTCCTTCGTCCCTGTTTTCCCATACACTGCGCTGATCAGGTCAAAGACTGAAGACCGCTCATCTTTCCGGGATGTGGATACATCGGTGTCTCCAATCACGGAACGGCCGATTGCCGCAGCCTCGAGCATCGTTATAGCCGCCCGCATGTCGCCCCCTGCAGATTCAGCGATCTCTCTCAAAGCACCATCGCTGCACTTCAGACACTCCGCACTACAGATATACCGGAGCCTCGGGACAATTGAGCGGGCCGGCAGCGCCCGGAACGGCACTGGTTCAGAACGGGATCTGATATCCGGGGATAACTGGTAAAGGTCGTTGACGATGAGAACCACCGGCTGGCGTGTATTTCGTATCACCTCAAGAATAGCCCGTGCACCCCCCCGGTCGGCCGTTCCATGGAGGTTATCCGCTTCATCAAGCAGAATGAGTTTTCTTAAAGACCCCAGGAGGCTGCCCGTGGTACTGCTGGTCCCGGCGACTTTTTTAATGACATCCCTGGTCCGCTGGTCACTGGCATTCAGCTCGATTACTTCCCAGGAAAAATCGGTAGCAAGGGCATAGACGCTCGAAGTCTTTCCCGTTCCTGGTTTTCCATGGAGGAGAAGGGGCTTACTCTCCGTGGTCCAGGAACGTGCCCATTCCACCATCAGGTGCAATGCACTGCTGTTCCCGACCACGTCTGCCACATGTTTCGGGCGGTATTTTGACGCCCAGTCCATGCCTAGACTTCAACCGTGTATCAAATAAATTATCTCTGATGATGCTCCATTGGTTAGTACGAAGCGGATTATGTGGGTTCTATGGTTTTGAACGGCTGCTCTACTGCAAAGATTGCCACTGCAGTACGTGAATATGAAGGGGTAAAGCGGAAACAATCGATCGGTGAGATGGTCCGGGCGATCCGGATAGATGCTCCACACGTAATTGCGTCATTTGGGGAAGACGCTGCCGTGATCGAGCATGGCGATGAAGTCCTCCTGCTCGCCGCGGACGGGATCTGGAGCCGCCTGATGGAGGCTGACCCTTACTGGGCGGGTTATTGTTCCGTGCTCGTCAATATCCATGATATCGCAGCTATGGGGGGAAGAGCGATTGCAATGGTCGATGTCTTCTCGATCTCGGATGAGAGCATCAGGGGTAACGTCCTTGACGGGATGCATGCAGCATCGTTACAGTTTGGTGTCCCGATCGTGGGAGGTCACCTGCACCCTGATACCCCGTACAGCGTGATCGATGTTGCAATACTTGGCGTTGCTCCCCGCGATGCGGTCATCTACAGCCATACCGCAGGTATTGGCGATGTTATCATTATTGCAATTGATCTTAACGGAAGGATTCATCCTTCCTGTGCCCTCAACTGGGACTCGGTCACCATGAAACCTGCAGAAATGGTCCGTGCACAGGTTCATATCCTTGAGCAGCTTGCGAGGGAGCACCTGGTAACTGCAGGGAAAGACATCAGTAATCCCGGGATTATCGGGACGCTCGGGATGCTCCTTGAGGTGAGCGGAAAAGGTGCCCTGATCGATCTTGACCTGATTCCAAAACCTGACCTGAAGGTTCATGCCATGACATTTGATCAGTGGATCAGGTGTTATCCTGGAATGGGTTTTGTGCTCACGGCAAGGCCGGAGCATGCAAAAGAGATTGCCAGGAAATTTTCCAGGGTAGGGATGACTGCAGAGATCGTCGGTGTAGTGGATGCAAGCCGTGAACTGAGGATATCGTATGACGGAGAAGATACTTCTGTATTTGATTTCTCCAAAAACGGTGTCATGCGTCTCTTTTCAGACAATACGATATGTCCCTAAAGACCATAGGTATCGGAGCCGGCGAGGAGAGCGGGAAAGTTTTTTCGAGTATTGCAGGAAGCAATGCTTCCTGCCGGATCATTGTTTATACCGGCCAGGTGAACGGCCGGTTACCGCCCCACCCCGGGATTACACTTCAGGAATGCTCCGATCCGGGTTTTACTCTCACCAATGATCTCGCTGCCGGCCGTATCGATGCAGCGATACGAGGAACACTGCCTGCAAGCAGTACCCTTTCCGCATTGAAAAAGGCCTTCGGGGTTGATCACCTCGAGCGTGCAGCCCTTCTCGAGACGTCTGACGGTACACGTTTTTTCCTTGCACCCGTGGGAGTCGATGAAGGCTGGACGGTAGGCGAGAAGGTGGCGCTGGCCTGTAAAGCACGAACCCTGGCTGAAAAATTCGGACTATCGGCAAAAATCGGTGTCCTTTCAGGGGGACGGCTGGGAGATATCGGGAGGCATCCTGAAGTGGATCGGAGTCTTGCCGATGCAGAACTCGTTGCCCGCCTCACCGGTGGAGTGCACTATGAGATACTGATTGAGGATGCAATCCGGGATTGCGGGGTAATTATTGCTCCTGACGGGGTTTCGGGCAATTTCATCTTCCGTACGCTAACCTTTCTTGGATCGGGCCACGGACATGGCGCACCAGTCCTTAATATCGGCAAAATCTTTGTCGATACTTCGCGCGCCACGTCTCATTATGCAAATGCGATAAGACTCGCAGAATGTCTTTTAAAGTGAAAACAATCAGATATTTCCTCTTAAATATGTGAAAGCAAGAAAAATTGCCTGATTTCAACACTGCCTCCAGAGTAACATCCGGGCGTATTTTCAGATTGGGTCAAAGTGGTTCCCGATAGGCTATTTGAGGGAAATAAAGTCATAATTCACGAAATGTTTAAATATTTCCTGATATACCTTTGTCTTGAGGTAAAATACAATGGCAGATTTACCTATTGCTGCAGTTGTGAGAATTGCAAAAAAGAATGGTGCTGAGAGAGTCGGATCCGATGCAGCTGCCGCTCTTGTGGCGAAGGCGGAAGATTACATCGCAAACCTGACAAAGGAAGCCAACAGACTTGCCCTTCATGCGGGCAGAAAGACGATCAAGGAAGAAGATGTGGATCTTGCGGCAAAGTCCGCATAACTACATCATTTCCCTTTAAAACGGCATACGAACAAACCGCAGCAATCAGAACCAAGGTGGCATCAAACTCTTTTATGAGATCTTTTCTTACCGGAGGGTGGAATTTCAGAAAGAATATTCGTTCCCTCAAAAAAGTGAGTTCGTTCTGTCAATAACTATGCCGTGCATAGGTGAAGGGCGTATGCATTTTTAGGGTTATGTCCTACCGGATAGTACCCTCAAAAAAGGGTCTGGGGGTCAGATTGACCAGTAAAAAACCGGAATTTCTCGAATTAACCAGGGGGAATATTTCCGTAACCGGAGGATATGAAAACCAATCTTCCTCCCTTACTTTTCTTCACACATCCTCCCGGGATGAACTCGCAAATTTCCAAAAAAATCCGGAACTTTTAAAATCCTATGAGAACACATCCGATTTTGATGCCCTGATTTTGATGCTCGGGCATGAAAAAAGCGAAGTCAGGATAGCAGCCGCCGGAGCTCTTGGAACCCTCGGGGATCCCAGAGCGATTGAGCCCTTGTTCAGAACCTGCATGGATGAAAATATCAGCGTTAAAGCCGCAGCAAGAGACGCCCTCGCCTCTATTGTCGCACGGATGCATTAATGCGGTACGATGAGGTATACCGCAATGATCTCAGAGGGTTCCTTTTGTGCTCGGAATATCTTCTCTTCCTTCCACGATTGTTGAAGCTTCCCCGAGTGCAATGCCAAAAGCCTTGAATGCCGCTTCCATCTGATGGTGATCATTCCTCCCATGGAATATGATATGCACATTCAGCCCGGCTTTTCCGCAGAGACTCTGGAAGAAATGTTCGAAAACATCACGTTCGATACCACCCAGTGCCGGATGTGAGAGACATCCCTGGTACACAAGGAAGCCCCGCCCACTGCAATCCAGGGCCACTGTGGCAAGAGACTCGTCCATGGGAACCATGGCATGTGCAAATCTCCGTATTCCCCGACCATCACCTATGGCTTTTTTTATCGTTTCACCCAAAACCAGGCCAATATCTTCAACCGTATGATGGGAATCAACCTCAAGATCGCCGCTGGCCCTGCAGTCAAGATCGAACCTTCCATGGTGTGCCATGGCCTGGAGCATGTGATCGAGAAACGGAAGCCCGGTATCGGTATGAACCGTACCGGATCCATCAAGATTCAGCACGATGGTGATCCTGGTCTCTTTTGTCTGACGTGATACCTCAGCCCTTCTCATCAGCAGCCTCCAGAGCTTCGCGCAATGTCAGTTTCCCTGAATAGAGCGCTGAGCCCAGTACTACACCATATGCCCCGATCTCTTTTAATGCTCTCACATCCGGTCCGCTCGAAACGCCCCCGGCCACCACTACGGGTATTGTGACAGAATCAATGAGCCGGGAAACCGGTTGGATACAAATACCCTGCTGCAGACCCTCGACATCGACATTCGTGAAGAGGAGGGAGCCTGCGCCCATCTCTTCAAACGTCCGGGCCCATTCGACATAATCCCCCCCCGTCCTCTCCCAGCCTTCAACCGCAATACTTCCGTTTCGCGCGTCGACGCCAGCCATGATCCTGTCACGACCAAACGCATCAGACAGTTTTGTAAGCACTGCAGGGTCCTTTACCGCAAGGGTTCCAATAATCACCCGCCCGACACCGGAATCAAGCCATCCTGCCGCATCCACAAATGAACGGATACCCCCCCCCAGCTGAATTGTCACTCCGGTTTCGCGGATAATCTCCCTGATTAGTGCAAGGTTTTCCGAAGAATTCCCAAAAGCGCCATCAAGGTTCACTACATGGAGATCGTGGGCACCGGCATTGATCCACCTCATGGCGCAGTCAATCGGCCGTCCGAAAGAGATGGCAGAATCCCTCTTCCCCTGCACGAGCTGCACACATCTGCCTGAAAGGATATCTACCGCAGGAAAAACCTTCATGTCAGCGTATCATCCGCTCGATAGACATCACGAGGATGTCCCTTGCTCCTGCCCGCTTCAGTCTGTTGATAAGGCGATAGACCCTGTCTTCGCTCACAACGGCATGAACTGCGACAAGATCATCGTGCGATGCAACCTCCATTACCGTAGGACCGGAAAGGCCCGGGAGAACATTTGTGATCTCTTCGAGGCATGAACGCTTTGCATTCATCATCAGATAACACTGGCCCTGTGCCCGGATCACACTCTCGAGAGCGAGAACAACCTCTTCAATCTTCTCGCTTTTTGATGCCTTTGCCTCCCTGTTTCCGATGAGGATCGTGCTGGTTTCAAGCACTTTTCTGATAACCCGCAGCCTGTTGGATCGGAGCGTGTCACCGGAACTCGAAAGGTCGAGGATTCCATCTGCAATGCCAAGGTAAGGGGTTACTTCGCAGGCGCCACCAACCGGGACCACGGTCACGGGGATGTGTTTCTCTCTGAAAAACCCGGAAGTAATCACCGGGAACTCGGTGGCGATTTTTTTTCCTGCCAGGTCCTCTATACTCTTTGCAGCGTCTTCTTCTCTTACCGCGACAACGAGAGTGGCTTCGCCAAATTTCAGGTTCAGCAGCTCTTCCACATCAACCTCTCGCTCGCATACCATATCCCTTCCGGTAATTCCGAGGTCTGCAGCGCCGTTTGCCACATATTCAGGGATGTCGATGGGACGGGCAAAGAGCACCTCAATATGGGGATCCGGGGTCCTTGATATCAGTCTTCGTTCGCCCTTATCAAGGAGGTGGAGCCCGCTCTTCTCCATCAGTTCCATGACCGGTCCTGCGATTCGTCCCTTGTTCGGGATGGCAAGCCGCACTATGGAGGGTATCCCGGGTACCGGGTGGTTCTCCCCGGTTTCCCGCTTATCAGAACGTCCTGACTTCACCACGGATAATCTTCTCGGTTATGCAGGTTATGTTTGCGAGTCCTGAATCGATCACGCTTTCAATATCACGGTTTATTTCAGGGAGACGGACATCCGGATTTGGGAGGATCTGGATACTTGCAACAAGGGGCTGATCGATTGGGTGACCGATCTGGGAGAGCAGCCTGATGTAGATCTCTTCGATCCCATCAACTTCCTTTACGCATTCCTTTGCGAGCATAGTAGAGAGGATATTATAGATCTTTCCAATATGATTGATCGGATTTTTTCCGCTCGTTGCCTCCATGCTCATCGGCCGGTTGGGGGTGATCAACCCGTTGCACCGGTTTCCGCGTCCGACCGAACCATCATCACCCATCTCGGCAGAGGTCCCGGTTACCGTGAGGAATACACTTCCTGTATTGATATCGTCGGCCGTGTTGACCTGGACAATGACCTTTCTCGAAGTGAATTTTTTGGCAACGCTTTCCGCATGCTCTCTGAGTATTTCCTTGTATTCGATATACTGGGAAAGCCCACTGCAGTACCGGTCAACAATTGCAGAGGCGATCGTAAGGGTGATGGTGTCTCCTTCCCTGAGGCCCATGATCTTGATATCCTGGCCAATGGCAGGGTACCGTGCCCGGAGGGTAGTATCGATATAATCCGAAATCCCGAGGATAATTGTCTCTGTCTCTGAGAACGGGGCATGACCAACTCCAAACGATGTATCATTTGCACGTGGTGCAGTTCCCTGGCAGGGCTTGAACACATCACGGAGATCGGTTGAACCGGTACCCAGGCGGCAATCGATCGTGATGTCCCGCTCAAGATTGAGATTGGTGAGCGTGGTCCTGAGATAATTTCGTGCAGTCTCAAGCGCAATCGCATCAGTCGGGATATTGATCCCGTTGAATTGTCTCGTTGCCCGCCCGTCAAGAAGCATATAGATCGGCCGGATTACCTTTCCGCCCCCGTATTTTGGTATCGATTCACCGGCTACGATCTCACCCTGGTCAGTATTGTGGTGGAGCACCGCCCCGCACTCTTCAAGATATGCCATTGACAGGGCACGGCTGATCGCTTCAGCGACACCATCAGCAAGACTGTCAGGGTGACCAAGGCATTTCCTCTCGACAAGCTCTATCCCCTGCTTCTCGAGCGGAGTCTGGTGCAGCGCTTCAACTTTGATATTTCTCTTCATCGGATCCTCATTCTCCAAGCGGTATAGTCATTATAAAAACGACGGTAAATCATTTAATCATTCCTTTCAGAATAACCGCCTTCAGATCATAATTCCTGTTAATCCGGGAGTGCATCACCCTTCCGGTTCAGGCAGAGGTATACCGGAAAAAATGAGAAGTACGATTATGAAATCTTACCGGAGAGATATCGGCTGCCTCAGCCTGTGCCGGGATATCTCACACATGGATTAGGATCAATTCGTCCGTATCAGGGATCAATATAATCGGGCTCCAAAAGCTTTAGCCTTCACCTGCACCAATACGTTTCCCATTGCATTGCAGGCATGTGATCTGATGCTTGATTTTCTCAAAGAACCAGAAGAACCTCCTGAACATTTCTTTTCGCTGGTTGATAACGGGATGCACGGGCTGATCAGATTTGCGGCACTTCACACTGCCATTTCACTGTATTTGTTTGATCACCTGGAGAAAGGTTCCAGGACTCCTGGTGAGCTTTCGCTTGCAACCGGGATTGATGAGGAGCGGCTGGCCCCCCTTCTTGGCGTTCTGACCCATTCAGGCGTTCTTATCAATAAAAAGGACAGGTATAAAAACAGCCTGCTTGCGTCAACCTACCTTGTCTCGGAATCCCCCTATTGCCAGAAGAGTCATATCCATAAAAATGCGGTGTTTCTCGAAAAGATCTGGTCCTGCCTTCCGGAGCGAATGATCGGGGAGCCCCTGGTATTTACCCGTGAAGAATTCTTTGGGGACCTTGCTCTTCCGGCCATGGCCGAGAACGCCCTTACAGGCAGACTCCAGCGAACGGTCAGTGAGATTTCCGGAATGCCGGAATTTGCATCGGCAAAGAAAATGATCGATCTTGGCGGAGGGCACGGCCTTTATGCAATCGCACTATCAGCGCTGAATCCCGGACTCGATGCATATATCTTCGATTATCCCCATATCACCGTCCTTGCCGAGAGATATATCAGGCAGTTCCATGCCGCGCGGGTCTACACCATCCCCGGTAATTTCTTTTCCGATGATATCGGCAGCGGGTACGATCTTATCTTATCCTCTTCAAATCCAAGCGGGAAAAGTGTTGAACTCCTCCCAAAAATTGTAGGTGCACTGAACGAAGGAGGCCTTTTTGTGAATGTACAGTCTGATGACAGTGATCGCAATGACGCGTACCATGCCCTCGAATGGCAGTTATGGACCCTCGATAATGAAGAGAAAGGAAAGGGGCGTTACAGCAGGGAAAAGCCCTTTATGACCATGGAATACCGGACAGAAATGTCCGGGGCAGGTTTAAGGGTCGTTCTTGAAAAGCAGATCAAGGATGACTTCCACCGGGGTAGTTCCGTTCATATGGTTATCGCCAGGAAAGTGTTATCGAAAGAAGTATTCAAATCATCCTGACGGCGGTTTCAGGTCTCCCCGGCCTGTCAGCAGCGGAGGAGACCCATGAAAAATTGGGATTGTTCGTGCACTATCTTCTGAAAAATCGTCTCCATCCAGTCTTTTTTATCGTTTCCTGCGGTGGTTCCAAAGGCTGCTCCCTGTATTGGTGGAGAGGAAGATGAAGATGGGATTCCTCCTCGTGATGGGTCTCATGTACCCGTGTGCCACAGAACGGGCAGAAATTCGCATTTCCCGGGAGCTTCTTTCCGCAATGAAAACAATAGACAATCTGCGCAGGGGAGGGGGCTGGAGCCGCCGCTGCACCAGGTGCCGGTGACCGGTCTGGTACTGATTTGCCGGGGGGTTTTGCACCAGGTTTTCCTGCAGGGGCAGGAGAGGGACGGGATACTGGAAATACCATGGTATCCGAGAGTGTCCGCGCTTCAGGAGCCGTGACAGGCTCCGGAGCCTGGATCCGCCCGGGAGTTGCTGCTGAAACAGTCTGCGAGATGAGATGAACCCATTCTTCCGCTTCCCTGGCCCGATCTTCTCCATTATGTACAAATACCATCTTCATGGTCCTGATGTCATCATCAGATGTCCTTACTGAAAGAACGAGTACCGGTTCCCGGGCTGGAGATTCTTCAAGATAGCTGCTGATGATGGATTGCACCGGAATTTCCTTTGCCGTGATCCCTGATTTCCGGTCGTTCTGATCAATTAAAAAAAGCCTCTTGTTTGTGAGATATGCTTCAAACCTGAACTTTTTTATCTGGATATCAGAGGAACAGATCCGGAGATTTTCACCGGGATGAAGGTATCGCTCTGCGCCGGCGGGCTCATCATCATTCCCGGCAGGATCCGGAGTATCGAAGTTGTTTGCGCTCATAATTCCGACCCGCTGATGTACCTTTCATTTTAGGTCTCAGGCTTTATATTGTTTCAGGATTGCATGGGATCAGGAAACAGCCCGCACAGGATGATGAAGGGAATAGAAGGGGGAAGCAAGGAAAACCCTGCCCTGCCGAAAACATTCTGCCGGATATTCACGGTATTTTTGGGGATGGGCATGAGCTTTCGGAAAAATGAAGTGATCAAAGCAGTTTTCTTATGATCCCGGGTATCTCCGATGGACGGCTTGCGACAGGAACTTCCATCTTCCGGAGTCGCTCGATCTTGGAACGGGCGTCGCCCTCCCCGCCCTCAATAATAGCGCCCGCATGCCCCATCCTCTTTTCGGGGGGGGCCGATATTCCGGCAATATAGGCTGCAATGGGGAGATCCGTGGAGCGGGCACCCTCTTCCTCAAGAGCGCCTCCCACTTCGCCAATCAGTATTACCGCTTTTGTCTGGTCATCCTCTTCGAAACGCCGGAGGACATCGGAAAATGTCTGTCCGATGACAGGGTCGCCACCAATCCCTACTACCGTGCTCTGGCCCAGCCCGGCTTTTGTCAGTTCATCGACTATTTCATACGTCAGGGTACCGCTTCTTGAGATCACTCCGATATTTCCGCGGGAGAATAAATGGGCTGGCATGATACCGAGTTTGATCTCACCCGGTGACAAGAGCCCTGGGCAGTTTGGACCAATGACGGCACAATCATGCAGCTTTGCATACGCGATTGCCTTCATCGTGTCATGGACAGGGATATGCTCAGTGATGGTGACTGCAAGAGAGAGCCCGGCACTTGCCGATTCCATGACAGAGTCGCCTGCAGCTCCTGCGGGGACGAAAATTACGCTCACTTCGGCATCACATTCGGCTATTGCGTCCCTGATGCTGTTATAGACCGGGACCCCGCAGATCTCCTGACCTCCTTTGCCAGGGGTGACTCCGGCCACAACCCCGGTCCCTCCAATGTTTCTTGCATACTCATTCATGAGTGCAATATGAAAGGCACCCTGGCGTCCCGTTGCGCCGGTGACAATGATGCCTGCTGATTTGTCCGCGTAAATCATCTGACCGCCTCCACGGCAGCCCTGACCGCCTGCTCCATTGAATCAAGCATGCGATACCCTTTCTCCATGAGAAGGCATTTCCCCTCCTCCTCATTCGTACCGGCAAGCCTTACAATAACTTCCTGGCTGATACCGGCATCGATAATCCCGCGGGCAACCTCGTCACACCGGGTAATCCCGCCAAGAAGATTTACAATGATCACCCTGACAGAAGGAACCCCGGCAACGAGCTGCACCGCATGTTTGACACGTTCCTGGTCAGCGCCGCCCCCCACATCAAGGAAATTGGCTGCCTTTCCATCGAAGAAATCGATCAGATCGAGCGTTGCCATCGTGAGCCCGGCACCGTTTCCGATTACCCCAATATTCCCTATAAGTTCAACGTAGGAAAACCCATGCTTCTCTGCTTCCCGTTCACGCTCCGTCAGGTCCCTGTTTTGGGAGATGCCCTGCCTTTTCAGGGCATTGTCATCCACAATCAGCTTGGCATCAGCAGCAAAGATGCCGGAGGGGGTGGTCACAAGAGGATTTATCTCTGCAAGTACAGCATCCTTCCTTCGAAATACAGTATAAAGACTCTGGAGTATCTTCCCTGCTTCCTTCGGTGCTTTACCAATGAGGTCACGGAGCATAAAAGGGGGAATCTCTGTCATCAGGAGAGAGACAGATGCTCTCCTGATTGCCGAGGGGCGCTCCCGTGCAAGTGTCTCGATGTCGACCCCTCCCTCTTCAGTAAAGAGGATGAGGGCTTCCTTCGTTGACCTGTCAACAGCGATGCTGGCGAAGTACTCGTGGAGGATCTCAAGCCGTTCCTCGGCTAGGATCTCCCGCACCGGAACGCCCTTTATTGTTGTTCCAAACAGGTCTCTGGCGGTTGCAACTCCATTTTTTTTATCCGCCATGAGGATTCCGCCCGCTTTTCCCCGTCCGCCTACATCCACCTGGGCCTTTAAAACAAACTCAAACGGGAGTGTATCAAGGTGCCCTGCCAGCTCATCAGCAGACCGGATCAGGACTCCATGCGGTACTGGGATCCCATTGTCTGCGAAGACCAATTTTGCTTCATGCTCAAGAAATTTCATCTGTTACTCTCCACTTCGGCCAGCTCAAAGCCCCGCTTCATTGCCTTTATATTCAGGGATTCGGTCCCTTTTGGAACGGAATCAAGGATTGCCTTTTCTATAGAAGTCCGGCTCACCACTCCGGTTGCGGCCACGAGCGCACCAAGCATGATGATGTTTGCCACAATATCCCTTCCAAGCGTTTCCCGCGCCTCCCTGGTTGCAGGTATCTCAATATACCGGCAGGCCGGACGGGAGTGCACAAGTGTATTATCCAGGAGCATTTCGGCTTCGCCGCATGCTGCCGCCCCGTATTTTTCAAAGCCTTCCTGGGACATGATGACGTAGATGTCAGGGGTTGCCACCTTGGGGTAGAGAATTGGTTCGTCATCGATAATTACCGCACTCATTGAAGCCCCTCCCCGCGCTTCAGGCCCGTATACCTGGGTCTGCACTGCATACTTGTTGTCATACATGACTGCTGCACGCCCGAGAATTACGGCAGCAAGAATAATTCCCTGTCCTCCAAAGCCGGAGAACCTGACCTCGTGCCTCATGGCCGCACTCCGAGTGCAGGCCGGTTACGCCGCACAAATTCGCCGGAAAGAATCATGTCCGCCGGTACTTCTTCCCCTTTCTCTTTCATCCGTACAGCCTTTTCTACGAGGATAGTATGGGACCTGAAATACTCGATCTGATCGGTGACCTGTTTGAACCTGTTCCGCCGGCCGTAGTTGGTAGGGCACTGCACCAGCGATTCAATAAACGAAAAACCGGGGGTCTCAAGACCGGTCAGTATAGATCTCGTGAGTTCACGGACATGATAGGAGGTCCATCTGGCCACGTAATTTGCTCCCGCTGCGGAAGCAAGACCGCAGAGATCAAATGCCGGCTCTTTGGACCCGTAGGGAGTTGTCGTGGAAAGGCCCCCCAGCGGGGTGGTAGGGCTTCCCTGTCCCCCCGTCATCCCATAGATCATGTTATTCATGCAGACCACGGTAATGTCGATATTTCTCCGGCATGCGTGGATAAAGTGGTTGCCCCCGATTGCAGCGAGATCCCCGTCACCGGTAAAAACAACAACGTTCAGGCCCGGGTTTGCCAGCTTAATCCCAGTAGCGAATGCAAGCGCCCTGCCATGCGTGGTATGGAGCGAATCGGTGGAGATGTAGCCTGGTGCACGGGATGAGCATCCGATTCCGGAAACAAAGATGGTGTCCTGCTTCTTCCAGCCGATCTGCTCCACTGCAGAGAGAGTACAGTTGATGACGGTCCCGTTCCCGCACCCTGCACAGAAGATATGGGGAAGACGGTCCTGCCTGAGCCATTCCTCCTCGCTCATCGTGCATCCTCCAAAACTTTGTAAAGATCGTCCGGTGTATGGAGATCACCGCCGAGTTTCGGGACGGATATTACCTCCCCGTCCACATGCCTCTCGATCTCGCGGGATATCTGGCCGAGGTTCTGTTCAGGGACGATAAAAGTCTGTGCATTTTTAAAGCGGGCGAGCAGCGACTCGGCAAATGGCCAGACCATCTTCAGCCTGAGATGCCCGATCCCGTCTCCGGAGTGATCATGGAGCACCTGCTGCACGGTCCGGGAAGGGGCACCATAAGAGATAAAAACGGTCTCTGCTTCAGGATTGATTATATCGCACGAAGTGATTGAATCGCGGGCTCCTTCAACTTTTGCGACAAGCCGTTTTACGAGGTCTTCATGGAGTTTCGGGCTGGTGGCACAGGGATATCCGCGTTCATCATGGGTAAGGCCAGTTACATGAACGCCGTAACCCTTTCCGAACGTGGGAAATCCCGGCACGAGATCCTCCCCTGCTTTGAACGGGAGAGTTCCCGGCTCAAGCGGTATCCGCTGTTCGGAGACGACACTGTCCGGGATGATAAGTCTCTCCCTCATATGCCCGATGATCTCATCAGCCATGAGGAAGACCGGGACCCTGAAGCGCTCTGCAAGGTTGAATGCATCGACCGTCAGATCAAACATCTCCTGGACACTCGCAGGACAGAGAGCAATGACGCTATAATCCCCGTGAGATCCAAAGCGGCACTGGAGCATGTCCCCCTGGGCAGACATCGTGGGCTGACCGGTTGAAGGGCCTCCGCGCTGGATATTAACGATGACACAGGGGGTCTCGGTCATGATTGCATACCCGATATTCTCCATCATCAGGGAGAAGCCGGGCCCGCTTGTCGCAGTCATCGCCTTTGTCCCGGTCCATGAAGCACCGATCACTGCAGCGATACCCGCAATCTCGTCTTCCATCTGGATGAATACTCCCCCTGTTTTCGAAAGGCGGAGTGCCATATGCTCTGCGATTTCAGTTGAAGGGGTAATGGGATAGCCGCCGAAGAAACGGCACCCAGCGGCAAGTGCCCCCTCGGCGCAGGCCGTATTCCCCTGCATAAATTCAGTCCGGGTCAATATTCGATCGCCACCTTTTTTGGTACATGCTCTTCTTCCTTAACCCATGAGATTGCCTGATCAGGGCAGATCATCTGGCACATGCCGCAGAGGGTCCTTCCGTACAGGTCGCGGAGCCGGCAGTTGGCACACCGCTCAGGACGATCGAGTTCGGGGACGATCACCCCTCTCAGGTTGGCTCGCTTTCCCGGTTTGAAGATCCGGTAGGGACAGACCAGGGTGCAGAGATTACATCCCTTACACCGGCGTTCATCTATCTGCAGTCTCATGGCATGGTCCTTTGTATGTTAGGTGAACTGTATGTGGAATTGTTTGTTTGCTTCTCTGGATATATCAGCAAAGAGGTCATTTCCGTGGGAATCGATCCCGACAACAAGAGGGAGCGAATCGAGTTCAATGATCCAGATCGCCTCTGCCATTCCGAGGTCTTCGAAAAAAACGCCTTTTAAGGACATTTTTGAGGCTGCAAGCACCGCACACCCTCCGGTACAGGCAAGGTAAACCCCCCTATCCCGGAGCTGTCCTGCAACCTCGGTTCCCATACCTCCCTTGCCAATGAGTGCACGCACACCCCCGTCAAGAAGAAACCCGGTGAGGGAGTTCAATCGCGACGAGGTGGTAGGGCCTGCGGCAAGGATACGGGAGTCCCGGATAACGGGTCCGCAATGGTAGATTGCCGCTCCCTGCGGATTGAAGGGGATGCCTTCCTCCATCATCCTTACGTGCGCTTCATCCCTTGCGGTATACACGATTCCGGAGAGCGTGACATGGTCCCCGGCATGAAGCGAGAGGACTTCATCACCGAGCGGGGTTTTAAGGCAGATTCTGTTCACCATTTCACCTCGATGGTTGACCTGCGGGCAGCCCAGCACTGGACATTCACTGCAACGGGCAGCGATGCAGTATGGCAGGCAGCAGTCCTGACCTTCACGGCAAGTGCCGTTGTCTCTCCCCCTAATCCCATCGGTCCAATCCCTAGGGCATTGACAGCATCACAGAGCTCCTGTTCAAAGGGATCCATGGTATCGATAGGGAGAAGCAGGGCTTCCTTGGCCAGTGCGGCACAGCTGTCAAATGTACCGCCTATTCCAACCCCGAGCACAACAGGGGGACACGGCCTGCCTCCTGCAATCAGCATAGTCTCCGCGACAAACTTGGGAATTTGGTCCTTTTCAGTCGGGAGAAGCATGGCCAGCCGGGACATGTTTTCTGCCCCTGCACCCTTCGGGAGAACGGTAACGGTCAGGATGTCACCCGGGGATACATGGAATGACGGCATCCCCGGCCCGGTGTTATCGCCGTAATTCTTTCTTTCGAGAGGCGAAACGACGTTTGGCCGGAGCGGGACATCCCGGGTTGCTCTCCGTACTCCCTCGCTGGCAGCAAGGAGGAGCCTGTGGGAGTAGGGGACATGCGGTGGCACGGTGAGAAAAATCACCGGCACTCCGGTATCCTGGCAGATAGGCAGGGCAAGCTTTTCTGCAAGAGCGATATTTTCGAGAATATTTGATAATTCATGTCGGGCGACAGCAGATGACTCTCTGCCGGCGGCAGTGCGAAGTGCCGCCACTATATCAGGGGGGAGGATCGTCTCTGCCTGCCGGAATGCCCGGCATGTAGCGTCTGCCACGGCCCGGTACAGTGAGTCATCTTCTGGAAGCACCATCACCAGTACTCGGCGAAGAAAATCTATAATCGTTTCTGTCCGGAATCAGGGCGAAAAAGAAGGAGGGAGATAAGAATTTTTATTCTGATTCGTTGACAGCCGGTGCGGGGGATTCCGCAGGCACTGGCCCGCTCCGTTCAACAACGGTGAAATACGCAGGAGAAGGGAGTTTGTGGCTGCCCGCTTTCATGGCAACTTTCGCCTTGTCAAGGTACTGCGGGCTCGTATACGTTGTGAAAACCACCTGGTCTTTCATCACCCGGGCTGCGGTCCCCACGGCCTTTCCAAAGGCAAGTCTCATCCCCTCAGAGACACGGTCTGCACCTGCTCCTGTTGCCTGCTTGTTCTCGCGAAGGACATGGTGCGGGAACACCCGGAGTTTGAGATGGAAATTCATCCTCCCAACATCCTTGAGCAGTTTTCGGTTGATGCTGATACGTGCTGCTTCGAGCGCACTATGACGTATCTGGCAGGACTCTACAACGATAAGATTCAATTCGAGGGGAAATTCCTGGGAGAGGTTTCCCATATCAAACTGGACGACCTTGCTTCCGGGTACACCGCCCATGTATTCTCTTCTCGTATAAGCCTTCTTTGCCAGATTCCTGTACATTTTGGCTGGTTTTCGAACCATCTGTCAGTCACTCCTCTTCGCTATCGGTTCTTTATAAAGAGGGGGGATGCACTATTAAATCTTCCTTTGGTTGCCCGCTCTCGTTGATAAGATCAAGGACACACCTGCGTATCCGCGCAAATTCCGGGCTTGTCCGGTTCCGTGGCCTTTCAAGCGAGGAATCCACAATCTTCCTGATTCGGCCTGGTCTCGCGGTAAGCACGACAATCCGGTCCGAGAGATACACTGCTTCATCGACGCTGTGTGTTACAAAGAGCACGGTCTTCCTTGTCTTTTCCCAAATCTCAAGAAGCTCTTTTTGAAGCATATTCCGGGTCTGGGCGTCCAGTGCCCCGAAAGGCTCATCCATCAGCAGAATCCGGGGCTCGATTGCCATTGCTCGTGCAACGGCTACTCTCTGGCGCATTCCTCCGGAAAGTTCGTAAGGGTACCGGTTGGCAAATTCATCAAGTCCCACAAGGTGGAGATACTCCAATGCCACTTCCCTTGCAGGTCTCTCCTCGATATTCTGCATCTCAAGTCCGAAGGTCACGTTATCGATAATCGTTCTCCAGGGATAGAGCGAGTACTCCTGGAATATCATGGCCATCTGAGAACTCCGTCGATCGATGCTCTCCCCATCCAGCGTGATGGATCCTGAAGTCGCAGTTTCGAGCCCTGCAACAATCCGGAGCAGCGTTGTCTTTCCGCACCCCGAAGGTCCGAGAACCGAAACAAATTCCTTGTCCCCCACAGTGAGTGTGATCCCTGACAGCGCCTGGATCGGGGGCTGTCCGGGTACAGGAAATTCCTTTGAAAGGTTCAGGATTTCCAGGGTCATAGCCGGGACACTCCTTTGAATACCTGCATCACACTCATCGTTCCAGCGATCTCCATGAGAACCATCTCTTCTCACCCGCCCTGAAGATCTGGTCAATCAGGATACCAATCACGCCGATTACCACCATCCCTGCGATAATAAGGTTGGTCTGCCCGAAGTTGTAAGCATAAAGGATAAGATACCCGAGTCCCCGGGATATTCCCGGGAGCCATTCCGCGGCAACAACACACATCCATGCAATACCAAACCCAACCCGGAGCCCGGTCCAGACAGTTGGTGCAGAGCCGGGAAGGATTACTTTTGAAAGCACATCGCGTTCCCGGGCGCCGAGGGTCTCAGCCACTTCGATCCAGGTCTTCTTGACAGACTTTACCCCATCAATCGTATTCAGGAGAATTGGGAAAAACGCACCGATGAATATGATAAACACGATAGAAACGAACCCGATCTTGAACCATGCAAGCGCGAGTGGCACCCAGGCAAGGGGGGGAATTGGCCGAAGGAGTTCAATAGTGCTGTCAAGAAAATCATGAAGGAAATGCGAGCGCCCCATACCGATACCGAGAGGGATGGCAATTACTGCCGCGAGAAGAAATCCGGACGCAACCCGGAACAGGCTTGCTGCAGCATTGTCAACGAGACTTCCGCTCCCCAGAGTATACTCAGAAGAAAACGGGTGGAGAAGGATCGGGATAACTGTGGTAAGGGATGGAAGAATGAACGGATTATCAATGAAATAAGCCGCAACCTCCCATCCCACAATAAGAAGGACAGGGAGGAGGAGGGTAAGGGGGCTCCTCATTATCCTGATAGATTATCCTTCCTTAACTGATAAACCACTCTCTTCAAGGGAATACCGGAGGAGCACATCCTGGATCGATCCCTTCCCCGGTGCTGCTATCTTCAGGGGCTGGCCGCTGGCTGAGCGGGTTTTTGCCCATGTAACAAAGCTGTCCCAGTCATTGGCCGGGGCATCCTCTGCAAGGACAATCCCTGATCCCTCTTCGTTGACAGCCATAATGATCTTTACCGGGGTCCCCTTATCGATTGCCGCGATAGCCGGGGGATTGCCCACGAGCGCATACTGGATCGTATCTGTGGAAGATAGTTGCATCAGCTGCGGTCCTGCATCTGCAGAGACGAGCCTGAGCTCTGCAACGGGCTGCCCGTTCACGATAAGGTCGGCAACGTCAGGGCGTGATGCGGTCAGGTCGCGCGGTTTGATAGCAATACCATATGTGTCCTCGAAGTATTTCCAGTTCTTGACCGCCACAAAAAGGGCTGCATGGTGGTCGGACATCAGGTATCCCAGCCCGATCGGTTTGCTCTGTACTGCAGGAGTGGTGATGACTCCAGACTGGATCATGGAATCGGCTGAATCGTAGGGCTTGCTGTCAAATAGAAGATCAATTGACTCCTTATCCGTGGTATTTACAAGGGATCCGGTCAGTACGCCCAGTTCCCGCTGGGCATAGACAAATTCAAGAGTATCATTCTTCCAGTCGTCTGTGGGTTCATTCACAAATTTGACAGTCGGGAATGCCCGCTGGAGCACTTCAACCGATGAAACAGAAATATCTCCATACGTGAAATTGCCTTTTCCGGCAAGCCAGTCCGCGACAATCTCGGCACTCTCATTCGGGTTATCTTCGATGTAGCGGGTCGAGAGGATAAGAGCGGCGGTCAGGGCATTGGTCAGGTCAGGGTTATTGTCGATGGCATCCTGTCGGGCAGTAAAGACACAACAGGGATGGTTCTGCCACCGGCCGGCAGGGGGGAGGTCACCGGAATAGATGAGGACTTTTCCTATCCCGGCGAGTGGAGCGACCTCGACAAATGGCTGCCAGGCAATATAGCCGTCAATCTGGTCCGTTGCAAGGAGGGTGGGCATCGGGCCGGTCCCCTTGGTGTAGATAACCGAGACCGAGTTCTCTGCAGGGGGTGCGGGGGTGATACACCCGGCGATTAGCAGGGCGATCGCCATCACTGCACCAACAGCGATCATTTTTGATATCTGCATGAAAACTAGGTCTGGCTGATGGAGTATAAATTCTCCTATTGAGTAAATAAAATTATACTATTGTACTAATATTCTATAATATATGGACAATAATATCAATATTATGATTTACTGTCCATATTATCCGCATCCGGCAGATCAATTTGGACAAAAGTGTTATATATCGATACTTATTATCCCTTCTGTATACGGCAATGGTACTAAGCGATCCTGTCGACCGCCTTATGCGCGCATCACTGATATCAGACCAGGAATTTGTGCGGGCGCTCAATCAGTTAATGAAGAATGAACTGCGGATAAGTGTACGGGAACTCTCTGAAAAGAGCGGGATAGCCCAGAGTTCCCTCTATAAGATCCTCCATGGGCGGCGGTCTCCCAACCTCTCAACGCTTCGTGCAGTTGTGCATGCTCTCCGACAATTTGAGCGGTCGGGCGAAGGGGAATTCATCGGGCTTATTGCTGCCCGACCGGTCCTTGATACCGTGCAGGAGAGGAATGCGGAAGTGGACGGGCACCGAATAAGGGTTCGTGAGTATCCTGTTCACACCATGGAAGATGCAATCGTGGCTGCTGTCCGTGCCGAGCGCGAAGGGGCAACTGCAATTGTCTGTGCCCCGATTGTCTCAAGCATTATCGAACAGCTTGTCCACATTCCGGTTGCCACCATCATCCCGCGCGAATCGGTACAACGTGCCATCGAACTCGCTGCACGCAAGGCGTGGCTTTAATCTTTTTTCGCGTTCCTATAAGTTACAGAGGTTATATTCGGATGCGCAATGATGTGGTGCGGAGGGGGCGCCTCTCGGGGGAGCGGACCGGGGAGATGATGCATTTTCTCTCTTCAATGGTGGCGGACAGGCAAATTGCTGATGCGGATGTCCTTGTGGATATTGCTCATGTCCTGATGCTTTCAAAACAGCGGATCCTCGATGAAGAGACGGTCCGTCCTTTGCTCGCCGCACTGCTCAGACTCTATGATGAAGGGATCCCCGAATCAGCATTTGATGACATCTACGAGGATGTTCATGCGGGAATTGAAGCGTTCCTGATCACAACGGTCGGTGAAGAGACTGGCGGCCGCATGCATATGGGGAAATCCCGGAATGATGAAGTGGCTGCCTGTCTCCGTATTCGACTCAGGGAGGACGTGCTCCGGCAGCTTTCCATACTGTTCAGGCTTCGGGAGACAATAATCTGCCTTGCTGAAGAGCACACAGGGACCGTGATGCCCGGGTTTACCCATCTCCAGCATGCCCAGCCGACAACACTCGCACATCACCTGCTCGCATACGAGCAGGCTTTCTCCCGTGACTGTGAACGGCTATCCGAATCATTCTCCCGCGTCAACCTGTCACCTCTTGGTGCGGCAGCCTTTGCATCGACAGGATATCCGGTTAACAGGGAGTATATTGCAGGGATACTCGGATTTGATGGAGTGCTCGGAAATACGATGGATGCGGTGTCATCCCGGGATTTTGCACTTGAGGTTCTCTCCAACCTCTCTATTATGATGACGGGGATAAGCCGGCTTTGTGAGGAGATCATCCTGTGGAGTTCCTCTTTTGCCGGTTTTGTTTCCCTTGATGATGCATTCTGCTCTACAAGCTCGATCATGCCCCAGAAGAAAAACCCGGATACGGCTGAGATTATGCGTGCGAAGGCGGCATCGCTCATAGGCGCGTATACCTCTGCAGCTGTTACAATGAAAGGGCTCCCTATGAGTTATAACAGGGATCTCCAGGAACTTACCCCCAGTCTCCTGCGTGGTGTCCAGGATGCCAAGCACAGCACCAGCCTTTTAAACGGTATGCTCATGACAGCATCCTTCAATCGAGAGCGGATGAAGGAGGAAGCGGGAAAAAGCTATTCAACCGCAACGGATCTTGCCGATATGCTTGTCCGGAAATGTGGTCTCCCGTTCCGCACTGCCCATAGTATTGTCGGGAGAGCGGTCCAGAATGGCGGCCTTGACCGGGTATTTCTGGATGAGGCGGCAACCAGCATTACCGGATCTCCTCTTCCTGGGAATTCCCTTCAGGATATCGATATTCTGGATGCCCTTGATGTGGAAAAGAGCATAGAGCAGAAGAAAGCGAAAGGGAGTCCATCTACCCTTTCGATCCGGAGTGCCATTGAAGACAGGAAAAAGAGGCTCGAAGCAGACCAGCAGAACACTGAGCAGCGAGCCCTGGCACTGAAAGAGGCAATCGATGCACTCATCCGGGACGCACGGAGGATCGCACGTGAGTAGTGAGTTCCGTTCCGGTGATATGGTTCTTTGCAGGCATGGAGATACAGCGCGTCCCGGGACGTATATCACCGGACGGGACGGGATGGCGGTAATAAAACTGGACAGTGGTTACAACATCGGGGTTTCTCCATCTGAAATCAGCCTGGTGAAACGGCCTGAAATCACGTCATCCCCCCCAGTCACGGTTACCCAGGATGAAAACCTCCCTCATCTCTCCATTGTATCAACCGGGGGCACTATAGCGAGCCGGATCGATTACCGGACCGGAGCGGTTACCAGTCAGTTCGATGCCGAGGACATTCTCAGGGCAATCCCCAGGCTCGTGACGATCGGGCATTACCGTGCAAGGAAACTCTGTACGATATTGTCAGAAAACATGACTCCTGCCATCTGGAAGGAACTTGCCGAAGCGGTATACCAGGAGATACGGTGTGGTTCGGCCGGAGTGATTGTTACCCACGGAACCGATACGATGGCATACAGTGCGGCAGCCCTGAGCTTCATGATTGATACACCGGTCCCTGTCATTTTTGTCGGATCACAGCGATCAGCCGATCGTCCGAGCAGCGATAATACCGTCAATGCCCTCTGCAGCGCCAGTGCGGCAGTAAGTGATCTCGGGGAAGTTGCAGTGGTGATGCATGGTACAACAAGCGATGACTCCTGTTCCATTCACCGCGGGACACGGGTCAGAAAAATGCACAGCTCCCGCAGGGATGCATTTCAGAGCACAGGTATTCCTCCTATAGGGAGGGTGAGATATCCCTCCCTTGAAGTTGAACTTGGAGATGCAGCGATCAGGAGGGGAAAACAGGAGCCTTCTATCGCCAGTTCACTAGAAGAAAGGTGTGGCCTTCTTTATTCTTACCCGGGAATGCCCGTAAACGCTGTCACTTCATTTTCCGGATACAAAGGACTTGTCATTGCCGGTACCGGGCTTGGTCATGTGAGTACATCCCTTATCCCCCCTGTCATGGGGCTTATAGAGGAAGGAACTATGGTCGTGATGACATCCCAATGCCTGCATGGGAGAGTATGTGACAGGGTGTATGACACCGGACGGGACCTTATCAAGGCCGGGGTTATTGAGGGTGAAGATACTCTTCCCGAGGTTGCCCTGGTAAAGCTGATGTGGGTTCTTGGCAACACAAAGGACCCTGAACACGCGAGTACCATGATGAGATCCAGCCTGAAAGGGGAGTGCGGGGGGAGGTCTCTTTGATCGATTACGAACAGCTCGGGCTGAAAGCCGGGATCGAGATCCACCAGCAGTTGAACACCCGAACAAAACTCTTCTGTCAATGTCCGACCCATCTTCGGAAATTTGATGAGCATGACAAGGAGTTTTTCCGCTATCTGAGGGCAACCGAGAGTGAACTCGGAGAGATCGATGCCGCAGCAAAAGAGGAGATGAAACACGAACGCATGTTTTGTTACTACGGATATGACACGACATGCCTTGTTGAATATGATGAAGAGCCGCCTTCACCCCTGAATAAGGAAGCCCTTGAACTCTCATGTATCATTGCCTGTCTTCTTGGGATGACTCCCATTGAGCAGATACATACTATGCGAAAACTTGTTATCGACGGGTCTAATACCAGCGGGTTCCAGAGAACTGCACTTATCGCAGTTGACGGAACACTCCCGAATGGAGGAAAGATTGAGACAATCTGCCTGGAAGAGGAAGCAGCCCAGAGGGTGGAGGGTGATACTTTCTCGCTTGACCGGCTGGGAATTCCCCTTGTTGAGATCACGACTTCGCCCTGCATGAAGACCCCCGAGGAAGTCCGACAGATGGCCGGGTACCTTGGAATGGTGCTGCGTTCCACAGGTCGTGTCAAGAGGGGTCTTGGAACAATCCGGCAGGACATCAACATCTCTATACGGGAGGGGGCCCGTGTTGAGATTAAAGGGGTGCAGGATCTTGATCTGATTGCGGAAATGGTCGACCGGGAGGTCCGGCGGCAGAACTGCCTCGTTGAGATACGGGATGAACTCCTGAAGCGGGGAGCATCCGTCAATTGTCTGCCTGCTGATGTCACCGGGCTCTTTACCTCCACCTCTTCCACAATTCTGAAAAAAGCCCGTCAAATACTTGCCGTACGGCTACCGGGGTTTACAGGGTTTGTGGGCAGGGAGATCCAGCCGGGGAGAAGGCTTGGCAGCGAGATATCAGATTATGCAAAAAAATGCGGGGTAGGGGGAATATTCCATACCGATGAACTCCCTGCCTATGGAATAACCGCCGGGGAGGTGGAATCTCTCAGGAACTATTTAAAATCCGGGCCTGATGAGTGTATTGTCCTTGTTGCTGGGGACAAGACGAAGGCTTCCTGTGCTGCACAGCAGGTTATCCGGCGGGCAGAGTCTGCATTGAAGGGAGTCCCTGAAGAGACCAGGAAGATGCTTGAAGGCGGAAGCACGTCATACATGCGACCCCTTCCAGGAGCTGCCCGGATGTACCCGGAAACTGATGTTTTCCCTGTCCGGATAGACCCGCAGTGGTATGCGGGACTCCCGGTACCTGAACTGCTCGTTGATAAGGCAGAGCGTTTTATCAGGGATCTTAGCCTGGACCCTGCCCTTGCCTCACAGCTTGCCTCTTCCGAGCAGGTTTTTCTCTTTGAACGTGCAGTTGCCGAAGGTATTACCCCGTTGCTCGCAGCCCGGACCCTGCTTTCAAGTGTGAAGGAACTTGCACGTTCCGGTTCCGATGTATCCTGTCTCTCGGATGACGATATCCTGATGGTATTAAAGGCAGTGGAAGACGGCCGGGCTGCAAAGGAAGCAGTGCCTGCGATTCTTGAAAAAGTAACAGCCGGCATGGCAGTCCGGGACGCTGTTGCTGAATGTGCCCCCGAGGTCTCCCGTGGCCGCCTTGAGGACATTGTCCGTACGATCGTGCAGGACCGTCATGAGTTTGTAAAGGAAAAAGGAATGGGAGCCCTCGGCCCGCTCATGGGAATTGTTATGGCGGAAGTGCGGGGTTCGGTTGATGGCAAACTGGTGAGCCAGGTACTGAAGCAGGAGATCTCACGGCACCTGTCTGCGACAGCTCCCGGTGACAAGGTTTAAGTGAACGCCTGATATATTAATTAAGGAGTTTTTCAATATGGGAAAGACAGGAACAGTCCAGTGGGTCCAGGTAAAGGGAGTAAAGGGCCAAATACGCCTGGTTCCAAAAGCTGAAGGTGATATGAAGCGGGCAGGTCCCAACCAGCGGTTCAAAGCCGGCGCATCGCTCAAGAAACTCGAGGCAGCGACCGGTGATGGACGAGGAGGCCCCCGGAGGGGCGGTTCACGGGGGGGAAGAGGTGGACGCGGAGGCCGTGGAGGGCGCGGCGAGCCGGGGCCTACTGCAAATCCGATGATCCGCAGGCCCATGCGCCGGGCAAAAGCCTCAATGCTGGGTGCAAAACAAAAATCGGCGCGTTAATACTCCATAAGACGATAACATCCCTTTTTTAATTCCGGAATAAAACCGGTTCCTGCCGTAACACTCATCTCCGGCTGAGCTGATAGAGTGAACATGGATCTCAAGACTGCAGTAAAAAGTTACCAGTTCGCCGAGCGTGGGAAGTCAGAACTGATAATCTGCTCACAGCTCACGATTGCTCTTGCCGGATTTCCGGATCATGAGAAAGCCGGGGCAAAGCGGATGCTTGTCATGGTCCTTGAATCAGTGCGTGCCGAGCTGGAGTTTGCATTCAGGGGTACTGACAGGGCTGAGTTCAGAAAAGCTATCGGACTCCTCAGTGAGGTCATCAGCCAGGTTGAGAGCGACCAGTACGGCTCTGCATCCCTGAAATTATCAGAATCAGTCAGTGCGGTAACCACGGCCGCACAGGGAGCGTGGCAGGTGTTATCGGACAATGGACTCCTCTGAATTCCATGGATTTTTAAACACACGGTGTTCCGTCCGTGATTACAGCAAGGAAGAGATTGGCGATGATGAGATCGCCTACCTCCTGGATTGCGCAACAACGGCGCCAAGCGCCGGGAACCTTGAAGCCTGGGATGTGGTGCTCGTCCGGGATTCGGGCAGGAAGGAGGCTTTGTCTGATGCGGCACTGGGGCAACCCCAGGTGATGAACGCTCCCGCTGTGTTTGTAGTCTGTGCTAACTATGTGCGGTCCATGTCCCGTTATGGGGAGAGGGGAATCCTGTATGCGGTCCAGGACGCCACCATTGCATGCACGTACCTGATGCTTGCCGCTCATGCGGTTCAGATCAGATCCTGCTGGGTCGGCGCATTTGATGAGGAGGAAGTAAAAGAGATCCTTTCACTCCCCCCCCACATTCGTCCTGTTGCAATGCTCTGTGTAGGAAAAGGGAGATTACCTTCGAATCTGACTGAGCGGATGCCAGTGAGTGAGCATTTTCATACAGAGGAGTGGTATCACGATGCCTGATTATGTTGTGACCCTGGAGTCTGCGTGGGTGATCAAGGATGTGAAATCTCTTGATGACGCGGTAGGGATAGCCATCAGTGAAGCCGGAAAAAGGCTGAATCCTTCTGCAAACTATGTTGAGATCGAGGCGGGGATGCTTGAATGCCCGTTTTGCGAGGGGGAGCTTAACAGTGCGCTGGTTGTTGCAAATACCGCGCTTGTCGGCCTGCTGCTGGAGATGAAGGTATTCAGGGCTGATTCGGAAGAACACGCGGCAAAGATAGCAAAATCCGTGGTCGGCAAAGCGCTTCGTGATGTTCCGCTCATGGTAAAAGAAGTATGTGAACTATGATCCATATCGTTGGGCATACTGCAGTCGATCATATCTCCCGGGTCTCTTCCCTTCCGGTCAGAAACGGGTCATCCACCATCACTGACCGTAATATCCTCTTTGGGGGTGGTGCGGCCAATATCGCGACAGGAATTGCAAGGCTTGGAGGAGAGGTTACCCTTGTAAGTGCTGTGGGGGGGGATTTCAAGGGGAGTGCTTACGAGGCATGGTTAAAAGAAAACGGGGTTTACACCCAATTTTACACAGTCCCCGGGAAACACACGGCTACAGCGTTTATGTTTACTGATCCTTCCGGCGACCAGATCACGTTCTTTGAATGGGGGGCCTCTGATATTTTCAGGACATCTGATCCACCCTCATTTCCCTTTGTACATATGGCTACTGCTGATCCTGTTTTTAATGTGAAGGTTGCAGAAAAGGCAGGTTTT
Organism: Methanoregulaceae archaeon; assembly: GCA_021371995.1. Classification (GTDB taxonomy): domain Archaea; phylum Halobacteriota; class Methanomicrobia; order Methanomicrobiales; family Methanospirillaceae; genus UBA9949. The sequence continues at coordinate 18,655 of JAJFVA010000035.1, read as the reverse complement.
TCTTCGTTTGATCCCGGACAGGACCTTCACCGTTATTCGGCTGAACAGCTGCATTCAATTATTTCACGGGTCTCTCTGCTGTTTGCCAACCAGCATGAGGTCGAGGGCATGTGCCGGATGATGAGCATTTCACGCCAGGATCTCATCGGGATGGTGCCCATGGCTGTGTTTACCCGTGGAGGCGAAGGGAGCATTCTATACTTGGAAGGAAAAGAGGAGCATATCCCCGCAATCCCGGTAAGGATGGTGGATCCCACCGGAGCTGGTGATGCATACCGGGCAGGTTTCCTCACGGCATTTTTAAAACATCTGCCCCCTCTGATTTGCTGCAGGGTGGGCACTGTTGCAGCATCCCATGTCGTTGAAGTGGCCGGATGCCAGACCAATCTTCCCGGCTGGGAGATGATGAAGTCACGATATGAGAATTATTTTGGACCTCTGGTGCTGAATGAATAATCAAGCAGCAGCATTCATTGAAATATGAGAGGATTGCCAGGAGAACACCATGGGAGTCGTAAGCGGAGATGTTAAAATTGAGCGGCTTTCGCGGTTCTTCTTTGTTGCCCCTTCCTGGCCTACCTCCCTTGCCATCATTGTAATTCTTGGTTTCATTATCGATGGCGCAAGTCTCCGGTTCGGTCAGAATATCCGGTTTTTCGGGTCGCTCTGTTTCACAATCCCTGCCCTGACCGGGTTTCTGGCAACAAAACCTCTTGTAAATGTTTTTTCAGGGCATATCACATGGAACCGTTCGGCACTGCTCGCTCTCGCATGCACGGTCTTCCTTGTAATCATTTCCCTTATTGGGATGGTGGTGAGCATCTCCCTGCTTCCCTTTTCCTATGCGATAGCACTTGGTTTCATTTTCGGCGCACGCTTGGTCGTTCTCGCAGCAATCGCAGACTATCGTGTTACACGCACGGTCCTCCCGGCATTCATCCAGAGCGGCGCAGGCATCCTGATCGGGATATATCTCTTCAGCCCGCCGTTCGGTCTTTTTGCCCTCATTTCCGCCCTCGTTTTTGGCGTTGGTTTCGTCCTCCTTATCTGGGCGGTCGATCGTCCCCTCTATCGTGCGTTTCATATCCACGGACTCAATTTCTTAAATACCTTCATTGCCCACATCACAGACGGATCAAAGACAATGGAGGATTTCTTCCGCGAAATTGGTGAGGAGGTTTATGTTCCCCAGGTGAGCCTCTTCTTCAGGACGGAACAGGGGAAAGGTGTACTCTTTACTGTGCCAAATATCCACCCGGGGCCCCTGGGAGAGATTGGTGGGGGGAATCTTCCGAAATTTCTTCAGTCCGCCTTCACTGAAATGGTAATGGTCTCCCACGGGACGGCAACGCATGATTTCAACCTGGTTGCCGAGGATGAAATAAAAAAAATCATCTTCGCGATACGGGAGGGTAGCCGGAACCTGGCATTCTCAGGTGACGCGAGCAAATCATGCCGGTTTTGCTATGGCACTGTTTCAGTTCTTTACCAGGTATTCAATGAAACCCTCCTCATTATCAGCACACGATCTCCTGAAAAAACCGAGGATATTGATCTCGGGGTGGGAATGGCGATCATGGCTGAAGGGCACCGCACATTCCGGCATGTTGCATTTGTGGATGCCCATAACTGTTTTACCGGGGATATTTCCACGGTTCAGCCGGGGACGCTGACTGCATATGAATACCAGTCCGCTGCCATGCATGCAATCGAAGAGGGCCCGGGACTGGTAAAATACCCGTTCGGGATTGGATCTGCACAGGTGATACCCCCCTTTTCGAGGAAAGAAGGTTTTGGCGATCAGGGAATCGAAGTATTGATCATTGAGGTCAACGGCCAGACGACTGCCTATGTCCTTATCGATGGAAATAATGTCCAGGCCGGGGTCCGCGATATCCTTCGGGACCATGTACTTACCCTTGTGGATGAAGCCGAGATCATGACGACTGATTCCCATGTGGTCAACATTATGTCAGGGAAAAATCCTGTTGGCTTCAATATCCGCCCGGAATTGATCCTACCCTACCTTGACCGGGCAGTCAAGGAGTCCCTGATGAGCCTTGCCCCGGGAGAAGCGGCAGGAAACACGGCGCTATGTGAACGGATCCGTGTTTTTGGTTCCCAGCGGATTGTCCAGATGGCGAGTACGGTAAATGCCATGATCCTCTTCATACCTCCACTTTCCGCTGCTGTCCTTCTTCTGGCCTTTCTCCTCTCTCTCATGCTGTACATGATTATCATATGATAACGAGATATCCCGGTATGGGCGTATAACGCCCTTCATGAGAGTCATCTGTTCCTCCCGTTATCTCTCTTGTTATAATGCCGCTGGTTTTTGAGCCAGACTGCATAAAAGGGAATGAAGCAAAGGATTCTTCAGGAGAGGTTCAGCCTTAGTACCAGACTAAAGACTACGTAAAAACTGACCATCATGGACCGGGCATGGTATATAATTGATGCGTGAGAGTATCAGTCATCGATCAATTAGAGTATCAGCAATTTAAGCCTATACCAGGCTCCGGGCCATGCTGGCTTCATCTTTTTTGTTGTATTGTTCTGTATATAAAGTTTTCTGAAAAGTGCTGATAATTGACCGTTTTTTTTAATGTTAAAGACTTTAATGAGCATTTGATTTTCATGTTCGCAGTATCGTATCAGTAAAATCCAGGAACAGGAAAACTTTTTTATGTACCTGATATAACCTGATTAAAATTGCCTGTTCATTAAAATAACTTCATTTTAGCGTCTGACGGCACATTTACATCTTCATAATTCCTATAGGATGGTGGTGAAGTATAATGGGAAAGGCACCATGCATCGTTTATACCCGTGCAGGCACCGCACGCAGGTCTGGCAGGGGTTTATCCATGGATATTTCCGGGTCACGCTATTTCATTACACCAGAAGATATCCCCCCTCTCCTCTTCCACCGGTCAGTCGAAGTTGTTGATCCTGCCGGCGAACGTGAAGGGACTGCATGGCTTTCTCCGATTCTCGGTCCAAAGAAGCAGGAACTTACCGCACTGATACAGCAAAAGCTCTATGTGGTCGGTTATCGTGATCTGAACAGGATCCTTGCGGGTAAGGCCCAGATAGCTCCTGTAAAAGAGTACCATCCCCACTAGCAAGCTCTTTTTTTTGATCATTTCCACCGTTCGGTTCCCCATACCTATGGGGAAAAATTCACCCTTTCCATGCAATATAGTGTCACTGCCGGATAATTTTTCAGATAACAGGAATACATCTTTGATGTGGATTCACTCACCCACGCCTTTGTAATAACTCTCTCTCTCCCTGCATCAACCCCCTCCCTCTATCTCTTTGCGATGGTGCTTGGTGCAATTATCCCTGATATTGATATCCTGTTCAAGCCACTATCAGACAACCATCCCTCTCTCTTTATTCTTACCCACGGCGGATTTACTCACAGCTTCGCAGGTGCAGTAGTTATTGCCGGACTTGCCTGGTTCGGAATCATTCTTGGAGTAACGGCTGGTGCCTGCCCGTACTGTTTAGGAGTCCCGCCCGTTTTGATTCTTGTCATCTTTTCAGGAATATGCACCCACATCGTCCTGGACAGCCTTGCATTTCCCGGTATACCTCTTTTATATCCCTTATCGTTGAAGAAATTTACAATCGGAATATTTCCAGGCCCAAGCATCGTCCTCTTTGCGGCGAGCATCATATTTGCTCTAATCATGGCAGGAGGAGCCGGGTCAGGATCCTTTGCCTTGGGGTATATCGCATTTTTTATCATTTTTATTCTTCTTTCTGCAGGAATCCGCTCTTTTGTACGAATCCATACCAGGGGGATCATCATTCCAACGTTTCATCCATTCAGATGGCTCGTGATACGGGATGAGAATGCTTCCTATATCCTGGAAGATTATGATCTGGTTCATGGTATTTCGTTTAAGAGAGCATATGCGAAATCTTCCGGTCTGGACCCCGGGGATCTCCTGGGCATTGAAGACCGGCATGAGGTGAGGAGGCACCGTTTTTATTCCTACATTGTTACTTCTGAGCGGACAAATGAGGGAATTCTCTTCCAAGATCCGTTGAGGAAAGAGAGAATCTTATTTTATCCGCCGTTCTATATTGAAGTCACCGTACCCGATAAAGTCCATGAAAAAACAGGCTGATGCAGAATTCAATTCTTTTATTACTTCCTTAATAACAGATTCTGCTGGGATTATTCTCTTTCAAGATGCAGCATATCTTGGGGGCCAAGAAACGCAAAGATCCTATTCTTTCCCTTGACATAATTGATCCCATGTGATGAAGTCCTCATGAAGGGTACAGCCGGTTTTCTTCTGATAATCCCTGCAGTGAGGCAAGCTTACGGGAGAGAACCCTGTTTTCGGTAACATCTTCCACAATACCATTGATGTAGGAGATCTCACCTTGGGAACCGAACGTTGCAAGTGCTGTGACACGGGCATAAATAACGGACCCATCGCTCTTTTTGAGCATAAGCTCACGATTCTTCACAAAACCACTACGCCTCAGATCTTCAATAAGTTCCTTCCTCCCGTTTGTCTGGAGAAAGATATCCACGATGGGAAGTTCCTTTACTGCCTCAAACGATGAATATCCAAGGATTTTCACCAGGTATGAATTTCCCCAGATGAATTTTCCCTCAGGATCTCCCGTGCTCCGGTAGACTCCCACGTTGATTGAATCAACCATCTCCTGGTACCTTGATTCGAGCGCCCTGAAACGTTCTTCTGCTTTCTTTGCCGTAATGTCTTTTACAATAGTGGAAGTACCGATAATTTTGTTTTCCCTGTCAAATATCGGTGAAATGGTGACTGAAACGTCAATTATGGCATCATCCTTTCTCACTCTCTTTGTCTCAAAATCGGATATGAATTCTCCGGATCTCACTTTTTTGAGAATCCAGTCTTTCTCATTGATCAGGGAAGGGGGAAAGATGATTTCGATATCTTTGCCGACCGCCTCATCGGCAGTGTACCCATAAATTCTCTCCGCGCCGGGATTCCACGTCTGGATCCTTCCCGTTGTGGTCATTCCGATGATTGCGTCATGTGAGGATCTGACAATCTCTGCAAGGAGATTTCTTATCCGTTCTGCTTCTTCTAATTCTGAAATATCTTCATAGATAACCAGCTGACATCCGTCAAGAAGGGTCACAGGGTGGAACACGATCATCCTGAATGATCCATCCTTGCACCTGACCCTTAACTGCCTTGAACGAATCTCGCCCGGTCTTGAATTTTTCAGATCACTCATCCAGAGATCCCGTGCCTTCTGCATCTCTCCCGCATCGGGATATGCGTGGAGAAACCACTTCTTTCCATCAGGGATATCATCGAGAGTGTATCCAAACTTCGCGATGAATTTGTTATTCAGGAAGAGGTATCGCCCACTGGGATCTATGATCGCTATGGGAAGAGGGGAGGTCTCAGTAATCATTGAGAAGCGATTTTTGCTCAGTGAGAGTGATTCTTTTATAATATGCCGCTGGAAGGTAAGTGCTGCCATGCCTATGCAGGTCTCAACCAGCGATTTATTGTTCAGCTCATCTCCCATGGGGAGACAGATTGCCGTTGCGCCTATCACATCCCCTTCCCAGACCATCATGGTTGCGTAGATGTTTCGATGACCGATAGTCTGCTGCAGGAGCCTGACTGAAGAGTCTCCCACAAGGGGATACAGAAGATCAGTTTTTATTTCTGCAAGCTTTCCATTCTGTATTTTCTCATATTCACCTGTTTTCGAGAGAATCTCAGGGGAAAGGAAAAAATCTACCTCTTTTTCACCAAAAATTTCCCGTAATAGATCGGCTCCTTTCTCATCTCTTATCACTCTTAACCTCATCATTTTGGTCGGATTATCATAGGAACATATTACAACTACTGCATCAGGAACAATTTCAGCGATGCCTGATGAGAGATGAGCAAAAATATCGCTGTCACAGGTTGTTTCAAGAAAATTCTGCGATTTCCTGCATAAAAATTCTGTTTCAGCAACATGACGCATCACCTGGTCGCGGGTATCGAGTTCTGCAGAGATATCCCTGCCGATTCCCTGGTACTCGATAATCTTCTTATTTTCATTGAATATTGCCCTGATGGTGAAAGATAATCTCCGGGGACCGTTTTTTGTCTGGACAGCATGGACCCGTGTAACAACGGGAGCCTCCCCCTTTGCATCATGAACATGTTCAAGGAATTCGACCCGGCCCTGGCCCGAAAAGTATGAATATACATTCTCGCCGCGAAATTCAGCATCTCCCTGTCCGAACGTTTCCCTGAATAATCTGTTTACATAGGTGATTGTGCCATTAGGAAGGAACCTTAAGATAAGATCGGGCAGATCTTCAACGATTGCCTTGTATTGCGCCTCGCTCAACCGGAGGGCATCACGGTACCGGATCTCTTCGGAAATATCCTCGACCATGATCATGGTGCCCCGTCGGGTATCCTCAAACACTGCAGGTATCTGTTTTACCCTGAAATGGCGCATTCCACGGGGATCATCAAGTTGGGGGAGCCAGAGTGTCAGGTCTTGCTCCCCGTCCCCGTTCTCTCCCATTGCATGTAACGCTGCAAAGAAAGGTCCTGAACATTCTTCCAGCGATCTTCCAATTGTTTCTTCCCGGTTTCTGCCAGTGATCCTGAGGACTGGCGCATTCGCCTCGATGATTTTCTTGTTTTCATCGAGGATAAGGATCATGTCCGAAGAATAATTGAGAATGCCGGAGAGAGGTATGTTCGTGGTTGAGAAGTACACCTTGCTTGTTCCTATTGACTGCATTTCAACGTGACCAAGTCTCTCAAGATAATTCAGGTCCCCGGAAACGATGTTTCTCTTCAAGCCAAGTCGCTCAGCTATTTCGGAGATGCTCATCCCGCGGGGATTCCCCTTTAAAAGATTCCGGATTTCATCTATCCGCTGATCGGCATGGTTGTTCATTGGATTACAATCAGGAGTATCTATCAAAAAGGTTTGCACTTTTATTGCTACCCGCAGAGTTCCCTGGCACTTTCCTGATAAGGAATCGTCTGTCAGTAATGCCGTGCAATAATGATTCATGTATTGCCTATCAAATTATGTGACCATAATTATAGTGCATAGAATTATTTTAATTTAATAATTATTATCACCTGCCTTGGGGGAACCGCCAGCACAAGGCCTATAGCATACCCGTAAACGGAGGAGATCGTAATGAATATGAACCAGTCAGGGAGAGCGTTGATAAAAATCTCACAGAATGCGGAGTATTTTTACCACAGGGCAAGTGAAGCATCACATGCAGGAGATTACCTGCATGCCCTGGAGTACTATGATCGTGCTCTTTCAACAGACCCACATTATGCGGGCGCCTGGCACGAAAAGGGGAACTGTCTTGATGAACTTGGCCGGTGTGATGAGGCCCTCGCCAGTTATGACGAGGCACTCAAACATGATCCATACAATGCAGAGACCTGGTTTAATAAGGGGCTTATTCTGAAAAGGATAGGTCGTGAGAATGAAGCATATAGCTGCATAAACCGGGGCATTGACCTGGCGCTGGGGAGATAAGCCGTATACAGGCTGTTTTCTCCCTCCCCCCGATCAAGTCCGCTCATTGCCGGAGAAACGCAATCTCTTTTCTGTCGGCAGGGGATACCTTTAGGCATGGATGATTCTACCCGTTTCTTTGAAGCAGATATATTTGCCCGGCAGGCCGGGATAGAGCTGATAGAAGTCTCTCCGGGGAAGGCCCGTGTAAAAATGGAGATTGGAGAGCAGCATATGAACAGTCACCATACGGTCCATGGAGGAGCTATTTTTACCCTTGCCGATTCAGCGTTTGCACTTGCTTCCAATTCGCATGGTATCCCCGCTGCTGCAATTAGCGCTCATATCTCTTACCTCACTGCTGCACGCTCAGGGACCCTGTATGCCGAGGCCGAAGAATATGCCAGAAATCCGAAACTTGCCAGTTACACCGTGCAGGTTACAGGAGAACATGGGGAGAAGATTGCCATCTTCCAGGGTATGGTATATCGTAAAACACCTCGAGACTGACGATTTTTCCCGCGGTAGATCGACTGTGACCAGGACACTCATCTGTTACTTATGATGAATCGTACAATATTTGCCTTAAGGTACCATCACTTTAATGCCACGTTGCTGCAATCCTTAAGCGGGAAATGAGATTATGCTTCACACAAAAGACATTATCAGGGAAATCTGGGATGCCCAGGGATATGGAAACCTTGCAGTCTGGGATGATGGGACTACCCGGGTGGTTGAACCCGGTCAGGTGCCGATGAAAGATAACATTCCACCACGTGCTATTTTCAAACCTCTCCCTCTTGTCGGGATTTTTCCGATGCTTGATCATGCTCTCGGTGACGGTATCCTTCAGGATACGATAGAAGAAATGATACGAAGTTCCGGTGGAGAGATAACCCGGGAATGATAGCCTGTGCTCTTCTTTCTTTTAAAATATCCTTTATATTCATCTGTTTGATGAAAATTACTCATAAAAATCAATTTTGTTGATCCTCTTCAAACAATCGGGTATACACTGCCAGCATTGCCGGGAACCATTCATTTTCCCGGAGCCTGAAGATATTGGGGGAAGATGCCATTCTGGATGGGAAGATGGACGGGCGCAACGGGCAGAGGGGCTTACACTGCTACCTTGTACAGGGGCCAGCGACCACGGGAGACCTGTGATGAGAGGAATTCCCATAACTCTTTATCTGAAAAAACTGAGAGGAGGGTTGCAAAAAGTATACATATTTCTCAGGAATCCATACGATACCGGAGATCTTGAATCAGGGATCGAACAACTGGAACGATTTCACACCGTTATTCTCCGGAAGGATGAACCAAAGCCAATTAATTCTCCTCCATGTCTGTGTGAACCGATACTGGTAGATCGGGGCCGATGTATCCCTGATTCCGCTGACAGTCAGCTCATTAAAAGTATAATGGCAACCCGGTTGGAAATCCGTGAACTTCTGGTTGTAGAAAATTCTGAAATCTGTCCCGAAGAAACAAAATACAGGTAAAACCCTGATCAACCGGGAATGTTAAAAAAGTCTGGAATGAAGAGCCTCAGGAGGGAATCGAACCCTCGACCTTGTCCTTACCAAGGACACGCTCTACCGACTGAGCCACTGAGGCACAATGCACCAATAACCTTTGGACTGAACCTTTTAAAAGATTGCGGAAGAGATATGGTAAAAAGAAGATATTACCGGTAAACTGGGCTGATATATGACCTGGAATGTCCAGGAACGCGGAATTACCCTGGTATCGTACAACCAAGGTAAGCGAGGCTCCGGAGCACGCCATCCAGTGTCGCCACCTCAATGATTGGGGTGGCTTTTGTCCGGTGCACTGCCTTCATTACCGCATTAAAGTCAATGCTGCCGCTCCCGACCGCCTTATGTGCATCGTCAGATCCGTTATTGTCATGAAGATGGATATGCCGGAATGGGAGGCAGAGGAATTCATCAAGGCAGTGGTTCAGATAGGCATGCCCGACATCGAGAGCGAGATCGAACAAGCCTAGATTGCTGATTTCCCATGGCTCTTTGAGGAGAAAGTAGTTCCAGTTTCCCATGTTCTCAATAAAAAATTCAATGGAGCATGCATCGGCGAGAGCTTTGAGTTCTCTCAGGGAAGCGTGGAACTGCCGGAGGGCCTTTTTTTGTTCCTCCTCCCATGCAAAATATCCCGGATGAATCACTACCTTTGCATTTACCTCCCCGGCCAGCGAGAAACATGTACCGATTACCTCAACGCTTGCCCGCCGGACCGGCTCATGGATGCTTGCAATGTTAATGCTCCGTGATGGAGCATGGAATGTATAGCAGAACGAGTATGATTCCAGTATTTCAACCGACTCGATAAAATGAGGGCCGTCATCCATTATCTCCACGAGGTCGGTGACAGGTGCCAGTTGTTCAAGAGCACTGGCAAGCGGCTCTTTATGGAGACAGAATGAAGATACGCCGAACATATACTGGAGAAGTATCCCGGGTGGAGCATAAAACTGGTGCTGGTCCCTGTCTCCACCGGAAGCATGTCTGCAGGGTATTGGAGACATGGGAGACCTTCAGTATCATCAAGGCAGTTAAAAAAATTTCAATGTCGCGAGAGGGTTAAAGATTGTATGAATTATTAGGACTACCAGTGATTCAGTGTTTTGGTTATTAAAAAAATTGAAGTGGCTTCATGAAGAAAATTCGATTCAGGACTCCTTCAGGTGAACATCCATCTGGGGGAATGGAAGCTCGATCTTTTCTTCAGCAAATCGTTTTGCGATCAGCATGTTTACTGCATCCTGTACCTCCCAGATTTTTGTGACGTCACTTGTCCAGAGAACAAGCTGGAAGTTAAGACTTGATGTGCCGAATTCCAGGAAATAAACCGCTGGTTCAGGATCTGCCATGATGTAGGGGATACTTTCCGAAAGTTCCCGGGCGATTTCTTTCAGGATCCTCTTTACGGTTGAAACCTCGGTCCCATATGCAACACCGATTGGTATACGAACCTTAAGCCTCGTATCAGGCATCGCGTAGTTCACTACAAAACTATTGGTAATCGTTGAATTCGGGATTGTGATGATCTGGTTATCAAGTGTTTTTAGCCGGGTGCTGCGGGGACCTACATGCACAACATCCCCGATATACTCGTTGATTTTGATCCTGTCGTGCAGTTTGAAAGGCTTATCCACGGCGATGATCGCCCCTCCAAAAAAATTTGAGAGAATGTCCTGCGCAGCAAGGGCAAAGGCGAGACCAATGATTCCTGCTGCCGCAAGGAACGGGGTGATATCAATTTCGAGTATCCCAAGGATGAGGAGGAATGCGACAAACCAGATCAGATATTTCGAAACCACCAGTGCAAGTGCGATCATCCTGTCATCGATATCACTCTCGGTCTCTCCGACAACACGGGATCCATAAATGCTGATGAAATTATAAACAAACCCTGAAACGATCCAGGCACCGATAATGACATAGATTGCATCAAAATATCTGCTCTCCACAATCCATTCGAGTCCTGATGGAAGTGAGGCAACCTGCAATGCGGCAAACACTGATATGACCAGGACTGCGATTACCGCCGGAGTCCCTATGGAAGCAATGATGATATCATCAATCTGGGATGCAGTCGCGTCAGCTTTTTTCTCAAGCCATCGGACGATAAGAAACATAACGATGGCAATAACAACTCCGGCCAGAACGATGATTACGGCCAAAAAATTACCTGAAATTCCGAATATCTCACTTGGAACTGTTGGAGTGGTGTTCAGAACAGTACCTGTGCTCATGATGAGTATACTTATCACTGCAAATTGTAAAATAATTAGTCAGGAATGCCCTTAGGAAAAGAGATATCCAGAAAACTCCATGATATCGTGGATCGCGATCTCTCATTTATGCATATCTGCGGTACCCACGAGGCCTCAATTGCCCGCCATGGATTACGAAGCCTTCTTCCTGAACGTCTGAAGATCGTTATGGGTCCGGGCTGTCCCGTGTGTATTACCCCCCAGGGAGAGATTGACGCAGCACTTGAACTTGTCCGGAGGGGATATATTGTTGCCACGTATGGGGACCTTCTGAGGGTTCCGGGTAGTACCGGCTCTCTTGAATCGAGCGGGGGCGATGTCAGGATTGTGCCGGGAGTTCATAAAGCGGTGGAAATTGCTGAGGGAACCGATAAGGAGGTCGTCTTCATTTCGGTAGGGTTTGAAACGACAGCTCCGACCGTTGCCGCGACCCTTCTTGCCGGGCCTCCGGAAAACTTCAGTATCCTCTCCTGTCACCGGCTTGTCCCTCCTGCAATGAAGTGGCTTCTTGATCAGGGGGAGGCACACCTTCATGGATTTATGCTTCCCGGGCATGTCTGCACTGTGACAGGATACCAGGAATACGAACAATTCCCAGTGCCCCAGGTTGTGGCTGGTTTTGAAGCTGAGGATATCCTCCTTGGGCTCCTGATGCTTGTATCCCAGGTAAATACAGGGACTCACCGAATTGATAATGCCTATCCAAGGGCAGTCTGCCGTGAGGGAAATGTTAAGGCAAAAGAGCTGATGTATCAGGTTTTTGAGACTTCTGACGTGGAATGGCGGGGTTTTCCAGTCATCCCGTCATCAGGACTTAAGATCAGACCTGAATTTGAGCAATATGATGCACAGAAAAAATTCGGAATTGAATTCAAATCAGTAAGCAAACATTCGGCCTGTATCTGTGATAAGGTACTCAGGGGAATTGCCCAGCCATCTGACTGTAAACTCTTTGACAGTGTGTGTACGCCACGAAGCCCTGTCGGCCCATGCATGGTGAGCCATGAAGGAGCATGTAAGATATGGTATACTTACAAAGTCAGGCAGACCTCTTGATTCGGAATATCCTCCCGTGACCTTATTCCGGAACGGAGCCTGATTATTTCCCGTCAATTTCGGAATTCAGGCGGAACCAATTAAAAGACATCCCCCACGACTTATCCAATAGACTAATATCCTGCCTCTGGAATGCCTGATTCCAAAATCATTATACTGTCCCACGACCTGTTGATATGGAAGACACCCCTATGTGCCTTCGACCTGCCCCGGTAGGGTAGTGGATATCCTGGGAGCCTCCGGAGCTTCCGACCCGGGTTCGAATCCCGGCCGGGGCGTACTTTTAAGATAATCTCTTTTTGCAAGAGGAGGACACCGGGTTCAACGTGTTAGAATATTCATATCCTCACCATAGCATGAAACTAAGCTCGGGGAGAGGGTAATCCCGGTATTGGGGATAATAATCCCATGAATAGTAACGAGTTAAATGGAGTATAAACTGTTTTCAGAAAAAAAAGGTTTCAGGCATTCTTCATCTTGGCTTTGCCGACAAATCCGTCCTTGCCAAGATAATAAAGGAAGCCTTTTTCACGGGCGATCTTTTCAGTTCCGACTTTCTTCTTCTTACCGCCCTTGTTGTTCTTCATCGGCGCTGCCCATACAAACCCGTCCTTGCCCAGATAATAGAGGTAGCCGGGTTCACGCTTGATTTTCTCTTTTCCAATCTTTGTTCCCATAAAATCACCTTGATTTTTAGAGTTTTGGTTTATACAGAAATGATGAAGCCAGTTGGTATTTAAATGTTTCGCAAAAGTGTCCCCGTAAGCCGCCGTGTTCATTGATCTTACGCCTGATAATATTATTATTATAAATAATAGTAATACATATTATATCTATTATGATATAATTTTAAAAATTAAACAGTACTTTTTCCGTTGCGCCGCATTTCCGGCAAGGAATCACTGGGAGCTGCCGCACATTTCCCCGGGAAGTGGTTATGACGATTCACCTGATACCTTATACCATCGGGAAGACAGGAGTTGGATCAATGGAAATTATACGCATAAGCGTTCCCAAATGCTAAATAATCTTCATATACGTTAGATTTGGGATACACGGATTTTATTCGTACGGGAGGATCCAGACAGAAAAGGAAAAAAATTTCCGATATATCATTAATCATCGTCCAAAAAGGAACCGGGCATTTCCAGAGATGAACGACACTAACAAGTGAGAATCTGCGCTCTCTCAATTATGTACGATTATCTTTAAGAAACGGAAAAAAATGAAGAATCTAATAACAGTGTGGAAATATCACAAAGTCGATTACATGAAGAATCCCGTTCTTCGTTTTAATATCGAATGATGATAAGGTTACATCATCAACCATTACAGTCTGATTCTCAACGTTTACCATTTTCCCTATGCGGTCATGAGGGATGTCGGTGTCACAACATCGACGGCATTATGTTTCAATGGTACCACATGGTAAGGCGGAATTTGCCTGAGATGGCTTTCGGATCTTTTAAAAGAGTCCCGACAGTACCTTAAGGAAGTATCTTTAAGGGATTGTCAATGGGCAAAAAAACGGTGTTCAGGCCTGGCCCGCCAGGGTTGTGGCAAGATCTGCCAGCCTGCACAGCCACCTCAGTCCGCACAATATTGTCATGGAAATAAGTATTGGTGTCAGGATTGGTGTTGTTCTGGCCGTTAGAGTGATTAGCTGGGTGCACCCGCGTAACGATGCGCACAAGAATCCCAAAACATAATGTACGCAATTGCATAACTCCCCATCCTCATCGGGAAGGGAATACAGAATATACGATAGATCTTATAAAAAAAATTGAACCAGGATCTCCTTTTGCATTATCAGTCAGTCAGCCGGTTCAAAACCCCGGGCAAAACCCATTTTATAGAGTTCCTCATTACTTTTCAGCCATTCTGCCGCATGGATGAACCCATTATTTTCGGCCTTCTTTATCGCAAGAGGATAATCATTCGGATAATGGATTTCCCGGTTGATCATCACCAGTTCCTGATACACTTTCCGTGGGACCCGAACTTTGTCAATCATATTTGTTGTATGAGGGGTATACCCTATTCAGATACATATATGTTATTAACGTTTTTTTTATGCAGGGCATATGAGTGTAAGGGCAGGATTATTACGCCGTAAAAATGAAACCCTTATACTCTCTTGAATGAATAACCTATCTCATCATTATTGTGCAATCCGGAGGTAGACCTTTGTGAAAAATTTACGGCCGATTCCTCTCGCAGGTTTGATACTTGGGATTCTTATTCTCTGCATCGGTGTGGGATTATTCTGTAACTGCAGCAGCCTTGTGAGCAGTAGCCCGGGAATATACACGGCCAGCCTTGCGGGAGAGCCGGCTTTCGAGGGAGAAATGGTAATCCAGGACGAATCTTCAGGAGTTGTCCCTTCGCGTCCTGAACTACCCGTTGCTGATTTTTCGGCAAAAAAAGGGGCAGTGACCAGATTCAGTGTGTTTTTTGATGGTTCACTGTCAGAAGGATCTGACCTGAATTACCAGTGGAGTTTTGACGATGAATCGATCCTGTCTTCGGCAACACCTGTAAAATTTTATGAAGGACCTGTTATCGGGCTTGTTACCCTTAAAGTGAGCAATTCTTTTGGAAGCGACAGTATCACAAAGAAGCTAACCGTAGGGAAAAACGGGGAGGTAACAGTAGAGCAGTATGATCAGCGGGAACAAATCCAGAAATCTCCCCAAAATGAACCAGTACCTGTCATACAGGAAGGGAACAAGACAGCTCCGGTGAACGGTGTCGAGGCTGATTACCTGCAAAAATTCTTCGAAGGAAGCCAGCTCCTGGAACAGGGCAATTTTGCCGGTGCGATTGATTCCTTCAATGAATCGATGAGACTGAACAGCAGCTTTTCCGACGCGCAATATGCCCGTGGACTGGCCTTTTTCCAGTTGGGATATTATAATTTTTACGAATTCCGGGGAAATGATCAGTTCTTGCTGGCGGTTGATGATTTTTCCGCGGTAATCAAGAAAGATCCTGAGAATAACGGTGCGCTGATCGGGAGAGGGGCGGCCTGGATTTACCTTGGAGAGTATTATTCCTGGAGATCTTATATCGCAAATGATTCGGTATTCCGGTATTATGAGGCCGGACTTCGGGATTTCAATAAAGTCCTTGAGACGGACCCTGATAACATAGATGCCCTTAACGGAAAAGCATATGCCTCGCTTGTCCTGGGTTCGGGAAATCCGGCGAAAAAATCCAATTCACTCCTGATCGATTCCGCAAAGAAAGACGCTGAACGTTCAATCCGGCTGAACGGTGAAAATCCGCGCGCTCATTTTATTCTTGGATTATACTATGATCATGAAGGGCTTTATGCAGCTGCGATCCAGGAATTTTCCAGAGCAATAGAACTGGATCCTTCTGAAGCATGGTACTTTGAGTGGAGGGGTTATGAAAAGCTCATGAAGGGGGACTATGCTGATGCAATAAAGGATTATTCAGCCGCTGTTTCGCTGAAATCCCGTTTTGCCCAGGCTTATAACATGAGAGGAGCCACCCGGGCTTATCTCATGAATGTGAATGACAGGTCTCCGGAACTTTCGGATTTCAACCAGGCAATCGAGATTAATCCCTCAATATCGGATTTTTATAGGAATTATGCGCTCGCTCTCGCCAACTGGAAATTCTGGGACAAATCACTGAATGAGCATGCCGTAGATCTTCTCAGCAGGGCATCGGAACTCGATCCTTCGGATTACCGGATATTCGGGGACAAGGCTTACCTCCTGACAGCATTGAACCGCAATCACGAGGCAACTGAGAATCTTATAAAATTCCAGCAGGGGTCACTGACCAATGAAGAGAAAATGATGGCAAACGACCTCCTTGCATATAATAATGTTGAACCCTGGTACTCAAATACCTGGGGATAATCAATTTTTGTTTCGCAGGATATGGAAATTTCGCGTCTCTTATACACAGTTCGTTCTAACCTGCTATTCTTGAGTAGGCGCTATCATATAAATCCCGATAATTTGTTGTAATTGTAAGGATTATCCGGAATGAACCTCTGCATCTTGCCAGGGTAACTCTTTCCACTATGAAAGAATTTTGTTTAAAAGTCGAAATAATGCTGCTATGGGGATTCGAACCCCAGTCGCGGGCGTGAGAGGCCCGCATGATTGGCCGGACTACACTATAGCAGCAACTGCTCTAATCTCTGAGGCATATTCGTACTTAAATCTGTTGATAATTGACCTTTCGGGGCCAAATACGGGCTGCGGATGAGGTATTATAAGAGATAATTCCGGAAAGACGATCAATTTTCCTCTCCACTGTCGAAGAGTTGATTGCGGTTATGGAATCCGGTAAGGGGGATCTTTCGCCAGACCCACAACTATATGGCTTTACTTCCGCCTATATATAGGAACAGCGAAATGGCGGGCATTGAGGATGATATCCGGACTCTTGAAGAGGAAGTCCAGCGGACGCCCTATAACAAGGCCACCGCCAAGCACATCGGAAGGGTGAAGGCAAAAATCGCCCGGCTGAAGGATGAGGCTGTCCAGCGTGCTATGAAATCAGCCGGCGGAGGTGACGGATATTCTGTCAAAAAGTCCGGCGACGCTACTGTTGTCCTTGTCGGTTTTCCCTCAACCGGTAAGAGTACACTCCTTAACATGCTTACCGGAACGAAGAGCGAGGTTGCAGCCTATGCATTTACAACGCTCACGGTGGTTCCCGGAGCCATGGAACATCGTGGTGCAAAGATCCAGATTCTTGACATTCCAGGGCTGATTGCCGGTGCAGCGATGGGAAAGGGGCGGGGAAAAGAGGTTATTGGCGTGGTAAGAAGCGCTGACATGATAGTAATCCTCGTCGACGTTTTTAATTCGTCACATGTCGATGTCCTTATGAGGGAGCTCTATGATGCAGGTATCCGGATAAACAAGCCCAAACCAGATATCACGATTAAGAAGACTTCTCAGGGAGGCATCAGGGTCAATGCTGTCGGAGCGTTGGATCTCGATGTGGACGAGATTCGCTCAATCCTCTCTGAGAACAAGATGATGAACGCAGATATCCTCATCCGCGGAAACGCTACGCAGGATGAAGTGATTGACGCGATGCTGGGCAACAGAGTCTATGTTCCGGCATTCATCGCGGTGAACAAGGTTGATCTTATCGAGGATAAAACCCGTGAAGCCATTGAAGAAGACCTGAAAAAGCGCTTTTCAATGGATCCTGAGTTGATTTCGGCCCATACCGGTTACCACATGGCAGAAATAAAAGATCGTATCTACGATACGCTCGGCTTCATGCGGGTCTACCTGAAACCCCAGAGTGAAGCTGCGGATCTCGAAGAGCCGCTCATTATCCGGAAGGGAAGCAGCGTTGAGGATGTCTGCCGGAAACTCCACCGGGATTTTGTAGACCGGTTCCGTTATGCAAGGGTCTGGGGCCATTCAGTAAAGCATCCCGGTCAGAGAGTGGGACTCCTGCACCGGCTCAAAGAAGGTGACCTGCTCATGATAATTATCGAGCATTGATTGTCATATATCCGGAGAATGAGAAATATAAAGAACTGGAACTGATTTCAAAGATAGTTCTAATATTATTGGATAAAAAGATGAGATTTTGAATTTTTAAAATTGTTCTTACATCACCACCATTATTTTATCAGGTAGGAACCATGCATTGTTTTCATCCGATTCCTGAATAGCGTTTGTTGAATCAACTCTAATGATGAGATAATACCCCCCTGCCGGGATGGTATACTTGGGAATACTTAGTGATGCAATGGGTGAAACCGATGCTCCGGGTGCAAGCGAGGTAATATATTTCTCTCCAATTTTAATATCATCAGAGCTGTAGACACTGTCTTTTGAGAGGTAATAATAATTGAAGAATCCGGAAGCACTAACACCCCCAATATTTTGCGTCGTATCAAATATGCTCACTTTTTGTCCTCCGAAAACCCGTGTGGGATAATAACCTACACCAGTATAGACAAGATCCGGCAGATTCGATGCAGAAGATGAAAGGGAGACCGTTGCCGAAGCGGTAGAACTACCGCCGCTGCTGGAAGCTTTGAGGGTGACCGTGTAAGGCCCTGACCCGGAATAGGTATGGGCCGGGTTCTGGGTTGAAGCGGTAGTCCCATCACCAAACGTCCAGTACCACGAGGTGGGAGAATTGGTGGACGTGTCAGTGAACGTGACCGTCTTTCCGCTGACTGAATACCGGAAACTCGCGACCGGAGGAGTCACGGATCGGGAGACCGTGATCAGGGTGTTATAATACCAGACATTG
>JAJFVA010000032.1 GCA_021371995.1 Methanoregulaceae archaeon | reverse complement strand
ATAAAAACACTCCTTCCCTATTGCGACTGCCTGATGACGACACGCGGGGCAGTGCGGAGCAATATTGCGACCGAAGATCTCGGATGTAAACCCATCATGTTACGCGTTACAGGGGGAAACAGCGTTTTAAATGAAGAGTTAAGCGATGAAAAGCTCACGGTAACGATAAAAGAAGCCATCCGGATGGATGCCGCCGGTGTCGCTGTCAGTGTGTATATCGGCTCTGCCAACCAGCAACAAACCATTCTGAACCTCACCGATATGATCAACCAGGCCGAAGAATACGGAATTCCTGTTCTGGCAGTCACTGCTGTCGGTAAAAACATGGCCAGGGATTTGCGCTATCTGGCGCTTGCATCCCGTATCTGCCAGGATGCCGGGGCCCGGATTATCAAGACCTATTATTGTGAGGAATTTTCCAGACTGGTTGACGCGGTTGCTCCCACAGCAGTCGTCGTTGCAGGAGGGAAGTATTCAAGTCCTCCTGACGCTCTCCAGATGGCCTACAACTCTGTCCAGGCGGGTGCAGCGGGAGTTGACTTCGGACGGAATATTTTCCAGGATGACAACCCTATCGGCATGATCAAAGCAATTGGTGCAATTGTCCATGGAAATCATACCGTAAAGGAAGCCATGGGTATTTACCAGGCATGTCTGCCCGGTGCATCCAGGCTCGACTAAATTTTCCAAAATGTACTTTTCACAGGGAATACCATGAAAGCCGCAGTCTATTATTCGAACAGTGACATTCGCACCGAAGAGGTTGACGATCTCTCAGTCGGACCGGGAGAGATCAAAGTCAGGGTCATGGCATGCGGAGTGTGCGGGTCGGATGTCATGGAATGGTATCGGATGAAGCGTGCTGGAAGACCTGGTGGCATTGGAGCTTTCGGACATGAATGCACCGGAGTCATTGCAGAAGCCGGTTCCGGCGTCGATTCGAAATGGAACGTGGGAGACCGGGTCGTCGTCACCCATCATGTCGCCTGTAACACGTGTAATGCATGTATCCGCGGGCATACAACCGCATGTGAGACCCTGCAAAGAACAAAATTCAAACATGCGTTCGGGGCGTTTGCAGAATATGTTGTTCTGCCCGCAATCAACGTGGATCGGGGTATGGTACGCCTTCCCGGATCGGTTTCTTTCGATACAGGAACCTTTGTTGAACCCCTCGGATGTGTTGTGCGTGGGCAGCACTGGGCTCCGACCTCGGATGGTCGATCGGTCCTGATCATTGGTGCCGGTATCACCGGATTGCTGCATACCCAGGTGGCCCGGCTGAATGGTGCAGGACTTATTGCTGTTTCCGATATCAATCCCGATCGGCTGAAGGTCGCCCGGAGATTCGGCGCTGATGCAACTATTCCCGCTGCACAGGATGTCCCTGAACGGTTTAAAGAATTCAACGGCGGGGTGGGCGCAGACACCGTTATCATGACCGCCCCGGTCCCCGTTTGCGTGAAACAGTCACTTGAAGCAGTCGGACCGGGGGGAACGATCTTATTTTTTGCCCCCACCAATCCTGAAATCGAATCCGGGATCAATCTCTGGAACCTGTGGCAGAAAGAGGTTACCATTACCCATTCCTATGCTGCCGATCTCCATAATCTGACAACGGCCCTGAAATGGATCCAGTATAACCGAATCAATGTGACCGATATGATAACCCATGTATTTCCCTTACAAGAAACGGGTGAAGGGTTTCTCCTGACCGCTCACCCGCGGGATGGCAGTTTAAAAGCAGTCATCCATCCACAGGAATAACTTTTTTTTGCTGATACTTCAGCCGGGCAGGATACCAGGGCAGTATCTTACAGGAAAGGACTCATGGCCCGCCGCCACGCAACTATCCTTTCCACCGTAGCGATCGGGCTCCTGTTGCAGGGGATGCTCTGGAGAACGGGGCGGTCGGTCCCCTATCACTGAAAAAATCCCCATTACCCACGATTCATGAGCGGCCGTTACTGACCCTCACCGGCCACCGGAATAAGACCAATGACGTGTAGCGGGGCACATTTCAGTTTCATTTCAAACGCCCTGCAAGCACGATTCCACCACCCTGAAAAACACCCGCCAGGATTCATTCCTGGTCTTTTTTTATTTCGATTTTTTAGCGAGTCGAATCATACGAAAACCCTGCTTCCATTGGCAGACCCCTGTCACGCTGTTGCAGGATGACAAAGGACAGCGAGCATCAGGATTCCCTTATTAGCACCGGGCGGTGGCCTCGGCAGGACCCGGGGGTTGTGGCACCAGTGGCACTGACATCCCCGGAAAAAGTGACCGAAGTGGCCCGGACTCCATGTTACGTTCCGGTTGCCATTTTATACATCTGTTCCGGAAGAAGGGCTGTCATGGTTTCGGTAGTGACGGTCCCCCACTGGCCAATCTGGATAATTACCCTGGCAAGAATTTCAGCTGACGGTAATTCAATGACTGCCACGAAGTCGTAACGGCCAAAGGTATAGTAATGGGCGATGAATCTCCCCCCTGCTGATTGTATGATCTGTTCTGCCTTCTCATCCCGTTGTTTTGCTTCCCTCATCTTTTCTATGGCCTTATCGGTCAGTTTCCCAAGGACAATAAAGAGTGACATGATGAGCGGAATCGATATACGGGTAAATAAAAGTAATGGGGGATGATGCCTGTCGGAGGTTTATTTCGCGCAGTCCCTTTCCTCCGGGATGATCTCCCCGTGGATAGGACCGCTTGGCAGGGCCATACCCTTTTACCGGTGATGGACTTCCCTCGTTAACCCTTAGCAGGCTGTCCCGGGAAATTGTTCGTCATCCGTATCAGACCGTTTTACTCTCCTCTTTTGCTGAAGGGATGATCGTCCCTTCTTTCCGGGATACGGGCTTTTCAAACCTCCCCATGACCGACAGCACCGCAGGCATGACAACGATCGCCCCGATGAGCGAGAAGCCGACAGCAATCAGGGTGGTATACCCAAAATTGCTGACAATCGGGAACGTTGAGAGACAGAGCGCCGAGAACCCGCAGAAGGTTGCAAGACCCGAGACAGTGATTGCCGTCCCGATCTTGTGGACACTCTCCCTGATTGCGGCGAGATTGTCATGCAGGCGTTCCTTCTCCTCTGCATACCGCTCCATCACAAGGATGGTATACTCCGCCGCGACGCCTATTGTCATCGACCCGAGCGTGGCGGTCAGCGGCGTATAGGTGATCCCTAAAAGATACATTGCCACAGCATTCCACCCGACGATAAAAATGATCGGGATCATAGGGGTTACTGCATGGAGATGACGATAGACAAGGACCAGGAAAATGAATACGAAGATGAACCCGAGATAGGTCATGGCCTCCTTGGAATCTGCAAGCGAGGATAACAGCAGGGTGTACAGATCAAAACTGCCAATTGGAGCCACACTGATCCCGGCCGGAGGCTCGAGGAATGCGATATCATCGATCATCTGCCGCTTCAGGGAGTTTCTCTGGGTCATTTCAAGGTCAACGGTGCTGAATTTCACCACACCGCTCAGCGAACCGCCAAGGTACTCCTCCCTGGTTGCTTCAGGGATGTTAGAGAGCACTTCATCGAGCTCTGCCTGCGTCTCCGGCATAACCCCGCCGTTATATGACAGGATGGTGGTGACAATACTGCCTGCACCGGTCAGTTCGTTATGGTGGGAGAGTTCGTACTCCTGGAACGTTTCGATCCACCGGACAGTTTCGAGGTCTGTTCCATACCCCCTGATATAAAAATCAGCCGTGCTTGTCGAACCGATGATACGCGTAACCTTGTCAATATTGATCTTTGCAGGCATGTCGCCGGGGACAAACGAGTTCTCGTTTGTCTGGACCGGGATGAAGGGGTCGATTGCAAACCCGATGACTGCGATGCATCCGAGAACCAGCAGGAGGGGAAGAGGGTTTTTTGCAATCTTTACCGAGGTATCAGTGAGTAACTTCCCATATGAAAAGGATCTTTTCTTCCCGTTTCCGTTTTTCTGGTTGTCCATGACGTAATCGCAGGCATCGCTACCAACCGCGTAACACGTCTCTGTTTTTGGCTGTTTGGGCTTGTATTTCAGCAGGAGGCAGAGGGTGGGCACCCCGATACAGGACACCCAGTACGAGGTGAAGATGCCGATAATGGCAACGAGGCCAAACGACCGGATCATGGGGATATCCGAGACAAACATGGCCACAAATCCCATGCAGGTGGCAAGCATCGCATAAAGGACCGCGGGGCCGGTCTTTGTTACCGTCGTGAACACAGCGTCCTCAAGCGACCCCTTCCTGGCTTCCTCGTCAAACCGGGCATGGAACTGGATCGCGTAATCGATGCCAAGCCCGATAAGGACCGGGAACGCCCCGATCACTGCCATGTTCAGCCCGATACCGGCAAGCCCCATCAGCCCAAGGGAGGTCACCAGCCCGATTCCGACGAGCAGGACCGGCATGAACCGGTACCTGACATAGGCAAAGAGGATCCCCATCGCGAGGACCATGAGGAGCATGGCACCCCCGATCAGGATCCCCATGTTGCTTTCAAGCCCCTGCTCCATCTGCTGCATAAACGCCGGCGTCCCGGAGAATTCTACGGTCACTCCCGGGGGCCTTTCCGTGCTTTCCACGAGCGATACCACGTTGTCCAGTGCCGATCGCTGGACGTCCTCGGACACGCTCTCCTCGAGCTGGACCTGGACAAGAGTAAGACTGTTGGAAGGGGTGACAAGCTCGCGTGTGGCGGAGGGAAGCGCCCCGACAATCTGATCGATCTCTGCCCTGGAGGTGGGGAGCGTCCCTCCATGGGCGCTTTTGAGGACTTCGACAATGCTCAGCGTCCCTTTTATATTCTCCTGCTGCCGGATATCTGTCTCGAGTTCATCGATAAACGAGAGGATCGAAGGGTCCAGAGGGTCGCTCGTCTCAACGATGAGGATGATGGTCGAATCGGGCTGGAAATTATCGATATATTCAGCATAAATGATTCCCTTTTCAGAAGACTCATCCAGGTAGGTCTTCCATCCGCTCTCCATGGAGAGCTGTGTCATCCCGAAGACAGCCACAGAGAATATGGCTAACACCAGCACAGCTACGAGGAGCGGTCTCTTGTTGATGGTCCGGGCGATGCCTTCAAAGAGTTTTTCAATCATGGGGATCTTTTTGTCAGGTATGGTGTGTCATCGGTCGATACGACAGATAAAACTCCTCCAGTGACGGGGAGGGTTATCCGGATTTCACTTCCCCGCTTTCATTCCGGCGGCGCCGGTAGTAGTGATACCCTCCGCCGATGATCCCCACGATAAGGATGCCGACCAGGAGGTAGGCAACGGCATGGGATTGTTCGACCACTTCGACCCGGACCTTTATCGGGTCTGAAATGATGCTGTTGTCCAGGGCATCCCTGTACCGTACCTCGGAATCCAGTCCGTATTCCTTCTCTGTCGCAGAACTGTCGACAGAGATCTCGAAGGTTGCCTCCTTTATCTCGCTTGGTGCAAAGGTCCCGAGGAATGCCGTATCATCATCGCTGGTGAACGGGTCGACGGCACTGATCCGGGCCTGGGCGCTGTAGACCGTTGCACCGCCGGTGTTCTGGTACTTTACGGTGACGACTTTCTTCTGGCCGGCCGAAAGTTCGATCGGCTCCGAGATGACAGTGAAATCAGCCTTCTCTCCGACAGGAATCCCGATAGTCGTCCGGTCAGTATCAACGATATCTCCCTCGTAATTCTCATAATTTATGTACACATCGAGGGGATACGTTTTGTTCTCGGCATCCCTGCTCACCGAGATCTTGAATACGGACGTGATCTCGGACCCGACAGGGAAGTCCCCGATATAGGCGCTGGCATCGGTCGGGATGACCATGCTGTTGTCGTTCCGGCCGATCTTTACGATCGCCTTCTTCCCGTCTTCCTGCCCGGTATTCTGTATCACGAGCGTCAGGTACCCTTCCGTCCCTGCATTCAGATGTTTTGTATCAGATGAGAGGAGCGAGAACTGCAGCACCGGCTTGATATTGACAGGAAGCGTAAGGGTCTCGTTCATCTCCCGGTACATATACTGGATACTGTCGGTCCCGATCTGCTCGGCCATCCACAGGTAGGTATACTTGATATTCAGGGGGAGATCATAGGTGCCGGCGGTTGCATTCTTCGGGATCTTCACATCGAATTTCACAAGAGTGCTGGTCCCACCCTTGAGATCCCCAATCATCTGCGGATCGCTCTTGATGATGAGCGGAGAATCCCCCGGATCGAGCGTTATTGTGATCAACTTCGCGGTATTCGGCTGATCGTCCCGACTGATGATGCTGGATGAAACGAATTTCAGTTCATTGAGACCCTCGTTCTGGAGCTGGACGGTGATGACTGTATCATCTCCGGGGCTGAATTCATTGGTCCCCGATACGGCAGCAGTCAGTTCAGGGGAACCTGTCATGTACCGTTCACCGGCGCTTACCGGGGGAATAATAAGACATGCAAGTACGATGGAAATGAGCAGCCCGAAACATAAACGGCTCAATAGTGACCCTGAACCTGCACTTTTTGCGAGAACCGTCAGGTGATGCGGTCCGGATATTCTCTTCGTTCTGAACATTTTTGGCTCCTTGTTTGCAGTATTGGTACTACAATTGTTCCAACAAAGTCGACTTTGAACCATAAAAAGATAACTAAAAAAGTAGTAAATATTTGAACAACTAATATTACTTCACAATACCCCGAACCTGTTCGATGTGAGGAGTTCATGATACAGATTTCCGGTAAAAAACAATTTAACAGCAGGTATGGAATGACTGGTATGGACCTCATTCCCCCAGCACTCATCTCGTCACTCAATACACTCGGACTGACGAATGACGAGGCGAGGGTGTACGCTACCCTTGTCCTGTTTGATCACGCAGAGGCAAAAGAGATTGTCGAGTACCTTGCTCTCTCAAAGCCAAGCGTGTACAAAGCGCTCGGGAACCTGGCCGGACAGGGACTTGCCGTACAACAAAAATCCAAGCCCGCACGATACCGTGCGATATCCCCGGAGATGGCGGTTTCCATCCTGATGGGAGAACATGAAAAAGCGTCAGAACAGGCCCTGTCGGAATTAAAAAAGCTCGAACAGGAAAAAGTGCGAACCGATACCGAAGATACCCTCTGGACAATTTACGGCGATGCGAATATTGAATATAAGATCAGGGAACTCTTCAGAAAGGCGAAACACCATATCTCGTGCATCATTGGAGATCGGTACGTCCGGTTCCTGGAGAATGTACCTGTTCGGAATATTCCCCTGCACCTGACCATCTTATCTTCATCCCCTGGTACTGAAGAAAAAATGCGGAAAAAATTCTCAGGACCACGTGCAGAAATCCACATCATCCCCCTGGAGAGTCTCAGCTCCCCCCCTCCAGGTGTTACCCTCGCTGAATTCGAAGAGGCCTGGAAATTCCTCAATTTCGAGAATATACTGGAACTGAACGTGGATGACGAGGAACTCCTTATGAGTTCAGCGTTTTTCAGCAAAGGTGCGTCGGTCCTGAATACCCGGAACAAGGGGGCAGTCATCCAGATGAAAATGCTCAATCAGCTGTTCTGGAATCGGTTCATTCAACGTGACGAAAAATAAATCCCGGCATACGTCGCGCCTTACCGCCAGCACGCCCGGATAATCTTTTTCGCACCATAAAAAGGGTGGAGGATGGTATCCTCCTTTGTTCGTAGTTACCTGACCATGCCGGATTCGTAGTGCATGAGTTTCTCGAAGGTGGTGATGTCACCGCTGACCGTGGTCTCTTCAGAGAACTCGATCCGCTCCATCAGTTCAGCCTCTGCTCCTAATGCACTGCCTTCCTGGATCAGGACCTCCATGTATGCGGAAGCGGTCCCCATGGACGGCAGATCCTCAATGAGTTCAGTGACAAGGATGTCATGGTTGAGCTCGACCGGGTGGTCACCAGAGGACATCACGAACCGGTCCGTTGAGGTGGTCCTTACGTTTGCCACCGTCATGTCGATAGTGCTTCCCGCTTCTGCCCGGTTGCAGTATGCCGGGAATTTGTTCGTTACATCGGATGCAAACGGACAGATAACGCTCTCAGAGGTTGCGTCAACCTGGCCTGCGCCGTCAACGAAGATGACATCGGACGAAGTGACCCGGGCACCATCAATGCCGACAAATGCGAGTTCCTTGGTGGCTTCGATGTTCCACTGCCCGGAGATCTGGTTGCTGGTCTCAACGTCAAGTTCCTTGTCGTAGAGGATCAGGCCGTTCCCGTTGCTAGCCGTGTCTTCCTGATAGGTCGACTCATAGATCTCAGACTGCATTAAAAGCTCCGGTACTTCCGGCAGCCCCCCGGGGTTGGTGGTGATTCTCCACTGGATCTCACTTGCTGATGCGAAGTTGCCGACAGCATCGATAGTGGTGGAGGTGACAATTCCCTGGGTCTCGGGAACCTGCGGGATGCCACGGTCTGCCATGACAAACCCTGTCAGGAGTGTCAACGCGATAACTAGAATTACGAGTTTCTTCATTACATTCCTCCTATATGCCATGCTGATACTCTCAGCATCAACAGTATTCATGGATGAGTTATTTTAACACTTTTGGTGATTCCAAAATACTGATTATCCCAGACAAGCAGGAATCCTGGAAGATAGGAGAATCATGATGAGCACGCTAAGAAAAGGAAAAAATGAAGATCCGATGGACCTGCCTGACCATGCCGGATTCGTAGTGCATGTGTATCCCTAAAAAAAGAGTTTGGGGATATACCCGCCAGGGTGCCAGTCAATAAGATGCTGGCAGGAATCGATAAGGAATGACCGGAACCCCAGCCACGAAGGGCATGGTGCCTGCAGAATTTACCAGGGGAAACTAAAAATCTCCTGCTGCTTTTTCATGAGGTCTTTCATTTTTAGCTGCATCTCGGCCAGGAGAAGCCCGAATCCATATTATCTCAGAACCGGGAGTACTGGTGAAGGGAGCTGTCATGACAACCTGTGCCCAGGAATACGAGAAGAAGAGGACCAGCCCGGAGGATGCAATCCGGCTGGTGAAGAACGGGACTACCGTGGTGTACGGGATGAGTATTTCCCAACCGCCGGCGCTGCTCATGGCTTTTGCCGATGCTGCCCGGGCCGGGTCACTGAACGGGGTCCGGCTCTACACGTTCCTCCCCCGGGAACATGCTGCCCGTTCGGTTCTCATGCCCGACCTCTGCGACTGCCTTCTGAATTACTCGTGGTTCGTGGGCGCTGCAGACCGGGATATGGTCAAAGTCGGGCTGGACTACTTTGTCCCCTCCTACCTCCACCAGATCCCAAAGCTCGTTTCCGAATTCATGGAGGCTGATATCGTGATGACAACCGTCTCGCCCATGGACAAGGCCGGCTACTTCAGCTTCGGGACAGGGAACGACTATATCTCGACCGCAGCCCGGCACTGCAAAACACTGATCGTAGAGGTGAACCGGAACATGCCCCGTGTCTTTGGCGATTCCCAGCTGCATATTTCGGAGGTGGACGCGATTGTCGAGAACCACGTCCCGCTCCTCGAACTCCGCAATGCCGACAGGAAGCCCGAAGACGACATCATCGGGCCGGCCATTGCAGGGATGGTCCCGGACGGCGCGACGATCCAGCTGGGGGTCGGAAACCTCCCAAACGCGGTCGCCCGGTACCTTTCCGGCCATACCGACCTCGGCCTCCACACCGAGCTGTTCACGGAAGGCATGGTGGACCTTATCGAGACGGGGGTGATCAACGGGAGGAAAAAGACGCTGCATCCGAGGAAACACGTCTTTACCACCGCAGCCGGGACGCAGGCCATGTACGAGTTCATGGACGACAACCCGGCCATGGAGAGCTACCCTGCCTCCTATGTCTGCGATCCCGGTATCATTGCAAAAAATGAGACCATGATCTCGATCAACTCGGTTCTCGAGGTGGACCTGATGGGGCAGGCAAACGCCGAGTATCTCGAAGGAGCGACCTTCTCAGGCACCGGCGGCCAGCTGGATTTTGTGCGAGGGGCGTTTGCCTCAAAAGGGGGGAAGTCCATCCTCGCGTTCTATTCGACGGCAAAAGGCGGGACCATCTCCCGCATCGTCCCCCGCCTGCCGATCGGATCCGTGGTCACCACCCCGCGGGCTGATACCGATTTCCTTGCCACCGAGCACGGGATTGTCAGCCTGAAAGGCAGGTCCACGAGGGATCGGGCGCTCCTGATCATCTCTCTTGCCCACCCGAAGTTCCGGGACGGGCTGATGGAGGAAGCCGAGAATATGTACCTGATCTGAACGGAGGGAAGGTGGCGGTGCGGAACTTTAGGGGATCTGATCGGATAGAACGTAATTCCCACATGGATCTGATGATCCCGGGGGAGCACCTTCACAATGATAACGTGATTCACAGCACCGGCATCCGCTCCCTCACGCGATACCAGGAACACCACCGTTCCACTTACCGTCCGGGATCATGCCCGTCTCTGTCCGGAACATCACCGGACCGGTCTCATGCCCTTCTTTGTTTTGACAGGACCAGGATATTCCGGCCGTTCTCGTAGCTATAGGAGACATCATCCATGACCTTCCGGATGAGATATACCCCAAGTCCCCCAATGCTGCGTTCCTCGATACCCCCCCCCAGTTCCGGCTCCGGGACCGATAACGGGTCGAACCGTGGTGCCGAATCAGCAACCCGGACTTCCACGCGACTGCGGCTGATACAGCAGGATACCGTGATCGGTTTGCCCGTCCTCTTGTACCCGTGGATGATCACATTGGTGATAGCCTCCTCGACGGCGAGCTGGGTGTCGAGGATCTCCTCGGCAGAAAAACCGTTCGCCTGCAGTGCCTCCCAGAGCCGGTCTGAAACCGCCGGGATCTCCGCGATATCCGATCCGATTGTCAGCAGAAACCGCGTCTCCATGGTTACAGGCTCCTGAGTATCAGCAGGGTGATATCATCCGATTGGGGGTGATCTCCCGTAAAGGCTTTGACCGCAACAAGGATCTCCTGGATAATATCCCCGGGAGACAATGCCCGTGATGCGAGGATGACCCCCCTTAACCGGGAGACATCGAACATCTCGTGCTCCGCATTCTCAGCCTCGGTAATCCCATCAGTATACAGGACAAGGAGATCGCCCTTTGCCATCTGCAGGACCTCCTGCGTGTACTCCGCATTGTCAAGAACTCCCACTGCAATGCCGGTTGCCTCAAGTTCTGACAACGTGCCATCCGCCGCAGTGTAGTGGAGAGGGGGGTTGTGGCCGGCGTTGACATACGTAACGGTGCGGGTGGTGGAATCCAGCACCCCGTAAAACAGCGTCACGAACATGCCGGACCGCGAATCATTCGCGATGATGGTATTTGCATCCCGGATAGCCGCGGCAGGTCTGCTCGCGTACCATACTGCATTGACCCGGACCACGATACGGGAGAGTGCCATGAACAGGGCTGCCGGGATGCCTTTGCCGGAAACATCAGCAATCATGATCCCAAGCTTTCCGATTCCGAGCGGAATCACCTCGAGCGGGATCACATCAAAGAAATCGCCGCCGACCTCTTTTGCCATCACGCTTTTTGCTGCAATATCGTACCCTTCGATTTGGGGGATGGTGTCGGGAAGGAAACTCTGCTGGATCTCTGCAGCGATGGCCAGTTCGGTGTTCTTCCGCTCCATCTCCCGGAGCAGCGTGTCCCGCTCCGCCTGCATCTTCCGCTCCTTCTGTAGATTTTCAATGATGAAGGCAAACACAAACATCCCTGCAGCGTTTGCAAGGATCACGGGAAGGGCCACCGTGGACACCACTTCAACGGCCTGGTCAAACGGGCGGGAAATCGCGAGGGTGAGGAGCATGTGGAACCCCTCCATCAGGATGGCAAAGATCACTGCGATGGTGATCCCGGCAAACCTCCTCCCGCATGCAACCCATATGATCCCCCCAAAAAGCCCGGCAAGCACCGTTGCCAGTGAGCAGGAATAACACGTGAATCCCCCGAGGCTCATCCGGTATGCTGCCCCGATCAACCCCGCACCAACCCCAACCACCGGGCCTCCGAGAAGACCGGCGAGCATCGGCCCGAGATCGCGGACGTTGACGATCGCTCCCATGATCTCGACACCGCTGAGGGTACCATAGACAGAAAGGGCCCCGAAAACCAGGATGAGGATGACCTGGGTTGTTACCGTAAGGTGCCCGTCAAGAACTTCAGGAAAGATCCTGCTCCTGGTCAGGAGATAGGCTACCACGATGATCACGCAGATCATCTGCAGGAGGATGAGCAGTGATGACAGGATCGGAGACACTATGATCAGGCACTCGTACACAGGAATAGCACACGGATCGCTCATAAAGGGTCAGGTGTTCTGGTCCGGGAACCGGATCCTGCCCGTGATACGGATGGATAGGGTTATCTTTTTAAAATACTGACAATACCTTTCAGGGAATACGGTGGAGATAACAACCGCGAACCAGCAGGGAGGGACGGTCCTGTCCGTCAGCGGGAGGATCGATACCTCGGCGGCACCGGAACTTGAACAGGCAATCACGAAAGAGATCGGGCAGGGCAACCGGAAGATCCTGCTTGACTTTTCCGGAGTCCCGTATATCAGCAGCGGCGGACTCCGGGTGATTCTGGCGACAGCAAAGAAACTGAAACAACCCGGGGATAAATTCGGCCTCTGCAGCCTTTCACCTGAGGTGTTCAAGATACTCAGCCTCGCCGGGTTCACCTCCATCTTCTCTATCTACCCGTCTGAAGGAGAGGCGCTTGCCAGCTGGTAACAGGGCAGCCTGACGCTTCCCGGCAGGTACCCCGGTCATTAGGGCATCAGATCGTATGGATCAGGATGATACGGCGGGTTGTTCCGGAGGTAGGATCGATTTTGGCAATCTCGCCGCATCGATCCCGTTCTTTTCCTTACCCCGATCCATCTTCCGGAGGAATCAGGCTTTCCCGGAGGAGAACTATGCCGTGATAAGTCCTTTTGCAAAAGTACGGGCGTCTTCCAGGTCCTTTTCATCCGGGTGCCCCCTGTTCGTCCGGATGAATTTCAGGAAGCGGGCCTCGCCCCTGCACTGGAACTCACCCCTGATATGGCACCCTTTCGCAGTCAGCGCCTCCTTCAGAGGGCGGTGATACGCCTCATTACCACTGCCTGATGTCGAGAAAACGAACACGTTCCCCTCCATGGATGGCATCGTTTCGACCAGGGCGAAGAGCTCCTTGTGGTGTCTGCCCCCGTAAATACCGGACCCGAATCCCACCAGGTCATATATGGCGATATCCTCCGGGTGGACCTCATCGACCCTGATTAGTGTGGCGTTTGTAGCTTCCGCCATTGCTTTCGCAATCTTTTCCGTATTCATGAGGTGATAGGATTTATAGACAATCAGAATCTTCATGCGTTCAGCATTAGGGGTATCCGGTGATATAATACTGATTGACCATGTGATATCTCATGAATAACAATTCTTTCCGGAATTTGAAGGTATAACATGGATTTTCAGGGAACTACTACCCTGTGGTTCCCTTCTCTTTCCTGTATTCAAGGTAAGAATAGATCACCATATAGGCAGCGACAATGAGTATCGGGACCAGGGTGAACCATAATGAATATTCCCCGAAAAATACCCCTATCATGGCAATAATCCCTGCAATCTTGAAGAGCGTCCCTCCCAGAGCATGGGTCTTTTTCCAGACCTGTTCACTGCTCAGGGTCCATGGGGTGCGGATCCCCACAAACCAGTTCTGCTCGGCATGCTCGACAAGGAAGCCGAGATAGAGATACAATGCCCCCATGGTGAGGGGTAACAGGAGTGTGGGACTGATCGGGTATCCGAGACCCCAGAGGAGGATCTGCAGCTGGATGGTAAAAAGAAAGACCGCGAACACGAGAATAAATCCTTCGTAATACCCCTGAAACTTCCGGTAATTCTCTTTCAGCGGGTCGATCCGCGGAAGCAGGAAGAATAATGCCGTGAAGGGGATCATCACGAGTGGGATAACCAGTGCACCCCAGAGTTTCGGCAAATACCCGTCCACCTCTCCTTCAAAATTCCAGTGAGAGGGGATCTGGTCGGGAAGCTCCGGATACGCCAGAATCGTTATCACCAGGGTCAGGATGATGACGGCAAGGATGCCATAGCGGACCAGCCTCATCTGATCAGGTACATGGACCCGGGAAGTAATAGGATTTCACTTCCGGGAAGAGGGACGATCAAACCCTCCCCATTCACCAATCTCCGGTACAAGGATGATATCCTTTTGTACCGGACTGTACACCGGACAACGGATAGGGCCACTCTCCCGGCGTAAATTTTGTTTGCGGGGTTGAAAATTATCTCCTGGTCCCCGGATCTCTCATGACCACTGATATCGAATTGTATATGTCCCCGGACGATGACACCAGTTATGGCTGATTGTTTTGGAAGTAGGCCCCGGCCCGACAATCTTAATGGAGGTGTATGTCGACCGAATCTTTTGTAACGGCTGCGGTATCTGTGTCGATCTCTGTTCGATGGGAGTATTTCAAATCGTGAATCACAAAGCGGAACCTTTTCACGAACAGTTATGCGTCGCCTGCTTCAGGTGCAGGGATTTTTGTCCTACAAAAGCCATCGCCCCGCGATGGATCATGCGGGTCTCGTAACCCTGAAGAACTCATAGTGCCGGAACGGGTGGCAGCACCGCCAGTAACAGGAGGTCATTGCATTCTTCGACCCGATGGACACCGGGGTGACAGCCCCCCCCGGCATCGGTCCCTTCCCGGTCATGGAAGATGGACGATACCACGAAAAATGGGCCCTGCGCCGGTCATCCTGACAGGGAGCAGGTATCGTTCCTCCGGCAGGTCGCCGATGCCGAAGTACAGGAGAAAACCTCGTACTACCTCTCGGTCCCGTCAGGGTATTACGAGATTGAGTACTGGCTGATCAGGGGTTCCGGGAAGACCGCATGAAGGAACCCCAATCTTTTTTACAGGACGTACCCCCCCCTGGGGCTGAGACTTGGTTTTAAAAAAACTGACCCCTTGTTGAACAAGGGATTAATGAGATTTATAAAAGACCACATACTCATATGGCACGAAAAATACTGGCAGTTACGGCAATGGACAAGCCAATCGCAGATCTTGCGAGGATGACCGACCATACAATAGTAGCACTATGGGCTTCTGACTGTGCAGAGCGTGTACTCCCCTGTTTTGAGAGAAAATACCCGGAGGATACCCGTCCACGAAAAGCTATCGAGGCATGCCGCGAATGGGTACGTACCGGTGTGTTCAGGATGGCTGATGTTCGCAGCATTTCACTTGCCGCCCATGCAGCTGCCCGCGAGATCCAAGAAGATACTGCTGCCCGTTCTGCTGCCCGTGCAGCCGGTCAGGCGATAGCAACTGCCCATGTTCCTGCCCATGCCATCGCTGCCGCCATTTACGCTGCCACTGCTGTCCGTGATGCCAGCCCTGCTGATGCCGATAGTGCAACGGCCAGGGAACGTGACTGGCAATACCAGCATTTACTCAGGCTGAGAGAGACAGCAGTCTCCTGAAGTTACCCGGGGAATAATTTCCTGGTTTTTCAGAATTG
Organism: Methanoregulaceae archaeon; assembly: GCA_021371995.1. Classification (GTDB taxonomy): domain Archaea; phylum Halobacteriota; class Methanomicrobia; order Methanomicrobiales; family Methanospirillaceae; genus UBA9949. Next base: position 38,127 of record JAJFVA010000032.1, on the reverse strand, counting down.
CACAATAGTTACACGATGACGACACTGGACGGTGCTTTATTTACGAAAAACCTCATGCCCGGTCTTTATGCCTCACCCGCAACAATCAGATGAAGATGAAAGTAACGTTCCTCGGGACCAACGGGTGGTATGATACGCTCACCGGGAATACCTGCTCGGTGCTGGTCCGGACCGATGATTACAATATCATTTTTGATGCCGGAAACGGTATTGCAAAAGCCGACCGGTATATCAGCCAGGAGAAGCCCACCTTCCTCTTCATCAGCCACTACCATATCGACCACATTGCCGGGCTGCACACCCTCATAAAATTCAGGTTCGGCCACCCCCTGCACATCTGCGGGCAGGTCGGGATCCAGTCAGTGCTCAAGTCACTGGTCAGGGAACCGTTCACCGTACCATTCGATCACCTCCCCTTCCCCGTAGAATTCATTGAGCTGTCCGAAGGAAGGCACCAGGTTCCCTTCCCGCTCGAATGCCGGGCTCTTGTCCATCCTGTTTCATGCTTCGGGTACGCGATCACCATCGACGGTAAAAAAATCACGTTCTGCACCGATACCGGCCCCTGTGACAATGCAGTACATCTTTCGAGGAATGCAGACCTCCTGATTACCGAATGCGGATTGAAACCAGGCGAAGAAAGCCCCGAATGGCCGCATCTGAACCCTGAAGATGCAATCCGGATAGCCCGGGACGCTCATGCCAGAAGACTTGCCCTGATTCATTTCGGACCTCATAAATACACGACGCTTGAGGAGAGGTTTGAGATACAAAGAACCTATGGGAGGGAATGCCCGGGGTTGTTTGCCGCAACCGATGACCTGACCGTTGACGTCTGAAAATGAGTGAAGTATCCCGGGAGTCCTGATTCCCGCCTGAGTATCGTCACCCGGCCGAATCGCTCTCACCCGGGAAAACTGGTTCCACACTTTTTTTAAAAAAAACTCTCAACAGAAAACACGGTGCTCTGCATGAGGAGACATCAATCGATTGCCCTCCTCGAATCATCAGGTGATGGATTTTTTCTGGGCGGCAAAAAGGTTTTCCGGAAAACCGGTTCAAAACGAAGAAGTGATGACGGGATTCTCTCCCGTTGTGAGTGGTCGTGCCGGTATCGTATCCGGGGACAAAAAGGTATTGCTACCTTCCGCACGCAAATCCGATGCCCTTGTTGATGCAGGCGATTCCTTCCTTCTCCCTTCCCATCTTCTTCAGTGTCAGACCTTTGTTGAACCAGGCTTCGGATAACTCCGGGTCGAGCCTGAGTGCCATGTCATAACACGTGAGGGCATCCTCGCATTTTCCAAGGTAATCAAGGAAATTGGCTTTCTCGTTCCAGGCCATGGCATGCCCGGGATTCGCGGCAATAGCACGGTTGAAGTACTCAAGGACCTGTTCAGGGTGCTCCTTGTGCTGTGCATGGATTGCCTTCTGGTAGTAGTGATCTGCCTCATGTGACATTTTTTCTGCTTTTGTCATGGTATCCCCCTCCTTCTCTATCCGATTGCAAGTTCGATACCGCGGTTGATACAGGATACCGCATCCTTCTCCCTTCCTATCTTCTTCAGGGTGAGTCCCTTGTTGAACCAGATCTCTGCGTCTTCGGGCTCGAGCTCCAGGGCAGTATCATAGCAGGCCAGTGCCTCATCAAGCCTCCCCATCAGGTCCAGGAAATTCCCCTTCTCGTTCAGGGCCATGGCATATCCGGAATCCATGGCAATTGCCCGGTCGAAGTATTCAAGGACTTTCTGCGGATTGTTCCGGGTCTCTGCATCCATTGCCCGGTCGTAGAAATACCGGGCTTCCTGTGAGATGCTTACGATTGTCTTTTCCATTCTGCTCCATCCTCCTCTGTGGTCTCGCCAGGGGCATCGCATTTCCGCTTCCCCGACAGACATCAAATAATTATCTTGTTTAAATATATTTTTGCATTATAATAATGTGCAAATATCATGCATGGCGATAATGCGCCAGATGATGAGTCCGACATTGCATGGCACTACTGCAAGGGACATATTTCCGCCAGGTGTTCCGACGGGATGAGCACCTATTCAAGGGTGTTTTTCTGCGGGATCGGCTGGTTGCAAAAACCCCTGGCTCATCGATTCAATCCTTTGGGGTAATAACAATGAAGATCCTCCCTCCCCTGCATACCAGCATGCATTCCGCTTTTTTTGAGGGAGATGAGAGATGAGAACTCATCTACCCCCCGAAAATAACCGTGATTGCAGCGATAATGATACCAACCATGGAGGATCCGAGACCGAACAGCACCTTTGAGAACAGATCGCGATCAAACGCCCTCAAATATCCTACCCCGAACAGCAGGAATATCCCGGACAGGTTTGATACGATCAGGGCCTTCTGGACATCGGGGATTATGAAGAACGGGAAGACAACAAAAAGCCCGGCACCTGCCGAGAGCAGAAAGGTGCCAAGCGCGATAGTTACCGCCTGGAGGGGGGTGATGTACTCTTTGGCTTCAACGCCGGATAAGAACTGGATCAGTTTTTCGTACAGCTGCAGCCTGTTTTCTTTGGGTATATTCCGGAGAATCGTGTCATCCAGCTGCTCTCCGATCAGGGACAGGGCGGACTCGTTCTGCCGCGGCGATTTTGAGAACTCGATTACCTTGTTCTCCCGCCGGATGATATAATTCCTCTCCCACACATAAAACAGGCCGTCAGCAATCCCCCAGGCAATGCAGCAGAACAGTGCTGCAAGGATGACTTTATTGAAGGCGATCTCAAGGACCGCGGGTGAACCGCGGAGTATGCTGGTAAATGTCATGGCGATGATGACGCCATACATCACCTCGGCACCTGTCCAGAACTTTCCAATGTAGTCAGCAAGACGAGCCATACCGGTTTTTCCGTTGAAATAGCCTGATCGCCACTCCGGTATTAAGGTATCTTTTCAGCAGGGGAATTTGCCAGTATCCCCCGCATGCATGCGGAGTGGTGATAGCATATCCCGGGGCTCCTCACCGGATCCCTGGTATGGGACAAAGGGGAACATATCAGGAAAACCAGAAAAACCAGATGCAGCTCATTCAAAGGGCCGGGTTCCTAAAACTATAAATATTTATATAGTGTTAATTAGTTTGAGGTAATCAAGGTGGCAGATTTACCTGTAGCTGCAATTGTTAGAATTGCAAAAAAAAGTGGTGCAAAGAGGGTCGGCCGCGACGCAGCGATGACTCTCTCGGCCAAAGCTGAAGATTATATTGCACAGCTGACGAAAGAAGCGAACAAACTGGCCAATCACGCCGGTAGAAAGACTCTTAAAGAAGAAGATGTGGAGCTCGCGGCAATGTCCGCCTAAAAGCTACCCCGTCTTTTTTCTTCCTTTTGCTCGTATCATTGCGGGGCAACCCGCATATTATTCAGACTGTTGCGGGATAATTTTTCTGTCACTACCATGGAAAAACGAGATCCCTCAACCGCAAAAATCGTTAAAAGATCCAGGAAAAAACAGGGAGGGAAGTCCGCTGGCCTATACCAGTTTCTTCCCTGCATCAGCACCAGGTAAGCAGGTGAAGACCTCGGTGATCTTCATCACGAGCAGGGATTTTGCCGGATACTCGTCCTTCTTTGCTTTGACCGTCGCCTTCATCTTTTCGAAATCCGGCCCGCTCGTCTTCACCGCAACCCTTCCCTTGATCTGGAAGCATTTCCGGCTGTCCGGCTCCCAGAGGTAAATTGCTATGTGCGGGTTCTCCTTCACATTCGCAAGGGTCTTATGCATGTAGTTGTCGGCAAGCCAGATCGTGTCATCAGAGACCAGCAGTACAAAAGCAATTGGCGCAACGTTCGGAACTCCGCTCTTTGAGGCGGTTGCAACCGGGAAGAGCTTGATCTTTGCAAACGTCTCTTTCATCTCGGCATTCAGTTTGACCATCAGAATCACCAGTGTTACCTTATAGTAGTCCAATAGGTCGTTCTGCCTTTATTATTTTTGCAGAGTCTGCTGCGGATTTCCTTGTGAACCGGACCGGTGGTCCACATCCGGGTCTTCACAGGCAGAAAGGAAACTCTCCCGGATCTCCTGTCCGTTGACTGCTGCCCCACCCTTGATCCCGGCCGGCGATATCCTGATGCAGGAATCTCCCGTGACAGACGTTCGCTGCTTTTTTCACCCAGCACTTCCCATTCACCCCTGGATGAACGCCCCCTCCTACCAGGCTCTTCTTGTGTCCGGCGAACTTCCAGAGCGGGTGATGTGTGCACGGGCACTCCTCTCATCGTGCACGGTCTGCCCAAGGCACTGCGGGGTCGACCGGACCAATGGCGAACGGGGATACTGCGGGGGAGGGTTTCTGCCCGAAGTGTCAGGTTACGGCCCCCATTTCGGGGAAGAGCCGCCCCTTGTCGGCAGCCATGGTTCAGGCACGATCTTCTTTTCCGGGTGCACCATGCGGTGCATCTTCTGCCAGAACTACGAGATCAGCCAGCTCAGGCACGGAACGGAAGTCTCCTGTGAACGGCTTGCCGGGATGATGCTCGAACTCCAGGACCGCCGGTGCCATAACATCAACCTTGTCTCCCCGGGCCATTTCGTCCCGCAGATCCTTGAAACGGTCTTTATTGCTGCCGGAGAAGGCCTCCATATCCCTCTGGTCTATAACACGGGTACCTATGACTCGATCGAAACACTCCGGCTTCTTGACGGCGTGGTCGATATCTATATGCCGGACGCAAAATATGGCCGGGAGGAGATTGCGAGAGCCCTCTCTGATGCCCCGGGGTACCCAGCCATCATGCAGGAAGCGATTATCGAGATGCAGCGACAGGCAGGCGACCTCGTGGTTCGCGACGGAGTGGCGGAGCGGGGGCTGAACATCCGTCATCTCGTACTCCCGGGTGACCTTGCGGATTCGGACCTCGTGATGAAGTTCATCGGGGAGAGGGTCTCGAAGGATGCGTATGTGAACATCATGGACCAGTACCACTGGAACCGGTCCCTGCCGCACCAGGAATTTCTCACACAATTTTCCGGATTCGAGCCATTATTACGAGGGATTACAGATAAGGAGTACCGGTACGCGGTAGAATGCGCGAAAAAGTATGGCCTGCACCGTGGATTCTCATAAGATGTCCGGTTCACCACCACGCTTTCCCCACAAATCAGCCATCCATGATGGAACCATCAACGCCAGGGCCGACCACCATTGTCGCGAAATTGAGCAGCCCGGGGCCTCATACTGAATCGTCCATGACTGGTGGCACCGATGTAACAGCACGGGACATGCTGGCGCCATGACGTGAGGAAATCTTAAAAACTGTCCGGCAATCATGATTTTTCGGTAATTATAAATCCTCTATTGTCACATTCCGAATGATAACAATGGATTGGATCGCCTTCATTTTGTTTATTGCCGGAATTATTCTCGTCATTCTTGGAGCTGCCCTCCTCTTTGACCTGCCTGTTATCATGAACTTTTTTGAAAAGATCGCCGGAGTCCTCTGCATCTTCCTCGGGATCGTGGCACTGGTGTTTGGCTGGAAACTGATACGAAGTGTCTGAAGGTCTCTTTTCCCCGATCTTCTTCCCGCATAGAAGAGAACGTCAGGGGAAGATCCCTACTTCTTTACCGATATGTAAAGGGTGACGATCCCGATCATGATGGCAGCGAAATAAACCGAGAAGACGGTATAAAAGAGCGGCCCTGTTATTGCCGCACCCGAAGCGTGCACGACGATTGAAGACCCGATAACGATAGCGGCGATGATCACGGATATCAGGATCCGGCCTGACGCCTGCTGGATGCTTGTCGAGAGTGTACGGATCTCGTTCACCTCCACCTCCAGCTTGAAATCCCCTTTTCCGATCGTGTCCAGCGTGCGGTTAACAGCCTTTGGGATATTGATCAGCCCTTCAGCCATTTCCATGAACGAGAGAGGAAGTTTCTTCAGGGCATCCGGAGAGAGATAGCTCCCCCGGACAATCTCTTCAAAATACGGTTTCACCCGTTCATTGAAGTTGAACGCCGGATCAAGATTTACCGCCACCCCGAAGATCATCCAGATCACCTTGAGGACCATGATCACCCCGCCGGGCACCACCACGCCATACTTCTGCATGATCTTTGGCAGGGAGTCGAGCGCACTCCCCACGTTCAGCTGCCCGAGCTCGGTGGTCTGGTATTCCCTGAGGGCAGCATACAGTTCGTCCTTGAGGGGTTCGATATCCTCCTGCCTGAACTCAAGCCCGAGTGCCTCGAAGCATTCGATCAGGGTATCGACATCGCAACCGACAATGGACATCAGGATTTTGATGAATATCTTCCGCCGTTCCGGTCTGATGAGGGCAACCATCCCGAAGTCAAGGAATATCAGCCTGCCTTCCGGGGAGACCAGGAGGTTTCCCGGGTGCGGGTCGGCATGGAAGAACCCGTCCCTGAATATCTGCCGGATGTATGCATGGAATCCGATATCGGCAATATGAACAGGGTCCACCCCGTATGATCTGATCGTCCCGATATCATCCACCCTGCAACCCTTGACAAACTCCATCGTGAGGACCCGGTCCCCCGAGTACTTCCAGAATATCTTCGGGATCCTGATCTCGGGGATATCGGCAAGGTTGGCTGCGATGATCTCGGAATTCTTCCCTTCGTGGGTGAAATCGAGTTCTTTCCGGATCTGGATGGCAAACTCCTGCACCATGACTGTGGGACTGAATACCCGGGCATCGGGAGAGAGCTTCTCGATCCTCCCGGCCATCTTCCCAAAGAGCGGCAGGTCGGTCTCGATCGCCTCCCTGATCCCCGGACGCTGGATCTTCACTGCGACAACCGTCCCGTCCATGAGCATCGCTTTATGGACCTGCGATATCGATGCCGCAGCGAACGGGACGGTCTCAAACTCCCTGAACGTCTCCGCAATGGGGCCGCAGTACTGTTCGACGGTTCCGCGGATATCGTCGAACGGAAGGGGGGCTACCTTGTCCTGGAGTTTTGCAAGCTCCGAAAGCATCTCGACCGAGACCATCTCACGCCTTGTAGAGAGGATCTGGCCGAACTTGACAAAGGTGGGACCCAGATCCTCGAGGACATGCCGCATGCGTTCATAGACCGTCATCCCGCTGATATTCGGGTGGAGCTTCGTAGAGAGGTTCATCGCCCTGAGACCGGGCGAGAGATCCTCAAGGAAGGTTGTGCCAAATCCCCACTTGTACAGGACCTCGCCGATCTCCTTGTAGCGCATGATACTGGGCACGGTCTTTGTATGCATACCAGTGTAATTGCAGCCACACCGGGAATAAAGAGTTCCATCTGTTCTGACAGGGAATCCGGATCTGATAAAGAGTTAAAATCTACATTGGACCGATTAAAAGCAGTATGCAGCCAATAAATATGTGTTTAAAATCGTTCATTGACCCTGGTAATCAGTTCTCCTCTTATCCAGATCTGCAGCATGGATTTTCCAATAATTCAGACAAATCCGGTACCAGGGATATAACATTTTTTGACTTTACTGACCCCCGGTTCTCTCGAAGGCTTCCCGGATTTATGAAACGTACTCTTATTACTCTGTATGGAAAAATCCCTGTCATGCATGTCAAGTCTTATGTGATTGCCATTCTCACCTGTATTTTTCTTTCAGTTTTTGCGGGATGCCTTGCAAACGAAACCGGCGTGGATTATCCGGCTGTTGCCGGTGATATGACCGCAGCATCGAAGAATATATCCAGGATCGATCTGACAATAATGGACGCTACAGCCATCGCTGACATGAAAAGCCGGGTGATGAATTCCCAGCAACATCTTGATTCCGCCCTTGCAAGGATTGATGCGGCTCCGCCGGCCCGGACATCACAGGAGGACATACCACGGGAAAACACCAGAAAGGTGTTACTGGGGTTTTCCGAGTATAACAAGGTGATGCTGTCAATGGGCGATTTCCTTGAGCACCTGTTACCCCTGATGAACTTTGATCCCGACCAGATCTCATCTGCCAGGAGAACAATTGCCGAATCTGATACGTACCTTGATGCGATGATCGTTCACCTGGATTCCGCCAACAACTATCTGGAGTCTGTCGATGTTACCACCCTTCCTCCTGAAATCAGAACGGCTACCGGTGAACTGTGCCAGAAATACGCTGGCAGGGATACTATTCCGGAAACCGTGGAGCGATTTGAAGGTGTCCGGTCAATGGACCACCTGATTAGAGCATTAGACTACCTGCTGGCAGGGGTCGATTACTATCAGAAGAGTGATTACCGCATGGCAGAACAGAAGTTACTGACAGCGAGAGACTACCTCATTGTCATCGAGGCGTATGGAGGGACTGATTTTTCATCGGTGAAAGACATGAGGGAGGACGTTGATGAGATGCTCTCGAAACGAATATTTGGAACTGTTTCCGGACAGGCTGAAGAGGTCTATATCACCGATCCACTTGATTCCGCAAAGCAGATTCTTCTCCACGATGCCGTTGTAAGGGCAGGCTACTGACCTTCCTTCCGATCATTTTTCAGGATCGACTGACCGGCCGGTCATTTGCCAGATGATATTCCCTGTCACGGGAGTATACTCCCGTTTGAGGACTATCCGATAAAGCTGTCCCTCACGATCATCCCGCAGAGCTGCCGGACCGCTTCCACTACCCGGCAGTCGCTCCCGATCATTGGAATCACAGAGGGTTCATAACGGGTGACGCACGGGTCGTGCGGCACACTGAAGATCCTCGGGAATACCACTGACGACCGGTTCCGGACCTTCTGCAGCGACGAGTTCTCTTTCACCTGGTTCACCACGAGCACCTGATCCCGGATCCCGCTCTGCCGGGCCAAGCGGACAAGATCATGGGCTACGGTGACGGCATTATATGAACTGTCAGTCACGATGAGGGCCAGGTCAAACCCTTCAGCCACTGCCCTGCCGAAATGTTCGAGACCGGCAGGGGTGTCAAGGAGGACAATGTCGTCAGGCAATGATCGGACATTCCTGAGTACCGATGAGAGCAGGGTATATTCGGGGCAGAGGCATCCGGATCCCGCATTCTTCACCCCACCCATCACAAGAAGGCGGATGCGATCCCCCACGATAACACCGGCACGATCAACGACATCGGCAGTATCGGGGTTCAGGACCATGAGCCCGCGGCTTTTCGTGGTAATCCCTGTCTTCTCCGCGATGTAATCTCCCCGTTCCGACAGGGGGACGATAGCTGCCGCTTCCGCTTCAGCGAGTCCGAGCGTTGCAGCAAGGTTTTTCTGGGGATCCCCGTCGACAGCAAGCACACGATACCCCTGCTCCCCGAAGCAGTGGGCGAGGAGGGCGGTGAGGGTAGTCTTCCCAACCCCCCCCTTCCCGGTGATGACCACCCGGATCTTCCTCCCTTTCCCGGCGCCCGGGTGGGATACTGCCATCGGTATCGTGGTCATCAGATGCCGAGCTCGGTCCGCTTCCGCTCGATATGATCCGTGATCAGGTCTGCCGCTTTCAGCGGATCCGGTTCGACGGCAAACGAAGCATTCACCACTCCCTTGAGACCTTCGGTGAGGAGCGAGACCACGGCCGGGCTCCCGGTAATCTTTGGCATGACCCCGAGCACCGTGTAGACCCCGGATGCGACAAAGTATGCCCCGATCGAGACGGCTTTCTGTGAATACCATTCGGGGGCGGCTCCCGCGATAGGGAGCCGGTGGATGCCTACGTTCAGGGTGTTACCGAGCTCGGCGGCAAGGTGGAGGATCCGGGCGTTGTCCACGCACGACCCCATGTGGAGAACCGGCGGGATCCCAAGCGACTTGCAGGTCGACCGGAGACCCGGCCCCGCAAGTGATGCTGCTGAGGGCTGGAGAAGCCCGGCTTTCCCGGAGGCGATTGCCGCACAGCCGGTCTCCACGCAGAGAATATCCCGCTTAATGAGCTCCTTTGAAAGCGTGACGTGGCCGAAATCATGCTTCACCTTCGGGTTGTTGCAGCCGACGATGCCGACCGCACCCCGGATCGTCCCGGCCGCAATCAGGTCGATCAGCGGCTTGAACGACCCACCGAGTGCACCCTTGATCGCCTCGACCGAGAAGCCGGTCATGACCTTGACGGGTTTTACCGGGATAAAGATCCGGGAAGGATTCCGGTTCGGGTAATTCTCGATTGCCATCCTGACAATCGCCTTTGCAATCGGATAGGCGTTTTCAGGTTCGAACTCGAAGTAGTAGGAACCGGGGATCTTTGACTTCGGGCTCGTGGAGATAATATGGGTGTGATAACAGCTTGCCGTCCTTGGCAGCGAGGGGAAAATACACTGGTAGTCGACCACCATCGCTTCAAGCGCACCGGTTGCGATGACCAGCTCCTGATTGAAGTGATTGCCTGCATTCGGGATCCCCTTCCGCATCAGGAGCTCGTTTCCGGTGCAGCAGAGCCCGACAAGGTTGATCCCCTTCGCCCCGACCTTCGCGGCGAGCGCTTTTAAGTCCGGGTCAGATGACGCCCTGACGATCATCTCCGAGAGCAGGGGATTGTGCCCGTGCAACGAGATATTCACGAAATCCTTCTTCACCACCCCGAGGTTGACGAGCGACTCATTGGGTTTTGGGGTGCCAAACAGCACATCCGATATCTCGGTTGCGATCATCGACCCGCCCCAGCCATCCGAGAGCGAGGTCCGGAGGCCATGGATTAGAGTATTTGCATAATCGGCAGCAACCCCCATCTGGACGCGGTGCATCGCCTCCACGATCTCGCGGTCCACTCCCCGCGGGCTGATCCCTGCATTCTTCCATATCTCCCGGGTGGCGGGAGGAGCCCGGTTTGCCAGCCGGAGCGAATCGTTCAGGGTCCCGTACTCCCAAAGCATCGCCTGGCCGAGTTCGGCGGCAACCGTTTTCTCGTTCTTCTTTTTTGTATCAATCCCGTACTCGGCAGCAAGACGGTTCAGCTTCTCCTTGTCGGTGACCATGTAATCCGGTGCTCTTCCGTTCCCTACCGCATACAGGGTCATAACGATCTCACGCCCGTGATCTGAATGGGCGGCAGCACCGGTAGCTATCATGTCAAGGAGGTTTCGGGCCACGATCAGGTCGGCATCAGCCCCGCAGACGCCCCGGATCCTTGTCGGGGGAATGATCCGGCATGGCCCCATGGCGCACCGTGAACAGGAGAGTCCGGATTCGCAGTACCTGCAGGGTGGCTGCTGCATCTCGAACCGGTCCCAGACCGTCTCGATCCCTTCCTTCATGGTCAGTTCGATGAACGGTTTTGCTGTCTCCTCAAAGGTCCTCTCCTCCTTCTTCTGCTCGATGAGCTGGGGATTCATCAGGGCAAGGCGTGCACGGTCAAGCTCGCACACATCCATCTTCTCCCTGATCAGAGTCGGCTTCGGCTCGTTCTTCATACCCGGTAATCTCCTCTGGAATTACTACGAGGTAATCAGCTGGTGACGGTATAAGAATGTATTTCTGGCTGCAAATCCAGAGGCAGAACGTCAGGGAGATCTCTCCCGGATTCCTCGTACCATACCATGATACCGGGCCCGGATAAAAAGGAAGACAGGAAAATCGCCGGTATCATTTTCGCACGGGCACAGAGGAGTTTTTTAAGCAGTGTAAAGTTATTATTCAAAAATCCTACTCTTGTCGGGATATGAGTGAGACCAGGTTACCACCCGAAGAACCGGGAGATCCAGCTGCTCTCTTTTCCATGGAAGATCTTCCCCCCTTCGCTTGCCTTCCGGACATCCTCGACCGTGTAGAGGAGGTCAGGGTAATCGCTCCGGAGGAGGGATATCAGCTGGTCGAGCGCTTTTCGGGGAACCACCATCAGCAGGACTGCGACTGAGGAGGAGAATGCTCCCGAACCCTCAAGCCGGGTAATCCCGTATCCCATACCGGAAAGCCGGGACATGAGAGGCCCTGGATCCTTTGCGCTGATGATCCGGACGATAACATCCCCAAGGCTGATCCGGTCCTCGATCTCCATCCCGATCACGGTCCCGATACCATACCCTGCGATATATGCGATGATACCCCCGATATTATCGAGGTTCGTGAGCACAAGACCGGTGGAGAGGAGCCAGATCGCAATCTTTCCCACGCCGATACCCGCTGCAAGATACTTGTGCCCCCGTGCGACATAGACCGTGCGTATCGTCTCAAGGCTGGTTTCAACTATCCGTGCGATAAAAATCGTGAGCGGCAGGATGAGTTCAGGTGGGATCATGAATGCCTGCGATTGAACTATTCCTTTAGCTCTGATGGGCTTTTTGCAGATATAGGCTTTCTTCATTGGTTTTTGAATGAACGTGCCTTACTGGAAGAGCGGTTTTTTGGACCGGCACCAGGGAAGCGTCTCCCCGCGAGAAGGGATGTTGTTCCGGTTGCTTTCCATTCACTGTCATGGGTTCATTTCCATATCTCCCCCTGCCGTTTCTCCTGATAACACCGGAAAGAGCTGGCCGAAACCTCTCGCAGTGTTGACGTAGGTTACGAAAATCCTCACTCTGCCCGTCTTTGGTACGTAAAAGACCATTCGATGGAAAGGACGGGTATCCCACAGACTGCCCGTTTGCCTCTTCCCTCTCTTTTTTCCCATAGGCGTTCCTGTATGTCCTTTGGAGATATATCATGCCAAACGGAGGACCCGGGATGGGGATGCAGCGGAGAGGTATGCCGCCTGAAGCGTGCATCTGCCCGAATTGCAGGAAAGAGTATCCGAAAACACGGGGGGTTTCCTGCCGGAGCCAGACCTGTCCTGATTGCAAGATTCCCCTCATGGGGAAATAATTTCACTCAATTTTTTCACAGGTCCGGATCCGGAGGAATGGTACTATAGACCATGGCCGGTGTGCTGATCCTGATCGATGGAATTGCCAAAACAGCCTGCCTGTTGTATAAAAAATAGTGAACGGGGAGATGCCCGGGGGACATCTCTTATCGATCAGGTTGATCCTGACATTATCGCAGCTCAGCCTGGTTCAGCCGTTCTGTTCCTGCTAGGGAATCCTCCGCCTAGTCATACGCAAGCCGGGTTCGCTCGTCCGTGAGTGTCGGCGCAATCAGCTCTTTCCACGTTCCCGAATCCCATGAACCAAGCTCCTGATGGGTTTTGTAATAGTTCTCGGGAATCGGGTGCGTGCCGACCACCACATCCATCCCGTATTTCTCCCTGATAAACCGGGAAAAATAGGCAATCCGGGGACAGGGCGGATAGCCGACAATCATACCGGTGGCGAGATGGACAACTTCGGCTCCGTTCTTCTTCATCTCCTGCGGCACGTACTCGACATTCCCTCCGGGGCACCCGTTGCAGGTCGCAAACCCGACAAGCTCCACGTCTCTTCCTCTGTACCGCTCGAAAGCGCCCTCGCGGTTGCGCAATGCCCGCAGGCACTTGCCCCCGGCACAGGTCCGGTAACGGTCGCAGATGATGATTCCCAGTTTAATGGCCTCTCCCATGGTTACTTCCTCCTTGCCTAAGAATAGGAAACCCCGGTTCCTTCTCATGCTGATGGTTCCTCTGCATACAGGTGTTCAGGTTGAGCATATGCATTCTTCGGAAAAGGCAATTTCAAATCTCTAATTTCCCTGGGTATAGTAATGATCTCGCCACCAGACTTTTTGTCGAACGCGAGGAATAATCCCGGTACATTGAGGCAGTTTTCCCTGCAGTTTTAATTTCAGATGATACCTTCGTTCATCAAGTCAAATATGCATAGGTATTGAACCGATGCCGTGGCGCACTTTGGGGCGGCGGGGTCTATCGCATACGGGATACGAGACAGCCAGACAACACTCTTTCCACCCAAATAGTACTGACTGGATTTTACTACAGTTCTCATCATGATTTGTCAGCACGACTGGTGGTAACAATGATACTATACCCTTTTCCTTAATGGCAAGGATTTTTCCCTGCCAGTGCCTCTTGGTTTGTAAGGGTACTCACGTATAGGGGAATCCAGAAATGGGACAAACACAATCCAAAAAGAAAACCGCGGCTGGTGCGGGCAGGGAAAAGAGATGGCGATGCCTGGTATGCGGCTTTGTCATGACCGGAGAGAAGCCGCCGAAAGGGTGCCCGAAATGCGGAAGCTCATCCCGGGAATTTCTTCCGGATAAAAAATATACCCCGCTTTCCTACGATGGTGAAAAATGTGACGTCCTGCTGATCAATGGCAGCACCCACCGGTCCAACAACACCGGCTACATGGTCGACCTCGCAGAAGACGAACTCAGGGCAAAGGGCATCAGCTACCGCCGTTTCAACCTGAATGAATACCGGATCGATCACTGCTGGTGCTGCTACAGCATGAAGGCCGAGTACTGTACCTATCCCTGCAGGAATTCAGAGGATGATATGCCTGCCTTCCATCAGATGATCGCTGCATCAAGAGCCGTCATCGTTGCATCCCCCATCAACTGGAACACCATGTCAGCCCGGCTCAAGGACTTCCTTGATAGGACGACCTGCATGCAGAACCTCTTCCATCTCGTGAAACCGGGCCTGACCGAGGGGAAGATCGTAGGGATCCTTGTCAATGGCCACGAGGACGGAGCAATGAAGACCGCGATGGACATCTATCTCCATTTCCAGCAGATGGGGTTTGTCATGGCCCCGTTTGGAATCGCCTTCAGGACGCATGGGCCCGAGTTCAACAGCAGTATGGATGCTGAATTTTTCAAAAACGATGAACTGGTAATCAGCTACACGAAAGGAGTAGTCAATAACGTTATTGAACTGATGAAGCTCGATATCGAGGGGAAACTGAAAGGCAAACTCGTGCCCGTCTCTGAGTGAGCAGGTAGAGGAGATACCCCCTTTCAGCAGAACGAGGAATATTCAGGCACTCATTATTTTAGTACCAATGGGCGTATGAATCGTTATTGATAGAACAATCCCTTTGAACAGCGACAACGACCGCGAGGAAGTTACTGGAGCACGTATCTTTGTTGCTCTATCCGCTCTTCATCCCTGTGTAATGTGGGGAACTGCTTTGAAAAAGATGAAGCCTTATATTTGTGAAGCCTGGGGTTATAGTTACGACCCGGCCAAGGAGTGAACCGAAGAACGGGATCCCTCAGGGAACCGCCTTTGAAGTTCTGCCCAGCACCTACACTTGTCCTGTATGTGGAAAAGCAAAGATCGAAAAGACCATGTTCAGCCCACTTGACGTTCCATCCGGTCGGTACCGTTGCATTGCCTGCGGGTATGTGTACGATCCGGAAAAGAGGAGAGCCAAAGAACGCGATAACACCGGATACTGCATTTGAAGATTTGCCGGACAACTACCTGTGCCCTGTCTGTGGCGTTTACGCAACGATTGGAAAGAGTGCATTCGTGCCAACCTAAATAACTCTCGTAATTTTTCCTACAAAAAGAAAAGAGATTTTGCTTTATCAAACAGGTAGATTGGAGGATATTTTAACCGTTTTTCAGTGCTACAATATCCTTTACACCGACAAGTTTCCAGACCATCGATCGTTCTTCCCTCTCGAGGGCTTCGATCGGCTCGCTGGGAGAATGCCCCAAAGCACTCAACACACGAGGTGAAAGGGTCTTGTTCTTTATCATATCCACAAAGAGTTTTCGCACTTCTTTCTTCTGTAAGGGGTCCTTGACCTCCTCCAGGAAGCCCTGAAGGCTCACGAAGGTAAATGCAGAAAGGTCAGGAGCATATTCCTCTATCTCGACAGAGACCTTCGGATTGCTTTTGAAATATTCGATCTTTCTGCCATATTTTGTGGAAAGGAAATAAAGGTATTTTCCGTCAAACACATACATGAACGGAGCAATATAGGGGTGCTCACATGCACCAAACGCAATCCGTGATACATGCTGCCGTTTGATCAGGGAGTCATACTCTGCTTTCGGCATTTTTGGGATTTTGATAGGTTCCTTCATACCATGATTCCTCGCATTGATTATGTTTCAGAGGATGTGATAATGATGATCGTACACAAGAATTCATAACTATCCTGCCGAAATGGAAATGAGAGCGATATCGTATGGTTCGACAGTATCCCCGGCCGCGTGTGGTGGTCAGCAGGTGTATCGAGTTTGATCCCTGCCGGTATGACGGTTCCAAGATACCTTCTCCTACGGTGGACCACTTGAAATCCTTTGTTGACTTCATACCCGTCTGTCCGGAGGTTGAGATAGGTCTTGGTATCCCGCGGGCAACGGTCAGGATTGTGCGGATCGAGGGAGTCGACCATCTCATCCAGCCTGCAACCGGGCGGGATGTTACGAATAATATGACCAGCTTCGCCACCCGGTTTCTGGACAGCCTTCCTCCTGTAGACGGTTTTATCCTGAAAGGGGGTTCCCCCACGTCCGGGACCAGCAACGTCAAGGTGTATCCATCAGCAGAAAAATCCATGGCGATTGAACGGTCTGCCGGCTTTTTTGCCCGGGAAGTGCTGAAGCGGTTCTCATATCTGCCTATTGAAGATGAACTGCGCCTGATTAATACGCGGATTCGTGACCATTTCCTCACCGGTATCTTTACCCTTGCAGCATTCAGGGAGATGGAGATAACCAGGGATCGGGAAGCGCTTGCGCGATTTCATGCAGCCAACAAGTTCCTCCTGATGGCCTGTCACCAGCAGCTCATGCGCGAAATGGGGCAGTGGGTTGCAAACAGGGCTAAGACTGATCCGGAAACATTGTTTATTCACTACCGCGAGATGCTCTGTGCTGCGCTCTCACACGTTCCCCGCTATACCAATAATATCAACGTTCTCCAGCATGCATTCGGGCAATTTAGCAATCGTGTCACGACCGAGGAAAAAGAGTATTGCTTAAGGTTGATCGATCGGTATAAAAACGGCCATGCCACCCTTGCCGAACCCCGGGACCTGCTCCGGTCATGGGTGATACGGTTCCAGGAGCCAAGTCTCATGGATCAGACCTTCTTTGCGCCATATCCGTTCGAGCTTGCAGACCTGCCGGCGGATATTACAGAGCGAGGCAGGGATGTCTGGAAGAGCAGAAAACCATCATCCACTCAGGATGAGTCCGGGAACGCCAGGAAGAAATGAGAGACAATGCCAGAAAAAAAAGAGCGGATATCACCCAACTCGATGAGATAATCAAAGAGTGAGAAGGAATGTGCAGTGAATATGGATCCATGCCATGCCAATCATTTGGGGGCCGGCTCCTGATTTTAAGGCTCTAACCACGAATGGTATCATGATTTGAAGGGGAAATGGGTGGTGATGTTCTCTCACCCGGCAGATTTCACGCCGGTCTGCACCACCGAGTTTATGGCATTTGCTGGTGTGGCTGATGAATTAAAGAGTCTGAATGTACAGCTGATGGGGCTTTCCATCGACAGCGTTCACTCCCACCTTTCCTGGATTAAGAATGTGAAGGACAAGATAGGGGTTGACATCCCTTTCCCTATCATAGCCGATCTCGATATTGCGGTGGCGAAGAAGTACGGAATGATCCATCCCGGACAGAGCTCAACTGCTACTATCAGGACGGTCTTCTTCATAGATGATCAGGGGATTATCAGGGCTATGATTTACTACCCCCTCACCAACGGTCGATATATTCCGGAGATCATCAGACTGATCAAAGCTCTTCAGATGACTGATAAGTACGGTGTCGCTACCCGGGCAAACTGGCAACCAGGGGAAAAGGTGGTCGTCCCGGCGCCAAAGAACAACTCCGAGATGGACAAGCGGTTCTCAAGGGATACGAATGCAAAGACTGGTATCCGTGTTTCAAAAAGATTTGATCTTTTATATTTGGTACAAATATCCATTAGCCCAGATCTGATCAGAGCGAAAAAAAGGGAATCTTTCATCAGGCAGGTGGAAGCATCACGGAGTCGATCACATGAATAACCCCGTTTTTCGTTTCGATATCAGTGATGACCACCGTTGCACCGTCAACCATCACGGTCTGGTTCTGAACTGTTACGTTTAATGGTTTTCCCTGTACGGTCGCGAGTGATGTCTGTTTCACGACATCCGCGGCCATCAGTTTTCCTGGCACAACATGGTAGAGCAGGATCTGGCTGAGCTGGCCTTTCGGATCCTTCAGAAGCGTCTCGACAGTCCCTGGCGGAAGCTTCTTGAAGGCATCATCCGTAGGCGCAAAAACTGTGAACGGACCGGGACCGCTCAGGGTTGTAGCAAGGTCTGCAGCCTGCACAGCCGCAACAAGCGTGGTAAACCTCCCATCAGCGACTGCAGTCTGCACAATATCCTTTTGTAACGGAACAGGGGTTGCTGTCGGGGTTTGTGTGGCTGGTGGAGTGACCGGCTGGGTGCACCCGGCGCAGAGAAGCAGCGCAATGATGAGTACAAATGTCCCTATACCTACTACATGCAATTTCATAAATCATCAGTCCTCCCTATGAAGGGCAAACAGAATGTACATTTCAGGTTTTAAAACATTGCATGTTTCGGCATATCGAATACCTCCCGCTTCCCGCCTTCACCGGAATTTTATTGTCTCCTGATACATTGTGCTGTCCTCACTGTACCATATTAGCAGGAATTGACGGGCACTTCTCCTCTGCCGTTACCACGCGAATACCTGCCTGTCTCCTCATATCAGAGCAGGAGAACGGTGGTCGCCAGGAAGACACCCCGTTCTTCCACATTGGAAAATTGGAAGCCCCGGCCATCATTTGAGACCGTGCTCATGATTCCGGATTGGCAGGGAGGGTCCGGGTACACAATGCAGTTCTGGAAAAATGCTTTATAGTGAACAGAGAAAATTCAGGATACCAATCTGTCCGACCGCGGATACCACAGTGTAGGTGTAAAATAATGGTACGAGTGAAAGACATACCCGAGGCCACGCGATGGATGATGGCCACCAATGTGCTTACCCGCCTGGTAGTGGCTCTTGGCCATGAACATGAGGGCAACGCCGATGTGACCTCATTCCGGAATGGCATGTTTTCAGAAATGGCCCAGGAAATCCGTTCCATTGCAGACCGGTACGATATGCCGAGGGATCATGCTGCAGACCTCGTCCAGACCCTCGGGGCCGTCTCGGTCATTTTATTCGGACCGGAGTTCGAAACAAGGTATATCGAAGGATTTCCCGATGAAGCAGTCATCAGACTGACCGAATGCGCAATGTTCCGGGAGGAAAGTACACGCGGCATATCTCCTCCGGAAGTAAACCGTGTCTGCCAGGATTATGTGCGGCATGCCATTGAGGCCCTGAACCCTGAGTTCACGATTTCCATACCACGTGCCCGGTGTCGCGGGGATTCCTTCTGCGAGATGGTCATTGAGAGAAGGAAACCCTGACTCCGGGAGATATTCCCTCCCGGATATGATTTCATACAGGAATCAGATTTTTTTAAAAATAAGCGATACATCGTTAAAAGGAACCTCCATGTGAGGGCAATCAGAGCCCGTAAATCGGACACTTCATTCCCGCGTATCGGGACTTCGAATGAAACGATACAACCCGGAGGATTGCAATACATTTATCGTGCCCTTTTTCATAGATTCCTGTGGCTGGGATTCTTTCGATGAAAAGAGTAGTGATCGAAGTTCCAAAAGATAAGTCTGATACCATACGTGCTACATTCAGGGATACCATTTATTCCGTTCATGAAGGAGATCAGTCAACCAGGTTCATTCTCTATATTCCCGACGAGATGCTGGACGAACTGATCCACCAGACCAATGGTTCAGTCAAAGATTCATATCCCTCCCGGCCGATCTGGACAGGAATTATTCCTGATTATGAGAGCCTGGCAAAAGATGACGAACGGAGTATCCTCATCGAAGTCTCCACCCCTGATTTTGTTATCTCCCCTTTCGTGGAAAAACTCAGGGAAAAAATGGGATACACCGGGAAGAAGAAGGAAGATAAAACCCCGATCGAGAAGATTATCGCATCAACCGAATCGAATACGGAATTCGATCAGAAAAAATTCATCCTCGCTGCCATTGCCGGAATCGTGGCCATGATTGGCTTATTCCTGAATAATATCGGCATCATCATCGGTGCGATGCTAATATCTCCTTTGCTTGGTCCGATCTATGCACTGGCAGTCTATACCGCCCTCGGCGATGTAAAAACAACCCTGCGGTGCATCGAGATACTGGGACTGATGGTCCTCATGCTGGTCGGTATCGGTGCCATAGCCTCATTCGCCCTCTCGTTTGTCACCGACCTGACCCTGACCCCGGAGATACTATCCCGAACGGACCCCAATGCAGTATTCATCCTGATGGCGGTTCTCCTGGGTTTTGCCACGATGATAGCCCTGTCAAAGGGAATTCCTGAAGGGATAGCCGGAGTGGCGATTGCAGCAGCACTCCTCCCTCCAGCGGTGGTGACCGGGATATCATTAGCTCTATTCCCGGAGGGGGCCCTGAAGGCTTTTGTCCTTACGCTCCAGAACGTTGTTGGTCTCATTGCAGGGAGCATTCTCGGGGTCATGTTTCTCCATATCGGCCCGAGGGATCTTTTCGCCCAGATACAGTCACGGCAGGTTATTACCCGTATGATTTGGTTCCTTGCGATTCTCATCGGATTTCTGGTAATTATCTCGTTTCTTGTGTAATGTCAGTCCCGATAGCCGGGGTGTGTAATGCTCAAACTCAATTATTCGGAAAAAAAGATGAATAAAGCAGGTTCAGGCCTTCCTGCAGGTTCGTTTCGATCTTCCATCAAAACAACCATGCCATTTTAGGCAGGGATGCCCCCATGGGATATTCCCGGTACTCGTCAAACCAGACCGCATTGGGATTGCTTTTCATGACCATGAATTTCCCTATAAGGGCTTTTTCAGCGGCCTGATGGTACCGCATGAAGACACAACCTGCATTTTTACCAACCACCTCGATCTTTCCTGTCGCATGTGACATCACGAACCGTGCCCTTTTCGCAAGCCCTGAGCATGCCTGCCATGCCTGCTGGATGACCTGGTAGGAATGCTCGACCGGTACCTGGAATGCCCGGTTTCCGAGAGATGGACGACACTGGAACACGTAATACGGAGTCACCCCGGTGAATGAGAGTCTGCGGAAGAGACTGGTAAGAGTTTCCGGGGCACTGTTCACTTCATTGAGGAGAGGGGTCTGGTTGACCACGATCACCCCGGCATGGTGAAGTTGTTCCAGTGCCTGAATCGAATGACTTGTCAGCTCGTTTGGGTGGTTGAAATGGGCCATCAGGTAAATTCTCTTCTCACCTCCGCTGAAACGTTCAAACATATCCAGGAGACGGGGATCGTTGAAAATCCGGAAGGGATTATATGCGGGTATCTTGCTTCCGATACGAATAATACTCACATGGGGAATCTCCCGTAATTCACCGAGAATCTTTTCGAGACATGACGTTTCGAGGATAAGCGGGTCTCCCCCGGTGAGCAGGACGTTGGTGATCTCCGGGTGGGAACGGATGTACTCCATTCCTTTGGATACATCTTTCACCGTCTCCCGTTCCTTGTTGATAAACAGCCTCTTTCTGAAACAGAACCTGCATATGCCACCGCACACATCGGAGAGCAACAGAAGTCCCGTCTCCTGGTATTTGTGCTGCAGGCCGGGAAGTTTCGTAAAATCCTTCTCCGATGAAGGATCAAGAGAACCGCCGCCTTTCAGTTCCCGTGGATCGGGAACGACAATCTTCCGGAGGGGGTCGCGATCATTTTTCCAGTCGATAAGGGACAGGTAGTAGTCATTGGCCCGGAACGGGAATGTTTCACAGACCTTTTCCATCTCCCGGCAATCTTTTTTTGGGAGCCCGACAAGGTTGTCGAGCTCGTCAATGGTATGGATGTATTTCGGATTCATTTGTCACCACTCTGGTGTAGTATCTGTCAGGTCAGTCAGACAGATTGCTGCTGATTGCAGTTCTATGGCAATGCATCACGGGTTTTCTGAAAAACCAGGCTAAGCCCGTGAAATCTCCTATAATCCTCATTATTTAAACCCTTTTTCCCAGGTCTGCCCGAGTCAGGAAAGCATGGCGAAAATCTTATTGGCAGTTCCTTCACGACATTCTTCTGCCACAATCACCTTATTATGCCTGCAGAGAAACGGTGAAGCTGTTATCCGGAACCGGTCATATGCCAGTATCCTTTCAAGCCATTGAGAAAGAGCAGGGTACGCTCTCAACCCTCCAGAAAATCCTTCTCTCCACCGATGGATCGGTTACCTCCCTTCTTGAAGCGATCGAAGGAGAAGAGGTGACAATCACCACGCTCTCCCAGGAGGTGGTGCCCGCCGATGCGAACACCGCATCAGAGCTGGATATCAGGGCTGGCAGTGAGGTCAACCACAGGGTGGTGGAGCTGAAGAACAGCCGGACCGGAGCAGTGCTGATCTTTGCAGTCTCCGATACCCCTCTTGAAAGACTTGAACCCGGGTTCAAATCAGACCTCATGCGGGCCGATATCCCGATCGGGAGGATCCTCGCGAAGCATTCGATCGAATCCCGGCGGGAGATTTCCGACATGGGGGTGCGGGCGTCTGACAGAGCCATGAGCCGTATATTCGGAGTTCCCGAAAAAGATCCCCTGCTTTTCAGGAAATACCGTATCATCCGGCAGGGAAAACCGTTCATCTCGATCGAAGAGGTATTCCCGGGAAGCTCATTCTGCGCAGGATCAGGGGTTCTCGTGAGTGCTCCCTCCCGTCTCCACCTTGGCCTCATCGACCTGAACGGAGCCCTGGGAAGGATTGACGGCGGGATCGGGATCGCCCTCTCTCTTCCCCGGACGGTCATCACGGCAGAGAGGGCGAGTGATTGTATCATTGCAGGAGGGGATACCCAATCAGCCCGGCGGGCAGGAGATACGGTTCATAAGGTGCTCTCCTCACTTGGTATTACAGGAGGTGCAAGGATTACCATCAGGGCAGAACCTCCCGGACATGTCGGCCTTGGTTCCGGCACCGCACTCTCCCTCTCCGTAGCCTGTGCGATCGGTGAGCTCTACGGTATGCCAGTCCCTGTCCGGGACTTTGCCGTTTTAATAGGGAGGGGGGGAACATCGGGGATAGGTACGGCAGCCTTCGAATCCGGGGGGCTGATCATCGACGGCGGCCACAGTTTCGGACCAGACAGGGAAAAACAGGAGTACCGGCCGTCATCGGCGTCCGGGGGGATCCGGCCGGCGCAGGTCACTACAAGGCATGACTTCCCGGAAGACTGGGAGATCCTCCTCGTAATCCCTGAACCCGGAACCCGGGTGAGCGGGAGAGATGAGCAGGATATTTTCCGTGAGTCCTGCCCGGTCCCGATCGGAGAGGTCAGGGAGATCTGCCATGAAGTTGTCATGCGGCTCCTACCCGGCGTTGTGGAGCACGACCTCGATCTCTTTGGTGCCGCCGTCAACCGGATCCAGGAGATCGGGTTCAAGCGTATCGAGCGGGAACGCCAGTCTCCCGGGATCCGGTCTCTCGGATCGCATCTCCGTGACGCAGGTGCTGCCTGTGCAGGGATGAGCTCCTTTGGCCCTGCGGTGTATGCGATCACCGATTCGGGACTGGCCGGGCTGGAGGCTGCAGCGAGGAATAGCCTTGGGGATCAGAAGGCAACCATCATCCGGACCCGTGCCGACAACACAGGGGCGATGATCCGTCACCTGTAGTGGGGAATGCAGGGCGATTCCTTTTTATAACACCCGGTGAGCATAGAGTACTTGTTTTCCATGGACTTTGAGAGACTGGGCGCATTCTACCTGGGAAAAGAGTACAGCCTGGCAGAACGAAAACTGCTTGACCGGCTCGTGATGTACGATTCCCGCGACCTTACCACCCATGCCGTCTGTATCGGGATGACGGGGAGCGGCAAGACCGGGCTCTGCGTCGACCTGCTCGAAGAAGCGGCAATCGACGGTGTGCCCGCGATCATCATCGATCCCAAGGGGGATATCACCAACCGGCTGCTCATGTTCCCCGAGCTCGCGCCGGCCGATTTTCTCCCCTGGATCAACCCGGATGACGCACGAAGGAAGGGAATGACCCCCGAAGGATATGCCGCACAACAGGCAGAATCCTGGAAGAACGGACTCACTCCCTGGGGCCAGGACGGGGCACGGATCCGGACCCTCCGTGACGCTGCGGATGTCGTGGTCTATACCCCCGGGAGTGATGCCGGCATCCCGGTCTCTGTCCTCCAGTCCTTTGCCGTACCAGCGCTCAGCTGGGAGACCGACGCCGAACTGCTCAGGGAGAAGATCTCCGGGACCGTGACGGCTCTCCTCGGCCTGATCAAAGTGGATGCCGATCCGCTCAGTTCCCGCGAGCATATCCTCCTCTCCTCACTCTTCGAACACTTCTGGCGAAACGGGAAAGATCTCGATCTGGTCAGCCTGATCAAGGCGATCCAGAACCCGCCCTTAAGACAGGTCGGTGCGTTTGATATCGAGACCTTCTTCCCGGCAAAGGAGCGATTCCCCCTCGCGATGAGGCTGAATCACCTCATCGCTGCTCCCGCATTCCAGTCATGGATGAACGGGCAGCCGCTGGATATCCCGGGATTTCTCTCCACAAGAGAGGGAAAACCACGCCATTCGATCTTCTATATTGCACACCTGAACGAGGACGAGCGGATGTTCTTTGTCACGCTCCTCCTCTACCAGGTCCTTGCATGGGTCCGGTCCCAGACCGGGACGACCAGTCTCCGTGCCCTTCTCTACATGGATGAGATCTTCGGGTTCTTCCCCCCTGTTGCAAACCCGCCGAGCAAGGAGCCGATGCTCACCCTGTTGAAACAGGCACGGGCGTTTGGTCTCGGCGTGGTGCTGACGACACAGAACCCGGTCGACCTCGATTACAAGGGGCTCGCGAATACCGGTACCTGGTTCATCGGGAGGCTCCAGACCGTGCAGGACCGCGAGCGGGTTCTTGACGGGCTTGAAGGGGCTGTCCAGGGAAGCACATTCTCCCGGGCAACGCTTTCCGATACCCTCTCATCGCTGGATAACCGCGTCTTTCTCCTGCATAACGTGCACGAGATCGCCCCGGTCATCTTCCAGACCCGGTGGGCGATGAGTTACCTCCGGGGACCGCTCAGCCGTGAGCAGGTCCGGGTCCTGATGAAAGGCAGAACACCGGATGCAATAGTATCAGGAACGCCTCAATCAGCGGCAGTCCCGCAGGTAGCTCCTGCAGAACCTGCGTCCGGGGCATCAGCACTTCCCCCTGCCCTCCCCCCTGAGATCCCGCAGCGTTACCTCCCTGTGCGGGTCACCCGCGAGACCGCAGAATTGGATGTGCTTCGATCAAAGCCCGGGAAAGTCCAGGGAGCGACGGTGCTGTACGAACCGGCGGTGTTTGCCGCTGGCCGCATCCATTACTCGAGCCCGAAGCTGGAGCAGGATTCTGAAAGAGGATTCTCCGTGCTCGCACCGTTCTCACCGGGGGGGGACGTAGTATGGGAGAGTGCCCTGCCCTCTCCCGTAACCCCACCTGATCTCTCGTCATCCCCGTCTCCCGATGCCCGGTATTCCGTGACACCCGAGACCATTCGCGCCCTGAAAAAATTTGCATCAGAAAAACAGGCTCTTACAAACTCACTCGTTCATTCGCAGGAGCTGAAGCTCTACTCCTGTCCTGTCGTAAAACTCATCTCAAAGCCAGGTGAACCGGAGAACGAGTTCCTGCTCAGGGTCCGCCTTGCCACGCGGGAACGGAGGGATGCGGATGTGGATACCCTCCGGAAACGCTACGAGGGGAAGATCAACACGCTCGGTGACCGGCTTCGGAAGGCCGAGATGACCGTAGACCGGAAACATGCCGATGCCGAGTCACGGAAGCGGGAAGCGATGCTCTCGGCCGGGGAATCGGTCCTCGGGGTTCTCCTTGGACGGAAAAGTATCCGATCCGGGTCGACCGCCGCAAGCAAGTACCGCCAGAGCAGTTCTGCCGGGATGAGTGCAAGAGAGGCAGAAGAGAATGCCCGTGCCCTCTCGGATGAAATTCGTGACCTTAAGGAAGAGTTTGAGAAAGAAGCAGCGGCAATCACGTCCCAATGGGAGAACGCGGCGAAGGAGATCGGGGAGATTGTCGTGAAACCCAAAAAGACCGGGATCGAGATCACGTCATTTTTCCTTGCATGGGTACCTCACTGACAGTTGGTCATCAACGAAGGTGGGGGAACTACAAGGACAGAGCGGATCGATGCATCCAGGTAGCGGGGTAACCCATCTTTTTTGATGACGGTCTGGTTGGAGCATAAGGGGACAGGGGTAATTAAAATCCTATCAATCCTTACTACAATTTTACGATAACATTCGGGAGAAAAAGAGGGAGTCCTATTGCCTGCGACAGAGCAGGACCAGGAAAGAGCCTCCCAGGATACCGGTCAGAACAAGTATTCCCGGGAGCGGGATTTCGGTCGGAGTTGGTGCAGCGTTTGTCATTCCCGGTGTAGCCTGTTCCGGTGTGACGAGCGCCTTGTTGTAGCGGATGACATCAGGAAGGGAGTCAACGCCGGGGATGGATTTTGGGAAGTTGGTGAAGATAACCCTCTTTGCAGGGATTCCCTTGTCATGAAGTGCCTCTTCCATGCCCTTTGCCAGCTCGCCTGACTGCATATTTTCCACGACATA
This sequence comes from Methanoregulaceae archaeon, assembly GCA_021371995.1. GTDB lineage: Archaea > Halobacteriota > Methanomicrobia > Methanomicrobiales > Methanospirillaceae > UBA9949. Next base: position 11,629 of record JAJFVA010000032.1, on the reverse strand, counting down.
CCTGACATTCCGGTAGTTATCGGTATTATTGCCGATATCATCCACAATTTTTACCGGGGTGTATTTCCCTCCCATATAGAAATCAGGACCGTAAATAGTGACGACATTCAACCCGAGCCAGTTTTGGGCAGCGTCCTGCTGCCAGACCATCACTACCACGTCCTGTCCGCCAATCAGAGAACGCTCCGCCGGGGTGAGATCGGCCGAATCGATTTGCACAAGGTAATCGGTCAGCCGCGCCTCATAATAACTCTGGTTCGCGGGATCTGCAGCGACCAGCCATCCTGCCACCTCCCGGGAGAGGTTCTTTGCACCCGACGGGGTATTCCAGGTCATGGAGGGATTCTTCAGCGTGACCCAGTCCACCTTCCCGTACTTGTTGGCAGCCATGAAGTCCGTAACATAGGGCATCACGTAGGACTGGTCTACCGACCCGTTGTGAGCGATAAAGAGGTCTGCATCACGGATGAAATCCTTCTCCATCTGGATCCGGTTCGGGATGATGTCTGCCTGCATGTGCGGGCAGATGGTGGGATCGGCGATATAGATCGCCTGAACCTTCTCCCCGCCAATATACTGGACCGGGTCCCAGAGCACCGTTGTCGTGGAAACGACACTCAGCGCATTCACCCCTGGTATTACAAGCAATAAAAGGAGTAGTGGTAAGATCACACGAAATTTTTGCATAAATATATTTTTTATGATAAAATGTTTAAGATTTTCGAAATGTTACCCGCCGTTTCGGAGAGAGGAATACCGCTGCAATGAAGACGATCGAGAAGAGGACGGCAGTCAGGGGCGCGACAGGGAGGGAATACTCAAGGCCGGCAAGTGCTCCGGAGACGCTGATGGCAGCCGCCACGATCGGTGCGACCACAAACATCGCTGAAAGACGGTAGCAGAACTGGAGGGCGATGGCTGCCGGGGTGACCAGCCAGACGTAAATGAGAAGCCCCCCGATAATTGGGAGGCAGAGGGCTACGGTCAGTGCGATGACAAAGAGGAGGGCATAGTATACCGGTTTCACCTGGATGCCGACCGACTCTGCAATCCTCTTGTTGAAGATGATCCCGGTAATCTCCTTGTAGAGAACCACAACGAAGACAACCGACACGACGCAGATGATTGCAAGGAGGTAGATCTCCTCGCGGTACAGGGAGATCACGTCCCCGAAGAGGAGCCCCATTGCCGAGAAACCCTGGCCAATCGTCTGCATGTAAGCGATAAAAAAGATGGCCACGGCCATGCTGATCCCGAAAAGGAGCCCGAGCGCCGTATCAGGAGAGACACGGGCCTTATCTGACAGCGGGCCGATGAGGAAAGCAACACAGACTCCGGCCACGATCGCACAGATGGTAACATTTAACGAGAGGAACATTCCCACCGCCGCTCCGGCAAAGGCGGCATGGGCCATGGTAAAACCGATGGAGGAGATCTGCACCTGGGTAATGATGACCCCAAGAACGGCACAGGCAATGGAGGCAAAGAGCATCGCCTCCACCGCATGGCAGACGATATTGTTCTGGATGATGAACTCAAGCATTGAGGGATGCGCTCCCGGCGTTCCTGATAAGCAGGCCGACATCTGCCGGGAGGCATTCCCGGTCAAGGGAGATCCTGCCGTCATGCATCACCACGACACGGACACGGCAGTCGGGGAGGTCATCAAAAGCGTGCGAGACGATAATAACGGCGATTCCGGATGCGACCAGCCGGGAGAGGAGACAATTGATTGCCTCCCGGGCAAACATGTCAAGGTTGGAGAACGGCTCGTCCAGCAGCAGGACATCAGGGTCGCGGGCCAGGCTCTGGGCGAGGAGCACCTTCTGTTGCTGTCCTCCGGAGAGCTGCCCAATGGGGCGGCTGGCGAGATCCTCGATCCCGAGCAGCTGCAGAGCTCTTTTCGCCGCTTCGTGATCTTCCTTTCCGGGTTTCCGGAAGAGACCGATCGTTCCGAAACGACCCATCAGGACAACTTCCTCGACCGTGAACGGCGTGAGCGGGTCGAAGGCAAAGTTCTGGAGGAGGTACCCGACCCGGCGCCGGACACCCACCCCGTTCCCCCGCACGTCATGTCCGCAGACGACAGCCTTTCCATGGGTGAGGGGGAGCATCCCGTTGATGGTTTCAAGCAGCGTGGTCTTCCCGGCCCCGTTAGGGCCTCCGATTATCACGAACTCTCCTTTTCCAACGGAGAGGGAGATGTCCGTCAGAGTAGGTCGGTCCGCACCTTCGTAGGCGGTGTAGACATTCTCAAGCAGTATGACCGGGTCAGATGAAGCCATGGTTCCTCAACAATATGAGACATCGAAGAGCTCAGCGTCCTGCTGGTAGTACATCTCCTCAGCCACAGCCTCGATTGCTGCCTCATAGTTCGTGTCCCGGGCCGGGAGGGTGAACGGGCGCGGGGTGATGGTGACCCGTTTCCCGTCAGCATTAAACACGCAGTTGATGGTCTCAGAAGGGACGATCTCGATGTTCCGCTTCCCGAGTGTGCACCCGCTCCCCAGCTGGACGCCATCTGCCAGGCAGGACTGGGGAGGCGTCCCGGAACAGTAGACCTCGGCCTTCATCTGGAATGGATCATCGCAGAAGCTCCCCCGCACGTACTTGCCGATCCGGTACCCGAGCACGATATAGGGTCCAAGGTGCCCGTGGAATGCGGCAAGTTCGGCGACCGAAAAGTCGTTAGTAATATTATAATATTTACAGTGGGAATGGGTGTGAGCATCCATACACTATTATCTGTAAAATAATATTTTATAATTAACGATTCAGAATTGGTATGAAATAAATAAAATTGTTTCCTACCTATTTTCAGGACCTGCATCCGGAGAATTTCCGGATATCCATACCTGGAGTAGATGAACAATGGATAAAACCCACAACGTGCATGGGGTCATGGATGCAGAACAGTACGACCATCTCATAAGGAGTATCGTGCCCTGCCAGCCCCTCCTGCTCTCCACCATCATCAATTACCTGCCAAAAAATCCAAAGAAAGTTCTCGAACTGGGCTGCGGAACCGGAATCCTCACGAGGATGATTAGGGAGATTTATCCTGACGCAGAGATCATTGGAATCGACCTTTCAGCGGAAATGCTGAACTTGGCATCGGAACAGTCAGAATTAAAGGGAGTCAGGTTCTTAGCGCAGGATCTGAGGGAGGCATGGCCTGAAGGGTTCTACGATGCAATCGTCACCTCCCTCTGCCTCCACCATGTCCCAAAGGAGGACCGGGTCATGGTTGCCCAAAGAGCTGCCCGGGTGCTTTCGCCCGGCGGGCGGTTCATCTGCGGGGACGTATACCGCGCCAGGCACGACTGGGAGGAGGAGATGCAGAGAGAGATCTGGTTTGGGGGTATGAGACATGGGGGGGCATCAGAAGCCGTTGTCCAGGGGATGATTGCACAGCGGGAGAAGCACCTGCCCACGTTCACCACGGTCTCCTGGTTCCGGGATATGCTGGTGGAAGCGGGTTTCAGCCGTGCTACGGTGCCGTTCACCTCAGGTTTCGTGGGGCTTGTGGTGGGGTTTGTATAAGGCGGAACCGTTCCTCTACAGGCTGATATCACTCTGGATCTGTTCCATCCACGCAGGGATGCGGACACCTTCCCGGGGATAGAATTCGCTGACGTAGGGCTTGATATCGATGACCGGGCTTCCGTCGATTGCGTCAAGACCGGTTACTTCCAGCACATTATCTCTTATCCTGACCAGCCGGACGACGGTGGTGAGAACCGGGTTTGGCCGGGCTGGGCTGCAGGTGGAAAAGATTCCCACCTCAGGGAGGTCTTTTCTTCCCATCGGGTGCACCCGGGTCAGGGAACGGCGTTCACCGGGAACGGCATGTGCCCAGTAAAGTATGACAAGATTGGAATATTCATCGATCCCATCAAGGATGCCTTCAAGATCCCCCCGGATCACGATTTCAGAGACTTCGGTATCGGTTCTCCTGACCCGTTCAACCATGGCCGCATGGCTTTCCCGCATAGTAAGGCCGTCCTTCCCGGCGACCAGAAATGGATCCGTGATTCTGTTGTGTATCACTCCTACCGGGTGCAAAATGAAATCGCGGGGCGGTCTGGATCCGGAATTGATTTGCTCATTCATCGTTCTGCTCCATTATTTCCCAAAAATCTCATATTCTTTCACACGCTCCAGAGTAGAGTATTCTAATGTTTTGTTCGTATCGATTTTTCCTACTTAGTGACTGTATTTTCTACAGGATCACGAATAACAGGCAGCACCTCCATTGAATTTATACGTTCTGTTCGGCGTGCATAGGTCAATACCGGGACGATCCCTCTCTTCATGAATGCAAGATATTTTGACCTATATAAATATTATTTGAGAAAAGAAATATCACAGTGTAAATAATATAATCGGGCCGGTGATTGCCATGGAATGTACAAGCCCTGCCATACTTCCGGAAAGCAAGCTCGATGAGATCAGGAAACTCGAGGGAAAACTGGGGGTAATCCTTGTCGCATATGACAGGGTCCACCCCTACAAGAAACTCACGAAGGAGGCCCTTTCGAAAATCCAGTCCGTTGAAAAGGACACCGGATCGATCCTGATCGCGTATGAGGCATGAAAATTTTTCTCCTTTTCCTGTTACAGGGCCGGAATGATCCCCGTAACCTATCTAACCGCACTTCATCACTGACTGCTGTACCAGCAGAGAGGACCTTTTAATGGGCGCCCGGTGCTCCCAACTGCCGGTGAGATTGCATCAGATGATGACCACTACCTCATCTCAGGCTCACATCTGGGATAGGTAAAGATATTTCATACAAAATCATACTTAAATAAAAATATTTATTACTGATACGTCCCCAGAACATGTATGGGTATTTCGCCTTTATCCTGACAGGAGAAATTACCCGACACTATCGCCTCAAAAACGAGGGGTAACCGGCACCCAAAGCCGGGAAGGGGGTACAGCGAGATTGAAACAGGTAATCATCATCAACGGAAAGAAGAAGATTCTCAATACCGATCGCGACGCACGTCTCTTTTCTGCACCACGAAGCGATGAACAGGAGAGTGTTGCCTGGCAGAGGGGGAAGGATATCTACTACCACAGGACCGGAGAGGGGCAGGGAATCTATTATCTTCATAAATGGACTCTGTTCCCGAATGAAACGGATTCTGTGGTGGTCCTTCCGGATCGCCAGGCAGAACGGTTTCTGGGCGAACGGGGCCTCGAATGCACTGATATGCCCGGGATGAAGGCATACAGCACCCTGAAGAACTGGGGGTACGGGGTCCTGGAGGAGTTCTGAAAAGACCGTCAGAGACAGAGCAGATACCACACACTCATCATTTTCATTTTTCAGTGGATTTAGCAGGAATTCCGACCAGTGTCACATTAAACCGGGAAAAAGAAACCGGATTCCCATCTGATACGAATGATGCCTGTCCTGCTGAATGCACGTAACCACCCGGAACGGCTCACTGGTCCCTGTTTTATTCCCCAAGAGCTTCCCGGCTCCGCTTCTGGTAAAGGACAATCGGGTCTGTCTCTTCGTAGGTAGTCTCCCCGGTCCTCATGATAACATTCCTGATCCCGGAGTTCACGATCATCTTTGAGCAGAGGAAGCAGGGCCAGATCTGCGTGAGTTGATCGGTTTCAACCTCGAATCCTGCAAGGTAGAGGGTGCAGCCACGCGCCAGCTTTCCTGCCTGGAGGAGTGCGTTCATCTCGGCATGCACACTCCTGCACTTTTCATAGTTTGACCCGGAGGGGATGTTGTGATCGTTCCGCCAGCACCGGTTCAGTTCGGTGCAGTCCACCTGCTTCCTTGGTGCGCCTGTGTATCCAGTTGACACGATAGTGTTATACTCGTCCACGATGATCGCACCAAAATTGCGGCGCAGGCAGGTTCCCTGGTGGGCACACCGGAGGGCAAGGTCAAGGAAATACTGGTGGCGGTTCGTTCGCATAAAAGGAGGATTGTTCCGGGACGGTAAAAAATAATCCTGTGCGTATCGTTGCGAGATCTCAACCCGCCAGATTATGCAGAACCTCCCGGCAGGATAATGTCTTTTTTGCATCCGGGATCTCAAATCTATTTTTTTCTCAAGTCGACAAATGTTTCAAGGGATCTGGTTTCCAGGTAACATGATCAGGACTCTCCGGCTTATCGACAACCGACAAAAAATCCACGTATGGAAGCGGGCAGGGAAAAGGGGCAGCATCCAATGAACAGGCTGTATGTCCTGGAACAGAAGGATGAATAATCGTTGAAAGAGATGATGGTACGATGGATGAAGAGAGCGGGCGTCCGGACATCGTGGAGACGGCATGAAGAGGACCTGTGACGTATGCGGGAAGGAGGCAGTCGGGATGCAGATTCTCGGCTGCTGCTGTTCAACGGTCTGCGAAGAGCATGCGGAATACCAGTTACGGGAGATGAAACCGGGTGAGAAGAAAGAGTGGGGGGTCTGCTATTTCTACCGGTTTCCGGACGATTTTCAGGAATAGGATTACTTCAGGCCTTTAAAGCTCAGGTATGCCCGGCGCGAAGAATCAGCTCCCCATACATCTTTTTTCCATTCGGGACAAGTGCAATCGAATCAATAATCATCGCGTTCCCGGCGTTCCGGTTCACCCTGATTGCTTTCATTCTTTCGAGCACTCCCACGGAAGAGATGATATCCTCGCGGCTGTACCGCGTCCTCTGGACAAGCATATCAATCGTCGCAGTATCATGAAATTCTGAGCCGAGGAGCCATATAATCCACTCCTCTGGCGTATGGATGAAATCGGGCGTGATGAACATACCGATCACTCATCCACTATCCTTTCAAGGGGATAAATCTTGATGAGAGAAGGATTAGTATTCATCGCTGTGCCGGTCAGCGCCTGCTCCTTTGTCTCCTTCCATAGCCCTGCCTCCGCACTTTTTCCACCGGGACACGTGTCCGGGATGTGCGAACCGTATATCCCCCCTGACCGCTCTCCCCCCTGCCGGTGCAGGCAAAATCGATGAACCCGTTGTAGGGATCGGTCCGCAGAAGACGGATAGTGATCTTCTGACCTACCCTGAGGCCCTGTTCGCCCTGCATAATCCGGCCCTCGGCAGGGGGGGAGATCATGCGGGCATAGATCCCGTGCTCGGTAACACCGGTAACAAGGGCATCGAAGGACTCGCCGATCCGATCCCTGAGCAGCACCGCTGCGGCAGCTTTTCGCATGAACCGCTCGACCTTCTTTGAGCCCTTTTCGCGGTCGGAAAGCCAGGCAGCCAGCTCAACCAGCTCGTGCGGGGTATACGGGCTCTTTTCCCCGTCAAGGACCGATTTTACCAGTCTCTGGTTCACAAGGTCGACATACCGGCGGTTCGGGGCCGTCCCGTGGGTATAATCGGTGACCGCAAGGCCGAAGTGGCCGGTGGGAGGCTCCCCGGGCTCCAGTGTCATGTATTCCCCCGGCCCGAGAAGTTTGACAATCGTCAGGGAGAGGTCCGGGAAGCGTTCCGGATCAGCTTCTTTCCTCCGCAGGAGGAATAACGAGAGCGCCTTTGAGTCCGGCTCGCGGGGAAGCCTCTCATGATAGGCTGCCGCAGTCTGCACGATCTCGTCCCAGTACCGCGGTACACGTACAACCCGCTGGATCATTGGGATACCGGAGTCGCCGAGGAAGTCCACCATGGTCCCGTTCGCAGCAATCATGAAATCCTCTATAAGGAACCGGGCTGCGTTCTTCTTCTGGACGATGATATCCCTGACAAGGCCGTCTTCGGCAATAGCATCGGCCTCGATGGTCTCGAGTTCGAGAGCTCCCTGGTCCATGCGGTACTTTTTCAGCCGGCCCATTGCCTCGGTCTGAAGCCGCAACTGCTCTTCAAGCCCGGGAACATCGCGGACACTCTCCGGTATCTCTCTCAGTCCGTCCAGCCATTCCCCGACCTCCTCATAAACAAGTTTGGCTTTGTTGTATACGAGAGCCCGGTATATCTCGCCGGGACGGACATCTCCGTCAGGAAGAACCGAGTATTCTATCACGACTGCCCGGTGATCATGCCCGGGCAGAAGCGAGCTGATCCCTTTTGAGAGCCGGTCCGGGAGCATGGGGAATGTCTCGATTCCGGTGTATACCGAGGTCCCGTTATGGGCCGCATGAAGATCGGTCTGCGACAGTTTCGGGACAAAAAAATCGACATCCGCGATGGCAACCTTCACCTGGATCTCATCCCCGGGACCACGTTCGCAGTACTCGATCTGGTCAAGATCCATGGAATCATGATTGTCGATGGATGACCAGAGAAGGGAACGAAGGTCCCGTGCTTCGCCTGTCCGGTTATCCGGAATGCTGATTTCATCGATTTTTTCGACTTCCCTCATCACTCCTTTCGAAAACCCTGGTTCGAACCCATATTTTTGCATCGCGTCCCAGGCGATGGCTTTCAGGTCGATAAAATGATGTTTTTTCATTGCTCGCTGCAAGAGATTTGTTTCAGGGCATAAAAAACCCTTGAGACCAGCCTCTCAGGGGTACGTTTCCCTCACCCGATTCACTCCCCTGCACCCATAATGGTGGCGGACGGGCCTTTCCACTATTAAACCCTGTCCCAGGCCCGGTTTTTCCAAACCTCTGTCGGGGCATCATTATAAGGTGTTGTCAGTACTCCGGTCAAAAAACGGGAGGGGGTTATTCAGCCAGGGGTGTTCCGAGAATTTTGTCCCTGTTCTGGTAGAGGGTGACGAAGAATGCCGCAAAGCCAAGGCTTACACTGATAACAAGGACGATGATCCCTGCCACAGGGATCCTGGATGCAAGGTTCAGGATGACAAAACCGAGAAGGAACATCTGCCAGGGGGGTGCCCCCCACCTGACCTTCAGGGCGATGAATCTCCCGAGTGCGAGGGAGACGAACAGGGTCGAGAGCAGCAGGGCTGCGAAAAACGCCATCCACAGGAGGAGGGCAACCGGGAGCAGGACGATGGTGATGGAGAGCAACACGAGCACCACCAGCGAGACGACGATCGCAAAAAAACCGGCGACTGTTTTAACGATGGCAGATTTCCGCACCTCCTCCTCGACCGCAATGAAATGTCGGGGTGCAACGTGCAGGAGGACAAGTCCGAGGATGAGCATCCCGATGGTGAAAATGATACCAAAGATGGTGAAGATGCGGGAGAACTCACCCCGGGGCTCCGAAAGTTCGACATCAACATGACCGGCAGTACCGGTATTCTCAAAAGTCCGGGCCCTGACGGTCAGGTTCCCGGCAATATTCCCTGCACTGGATACCTGTCCCCCAGATATCATAGCGTCACGGCCGACCGTGGCACCCTGTGCAATGTTCACTGTCCCTCCGGCAAGGACAGCATTTGTCCCAATCCCGCTATTTACGTTGATGGTGCCCCCGGCTGCGACCAGTTTTCCCCCGATGTCCCCGTTGACGTTGATCGTTCCGCCAGCCGCAATCACATCGCCCTTTACCGGGGCATTGAGATTGATCGTCCCCCCCGCAACGATCAGGCTGTCCACCGGGGCGTTCACGTCGATCGTCCCCCCGGAGGCAAACACATCGTCCTGCACGGGCTGGCCGATGGTTACCTGGCCCCCGTTGTAGGTGGCAAGTGCCGATACCCCGGCAGGGATGAGCATGACAAGGATCAGAGATAGGATTACCCCTCGTGCTTTATTGTGCATAATCTCTCGTTTGCAGCCGGGGATATATTCCTATCGCCAAGATAGCCCACCACGAAAAGGAATATTTACACAATTATTGACAGGTCCATGACCCCCGACCCTGTTGCAGGGGGAGTAATCATGGATTTAATTACCAGTCAGAACTCAGGTATCGTTGGAGAAAAATTATGGCTGCAAAATCCTGGAAAGAGGCAAAAGAGATTGCGGAACGGGAAGGACAGGAACTGGTGTACCACAATCATGATGCCGGGGAATACGGGGCATGCCCGCGTGACAAGTCATTCGGGTGCTTTGTGAAAGGCGAATTTGTCGAACAGCGGTGCATCTGTATGCCTGCAAAGTTTTCCCCCGAAGAACTCGAGAAAAAGGAGAGAGATTTTCTCGCGGAGAACCCGGAGTGGGCAGCCTCTGATTAGGGTTCCAGAAATAATGTCGTTTCCGTCAGGCTCGTCTATCCTTTTTTTATACCCTGGAAAGACCCCCTGAAAAATATCCACATTCCTCAAAAACCGGGACTGCCCCCGTCTCATTTCCGGGTTAATTCGTCCCTTATCCGGTGAAAAAAATCAAAGACGGTCTGCCTGAACTCGTTTCCGATCTCCTCCCAGGAAGGACTGCTTGTTTTTTGTTCTTCTCTTTCACAGGATTGTATCGAAGCCTGGTGATTGGTATCAGAATTTCTTTCCTCTGGTTTCCGGTAAAATATTGAGATGTACCCTGCAATGAGCACTACCGCAAAGGCGAGGGGGTACAGGATAAGCTTCACAAACTGGAGGGAAGAGCCAATTCCAAGAGCATAGAAAGAATCGATGAATCCCATGATACTCATAATGAATGAGATGAGCAGGACGCTGGCGGCTGCATTGAAAAGGGGGAAGGGAAGGTTGAAGGGAAACGCGAACGTGGCGAAGATATCCCCGAACATGAACAATACCGAGAAGATGATGATAAGCGCAGCATTGGCGTAAAGGAGGTCGACAAACCCGGAGAAGAGCCGCGAGGAGATAGAAACTGCGATCCATCTGAAAATAATGAGCATGATCAGGAAAAATATGATCCCGATCAGGCCTGATATGAGGGCTTTTGTGGCTGATCTATCCTTACGACATCCCATTGTCATCCTGACTCACCCTGGCGATGCATAGTTCCCTCCGGCAAAGATTCTCAAACAGGCTGCAGAGAATGGATATACCCCTCTCCGGTGCACTCTTGCTGTGGTGCCGGCAAGAAGACCCTGATACCCATCCGATGGTATGCCCCCCTCTGGTGCACCCTTCCTGCGGTAAGAGAATTCTCTCTCAAAGGTTAATGTCCTTTTTTATCGGACAGCGCCAATGAATCAGGACATGATTAGCCGGAATAACTGAAATGCACCCTTTTCGTGTCCCATTCCATGTCCGACAGGCAGCTGCCTGTTTTTCCTGGATGCAATTTCTTTTCAGGATTACCCCCTGCATCCCGTTCCATTCAGAGCAGGACAGCGAGTATTCTCCTGGTATCACCCTTCCGTCAAAAAATAAGTAGAAAAGATTATTGAATCTCTTCTCTAATCTGGAAAAAAGGGAAGTGAGAAGGAATGCCTGTTTTTGGTAGTTTCATCAGGGATGTGATCGGGATATTTGTGCTGGGAGCATTCGGCGGGATAATTTTTGCCTTGTTGATGGAGAAGGGGCTCACATTCCCCTACAAGGTCTACAATAATGAAAAGGCAATCATGGTCAATTTTGGTTTTTACGCCGATCTCATCATCGGGGGCGTAGCAGCCGCACTGGTATACTCACTGAATCCTCCCGCAACAGCAACAACGTTTGTTGTGATCGGTATCATCTCCGGCATCGGAGGGAAAGCTGTACTGACTGCTTATACCAAAAGCCAGGAGAGCGATGAGAATAAAAGAAAGAAAGTGTTGCTTGCCGAGCGGTACCGGGCAGCGGTTACACGGCATACCGGTCCTGTCATGTC
>JAJFVA010000029.1 GCA_021371995.1 Methanoregulaceae archaeon | reverse complement strand
CCGTTGCGGATGATCTCCTGCATCATCCCGTTCAGGATCGCGACATCGGATCCCGACCGGAACGCCATGTACAGGTCGGCCTGCTTGCCGGTCGGGGTGAACCTTGGATCGGCGTAGATAATCTTCGCGCCGTTCATCTTGGCCTGCATCACGCGGCGCCCGATCAGCGGGTGCTGCTCAAACGTGTTCGATCCGAGGATGAAACAGCACTTCGAGGTCGCGATATCCCCGATCGAGTTGGTCATCGCCCCGGAGCCAAACGTCGCCGCAAGGCCCGCAACCGTCGATGCGTGGCAGAGCCTCGCACAGTGGTCGATGTGACGGGTCTTCATGACGCCGCGGGCAAACTTCATCATCGCGTAGTTCTCCTCGTTGGAGACACGGGCCGATGACAGACATGCACACTCGTCCGGCTTGTACTGCTTGAACTTCTTTGCAATCAGGTCGTATGCCTCGTCCCAGCTCGCCTCGACAAACTTGCCGTCCTTCTTGATCAGCGGTTTTGTCAGGCGGTCAGGGCTGTGCACGAACTCGTGGGCATAGGTCCCCTTCGGGCAGACCTTGCCTTCGTTTACGGGCGAGCGCTGGTACGGTGCCGTGCCCACCGCTTTCCCGTCCTTCACTACGAGATTGAAGGTACAACCCGTCCCACAGTAGGGGCAGGTCGTCTGTACATACTTCATGTCCATGGTATAACCTCGAACACAGAGATGTCGGCAGGATCCTTATTTAACGGTAATGATTAACACCGTTGAAATTGATGATTAGTGGTGGGTGACTGGTGCATCCCAGTCATGCTTCCCTGGACAAAATATGCTCGATCCATCGATATAATGTAAAAATAAACCCTGAAAGGAGAGATTAATCATAACAAAAGAGGTGCGCCACCCATGCGCCCGGTAAAAGTACCGCCAATGCTCCAGGCACTCATCCAGACTGCATTCCTCTCGGTTGAAGGAAAAGAGTTCTCGGAGCTGCAGGCATGCCCCTCATGCGGGGGCCCGGTGGTGGGGTATGACTGGAAGGACAGGAAGTTTGCCACGATTATTGAGGAGGGGGAGACCCGCACGATCATGGTGAGGATCCGGCGTTTCAGGTGCAGGAACTGCGGCAGGGTATCCCCTGCCATGGCTCCCTTTTACGAAGATACCCGGCTTGGTTCACCGGTAGTCGATTTATGTGTTGTCCTCTCCCGTACCATGACGCCGGGGAGAACGGTCATGTTCATGAAGTCGCTCGGTATTATGATAGACCGGGGCACCGTCCGGGATCTCTCCTGCAGGGACTTTCCGGAGATTGCTACGACCGAGATCTTCGGCTTTGTCCTTCCGCGTTCTGTTATCTCGCTCTCCATGGTCGCATTCAGGAACCCGTAGAAGATCCGTCTTATCAAGGTCACGTGCAGTAGCCACAGTATCGACCCTGAAGAAGCAATCTCAAACGACTACGAGGCAGACTGTGCCGCTGTATCAATGGCACTGCCCGAACCGAAACGGACCCTCTGCGAAGTCAGGAAAATCAAAGCCGCTGTTACTAATGAGGTAATCAGATTCTACTCCCCATGGTTTTTATCAGGGACCTGAAGGGGGCTCCCGTCATACGGACAGAATCCGATCGTGGTATCGGTCGTCTCCCACCCACAGAGCGGGCACCGTTTCACCTTTTTCTCCCTCCCGAGGAAGGGGATGATCGGAATAAACAGGAACAGGAAAAAGAAGGGAAGGCCGAAGCTCCAGAACAGGAGCGTGACTGCAAGGGAGCCCGCGAGCAGGATCAGTCCCAGCTGCCAGGTCTTCGTTTCGCCACCTCCCGTACTGCAAAGGCGGGCAGGGCGTCGGCTGCAGGACCGAGATCGACTGCCAGGTTCCGCCCCCCAAAGAGGCCGGAAAGCAGCCCGGCCCCTACCCCGGCACAGAGTACCTGCATACGAGGGCTGGTCCCTGCTACCCTCCTGACGGCATGAAGCAGCAGTTCTTGCTGGGCATTCCAGAACTCCCGGGCAACCGCGTATGCCCCCTCCTCCCCAATCTCTTCGAGGTCGGCGCATACCACGCGGGCAAGCCGTCTTTGGGCAGAGATCCGGTCTTTTCCCTTCCTGTCAGGGGTATCGACAGCGTACTCCTGTTCAGTAATATGCGAAAGGACCAGGTGAACATCGGCGCTGATTGCGAAGAATTCCGGGCAGACCGGTGTCGGCACACCCTTCAGGCTGACTTCCCGGACAAGCGCCGGGATGGTGGTCCTGAGAAGTCCGGTATATACCAGGTAGCCCCGCTGGAGCCGGGAGAGGTCGGTGAGTCCTTTAAGGGGCTCAAGACCGGAGAGGGGGATGATGTCGGTGGTCGTACTGCCGAGATCAACAAGGAGCGTGCCCGGGTACCGGTCCATGAGGTATTCGGCGGAAACGAGCCAGTTTGCGGCTGCCAGTGCAGGAACGGCATCATCATGAAATGCGGCATCAGTCCCGTAAAAGCGTACCTCGGGGAATACTTCCCGCACGGAATCGACGATAAAACGTATCCCCTCGTCCTTCGAACAGAAACAGTCTGCAAGCTCTCCGGACATCACGACCGCTGCCTGCTCTCCCGGTGTATGATAACACCGGAGCACTTCACGGATCGGGCTCTTCTCCCAGAGCGGGCAGTAATGGATGGCAATCCCATCCCCGGTCGCGATCTTCAGGTTTGCGCCTCCGACATCAATCCCGATCACAGCTGTGCCACCCTCCCCTGGTTATCGAAGCGGACCCTTCCGGAAAGGTGAACTTTGTCAGGACCCCCTCCTTTGGATGCAGCCACAAGAATGTCAGCGATCTCCTCTTCCATGCAGGCGGCAATCCCAACGAGGCTGGTCGTAATGCGGGGATTGACGTCAACTACGTAAGGCCTGTCGGAAAGAACAATATCAACGCCGCAGTATCCCTGGCAGCCCAGGACATTCAGCGCCTGGACTGCGGTCCCGACAATCTCCTCATGGCGGGGGTGGACCACAGGGGTTTCCCCGCCAAGGTAGTGGAACCTGCCCCCGGCATCAATCCCGATATGCTGCCGGTTGACGGCAAGGAGGAGCGGTGCCTTGCCCGTATAATAACTGCAGGCATTCCCGACCAGGCGACTGCCAACGAGGCTGACACTCAGATGCTCACCATCGATAAATTCCTGTGCAAACTCGCCCTCCCCCGGTTCATCGGAGGAGAGCCGTACCCCCTGTGCCCCGCATCCCTGTTCGGGTTTCAGTACTCTTCTCCCCTTTGCCCCTTCTTCAGGAACCGGGATGTTGTGGCGGGACAGGATTGCTGCCGCCCGGCGTTTGTGGGCACAAACAGCGGCATTCATACTCCCGCAGCCGATATTATGGGTCAGTTGTTCGAGGAGAGACGTATACCGGAAGAGAAGGTGATCCGGGGCGATCACAAGACCGGCATCACAGCCGGGTGCAAGGTGCCGGATCTCTTCAGCAAATTCCCCTCCTCCCGGGATCACTACCTCATACCCGCACCGCTCGAAACTACCCTTGAGCACGCCGAGCATTGCGGCACCTTCTGGGGCAAGCCCGGGGTCGTGTGCCATGGTATACTCAGCAAGAAAAACCTTCATTACCAGATCATTGGCCCCGGCTCTGACTTATAGCCTGACGATCGGTCAAGTATTTCTCACTGCCCCTCCAAGAACTACATCGACCAATGAAGCCAAAGATCCTGCTCACGAATGATGACGGAATAAACTCCGTAGGGCTCTGGGCCGCCTACGAAGCCCTTGCACCCATCGCTGAAGTGACGGTAGTAGCCCCGGCAACCCAGCAGAGTGCGGTCGGCCGATCCATCTCGATCTTTGAGCCGATACGGGCGCACGAGATTATGATGAACGGAGTGAACGCATATGCAGTCGGGGGAAAGCCTACCGATTCTGTGATCATCGGCCTTTTTGCCCTCTCTCTTGATCCCGACCTTGTTGTCAGCGGGATCAATATCGGTGAGAACCTCTCGTACGAGTCCATCATGACGTCAGGCACCGTCGGAGCTGCTCTCGAGGCAGCAAACCAGGGGACCCCTGCAATCGCATTCTCACTCCAGGTTGAAGACCAGGGGGACAAGTTTGATGACCCCCGGCATCACTGCCAGAGTTTTGAGGATGCAAAGACAGTAGTACGGGAGGTCTCCGGCACCTTCTTAACAAGGAAATTTCCCGAAGGTGCGGATGTCATCAACGTGAATATCCCTTCACGTCTGACAGGGAGGTATGAGGTGACACGGCTCTCGCACAAACTGTTCCTGACAGGAGTGGAAAAGAGGCTTGATCCGCGTGGACGCCCCTATTTCTGGATCAACGGCCCGCTTGTCGGGAATGATGCAGAAGGCACCGATGTCCATGCAATCAGGAAAGGCAATGTCTCGATCACACCGATCACTCTTGACTGCACCGCACCGTCGGCAAACAAGGAACTCAGGTCGCTGTTTTTTTCACCCTCTCTTGACATCACGCGATGCAACAAGGAGGAACCATAGGAATGGATAACCCGCTGCAAAGGGAAGAACCCGTGGACCGGATGAAGCGTGAAGCAGGGTGTCATGCTGCAGATATAGTAGAAGACGGGATGGTAATCGGGCTTGGTACAGGCTCGACTACCCTCTATGCGATGGAACACCTCTCTGTCCTGATAGAAGAAAACGGTCTTTGTATCCAGGCGGTCCCGACATCGTTCCAGACCGAGATGCGGGCACGGCAGCTGCAGATCCCGCTCACCACGCTTGATGCGTATCCGGAGCTTGACCTTGCGATTGATGGGGCAGACCAGGTGGATCCTGATCTGTGTCTCATCAAGGGAAGGGGCGCAGCCCTTACCCGCGAGAAGTGCGTGGCTGCGGCGGCAGAGGAGCTGATAATCGTCGTGGATGCCTCAAAATGTGTCCGTTCACTCAGCGGGCCGGTTCCGCTCGAGGTGATACCATTCGCCCTCCATCCTGTCATCCTCGGCGTAAGGGCGATTGGAGGAGTCCCGGAACTCAGGAACGGTATCCGCAAGGACGGGCCGGTAATCACTGACAATGGGAATTTCATCCTGGACTGTTTGTTTGGGGAGATTACCGAACCGGGACGTCTTGAGGGGATCCTCTCCCTGATGCCCGGGGTCCTCTCCTGCGGGCTCTTCTGCGGGTTTGTGGAGAAGACCAGGGTGGTTGTGGGTGGAGAAGACGGGTGCCGGGAACTGAAACGGCAGTGAAATTGGTAAATTGTTCAGTTCAACCGATACGTCAGCCCCCATGGTACAATGCTCCAGGGGATTTGCGCCTCTGGCTTACCCCCACCCCCGCCGCTGTGGCGTCCCCCACAATGCGACAGGCCGGTGTCAGGTGGCGCCAGATTCTTTTCATCACTTTCTGTTGATTGCAGTCTCATTTTTTGCTACGGATCTGTTGACTGTCTTGTCGAAATATTTTCATTTATGCATTTTCACTTGTGCATTGATTGTAAGGCTGGTGGAAAAAAAATTGTACTATACTCGTAAAATTCCCGGTTTAAAAGAATGACACCTGATTTACATCGTGTGCAGGGACTTCCGGTGAGAGGAATAAGAAGGATTACAGAGGGAGTATCCTGTACCGGATGCAGTCTCCCTGATCGCTACTGAATATAGTTCCTTATCTGCTGGATGATGGAGAGCTGCAGATTTGCCTCTTCGCGTTTCTCCTTTTCAATAGTATCAGTGATCTCGCTGACGGGGCGTGACAACCGGTAGATCTTTACCGGTCGTCCCTTGTTCTCTGCCTTGATCTCCCGGTTCTCCACCCAGTGCTGGTCGATCATGGCAGCCATGGCGAGGCTGACTTCCGGCTGGCGGAGATCGGTGCCCCGCTCGATTTCCCTGGACGTAGCCTCGGGATTATGGGCCAGATATACGAGTACCCGGGCGACATTCCTCTTGAGTCCGATCTTTATGAGGAGATCTGCCAGATCCTCCTCATCCTGTGTGAAATACATCACATTTCGAGCTCTCATCAAGTGAACACCTGTCATCAACATATATATGTATTAATAAATAAGCAATTAATATATAAAAATATTATTATTTTTAATTAAACATCTTAAAAGAAGACCTTAATACATACAGGACTTCAGAAGGAAATTAAATTTGTGGTCATCCCGGGATCAAAGGAGCCCGAGATTCTTCAGGTCATTCAGGATTTTCTGCACGGCCTTCTTTGCATCCGCGGGCTCTTTTCCGCCGGTAATAATCAGTTTCCCGGAGCCAAAGAGGAGCACCACCACTTTCGGGTTTTCAAGCCGGTAGACAAGTCCCGGGAACTGCTCGGGCTCATACTCGATCCGGTCGAGGTTGAATCCCACGGCAATCTTGTTTAAGTTGATCCCGGATCCGAGATCTGCAGAGGTAACGATGTTCTGGATCTTGTAGGTAAGCTTCTGGGGAATGTCGATCTGCAGCCCCCGGAGGAGGTTTCCTAGTATCTCAAGCCCCTCGGAAAGGCTTTCAATGCTTTTTGCTCCGGTGAGCACCACTTTTCCTGACCCAAAGACCAGTGCCGCGATCTTTGGATCCTGCATCCTGATGACTACGCCCGGGAACCTCTTCTTATTGTACTCCGCATCCTTGATCTGGGAGGCCAGTGCCGGCAGATCGAGATAATCCGTAACCTTCGCTGAAGCGACGATATTTTCAATTTTGAGAGAGTCCTCTGGCTTGACCTTCATATTTATAAATGCCACAGGACAGTATATAAACAGTTGGGTGAAGCTACCCCGAGAATCATTTTTCATCTGGTTTGTAAGGGAGCCGTTCTGCCTGGTCTGCCGGTTCATTACAATATATGTCGGGCTTCTCAGCATGAAGAGGCGCTGGCGTTGCAGGAACCCCAATTTTCAGCTGCTCTTCTCATGGCATTCCCTCGCGAACATTAATATAGGGCCAGCAAAGACGAAATTACTGTATGGCAAGCTGGCTTCTTACCCTGGGAATTTTTTTCATCGTCATTGCAATCATCCTGATGCTGCTCGGATTTGTCGGGAAAATAGCCTGGACAATCGGAAAATGGCTTATTATTATTTTTATTGTCCTGGCACTGCTGTCCTGGGTCTTCTCAATTATTTAATTTTTTCAGCAATACTCCGGTTGCATTCACTGAGGAATGAGCGATTATTTTCCTGAAATGATCAAGTGACAAAGGAAAGGCGTTTCATCCTGCCCCCTCCCGGAGAAAAGACTTTTTTTCTGTTATTATCAGCAAGGATTCTGTTTCCGGAGGGCAGCTCCCCTGAGATAATCCGCATTTTTAAATAGCTGTGCTTAGGATGTTGATATGATGCTGATAAAAGTCAGCATAAAATTGGAGGGATGTAATGAAAAAACTCACAATTCTTGTTATCGCATTGACACTCCTTGCCGGGTTTACCGTGGCTGACCTCGGCCTTCCGGCCACACCCGAGACTCAGGGAATCGTCACATCGACCACCATCTATGCGGTGGGGAATCTTGCGACATCGACAGAGCTCCAGTGGAGGGGAGCCGACAACCCCGGGGGTCTTTTGGACATTCCGCCCCTGGCCGGATTCCAATCGATGATCGCCGAGTCGGTATACACTGAAGATACCCAGACAAACGGCAACGGGCTCGTGGAATATGACAAGGAACTCGATGTGGAGACGAGTGCCCAGATCACCGGGCAGTGGAACATCGAGGCGGTAAAAGAGCTCATCTTTGTCGGGATCGATGGAGCACGGGGGGTATCGTCCGATTCGATCATGATCGACGCGGCAGGAACCCCGTATCTTACCGATACCGTCGTCATCTGCCCGTTTGCTCCGGATGTCGCAGCCCTGACACCCTCGTTCTGCAACAGGGCGGAGGCAGGGAGCACCGTTGACATGACGGTGGCCAATGTCCGGACCACGACCCGTGACCGGTTCGTGATGGCGGGCATAGGTGCAGTCGATCCGTCAAGCGGCAGCGGCGATGTCGAACTGGACCATGAGATCAGGGTGACCGAACTCGTGACCGGCCTCCCGTCATCGGGAACAGCATCGGCATACCTGCAGGTCCTCGTCCAGGAAGGCGGGAACTCCAACACCGGCGGGAATGGTGCACCCTATGTTCTCATGGAGCGGATCGAGTTCGATGAAGAGACCTCTGTCGATGGCAGTATCACGCTCTTTGAAAAGATGATGCATTACGAGTCAGGACTGGTCCGGTAAGAGGTCAGGGATTCCAATCCTGCCCAATTTTTCAGGGTATGGTGGCGGGTCATCCCCCTATTTTTTCACTCCCTCAAAGGTGTCAAATCTTTTATGACGCTTCCCGGGGGTTCCGCCTTTCCGGTTACCCCCGCCGATGTGGCGTCCCCCACGATGCGACAGGCCGGTGT
>JAJFVA010000023.1 GCA_021371995.1 Methanoregulaceae archaeon | reverse complement strand
GAGGATGATGAAGCGAACACCGTGGGGACCATCACCGCACGGGCAAGTACCGTTGCCGGCTTCAACACCGTGAAGTCCGAGATCCTCGGTGATACCGAGATGGCCACCGCAATGGGTGGCGACCCGGTGAACGACAGCGAGGGTGAGCGGTACTCGGCAACCATCAAGTGTCACGATCCCAGCGGAGAGATCTACTACGTGGCCTTCAGCCGCGAAGAGGTCCGCGTCACTTCCTACGAGGCCGACGCGATTCTCGCAACCGTTGAGACCTGGGCCGACACCGTTGCCGCCCTGGCCTGAGCAACGAGCAGTAGTTTTCCCTTTCCAGGGAGGGAGGGCCCATGGATGAAGGATTCATGTTCCTCCTCGGTATGTGCCTTGGGAGCCTGATGATGCTCTTTGCCATCGTCAGGATCATCATCGAGATGCACGACCGGATGGAACAGAACCTGCGGAGGCGGTGAATCCCTCACCGTCTCTTTCGTGGACCGCCCTCCCCTGGGGGTGATTTCATGGAACAGGAGTTAATCCAGATTTTTGAGATGCTGGTGGCGTTAGTAGCGGCACTCGTCGCTTACTGGCAGCACCAGCAGAAGACCCAGGCAGTGGAAGAGAGGGAAGAGGCCTTGGTGGAGAAAGAGGTTGCCGAGGCCCTGCAGTTCGCTGCAGAGTCGGAGAAGAACGAAGTGGTTTCTTACTTCGATCCCGATGACGACAAGGTGACCAAGCCACCGGAGGCTATTCCGTCCAGGTCCTGGAAGATGAGCGATGAGACCAAGCGGTGGGTGACCGTGGGCCATTCACCAGAAGAGCAGGCATCCCTTCTGAGACAGATTGCAATTGCAGAGGACCAGAAGAAGATGCAGTATTTTATCTCGGTGCCGACTGCGTACTACGAGATTGAGTACGGATTGGTGAAGGGAGGTGGGAAGGGGGCGTGAGCCCCTTTTTCAAGAGGCCTTTCCTTTTTGAGGAAGGTTACACTGATCAGAAGGGGTATTTTGAAAGTATACAAACGGACATAAAATTGCGCGATATTTTAAACTTGTTGCTATTAAAGAAGCTAGCATGTATCCATTTATTGAACAGGAATTTCCTGCTCTTGCAAAATACAGGATAAATTGGAAAAGAGATGAAATTGCATACGAATTTGCTGCTCTCTCACTATTACTTATTGGTGCAAGACGTGCTGGGTGGGAAATAAAAATTATTGAACCATATGAGGGAGATAGGTTCGATGTTTGGTCTACTGTACCGAAACATGGTTATGCCACATTTGGATCACGGAGTAGAAGAGTTGCTATTAATAAACTCGCTACCATTCTTCAACCGAAATTTTTGTTAGAAAAGGACGGAAAAGCCATTTTAATTTATTACCAAGGTTTTCCTCCTCTCGATGATTCCTCTGATCGTCCTGATTGGGTCCTAATTAAAGGGTCCTATAAAATCACAAGGAATGATGACAGAATCACACTTGAAATCGATAATGGAACACAATATTTTTCAATTCAATATGATACTTTGTTGACAAAGTCCGGTCCAACTATAATTAAAAAAAGTGGTGACGTGACTGTTCTTGGCATAATAGAAGCCAGTACAAATAAAACGGCTGTTAATATCGAAGAACAGATCGGACGTTATAAAAAACGTTACTCTCCTAAAAAAATAATTGCGATTCTAGGAAACGAAGTAAAAACATCAATACCTGTGATTCATTTTGATAACATGAAAGAACAGAAAATGGATATTATAATCGTAAAATCTCAGGAGGTTTTCATAGGTTTATTAAATGAATTATGAATTTTTTCAAGATATTGAATTAGTTCATCGATGTCAAAGAAAATATCCCATCCCATTAGATATAATTGTTCAAGAGCAATTCGATCTGGTTTCCATCCTTCAACAGTATCGATAAACATAATTCTTGGGAGTGTCTCAAACTGAAGGATGAGTTTACCTTCCTTAATCCTAAAATAAGAGGTAAAAGAGATAAAACCCTCTTCTTTTACTCTTCTATCGAATTCTTGAGGTCTAAAAAATTTTGCCTTAAATAATGCCAATGATTTGTTAGATTTTTGAATTACCCCTATACTATTAAATGAACCTGCATTAATTTCGAATAGATCGACATGAAAACCCTTGATAGTCGTACCAAGTGCCTGCTTGGATGTGAGGATAGTAAATCCATTTTGGGTTAATACATAGTCTAAATAGTAGAGAGTCGGTCGAATTACCGTCCCATTCTGGAGATCATATTCAAAACCATCTTTTATTGGGCTTCTCCCAAATTTTACGAAACTCTCCTTCAATTGCTTTGAAGTTACAATTCCCGCTCGTTCGAATTTTTTCTGAATAAACTGGAATATTTCTATTTTTTTTGAGTCAAAATCTCCCCCATACAAGTTATGTTCGGTGACCCCCTTTATTGGAATATCTTGGGGGTAGAGGATTTCACTTTCAGAAATAATTCCCGGGATCTTGATTAAAAGGCGTCGGGAAATCTCTCGTTCTCCTGGGGACTTGGGATTCCAGAGTATCTCTATTGCTAATGATAAATCAGCATTTTCGGGTATATGATCGAATAAAGTATTCACATAGTTATTCCATCCAGTAGAACCGCCTCGAAGCGCTTTTTTTGCTTCAGGTAAAAATGGCCGCAGAGTGAATATTTTTTTTACAACATATTCGATTCTTTTATCCTCACTAGCATCATCTTTCGCTGCTCTAATGTATTTTTCTTTGATTCCTGCACCCGCAAGATTCTTATAAAAATGGGCTGCTATTTCTGGCAGGCGTGATTTCGCAAGGATATTAAGAGCTTCCCTGAAAATTCCAATTTTTCCTTGAGGCAATTTCTCTGAAAAATATTGATTAAATTTTTGACTAATATGAACGATAGCGCTCTTGGTCAAAGTTGGATTGGCTGAATGATACGATCTATCAAGAATTGAATAGCATGCATCTTCGTCAGACATAACTGAATCAGGGAGTAAGACTTCAAGTTCATCATAAAAATTCTGAACTCCGCCCTCAAAATTGGCAACGACATTTAGATCATAAAAAATTTTCCTTAAATCATTAAAATAACTGTAAGAGTAAGTGGGATCCCCGACAACTACATGAAAAAATCGTATGTCATTAAAATCCAAATGATTCTCTTTTAAACCCTGTAGGAATACGAGTAAGTATTCCATCAAAGTTTCTCTCATCTCATATGTTTTATTGGGCTCTCCTCCGTCGGTTCCCCTCTCTTTATAACATGTAGTCTGCCCATATAGGGTAATATTTGCTTTTTTTATAATGTGATCAAATTCTGTTTCAAAACCTTCAGGACCTACAGATTTCCTTCTATAAATAAATCCATCTGCTCCAACAGCGATATATAATGCAAAATTGACAAGGCGTTCGACACGTTCATTTCGTAAGTTCGATGTACTTCTAGCAGTGATTGGTCCCATTCTCTCCCCTAAAAAGCACAAACAATTATGTAAATGCCGGTTTCATACCAGGAAATCTCTCTATATACCACTTCACGCATCTCTCTTCTTCTTTAGTAGGAATACTCCATTCCTCTACTAACATTTTATGCATGGTATTGAATAAGTGAAATTCCTTTTGAGGATTTTTTTCAATCAGAGCGATTAGCATTTGCTGAGCCAAATCAATGAGTTTTTGTCTCCCCGAAAAACTAATTTTAGGAAAGTGCATGTCCGATAAATCGGCCGCTTTGAAATGTAAACTATGATTATATAGGTTTTTTGCGGCATATAGAAATGCCGGCGAATTACAGATACAAAGTAAAAAATAATTATCCTCGGTTCTATTAGGAATCAATACGATGTAATCCGCATCAAAAACCATCATTTCATTCAAACGAAATATTGGACTATTCTTCCCACTTGATCCAAATCCTACTCCCGTCTTTCCATAGTATTGGGAATTTCGTAGTCCATTTGATTTTTTATATTCCTGTACTGACAAGGAATCCCATCTGATTATATGATTTTTCGGTTGAAGAAAATAGGTTGGTTTGCCTTTAACTTTCGCAGCCCCTCCCTTTGCTAACCATGTCCATTGGGGGGATTCTCCAGAAAAACCATTTAAATTCTCTATTTGAAAATCTTGAACTTCTTCTCTTAACCTCAATTTTATGTATCTTGCATTGTTCCCAGTTTTAACTCCTCTCACTAGTTCTTTTAAATGATTATTGATTGAATCATGAGATTCCCTATTCTTAAAGAAATTATCTATCCACCATTGTGAAGCCAAGGGGATTCTATTACCAGGAAAATCCTTTACCTCATCACTTTTTATCTGATTGATTTTCTTTATAGTAACATTGTGGCAGTATTCATCTAAATTTGGGAATAACGCCCCATTAATTACACCACTATGTGAATCATCTTGCAGGATTAAATTTTGACATTGAATTGAATTGCTGTTTAACCCAAATACCCCAATCATCGGCGGGGATGTAAAGGCTGCACTTGGGAAAGTTGAATATGGGAGAATAAAAATTTTATTAAGTCGAAGTTTTGATAAGTTCTTCTCCCGCCATACTCTCCAGGAACTTGCCTCTAACCATGAACTCGGTAAAATAAAAGAGATTATTCCATTTCCATTTGTCAATTCGTGTGCAATTTCACAAAAAGCAAGAGCGCTTTCTCCTTTACAATGCGAATATTCAGAATTGGAATTTGGTGGAATTTCAGTCCCCCACGGGGGATTTCCAATAACAAGATTCCATTTTTTTGCTTTTGATTTCTGAGCTAACCATTCTTTTAATGATTCAATTGGAGAACTAAGAGTATTAGCTTCAAGTAAATTCACTTTAGGGATTTCCTCTTTAAACCCACTTTGTAAAATATATCTACAAACCTTAAGAGCATCAGAATTGATATCAATCCCCCAGAGAATATTATGAACAATCCACCTATCCCACTCACTTCCAATATATGATGCGTCCGAATTTTTTATCCCAGTTTTCCGAATTTGCTCATTATGCAATCTGATGTTTTTTCTTGCTAGCAATTTCGGAAGTTCTTCACGTAGATATTGTCTACAACCTAATAGGAATAAGCCTGATCCAACGGCGGGATCGATGATTTTTAAATTTTCAATTTTTGTTAGGATATCTGGGTCATCCTTTGACAAGAGATTCTTAAAATATTCATCTAAAGAAATTTTCACTGAATAGGCTACCAATCCGGGCGGTGTAAAAAATGCTCCTGAAGTCTGACGTTTCGTTCCATTAGCCCTTCTCCGTGTAGAAATTTTCCCCCCCTCTGTGTCATCGAGTAGATTTTCGAAATCTCTGCTCAGTTTTATTGAGTTTTTAGTTTTCATTTCAAGCCTTTTTCTTCTTTTGCAATTTTTACAAATTCAGTGATATTGAGCAATTCATCTTCTATTCCATCCTTAAACCATTCCGAAACGTATCTACTATACCAGAGTTGATAGGGATATGTCTCATCGCCATTACTTTTTTTAACTTCTTCGGAGATGAATTTCCGACTACAAATTTGATTTTTCGATTCTGAATGATGTAATAATGTTGTTTGCCCATATGGCTTCCAGAGGAAAATCACTGGATCCCAACCTGCAACAGTTTCTTGATGCCTGACTTGATTCCACCCGGCGTGACCCTTGAGTGCAGGTATTGATTTAATAATTTTGAATCCGGATTTTTTAAAGGACCCTTTTAGATCTCGCCACAAAGTGGTATCGGTTGTATTGAAGAAAAATGCCGCATATCTTCCTGGTTTTAATACACGATACATTTCATGAAGACTGCCCTCGATTAATCCAATGTAGTGTTGCCGTCCTTGTTCCCTAAAAGGATTTTCAACAGCTTCATTTCTAATATCTGTAAATTCTTGTAACCACGCTTCTGGTAAAAAGTTCAGTTCAGCATATTGAATATTTGCCCCAAATGGTGGATCGGTAACTATTAAATCGATTGAATTATCTGCAATAATGTTTAGATTACTGGCACTTCCTGTTATCGCAACTGTTTTGTTCTTAGTTTTCCCTGTCTTCTCAACTAACTTACAAATCTTTTCGATACGGCGTTCGAATACAAGTAAAGGATTCTGTTCTAGCCATACAGAAGGGCAGTAGAGTGTTCCAGGGGTATTACTCCGTCCCCCTCTACTTGGTATATATCTCACCATTTTTGAGACATTTACAAGAGTTCCGGTGAAACACAGCTTAAGAAGATTTCTAATATTGTCATCTTTTACTTTCTTTATTTCATCCCATAGAAATGCTAGAATTATCCAATTACGTTTAGAGAAAAAATCACGAACATGGGTAATTTCTTCATGATATCCTTTACGCCATTGTTCCCCCCATCGGGTTCCCGGTTTTGCATTGAGCATTGATTCATTTGGAAACCAAGGCATTTGCTTATCAATGTGTGCTTCAAGAGCTTTTTTTAAATCATCTTTATTGGGTTTCTCTCGATGTTGTGCCTTGCCACCATTCCAATAAACAATTTCAACCGGAATACCAGAGGACCTTTTTAGTGCCTTCTTTTGGATCAACTCCCAACAATGGGGGCAGTTAAATTCTTTCTTAATTGATCCGTCACTTCTGATAGCCACATCCCACAGTAGAAATTTTGAATTACAAGATGAACAATAAACGTAATCAGACCAAATCAGATAACTGAATTCTATATCTTGATCTGAATTTCGAATATTGGTTAATACGAGGGGTGAGACCTCTTTTTTGACTTTTTCAATAATTCTTTTAGCATTCTTTTTAATCGCAATTAAAGGAGCTTTTGTTGTTAGTCCCCTTGCAACGTGAATTGCGTATGGACTTAGATCATTGACAACTGCATCTCTACCTTCAAGAATTGCTGCAACACCGACAATGCCTGAACCGCAGAACGGGTCGAGAACTATTTCGTCTTTTTCACTTAGTTTGGAGATGATAGTCTGACAAATGTTGAAACTCAATTTTGTATGGTAGGGGTGTGCATTGTAAACTGTTGATCCCTTCCCTGAGAGAGTCTCGAATTTTTCCCATTCAATTTCTGAGGGTATTCCTTTAAATTTTTGTTTAATCACTTATTTTTGCCCCCCTCAGTGTATCGCTGCAATTGTTCCTCCATAAAAAGTTCAATACTTCGAGAGAGAGCAATGGCCTTGTCTTTACAGTGCTGTTTATATTTTTCATAAATTTCTTCATCGATGCTGAGTGTGACATTTCTATTTGCCATCCATCCTCCTCTACATTTGTTTTCAAATGAATATATGTGAACTCATTTATAAGAAGATTTTGTTTTATTCCGCACAAAGAAAATTTTAGTTAATACATTAGGGATGTTTTAAGAAAATATAGTACAAAATAATGAATAAGAATGGATCAACCGTCAAATAAAAAACTTTTAAAAATCTATCAATCACTTTTTTCAGAATATGGCTCTCGATACTGGTGGCCTGCAGATTCTCGGCTTGAAGTGATTATTGGGGCGATATTGGCGCAAAATGTTGCGTGGAAAAATGTAGAAATTGCGATAGGTAATCTAAAGACGGAAGGATTGCTTAACTCTGAAAAATTATATCGAAGTGATGTTGGTTCAATTGCTCCTTTGATACGGTCTTCAAGATTTTATAATCAAAAGGCAATCAAAATTAAAAATTTTATGGACTTTTTTTACAATGATTACAATGGCAATCTCGAGAAAATGTCCCAGGAGGAAACTTTGTTACTTCGAAATAAATTATTAAAAATCAAGGGCCTCGGAGAAGAAACTGTTGATTCAATTCTTCTTTATGCCTGCAACAAGCCGATCTTTGTTGTGGATGCATATACCAAAAGAATTTTTTCAAGATATGGTCTTGTAGAAGAAATTGCCAATTATAGCGACCTTCAATTTTTTTTTACAAAAAATCTACCTCAAGATATCGCTCTTTACAATGATTTTCATGCTCAGATAGTGCATCTAGGAAATTTGATCTGTAAAAAACATCCAGAATGTGGAAATTGTCCGATAAGGAAAGTCGGAAAAAATATTTTATGTCAATATTATTCGATAAATCATGCCTTTGAAGGAAAATCATCAACTATAAAGCTAAGAGCATCAAGAGAAGATTGTGTAACATAAGTCACTCAATAGAGTTGTTGAAGTATGGCCTCTTGTGTGAGTGATTGGGTTATGCTTATTCATACTGGAGATATTCAAGGTATAATATCTTCATAAAGACAACTTTTACTATTTTTCAATGCCATCCATTCAATATGATTCAACGATGGCTCTGTATCTCCACCCGTGCGAATGATGAGGTCACAAGAAAAATACTTGTCTGGGGGGTGGCGAAGCGGTTTGCCAATATCATATCACGGGTGCAGAAAGGCGATACCCTTCTCATGTATACCATGCAGGTAATTGTAGATCGTGAAATTTTTCCTTCAGCAGTCACTGGAATCTATGAAGCAATATCAGAAGTATATGAGGATGAATCACCAGTATTCTTCACTCCAAAAGCCCGTGGAAATGAAATATTTCCCCTTCGAGTGAAAGTAAAACCTGTGAAAATATTCGAAGAGCCGATTCCTTTCAAACCTCTTGTCCCGAAAATGACATTCATCAAGAATAAAACGATGTGGTCAGGATCGATCAGGACGGCAATGCGGGTTATACCGGAAGAGGATTATAAATTGATTTTAAAAGGCCAATAAGGGTGAATTTAATGTTATTTGATGAATATCGGATTTGGAAAAAAGAATATCGTCCTTATTGATCATCCGAATAAACTAAATATAGTTCTCAGTACTATATTCCAACTTCATTTCCATAAATTTGCTTGCCCCACTCCCCCGCCCTCGCATCGCGCCGGGGGATAGACAAGTATCCCCCTCTCTCGCACCCTTCGGGCCGGGCTCCTCCTTTCCCAAGGGAGAGGCAGTACATAGGATACCTCCCCTTCGGGGCAAGGGGCGGACTGGGGATCTTACAGACCGACCGTTTGACCTGCCGGACGGAAAGCGAAGCGAGAGCGGAGCAGCCGGCCGGGAGAGTCAAGCCTGGCGGTCGTCGCATGATCAGGGCAACCAGGACCAGCGCAGCGGAGGCCGCCACCAAACGCAGTGAGGGCGTTGCCGGAGCGAAGCGATCACAAGCCCCGGTCAACCTCCCGCAGGGTGAGCCCTCGATACGAGCGGGAGCGAGTCGTGGGCGATGCCCGGAGGGCCGAAATCCTTTCGCAAAATATACAGCATATATACATAATAGGTATTTTCATATTACTTTCACGCCGCTTGGCGTCACTATATCATCTCTCCCGTCGATGATCATATGGTGAGAAACACCATGCGTTACAACAATCCAACCTTCGAGCACATCGGCAGCGTGAAGAATGCCGAGGGTGTGCTCCGTATCGACATCAAGACCCGCCAGTGTGTCATCGCAAAGGGTGACGTGCAGCGCCTCATCGAGCGGTGGCCGGTCAGCATCTACGACATTGCTGAGGTCATCAGCACCTGCGGGCAGCCGGAGGCAATCGGCCAATCCTGGATCTCCCGGTCCGGCAAAGCGGTTATGTTCCGGATCAATGGCTTCTCGTATGTGTCTCCCTTGTCCCAGGTGAAGGGTATCCTATCCGGAGAGAAGAAATATGCCCACCTCGCCATGATGGTCGAGCAGCCCGAGCCGGGATGCCCGGCAGGTGCAGCAGTTCCGGCGGGAGTTGCGGGGGTCTCGGCATGAGCACTCAGGTCGTAGTGCAGAGCCAGGAGCGCCAGCTCATCGTGGTGGCGTTCACCTCCCACAACCTTGAATGGCTGGAGGCCATGCGTAAAGAGTTCAACCGGAGGTTTGACAACGACCTTACCCTTGAGCAAATCCTCGAGGGTGCGATCATCAACGAGATCTGGAAGCTCTCCCGGGAGATGTACATGAACGAGGAGCAGACATTCAGGATCGGGATAGAAGGGGACCTGTGATTATGACCCTCACTTCCCTCTTCTCGAATGATGAGATCATCTTCGCATATACCCGTGCCGATGCCATCAGCGATGGGGTCCTAGTCGAACTGTCGGACCAGATGGTTAGCGAGGCGGGGATTAAGGTAAAGGTCTCAGTGACCCGGACGATCTGGGATGATTACCTGATGCCGTCCTATCTGGATGAGCTTCCCGGACAGAGTTTGGAAGGGAGGACCTGGGACCTGCTCTGGATGTTTGGATGTGCTGCAAGACGGAGCCGGCATGCCAGCACAATACAGTTCCGGGTTCTGTTCGCGATCATGAAAGAGTCAGGATCCATTGTCACCGACGATGTGCTGCTGAAGGCAGTCTGTGGTCCCGGTGACGAGGGTGAGCCGGTGATTACCATTATGCTCCCTTGGGAGGACTAGAACCATGGAAGAAGTGATTGTAAAGAAGATTATCGAAGGGCCAGCGTTCCAGGACAGCATCGAAATCGGGACGCCGGGAAAAGGTGGGGCGATCAAGGTCTATGGAGACTTCAGCCAGCCTGATGAGTTCGAGAAGAGGATCCGGGACGCGGTCCGCCTGCGGAAGATGACCGTGGACCTCATGGAGAGGCAATGACCACCCCAAAATTTTACACGACTGAAGAAGTTGCGGAGATGTTGAAACTGAACGTCCGGACCGTCCGGGCGATGATCAACCAGAAACGGCTCCGTGCCGTGAAGATCGGGAACGAGTACCGGGTCACTGACGACCACCTGCGCCAGTTCATCGAAGACTACCAGACCTGAACGCCGGGGAGATCTCCGATCCGAAACACCATGCGTTACTATGAGAGTATTCAGACCGGCCGCGGCCCCGGCTGAATAGTACATAGCCGACCCTTCATATCTCTGTTCTGGTATCCTTCCTGCAGGTCCCGCCACCGCCTCCCGCCTGCCGGCCCGCGACAGCTCGCCCCCCAGCGAGCCGTAACCGGGGCCGTCTTCCCACCCACTCGGTGTTCCGGGATCTCTATCCGCTCGTCGCCCCTCGACTTCGGGCTGATGCCCTTAGTAACCGGGGGCTCCTCGCTGGTTTGTCGGTCCTCTGGAGATTGCAGACGGTCGACCGTGCTCGTCTCCACTCCCTCCGGTCCGTTACGCTCGCACCGTCTCCCTGGACTTTCATCCAGGAGTGGTGGTACATGGACGCCCGTGATTTCGTCGCAGGCTCCTCATCACCGGCTGCACCATCCCGCTCCTCACGAACCGTTCCACGGACCGCTCGTCGCTGATGCACGGGATACTGTGTTACTCAGAGAATGCCCCAGAGAGGGTCATGGCCCGAAGGGCTCTCTTCATGATAACTGCCTCTCCCTTGGGATAGGAGGAGGACGTCCCATTAGGGCGAGGAGCGAAGGGGGTAGCAGTGCCCCCCTGGAAGCGATGAGAGGCCGGGAGAGTGGGAAAATATTGTTTTTCAGAAAGGTATTTCGATTTTTTATTTTTTATCCCTGTTATCTTTTATTTCTGATTTAGCCACAGCTAATGCATGTGAACCAATAATTTGGAAAGAATCTGATGATTTAATAGATTTATTACACCGTTTGCATTCCCATACATATCCCCCCCAAAAACCCAACCTTTGGAACAAATCTGTATTACAATTCAAACATTTCGGAGGAATTTCTATTAATAGGCTCTCAATTGGGTCACTTTGGCGAATGTACAGATACAGAGAATCATTTAATTTATGGATTTTCCATTTTGCTTCATTATAATTGATTTCAGCAACTTCAGTCGTACCGTGCAAATCCAACTGGTCGGTGATATTAATATCCGGGGAGAAGAGGATTTTTCTTTGAATGAACAATTTTGACTGCTTAATTTTTTCTTTTCTTTTTATAATTAAAATGAAAATTGAAATCGATAAAAGGACTATCCAGATATAATATGGTATTGCAAGGATGACATCGAAAAAATTACCCGTTGAGATATAGGACCAAATTCCTGCCAATAAAAAAACAATGAGTGGGCTTAATGTTACAATATTCGTTATTATTCCAATAATATTTGACAAAATTTCAATTTTTCTTTCCATTGCCGATTAGAATGTATATTTTTGGGGAATAAATCTTGCCAACGTGATTGTAATTTATGAAGAGCGGAGTAATATCTCCAATTCATTCCCATTAGCTAATAGAAAATTTTCTAAATCTATGCGATTTTGATGAACA
The DNA here is from genome assembly GCA_021371995.1 of Methanoregulaceae archaeon. GTDB lineage: Archaea > Halobacteriota > Methanomicrobia > Methanomicrobiales > Methanospirillaceae > UBA9949. The sequence goes on along the minus strand of JAJFVA010000023.1, from coordinate 56,882 downwards.
CATCTATAACCGTCGCTGATTAGCTTTTTGCCATCAAGATCCAGTAGATAATCTGCAAGGGAACATTTGCATTTTTCACTTGAGTTACAGTGAAGTTGCGCAATAATTTTTTTCTTGGGGGCATTTCTGACCTCACAATAATCTAAATATCCGTTTAGACCAAAGGAAAGCGAGCATTTACTTCCATGACCAAAAATTATGAGCCCATTTATATTTGGATTCGAGATGATATCCTTGGCACTTTGGGGGGAATCACATTCGTAGATATTAAATTGGATATTCTTCCGTAATAGTAACTCAGTAATTAAATCAATTCCATCCGCATACACATTCTCATCCATCTCCCTGAAATATCCTCTTTTTTTTGCTATTATTATCCCAACATGCACGCAATTTAGATCCGATTTCTTATTTTCATCAATAATTTTTTTATTGGGTATTTTAAATTTCAAAATATCGGATACGCTTTGAATTACGTTAATAACACCCAAATCATGAACCAATTTGGGGATTCTCAATTCGTAATTATAGAATATAATGAAAATTCCTGCTAATATGCCAAAAAAGATTAAAAATATATCTGGCAAGCTATAGTGAAACAAAAGATATACAAACGATAGTAAAAATCCCAATAGCCAACAAATACTGCCTAAAAAAGGTCGATTATGAAAATAAAAGGGTAAAATTCCCAATAAAATAATCAATAAAATTGAGATCAAATATGGATTGGAGATTAAATCCCCTTGGAGAATCATCCAACACCCATTCTTTTGTTAACTATAAATCCGTTATCATCAAAAAAAAATTACACAAAACATGCGGGGAGTCATTTCCCTATGAAAACCACCTTACACTTTTTTAACAGCACTTCTACGCGAGCGAAAAAATAATTGATTTACGGGCTCCGTTGACAACCCGGCTGGGGGCTTCAGAACTCCATGGTCAAATTCCTTAACGAGAGGAGTATCCTTCGGCCGCAGCGGCCCGAGCGAGCGCCGATTACGACACGCATCAGCGGGTCGTCGTGCGGTCGCGAGTCACTGAGCGTTAGTATGTGTATGGTACTCAGCGACGAGCACGAAGCGGAGCATGGTGCGAGGAGCGGGAGGTAAGCAGCTGCCGGTGAGGAGTGAAACGACGAATCCGGGAGCGTCATCTTACCACAATTAACCGTGAGAGAACAGGCCCATGGTGTGAGCGAAATGGAGTGAAGTGAGCACCGACTGGAGCGGAACGAAACGAAATGGAGACGAGCACGATGGGCCGTCATCTCTCTCCTGGACCTGGTGGTCCCGCCCCTTCGGCTTGGTGGGGCGGGCACCGGGCGGGGGGCGGTCCGGAAGAAAAGGAAAATTATTCCTGCACAGTCGCCGGTGTTCTGTCCAGGTATTCCATGAGCTCCGCTTTGTGCTCCTTCACAAACTTTTGGATATCCTCCTCCCTTGCCGTACGGCTTTTCAGAAGAGATTCTCCACAGTGTGCGCAATAATCAGCGACCGGTGGCATGAGCGAATGGCAATTAGGGCAGGCCCGGGGCTCGAGCCGAGGAACACGTTTTTTCTCTGTTTCCTTCTGGATACCGTATACCCGGCGCAGCTCTTCATCAATGTCGTTCCCCGTTAAGTGGGCATAGACCTTGAACATCGTTGTATGCACCGATCCCCACATAATCATCTTGATTACACTCTCCGAGACCCCTTCGTTGATGAGATGAGTAATCCGGGAGTGTCGGAAGAGATGCGGGGTGACATGCTTCGTAATTCCAGCGCGCTCGCATATTCTGCGGAGTTGTTTGATGACCCCGCCATTCGTTATCGGTCGCCTCAACTCATTCAGGAAGACCAATGCATCTCCCTCTGGATTACCGGGATAATCGGCCCGCCATTGGGAGAGATATCCCTTCGCCATGATGATCCGGACATATCTGGGAATCCCGGTCTTGAAGTTCACATTGGCGACCACACCGGTGCTATCAAAAGAGAGATCGCTCCACTTCATTTGGGCCAGCTCACCTATCCGGAAGCCTCCCTCATAGAGCATTCCAATAAGGGCCCGGTCCCGACTCCAGCGGCAGGCCGCCAGGAGTGCCTTCACCTCTTCTGGTGTGAGGAGGTCCGCGGCCTTGTGAGTCATAGTATCCTTGGTTGGAACCTGGATCCGACGGATCTTCCGCTCCGGGAGATCGGAATACTCATTTTCGATCATCCAGAGAAGGAATTGCCGGAGGATCCGAACCCAGTCGTGCTTGGTATTCTGCTTGAAGGGAGTACCTTTCTGGGTGAGGCTATTCTTCATCGTGTCGATGCTGGTATACACCTCGGCGATCGAAAGCTCGTGGTAAGGCCCAATAAACCGCCTCCATCCGACCAGGACATAGATGAACTTGTTTGCCCGGCTGGCTCCAATGTTGGCAGCGACCTTTCGCTCGGCTATGAACTCCTTGATGAGATCGGCATCCCGTTTGTTGATCCGGTTCGATGCCAATGCAGCATCGATCGAATGCATGCCATACTCGGGTTTGATACATGAGAAACGGTGTGAAGATGCTACTTCAGCCCGTACGGTAGTGGCTATCGTGGAAGATACCATAGAAACGGGTCTGAAAGGATATACAAAAACTTTGCGTCCGGGATTTGAACCTGGCGTCCGGATGCCTCAGCCCGGATTTGAACCGGGGACAACCAGATCTTCAGTCTGGCGCTCTCCCGAACTGAGCTACTGAGGCGAGGGAATACATTATTCAGCTTTCAGCCTAATAAATTATCGTGTTTATGGGTGCATATCCCAAAAATGCACCGATTTTTACCTTTGGTGGTGGATTCTCTGAGTCTGGGAGGAACTGGCGGTGCTAACGGTGGATACGAAGAGCGGTTCATATATCTCCTGAAATCCAGAAAATCCGCCATTGTGCACCTGACTCATAATGACCTCGACGCGGTGGGCGGTGATGCTGTCCATCGTATGCGATACGGGACAATTACGAGTATTTTTTGTTCGGTCGGCAGTTTCCCTTCCGCCCTGGATGCAGTGGCATCGTTAGAGGGAAATGGAATAATCCTGTCTATCAGCGACCTTGGATACCAGCGGGGAATCGAACAACGCATCAGGAGAGTGAACGAGGCTGGCTGGCGGATCGAATGGCGTGATCACCACCGATGGTCCCCTGAAGAGATCGGGCTTGTACAGGATTATTGTGACCTGCTCAGGCTGGACACTTCGACCTGTGGTTGCGGGATCTGCGCCCGGGACCTCCTTCCTGGCGATAAAACAGCGGCTGAGATAGCCCGTGTGGTCTGTGACTATGACCTCTGGAAACACGAAGATCCCCGCTCAGCGGTATTAGGCATAGTCCTGCAGAGGAAGAAGAACAGGGATTATGTCCGTGACCGGCTTGCCGAAGGAATCCTTTCAGATGATTATATTGAGAGGGAATACCAGGAGATTGTTGGGGAGATGGAGGAAAAGATGGTGAAAAGCATCCAAAAAGCCACGATCATGGGGGAGAGATATCGCATTGCTTTCTCCCCGCTCTATGGATACCCGAGCGAGACGGCCGCCCGTATGAGAAAGGAACTTTCTACCGATATTGAGGTACTGATTTCGAAGGACGGGAGGTTCTCACTCCGGTCGGTTCCCCCGATTAGCCATATCATCGCAAGGGAATACGGTGGCGGGGGGCACCCCAATGCTGCCGGTGGATCATTTCATTTCTCATTCTGGGACAGGATCCGATTCCTCCTGCTTGGTAGCAGCTCGCAATTCCCGCACTTTGTAGATATTGCAGAATCTATCTGAGGATAGAGGCGTTCTCCACGATGGATTTCCAGTAATGGCTGCATGAGTCCTGGCAATATCCTCCGCAGAGCAAACCGTCCGGGTCTTTGTACTCGAGAGCCTGTCTGAGATCCTCCTCCCCCGCATCGAGCAGAATAATTTTCTGGACTTCGTATTCCCCCATAAGATCCCCGATGAGTTCAAGCCTTGATGGCCTGATTGCAACCACAGACTGGTGTTCAAGGAGGAGAGAGAGAGATTTTTTTGTCTGATGACGGCTGAAAAAAAAGACTTTCCGGTCTGCCAGCGCTTCAAGCTCTTCCCCTAGAGGTTTTTCATAGAGTAGAACATGGCCAGCAGTACCGGCATCCCTCATCGCCCGCATCATTTCCTGATACGTAGAAACCAGGGAGTGAGCGGCCTCATCCGGATCATGAAAATAATGGTCCGAAAGCCCGAGTTCCCGGGGAGCAGGGACGGCCAGCCATAGATTCTTCCGTACCATATCGAGGTCATCAGCATCATTCAAGAGTGGCCCGGTGTCACATCCTATCTCTCCTGTTATTTCTGTTCCCTCGATTCCAATAAGAGAGCCGAGCCAGCGTTTGTGGTAAAATCTTCCTCCGGCGCAAGGGCTTGTCACCCCGGAATTAAGCTGGGGCATCAGGCCCTGCTCAAGCTGGTAGGTGATGAGATCTGCCGCTCGTCCCCGCCGTGATCCCACCCATTCGGCAAGAGAGCCGGGATCAGGAGCCTGTGCATCGGAGCCAAACGACCTGGTTGGAAATGAGACCCGCTTTCTCATTGTAATCACGTTATTTATAGCATCATCGTCAAAACGAGATAATGATGAGTACCAGACCCGTCCTCGTGACCTGCGGGCTTCCCTATACCAATGGCCCCTGCCATCTCGGCCACCTCCGCACCTACGTGCCGGCCGATTTCTATGTCCGGTATTTACGGCGAACCGGTGAGGAGGTTGTTTTCATCTGCGGGTCCGACAACCACGGTACCCCCATCGTTGTGAGTGCCGAAGATGCCGGGATATCCCCCAGGGCACTATCGGAACGTTACCATGATCACTTTGACCAGACATTCCGGAAAATGGATGTGATTTTTGATCATTTCGGGATGACGGATGATCTCACCAATCACCGAAGAACCAGGTCAATTGTTGAACGTCTCATCAAAAACGGGTATGTTTATTCAAAAGTCATCCAGCAAAGTTATTGTACAAAATGCCTGCGATTTCTCCCGGACCGGTATGTTGAGGGGATCTGCCCGCACTGCGGAACCCCGGCACGGGGAGATGAGTGCGACCAGGGGTGCGGGAAACACCTCGAACCAGGAGAGATACGGGAGCCGACCTGCACGATCTGCGGTACACGGGCTGAATCGAGGGACCAGGAGCATTATTTCTTCAGACTGAGCAGATTTAAGGAGTTCCTGCTCAATCACCTTGACACCCTTTCCGGGACCCTCAATGCCCGGAATTATGCCCTTGGGTGGGTGAAAGATGAACTGCACGACTGGTGTATCACAAGGACCCTTGACTGGGGGGTAAAATTCCCGGGCCGGGATGACCTGGTGGTATATGTCTGGGTTGACGCTCCCATCGGCTATATCTCGTTTACCGAGGAATGGGCGGAGAGGAGAGGGGGTTCATGGAAGGACTTCTGGTGCGGAGAGAACGCCCGGGTCACCCATTTTATCGGAGGGGATATCATTTATCATCACTGCATCTTCTGGCCGGCGCTTCTCAAGGGTGCGGGGTATGGAGTTCCGCATGCGGTGGTAGCATCGGGAATGCTCAAGGTGGACGATCACAAGTTCTCGAAATCGCGTGGTTACGTGGTCTGGACGAACGATGACTACCTTGATAAAGGTCTCCCTGCTGACTACCTCCGGTACTATCTCCTCGCTTATACCAACCATACCAAGGAACTGAACTTCTCATGGAAAATGTTCCAGGAGCGGATCAATAACGAACTGGTCAACACACTGGGAAACTTTGCATATCGCACATTGTTTTTTTCCCACAAGGAGTTTGGCGGGGTCCCGGATGTCCCGGTTCATCCAGAGATCCTTGAGGAGATAGGAAAGACCCTGACCCTGGTCGACACCTCGATGCGGGACTATGAGTTCAAGACCGCCATCGATGGAATGATGACCCTTGCAGCCTATGGCAACAATTATATCCAGACCAATGCTCCGTGGAAACTGATCAAGACGGACAGGAATGCTGCAGCTCGTGTGGTAAAAGACTGCATTGTGCTTGTAAAGGCACTGGCTCTCCTCTTTGAACCAGTTATACCCGTAAAAGCTCAGGAGTTATGGGAGATGCTCGGGAACCATGACCGTATCATGGTCCACCCTATCAGCGATGCACTTGATGATGTGGTGACGGGACCACTTCCGGTACCACTTCCCGTCTTTTCCAAGCTTGAGGATGATTTCATCGGCGAAATGGACAAGCTCCTTGCACGCCGAGTCGCAGAGGCAGAAAAAAAAGTGGTGAAAACGGAGATGATTCCTTTCGAAGAGTTCTGCAAGCTTGATATCAGGACGGGAAAAGTAATGTTTGCTGAGAGGGTGCCGAAATCAAACAAACTCCTGAAGCTCAAAGTAGATATCGGGGGAGAGATACGACAGGTTGTCGCCGGCATGGCCCAGTTCTACACTCCTGAAGAGATGGCCGGCAAAAGCGTTGTGGTCGTTGTAAACCTCGAGCCCGCAAAGATCTTTGGCATCGAGAGCAACGGGATGATTCTTGCAGCCGGGAACACCGCATCACTCCTGATGCCTGAAAAGGATGTACCGCCCGGGACAAAAATCAGGTAATACAATTTTATATTTCAGCCTAATCGGGGGTGGAAGGAAAGCATCCGGTTTATCCTGATTTGAAGTTACATTCGCGAAACCCTCTATCATAATCGAAGGGATATCTGAATAGTCTACACCAATTTCAGATTGTGACAAAGGAATATATCCAGTATAGTTATTCGAAAAATATGTCAAAAATGCGTTTTTCTGAAAAAGAGATCTATAATAATGGGTTGCCCTTTTTACCAATTATCGACAATGCTGTTTCAGACATCCTGCGAACATAAGGGTTTTTATCCTGCTGACATACCGTGATCGATTCCCGTGCTTCCATAGATCCAATACCACCCAGGCTCTTCACCGCCATATAACGGACATGATCATTCTCATCTGACACCAGTCCAATCAGCGGGCCGACTGCTCTCTTTTCTTTCATCATCCCGAGAGTTTCCGCAGCCCGGTACCGAACCTTCCAGTCGGGATCCTTCAGCAGCGAAATCAGTCGTTCTGATGATGGTTCTCCTATTTCTGCGAGAGCCCAGACAGCCTGGCCACGGACCGCTTTTTCCGGGTCTCTCAAAGCCTTGATACAAGTATCAATGGATTCCGGCTCCTTAGCCTGACCAAGCATATAGACTGCATGCTTCCGGGTCAAGGGGTCATTATCATGCAGTGCCCGGAACGAGAGAATTCCAATGGTTTCGCCAATAAAATCTTTGGTCCGTTCAGAATCTGTGGAAGGGTTATCCCAATTATCCTGCATGTAAATATTCTGTTACCGGTGAAACGCCATAAAACCGGATGATTCGATCATATCGATTTTCATTTCGTGATCCCTGCCTACATTTGGAACACCCCGAATCCTTCTAAAAAAGACCTGCAGGAAAAGGTGATGGAACCCGGATAACGAAGAATGGTGGGAATAGATCAGCACGACACCAAGGCCAATCAGGGGACCCCGCTCTCTACTCCGAATACCGGACATGCTCGTTTGTTATCCTTGGTATCCTGCCCTGGAATTGAACCTCATCCTTGCTCATCAATAATCCTGTCATCTGCACGTAACATAAACCAATATATGGTATATGAGTTCCAAATTCCCTGAATTGCTCTCTTGATGTAATTTTGAGGTATAATTTTAACTCAATCGTTGGAACGGTGCCTTATAGAATAAAACAGATCCTTCAGAGCATTTCTAAAAGACTCCATTCAGGAAAGCCCGGGTCCAGACATTTATCAGACTGTTTGTCGAGGACTAGTATCGAGCATTCACCTCATCAGAGACTCATTGTGGAGGGATTTGCCTTTCCTTTCAGGGTCCCGGTTACGCACAGAACAGACCAGAAGGTTGCCAAAAAACCCAGAAAAGAATATAAGGATAGTATTTTTATCGGGATCGTATGCTGGAAAGGTAGGAGGTAGGGGGATTGGAGGTGGTGAGCAATCTTGTAATTTCATCTTTTCTGCTCTCAATGAGTGGCGAGATACCATTATCTGATGTTGGTTCCAATCCCGGATTATCCTGCACACCAGCCTGGTTTCCGTTGACAGCGATGAACCCTGTTTTTGTTATTGATCGCGACTCGGAAACTGAACCCGTAGAACCGCTATATACCCTTGTTACGGTCAGGCTCACAGCATACGTGCCAGGATTCTTGTATATATACACTGGATTCTGAACGGTTGAGGTGCCCCCATCCCCAAAGTCCCATAACCAGCGGTTTGGGTTCCCTGTAGATCTATCTGAGAACTGAATGCTAAGTGGTGCAGTCCCTGAAGTGGTATTTGCACTGAAATCAACCGTCAGGTACCGGGTCTGGAATCGTGATGTCTGGGTGCAGGATGGGCCGAACGGACAACTGCAACATAACGATGAGGAATTATTTAAGTTGGAGAACGGGCAGATGCACGACACAGGATAGGTAACATTCGGTCGAATAAGGGGACAGATACATGAAACAGGGTAGGAGGGATAGTTACAGGTGGGACATTCACTGGGGGACTGTGCCGATACAGTACTGATGAGAAATACACTGCACACCAGGCAACAAACCAGCGTGACAATTGAGAGATACACTCGGTTCATGGGCACACCTTTATCGCAGGTTCTTTAGTTCTCCATTATAATAAAATGACCAGCCCGGAAAGGGAACAATTTTTGATCCACCATAATAACTTGAAAAACCATCTTGGGATTCAGTGACCGCTATAAAAATATATTTATAGTGGGTCTTCCTGATTGCACATTGTTAACATGTAACATACAGGGGTTCTGCCATATGCAATGTATTGAGGAGAAAGAATATACGATACCCGACCTCTTGGCTCTCTTGTCAGAGAGCAATATCGATACCCGGTGGAGGGCAGCAGCTGCACTGAGCCGGGCTGGTTCCCGGGCAGTAGATCCACTCCTGAAGAAACTATTTGATGACGATGAGAATGTCCGGATCCTTGCGATCTGGGCACTGGGCAGGATTGGAGATTCGCGGGCTATTGCCCCGATTTCACGATCTGCGGATGGTGACAGGGGGCCTTTGGCACTCGCAGCAGAGGGTGCATTGAGCAGGATGAGAAAATAAATCGTTCATTGTTTCCTCTAAAGAGAATCAGGGCGACTCCCTGGACCATCTCCAAGGTTTTTATCGTTCCATAAGACTCGGTCACAATCACCCGGTTTTTTAAAAAAAAATGAGTTAATTACTATTTTCGCCACTGGTTTATCCCCGATTTACGATTCAGAATATTAGAAGTTTCAACCCGAACGAAGAAAAAAACTGATAGCCTGCTACTGAAGTGCCGCAGCATGGAGAAACCACAGCGATGGCGATAAGCATGATGCATAGGCCCCATGGCGTTTTCAAAGATACGGGACTTGTATCAGATGATAATTTTCAGGAACACATTACCCAATGGACCTATTAAAAAATATAGGGAACTATACGCCCAGGTCGGAATTCGAATCCGAGTCGTCGGCGTGACAGGCCGACATGATGGGCCACTACACTACCTGGGCACTCGCTGCAAATGGTCCCGCCTCCCGGATTCGAACCGGGGACATCGCGGTAGCTGCGCAATTGCCTGGATACGGCAAATCATACTACAGCCGCGCACTCTACCAAGCTGAGTTAAGGCGGGATTTGCGCTCATAGTATAGGGAAAATCAAGCTATTAAACATATCGATATGGCCGCTTGAAATGGGGCTTTCGGTCACTGTTTTATAATATGAGCGCGTTTTATTTGATGTATGGTTCCCATAACAACTGAAGCGGGGAATTGTTTTCTTCACCGATAGCCGGGCGAAGACACATGTGACTGTTTTTGATACCACCCTCCGGGATGGTGAACAGACGCCGGGTATATCATTTACCTTTGCACAGAAACTTGAGATCGCCCGCCAGCTTGCATCCATCGGGGTGTACGCCATAGAAGCCGGTTTTCCTGCCTCATCGGAAGGTGAACGGGAGACTGTAAAAGCTATTGCGGATCTTGGTCTTGATTCGGTCATCTGCGGCCTTGCACGATCACGGAGAGAGGATGTCGATGTGTGCATCGATTGTGATGTGGACATGGTGCATGTCTTCATTCCCACTTCTGAAGTCCAGCGGGTGCACACGATCAAAAAGACTCCCGGAGAGGTGCTTGATATCACCCGGGAGACTGTTTCGTACGTGCGTGACCATTGCGAGCTCTGCATGTTCTCAGCTATGGACGCTACGAGGACGGATCCCGATTATCTGATCAAGGTCTTCCGTGCTGCGGCCGAGGCGGGGGCAACTATCATCAACGTTCCGGATACGGTTGGGGTTTATACCCCTACCGCGATGAAAAAACTCATTAGCCGGATTGTCAGCGAAGTCGACTGCCCTGTGGATGTCCACTGCCACAACGACTTCGGTCTTGCCGTGGCAAATACAATCACGGCCGTGGAGGCAGGAGCATCGCAGGTCCAGGTAACCGTCAATGGACTCGGGGAGCGGGCAGGGAATGCAGACATTTCCCAGACCGTGATGATTCTTGAATCCATCTACGGCGTGAATACCGGAATTAAAACTACCCACCTCTTCGAGACCTCACGGCTTATCTCACGGTATTCGGGCATCGGAATACCCCCGATTCAGCCGGTGGTGGGTGACAATGCCTTCTCGCACGAGAGCGGGATTCACTCCCACGGCGTCATTGCCTGTGCTGCAACGTTCGAGCCGGGTATCATGACCCCTGAGATGGTGGGTCACCGGAGAAGACTGACGCTCGGGAAGCACGTTGGCCGGCATGCCGTCCGGCAGATGCTTGCAGATGCACATATCAATCCCAGCGAGAGCGAGATTGACCGGATCGTGGAGAAGGTCAAGTTCATGTCCGTGAAAGGGAAGAAAGTGACCGATGCCGATCTCTACGAGATTGCCACGACCATCATGGGGATAGGGAATGGGGGCAGGGCAATCGAACTCCAGGATATCGCCATCATGACCGGGAACCACGTCATTCCCACGGCAAGTGTAAAAGCACTGGTCAATGGGAAAGAGTTGGTATGCAGCAGCACCGGAAACGGTCCTGTGGATGCCGCATTAAAAGCGATCCTTGGTATCGTGCCCGCAAAGGTCCAGTTAAAAGAGTTTAATATCGAAGCGATCTCCGGGGGCTCCGATGCGGTCGGGCATGTGAACATCGCTGTCGAGGATGAACTCGGACATATCTTCTCGGCGAGTGGATCCGGCGACGACATAGTACTTGCATCAACCGAAGCGATGGTGAATGCAATCAACCTGCTGCAGCGTATAAGGCAGGCTGAAGAGAAGTAAGAGTATACCGGAATAATCCAGAGGATTAGGAGGCGCTCTGGGGCTTGCCCTCGAGCGCCTGCTTGATCTGGTTCTGGAGCTGCTCGAACTTGCCGGAGAGCATCCCCTCCTGCTTTTCAAGTGATTTGATCCTGAGTTCAAGGGTCTCTATCTTGTCATTGAGATTTTTCAGGACATCTTCTTTCTTCTTTTCCATCATGACCGTGCCCACGCTCATGTATACCGGAGCATCATCGGCAACATCATTAAGCTCCTCGATTGCCCGCTTCGCCTCGCGGACTGCCATCTCGTACTGGGCTTTCTGGGCTCCGATTGTCTGCATCTGCTGCTGCATCTGCTGCAGCATTGCGATCTGGTTCTGGACTTTTGGTGACAGTGCACTCATGGTATCGTCTCCTGATTGTTCAGCAGTTCCTGCATCTCCTGTGCCACTGAGATCAGCCGGAGCCACATATTGAGAGAGGCCCGAAGGGCGGCAATATCCGCTGCATGAACCTTCAGCACCAGGGTGTCGGGCGCCTCAAGAAGGCACTCTGCCTTCGAACGCGGGTTGCACTCCCCTTCCATTTCCGGGCAAACGGCACGGAAAAGGTGGCCGGCATGTGCTGATTTGAACCGGAAGAGTGCTTCATGCCTCATGGATCTTCAGTGAAAGCAGGTAGCGGCGGGACCGGGTGCCGTCAAAGACACACGAATCCTCCCCCGCTTCTGACAATTTCACCGGTATATATGGTTTCAGCCGCTCATAAATGGATAGGTCATTTACCTGTATTCCCATCCTTGGTCCCTCCCGAACGGCAGTCCTGAATCCGGTAATAATAAATAATGTATCCAGACCCCCTCCAGAAAATAATTCGAGTGAAAGGGTTCTTCCTTTATGGAGAGAGAAAATAAAATGTGCGGAATCGAGGGAGTTGATGTCTGCAAGACCCATCTTACCCCGGATTACATACCTGCACCCGGCGGCAAAGGCAAAATCCTTCGCAAGCGACCGGAGTTCAGGGACAGGTTTTCTTGAGGTTGTGACTATGGTCATCGAGCTTTTAACTCTTTGATCGCAGCGCCACGTTCCTTGAAGAGAATCCGGTGACCACAGTACGGGCAGCGGACATTGACATCAATCTCGACCTTGTGCTTGCAACGGGCGCACTTGTAAGACCCAGCCACGCCAGCTTACACCTCCTTTCCAAGGGAGCGGTCGATCGTCCGGAGTGCGATTCGAAGCTGCGGGGTCTGTGGCTGGTATGCTCCGCCGGCAAACTTGAAACCGCACTTCCTGCAACCCCAGATACCAGTCCCTTCACGGCGGACTGCTATTGTGTCGCAGCGTGGGCACCGGTGGGCAGCCTGAGAGATCTTCTCCATATCGGAGACCCTTTTCCGGACAAACCGTCCATAGCGTGGACCAAACCGTCCGGAGCTTCCCGATACCTTTCCTTTCGCCTTCTGTGTCCTGCTGGCCATTATTCTCATCCCGCTTGTATGTCTCTTATACTATGTTATCACGGTTAATATACTTGATTGAGGACACGTACCTCTCCCTGTCCCCGTGTAATCCTGTTGATCAGGTCGTAAAAATCTCCCTGGATACCGGCAGGAATCCTGACGACGCAAATCCATGAACCGTCCTTCTGCCACTCATCTTTCTCCATCTGTGCAACAGGCTGGATCTCTCCGTACGCTTTCGATGCAAAGTCAGGGGGGATTTTCACTGCGATCCTCACTTCTTCAAATCGTATCGGGAGAAGAGGGCGAAGGGCTTTCACCGTCTCTTTTACCTGTTCATCCACACTCTTATAGAGGTCAATGTTCACTCGCGCCTCATCCATGGCCATCTCGATTCTCTGTGGAGGGTGGGGGAGACCGGTCTGGGGATTCACGGCATTCCGTGCGATAAAGGTTATGACCTGCCGGCGCTTCTCAGCGATCAAATGCCTGCGTTGATCGGCGGTGAGATGAATCTCTCCCTTTTGGATGATCCTTGTTGCAATTGCAGGGAACTCGGTAGTATGAAAGACTTTTGTCAGCGCTTCTTCTGATGCCCTCGTTCCCCTTGAGGAATTCTCAAAGACCGAGAGGGCGGCCACCATGTCTTCGAGATCAACCGGTTCTCCCTGCCTGTACCGGACGGCAAGATCGGGGTCGACCAGCAGCTCAAATTTTTCCCCGTGGCTTTCGAGTCTTGCTACCACTGCCCTCTCGAGGGGTATCATCATGCCACCTACTTTTCAAATTGTTCGACGAAGGATGCAACCTCTTCCTTAGTCATCTTCCGGAATTGCGGGTTTTTGGTCTCGATAACCCCGATTTCAACTGTGTTGACATCGAATTTGCCCTCGGTCGCATCGTGGAGCGCTTTCAGGCCGAGGAGGATGACCTCCTTCAGCGGGGCCTCATTGGAATATTCATCTTCAAAGACCTTCATGACGGCGTTTCGCCCGATCCCGATCCCGGTTGCCTTATACTCAAGAAGCGTTCCGGACGGATCGGTCTCAAAAAGACGACATTGTCCATCACTGATTCCCGCAATCAGCAGGGCAGTCCCATACGGGCGGGCTCCGCCGAACTGGGTGTAGGTCTGCATGTGATCGCAGAGTTTCTTTGCAAGGGCCTCGACATCGATCTTCTCATCATAAGTGACCCGGTTGATCTGGCACTCAATCCGTGCACGGTCAACGAGCGCCCGGGCATCCCCGACAAGTCCGGATGAGGCAACCCCGATATGCTCATCGATCATGAAGATCTTCTCGATCGAAGAAGCCTCAAGAAGTCTTGAACTCACGCGCTTGTCAACGATAAGGACAATCCCGTCTTCGCATTTTATTCCGACAGCGGTCGTGCCTCGCTTGACCGCTTCACGAGCGTACTCGACCTGATAGAGGCGGCCATCCGGACTGAAAACCGTGATCGCCCGGTCGTATCCCATCTGATATGCCTGTGGCTGCATTATAATTCCTCAAGATCATCCTGTGTGAGAAACAATAGTTCCTGACTTTTAATTCCTTTTTCCAGCAAATCAACCTTTTGACCCGGATACCGCCGTGCTGTATACTCGCTGCCCTTGAACTGCAGGGGTGAGACCAGTTCCCAGCCCAAAGGGGGCATGCGGGCAATCCTGCGCTTGAGCGCGAGCAGGGTGCCTGATGTCGCCACCGGGTGCAGCGCAATTTTCCTTTCTGCAACAGATGTCAGTGTCATGAGCGCGATCCTTGTCTGTTCTTCATATCCCCTGGTACACCGGATCAATGCATAGCCTTTCCCGCAGGATATCACCACTGGCATCATCCGGGCAGTTTGGGCATCGCCAAAAAGACTGGTGACCGATTCCAGCACGGCAAAATACAGCTCTTTCGGGTCAGGATCCGGGACCGGGGGATTGATGCGGGCAAGGATATATCGTTTTTTCTCTCTCATTGTGGGAGGTCGGGCTTTCATGACACCACCATGACCTGTTCCGTAGGAGAGAGCAGGGTCCATACAGTCCGCAGCGCCAGACTTGTATCTTCCTTATCCATTCCAAACAGCGTGCAGAGCAGGCGTATCTCTTCAGGAGAACGGAGATCGAGAACGGAGCATGCATTGCTTGACAGGGTTAAAGGAAAACGGTACCGTGAATGCAGTTTCATAAGGTCATGATACCGGTACAATATCTTCTGCCGGAGTACTCCTTTTTCCTGAATAAGGGGGGAGAGATCGATATCAACCGCTATTCCGTTTTCCTCGGCAAGACGCGCGGATACATGATCGAAGGCATTTTTGGGGGCCCTATGGATTCTCCGGATACAATGCACCCCCCTCTGGGTTAGGACGGCACGATTGAAACCATTGTCCCCGGCATCAACAAGGACGAGAGTTACCCCGTTTCCGCGTTTCCTGATCTGGCCGGTGACCTTCCTGACATCAGTTTCGCTGATAATTATAGCTGGAATGATTCGCACACCATGGTATTCTCCAGGCGCTGCCCCAGGTATTACGATAGCGCGAAATCCCATCTCCCCGGCTTCGAGTACCATTCTGCGTGCTGAAGAATTCCCGGCCGGATAGGGATGGATACAGGCATCCGTGTCCATCATCAGAACACAAGTGAGAGAAAATGGGATAAGTTATTTGCCCAGGTTGCCATGCGACCTGATGCTCGGGCGGGTCTTTTCTGTGCCTTTCCCGCGGTTCATCATTCCGCGCCCTTTCCTTCCCGCACTTGTCTTCCCGCGCTCTGCACGCCCGCGGTGAGCTGGGTCTTTCATCCAGGCAAGGTTCCTGTCGGCCTGGACAGACGGGTGGTGCCCGTCCACAAGGATTACCTCAAACCACTTCTGCTTCCCGTCCTGGCCAACCCAGTAGGAGTTGAGCACTTCCATGTTGGGATACTTGACAGATGCACGTTCTTCAGCAATACGCTGGAGACTTTTTCCTGCGGTGATACGGTTGACCCCCATCCGTGCAGATCTCCTCGCACGCACGTACCGCGGTTTCCGGCGCCCTCCACGTCGTATACGCACCCGAACAACAGCAATACCCTGCTTCGCCTTGTAACCAAGGTTTCTCGCCCTGTCAATACGGGTTGGATGTTCCAGGCGGACAACGCTTCCTTCGCGCCTCCATTCCTGCATCCTCTGCCACTGGAGTTCCTTTACTCCTGTTTCAGCCGGTTTCTTCCATGCCTCACGCACGTAGGCATACATCGATTTCGCCATATTCTGTTACCTCAGGTTCAGCGTGATACCACGCCACATTCCTTTACGGGACGCATCCCGCAGACCATATCATATCAGCTGATGTCTTCATAAAGTCATTCCCCCAGGAACCGGGCCCGGTTATTCCTTCTGTTTCTGTATCACTCTGACTGCCTCGATCCGGGTAGAGGGATACTGCCCCTGCGCGTCCTTCTCGGCTGACTTCACCATATCCCAGATGGTTAGGAGGGCAACAGTTACACCTGTGAGGGCTTCCATCTCGACACCGGTCTTTCCGACCGATCTCACCAGAACGGTCGCTTCGATATGATCCTCCTTCTGATCGAAATCGACTTCGACCGCCGTGACAGGGATTGCATGGCACATAGGGATGATGCGGAATGTATCCTTTACCGAAAGGGTGGCCGCAACCCTTGCTGTTGCCAGCACATTCCCCTTGATCACCGTCCCGGTCCTGATGGCGGCAAGAGTCTCCGGTCTCAAATATATCTTCCCTGCTGCAACCGCAAGACGCTTCATTTCAGATTTTTCGCCGACATCCACCATGCGGATCCTGTCCTCGCTGATATGAGTAAACTCAGCCATCTATCGCCCTCCTTTTCCAAATAGTTCCCTCGGGATGTGATTGAGAAGGTCGCTGGCAAGCATACCCCCCTCATGGATCGTTCCGATTGCCATCCCTGCTTTTCCATTCACATAGGCACCTGTGCAGGCAGCTTCGAATGCCGGCATCTGGCAGAACAGTCCTGCAGTTACCCCGGCAAGCACATCCCCTGTCCCCCCGGTGGTCATTGCCGGGGTGCCGGTGCGGTTGAACCTTACCCTTTTCCCATCAGAGATGATATCAACCGGCCCTTTCAGAAGGACTGTGCACCTTTTTGCAGCTGACCTGACAGCGTGCGCCCGCCCGACAAGATCATCCCCCGCTTTCGCGCCGGTCATCCTCTCGAACTCCCCTGCATGGGGGGTGAAGATGGCATCCTCCGCTTCCGGCAGCGGGGTCCGGATGGCATCCGCATCAAAAACCACTCTCCGGCACGAAGGGGCAAGCGCCCTCACTACATGGTGGCTCCTACTACCAAGCCCGTTTCCCATTACGACGACATCAGCACGGTCGATCAGGGGCAGGAGGCGATCAATATGCTCTGCACCGATTGTTTCCCCTTCGAGGCGCTCATAAATGAGTTCCGGAACAGGTTCAAAAACCGGGGATGCAATCCGGACAATATCTGCCCCCGCCCTGAGTGCCCCAAGGCCACAAAGATACGGAGCTCCCTGGTAGGGCCCTCCGCCAATGACAAGAACCTCCCCCCCGCTTCCCTTGTGTGCATCGTGCCGCTTTTTCCGGAGATTCAAGAGATCCCCTGGTCCTGTGAATACCTCAGCTTCAAGAGGAATCCCGATATCCGCAACAGAAGATCCAACCACTTTCGGACGGTGGAAGGCAAGGATATGATCGGTTCTAATCCCCGGGGTGGGGACGTCTGCAGATAGGATTGTTGCAGGAGAACGGTTCGCAAGCTCCACACAGGTACGGACTGGCTCTTTTACTGCCCCCCGGAGACCGGTTCCGAGCAGTGCATCAACTATCAGGTCAGCGTGGGAGAAGTGTTCTGCAAGAGCCATAACATCATCCCTGCAGAGGACAGGAACCACCTCGACCCTGCAATGATCGAGAAGCTGCAACTGTTCTGCACTTTCAGCAGTGAGACCTGGTCCGGCAACCACGAAGACAAACGGCTCAAGATCCTGGAGGTAACGGGCTGCTACCATCCCATCCCCTCCGTTATTACCCTTTCCGCAGAGAATAAGCAACCGGGCAGGGTCGTTTGCCCGTATCGCATCGGCAAGTGCCCTTCCGGCGCTCTCCATCATCTGGAGGGAGGAGAGCCCGAGCGCCCTGGCATTGGCATCCACGCTCCGCATCCGCTCGTGGGTGATGATCCCGGTCTCGGCAAACTCACCGGTTCCGGCAGGCAGGCACCCTGATTTTTGTTCCAACAGGCCTTTTCCTCCTTTGAGGTAAGGTTGTGAGGGCTTATGAATTATGATGCCGGAGGATTCATACAGGGATGCGGTTTACGCTGAATCCCGCAGAGGAACCTGCAGGGAACCAACCTTTTTTCCCTGGATCTGCTCATGAATACAGTGATGGGGCTCTCAGATGACGTCCGGGCAGTTGCACAGGAACTCCTTGCACAGGAGTCCGTGACCATCATCTCCCATATCGATGCAGATGGTATATCCGGTGAATCAATCCTCTCACAGGCGCTGTCACGGGCAGGGATTCGGGTAACCTCTGTGTTCGTCCGCCAGCTGGAACCCCTGACCATGCGGCAGGTACCAAAGGACGACACCTTCAAACTCTTCTGTGATCTTGGTGCAGGGCAGCAGAACCTGATCAATGAGTATGGACTCTGCGAAAATGAGGTGGCCATCATCGACCACCACGTGAACCAGCCATGTGGCAGAGACTACCTGCAGGCGAACTGCCTGCCATTCGGCTATACCAAGCTAAGTGCCGCAGGTGTCGCTTATCTGGTTGCAAAAGAGATCGATTCCGGGAATACTGACCTTGCACCACTGGCAGTTATAGGTAATGTAGGAGATATGATGGCCCGGGAGGACTGCGGGCTCACCGGGCCTGCACAGGAGATAGCGTATGAGGGTGCAGCACATGGCCTGGTGGAGATCAGGAAGCGTGACCTGAACTGTTACGGCATCTCCACCAGGCCGCTCCATGTCTGCCTTTCTTATAACGATGACCCCTTCATTCCCGGTATCAGTAATAATTCAGGAGGGGCGCTGCGGTTCCTTCAGAAGCTTGGAATACCACTCCATGATAATCTGCGGCGCTGGCTGGTCTGGGAGGAGATTCCCTACGAGGACCGGCGGGTAATCTCCAGCGCACTGGCCCAGCAGCTGCTTGCAAACGGAGGTAATATTACAAGGCTTTTCTGTGAATCATACCTCTTCCCGGGCGAGCGAGAACGGACACCGCTCCGGAATGCACAGGAGTATGCCACCCTCCTCAATGCCTGCGGGAGATGGGCGCGGCCACGGGTGGGGGGGAATATCTGCAGGGGGGATCGAGGGGTTGCATACCGTGAGGCTGAACATATGCTTACCAACCACCGGGCAATCATCCGGGAGCTTCTCCATTTTATCCTTGATTCAGGGGTGACCGAGCTCTCCCACCTCCAGTATATCCACGTAGGGAACCGCTACCCTGATACAATCGTCGGAATCGGTGCCGGGATGGCGCTTTCCAAGCTCAACAGGGAAAAGCCAATCCTCATCATGGTGGAACAGCCAGAAGACCCTTCCCTTACAAAGGTGTCCCTAAGAGCCACGGAACAAATGCTTATGAAGGGTTGTGATCTTCAGGTGGTAGCTACAACAGCATCGGAAAAATTCGGGGGTGCGGGCGGGGGACACCGCATTGCCGCAGGGGCATTTATCCCGCGTGAATCCGAACAGGAGTTTATTCAACATGTCAACGAGTTGCTTGCAGGACAGTGCAAGAACCAGGGTGCAGGTCATCGCTGATTACCAGTTCGGGAAAGGGGCCGGACAGGCTCTTTTCCCTGAAGGGTGCGAGGTTATCCTATCCAGGACCGGCAGGGTCAGGCAAATCTCTCTTGGCGGAAAACGGCTTGCGACGGTCCGTGCACAGGACGGGCGGTTCACACTGGGGATAGACGGCGCCTTACGATTGCTCTCTGCCCTGCCTCCTCCGGCATACCGTGTGGTGGTTACCGAAGAGGTGGCAGAGTTCATCATGCAGGGCAAAAACACATTTGCAAAACATGTCATCGCTACAGACCCCGCGATCAGGGCCGGGGATGAAGTGATGGTAGTAAACAGTAAGGACGACCTCCTTGCAACCGGATCTGCGGTGCTGTCAGGTGGGGAGATGCTGCTCTTTAATTACGGTGTAGCGGTAAAAGTACGACAAGGAAGGTGAGAGGCATGATGCCCGGAAACATAAACCCGAAAAAAATGAAGCAGATGATGAAACAGATCGGGATGCAGATGGAGCCGATTGAGGATGTCCGGAAACTCGTGATATACACGGCAAAGGGCAATTACATCTTTGATTCCGCTGAAGTGACCGCGATGACCATGCAGGGGATCACGACCTATCAGGTCGCCGGCCAGGCACGGTTCGAAACGGCAGCTCCCGAGATACCCGAGGATGATGTAAAACTCGTCGCCGATCAGGCAGGTGTATCCCCTGATACAGCGAGGGAAGCCCTCATCACCTGCAAGGGAGATATTGCCGAGGCAATTCTGAAGGTCTCGAAATGATAAGATCCGGGCAGCGGATTCTTCTTGTTGGAGAGGAGAGGAAATATTTCCTCAGGGCTGGGAATGGCACCTTCTCCACCGACCGGGGTGTAATCAACCTGGATGAAATCGTCGGTGCAGAGCCAGGGGATATAATACAGTCACATAACGGGACTGAATTTTCTATTCTCCTCCCGAAAGCACCTGACTTTTTCGAATATGCAAAAAGGAGTGGTGCCCCGATGCTTCCAAGAGATATCGGCCTCATGATCGCTTATACCGGAATGAACCGGAACGATACCGTGCTCGACTCAGGGACCGGGACAGGCATTGCCGCGATCTATTTCGGTGGAATCGCAGAGAGGGTAACGACCTGCGAACTGAGACCTGATTTCGCCCGGATTGCAGAAGCGAATATCCGGGATGCGGGGCTCACAAATGTGGAAGTGCTTGCCTCCGATGTGCTGGATGTAAAGGGATTGTATGACATCGTCCACTTTGACATGACAATAACCCCGGAACACATCCGGCATGCACATTCCGTGCTCAAACCGGGAGGCTACCTTGCCTGTTATACCCCGTTCCTCGAGTACCTCTTCGGGGTTATGGACGAGGCTGAACCGCTCTTTTCAGAACTGAAGGCGGTCGAGTGTATCGAGCGGGAGATGAGCCGGACAAAACGGGGCACACGACCTTCTACGCGGGTAGGTCATACGGGCTATCTCACCATTGCCCGGAAGTAGGATACCTTTTTTTTCGGATTCTCTGGAATACATTGAACTTCCGGTTTAAATAATAGAAATGAGGGGTTCATTTGTTTAAATTGCATGAATTCACGTAAATTTTGAGAAATGCTTTATACTCCTCAACCAAAATCTATTCTGATGCCGGGATACTGGCATTGCATTGCTGTGCAACAAGTATCCCGGATGAAGGAGTGACGACATGAAAAAGACAATCATCCTGGCACTCTCGATAGGGCTGCTTTTCATGGCGACCGGATTTGCCATGGCAGACAGGGGAATTGACCCCGTCCCGGAGACCCAGGGTATCGTAACCTCAACAACAATCGATGCCGTCGGCAACTTCGAGTCTCATACCGAACTTGCATGGACAACCACCACAAGTGGAGGTGGATTATCCGGTGTGCCGCCGCTCGGTGAAGAGGCTGCATACTATGAGACAGTCTACACGGAAGATACCCAGTCCAGCGGGACCGGGCTTATCCTCTATGACAAGGAGCTCGACATCGAGACCGGGGCCCAGATCTCGGGACAGTATAACGTTGAGGCAACAAAGCAGCTCACGTTTGTGGGCATTGACGGCGCCAGGGTCTACTCTGATGAGTTTATCATGGTTTCAGGTTCAGCGAATCCGACTGCAACCGGGAATGCCGTGATCTGTCCGTTCGGTGCTGATGTATCCAGCCAGTTCCCGGCCTACTGCAACAGGGTCTCGGCAGGAAGCACCATTGATATGACTGTCGCAAATGTCAGGACCACCTCGACCGACAGGTTCGTGATGCCTTCGGGAGATCACCCTGTGGAGCTCAACCATGATATTCTTGTTACCGAGCTCGTCGATGGAATACCATCCCAGGGTTCGGCATCCGCGTTCCTCAGGGTATTGATCCAGGAGGGAAGCAGCGGAGACCCGGCCAATATGACTGAGAGGATCGAGTTCGAAGAGACCACTGCAATATCTGGTGATATCACACTCTTTGAAAAGGTACAGCACTACGAATCAGGGATGGTCAGGTAACCCCCTGATTTTTTTATTTTGCTCAGTTTCCTTTTGGGAAAAGCCTTTTTCTCCATTCCGGGAACTAAGCAGTTGATATCCGATTATTTCCGGCTTTACTTCTCTCTGCCTTCATCACCTTTAATATCCAATAAGGAAAATAACTCGCAGAATATTAGAGAAGTGGGCATCGGATATGAAAATTGAAAATGTCGTGGCATCAGTTTGTCTCGTTGCATTCATCTGGGCATCACTTATTGTTCTTCCGGCATACTGCAACAGGATTGAGTCGGGAAGCACCATCGATCTCAGTTCAGGAAGTGTCTCCACATCGGCATCTGACCGGATTGCACAATATAGTTCTGGTCTTGATCCGGTCGAGATACGATACGCGATACGCGTCCTTGATACCGCACCTGAGACTCCGTCTCAGGGCAGTGTATCCGCCTATATGAATGGCCTGATCCAGGAAGGCAGCAGTGATTCCCTGAATCCCTCCATAGGCGAACGGATCGAATTCAGTGAATATACCCGTGTTGATGGGGCAATATCAAGGTTTGAGAAAGTGATGCAGTTCCGGTCAGATATCTTCAGCTGATTCATTCACCAATTCTTTTCACCTGATTTTGCATCCTATGGCCTTTTTTGGGTTCTCACTAAAAAATGAAACTGAGTTCCCATGACATCTTCAAAGGGAACCCATGGGACCGGTAATTTCGGCCTGCTTTTCTAATTTATTATAATTCTTTGAATATTATAGTATGATTAATAAAAAAGCCGTATTGTTACCCTGATCGTGATTTGTCTGGTAATATAATCTATTTTTTAAAAAAGCACGACAGAAACGTATTTAATAGTACAACGCGAATTGATGCTGATGCTGAGAGTATCAGCATGAATTGTAGGAGGAATTTAATGAAGAAATTAGCAGTAGTATTCATCGCAATGGCCCTTTTTGTCGGGTTCGCCATGGCTGACAGGGCAATCGACCCTGTCCCCGAGACCCAGGGCATTGTAACCTCAACCACTATCGATGCTGTCGGCAACTTCGCCTCAACATCTGAGATCCAGTGGAGAATCACGACTGAAGCCGCCGGTCTGCCCGGAGTACCCGCACTTGACGATGGAGCAATCTATGAGTCGGTCTACACCGAAGACACCGCATCCAATGGCATCGGCCTGATCCTTTACGACAAGGAACTTGACGTCGAGACCTCTGCCCAGATTTCCGGCCAGTGGAACATCGAGGCAGTCAAGGAACTCGCATTCGTCGGCATTGACGGTGCCCGTGTCACTTCGTCCGATGTCATCTTCGTTGACGGAGCAGCAACCTCTGACGCGACCACTGACTTTGTGATCTGTCCGTTCGCAGCCGATGTGACCGAGACCTTCCCGGCATTCTGCAACAGGGCCGAGGCAGGCAGCACCATCGACATGACCGTTGCCAACGTCAGGACCACCTCAACCGACAGGTTCGTGGAGTCCTCTGCAGACCACCCGGTCGAGCTGAACCACGACATCCTCGTAACCGAGCTCATCGAGGACCTCCCGTCCATGGGAACCGCTTCCGCATACATGGAAGTCCTGATCCAGGAAGGCAGCGGAGCTTCGCCTGATAACCTGATGGAGCGCATCGAGTTTACCGAAGAGACCACCATCACCGGTGACATCACCACCTTCGAAAAACTCATGCACTACGAATCCGGCATGGTCAGGTAAGATCCCCCGGATTTCAACTTTTTTTTACCACGTTTCCTGACAATTTTGCCCGGCTGGATTCCCCGTCTGCCATCAAATAACCGGATGGTTCTTCCTGTTGTTTTTGCGGAATCCATTCCGGAAGCGGAGCATGTCCCTGATGCATTTGTTCATGATACGGTAAGGTGGAAGAGATGCCGTGATCTCCGGCAAGCCTGAATCATTTTTTATTCTGACAGTACAGGCGAGGCATGGTGCTCGGTCGGCTAGGGCCTGGTTGTTTTTGATTCAGGCATCATGGTTGGCACAATTATCACTACGAGGCAATATGTTCAATTTGTATTATTTTTCCTCATTTTACCGGTTTATTTCCCTTTTATCTGAATTAAGAAAAATATTTATAAGACGTTGCCATACCATCTTACAATGCTGATTGTACCAGCATGGAAATGTAGGAGGATTCTATGAAGAAACTCGCAATTGTTATTATTGCAGCCGCCCTGCTTATTACCGGTTTTGCCATGGCCGACCGTGGCATAAATCAGGTTCCTGAAACCCAGGGCATTGTGACGTCAACCACTATTGATGCAGTCGGCAACTTTGCATCCACGTCTGAGATCCAGTGGAGGATCACATCCCAGATTGACGGTCTTCCCGGAGTACCGCCTCTTGTCGATGGGGCAATTTATGAATCGGTCTACACCGAGGATACCGCATCCAATGGTATTGGCCTGATCCTTTACGACAAAGAGCTTGACGTAGAAACTTCCGGACAGCTTACCGGCCAGTGGAACATTGAAGCAGTCAAGGAACTTGCATTTGTCGGCATTGACGGTGCCCGTGTCACTTCGTCCGACGTCATCTTCGTTGACGGAGCAGCAACCCCAGGTCAGACCGTAGACTTCGTGATCTGTCCGTTCGCAGCCGATGTGACCGAGATCTTCCCGACATTCTGCAACAGGGCCGAGGCTGGAAGCACCATCGATATGACCGTGGCCAATGTCAGGACCACCTCAACCGACAGGTTCGTTACAACCTCATCTGATCACACGGTAGAGTTGAACCACGACATTCTCGTAACCGAGCTCATCGACGATCTCCCGTCCATGGGAACCGCGTCTGCGTACATGGAAGTCCTGATCCAGGAAGGCAGCAGAGCTTCACCTGATACCCTGATGGAGCGCATCGAGTTTACCGAAGAGACCACCATCACCGGTGACATCACTACCTTCGAGAAACTCATGCACTACGAATCCGGCATGGTCAGGTAAGACCTCCTCCCGGATTTCCATTTTTTTCATATTGTTTCATAAGAGCGTGAGCAATCACAAAATGAGTAAATTGTCCAGCACGCGGGACACCTGGCACATCATTCCGATACTAATGAACCGAAAAATTTAAATCGGGAGTAATCAGAAATTACTCTGATGCTGAGAGTATCAGCATGACATGTAGGAGGATTTTAATGAAGAAATTAGCAGTAGTATTAATTGCAATGGCCCTTTTTGTCGGGTTTGCCATGGCTGACAGGGCAATCGACCCTGTCCCCGAGACTCAGGGCATTGTAACCTCAACCACTATCGATGCTGTCGGCAACTTTGCATCAGCATCTGAGCTCCAGTGGAGAATTACTGATGATCCTTTCGGGCTTCCGACTATCCCCCCCCTTGACGTTGAAGCAGCAATCTATGAGTCGGTCTATACCGAGGATACTGCATCCAATGGTGTTGGCCTGATCCTTTACGACAAGGAACTTGACGTCGAGACCTCTGCCCAGATTTCCGGCCAGTGGAACATCGAGGCAGTCAAGGAACTCGCATTCGTCGGCATTGACGGTGCCCGTGTCACTTCGTCCGATGTCATCTTCGTAGACGGTGCAGCGAACCCTGACACGACCACTGACTTTGTTATCTGTCCGTTCGCAGCTGACGTTACTGAGACCTTCCCGGCATTCTGCAACAGGGCCGAGGCAGGCAGCACCATCGATATGACTGTGGCCAACGTAAGGACCACCTCAACCGACAGGTTCGTGGAGTCCTCTGCAGACCACCCGGTCGAGCTGAACCACGACATCCTCGTAACCGAGCTTATCGAGGATCTCCCGTCCATGGGAACCGCTTCCGCATACATGGAAGTCCTGATCCAGGAAGCCAGCGGAGATTCGCCTGATGTTCTGATGGAGCGCATCGAGTTTACCGAAGAGACCACCATCACCGGTGACATCACCACCTTCGAGAAACTCATGCACTACGAATCCGGCATGGTCAGGTAAGACCTCCTGGATTTCCTTTTTTTTAATACACGAAATGTGACCCTGCTATTTTCAATACCCTGAATTTTAAATGAGATGCAGGGATATTCGCGTCAAGAATCACCAATAAATATAAAAGGCCACCCTCTGAAATAATTGTGATGCTGAGAGTATCGGCATGAAATGTAGGAGGATTTTAATGAAGAAACTCGCAATCATGGTCATTGCACTGGCCCTTCTTACCGGTTATGCAATGGCTGACCATGCGATGGACCCTGTACCTGAAACACAGGGGATTGTCACCTCAACGACAATCGATGCCGTCGGCAATTTCGCGTCTGCATCCGAGATCCAGTGGAGGATCTCTGCTGTCGACCCACTCACCGAAATCCCTCCCCTTGATGACGGAGGTATCTTTGAATCGGTCTATACCGAGGATACTGCATCAAATGGCATCGGCCTGATCCTTTACGACAAGGAGCTCGATGTCGAGACCTCCGGTCAGATCAGTGGGCAGTGGAACATCGAGGCAGTCAAGGAACTTGCATTTGTCGGCATTGACGGTGCCCGTGTCACGTCATCCGATGTTATCTTTGTTGATGGTGCCGGCTGGCCGGATGAGACAGTGGACGCAGTCATCTGTCCGTTTGCGGCAGATGTTACCACCGTATTCCCGGCATTCTGCAACAGGGCCGAGGCTGGAAGCACCATCGACATGACCGTGGCCAATGTCAGGACCACCTCAACCGACAGGTTCGTGATGCCGTCCTCCGACCACCCGGTCGAGCTGAACCACGACCTCGTTGTAACTGAGCTCATCGATGACCTCCCGTCCATGGGAACCGCTTCCGCATACATGGAAGTCCTGATCCAGGAAGCCCGTGGAGATCCGTTTGACCCGACCACACTCATGGAGCGTATCGAGTTTACCGAAGAGACCACCATCACCGGGGATATTACCGACTTCACGAAACTCATGCACTACGAATCCGGCATGGTCAGGTAAGACCACCCGGATTCCAATCATTTTTTTTTATTTTATTTGGACAAGATTGGTATTTCCCGTAACCGCTGAAGTCTTGAAAAAACCGGATAATCGTAATCACTTCGGGCGTAAACAAGTATATTACCAGATATCCACATCGCCATATTAGTTGACCAACATATATTTGTGGCATTGTGTTAACGACATTGATGTTCTCATTCCAGGGCTTTTTCGTATCGGGATGCCGAGCTGACTGCCCGTACCAAGTTTACCGGAGAGACCCCCATTACTGGTGGCATCACCAACCTAGAGAAGCTCATTACTAGGAACACATTCTGACGGGGTGGGCATCTCTCTCAGTTACGAGTATAAAGTTGAGCTCAACGAATCAGAACCAACTGGTTGTAATTTTTTAAAGATGAATCAGACCCGATTCCAACCCTGTTCTGCATCCCATATCCGGGATAGTTGAACCTGGAAGTTATTGATATAACTTTTAATTCCCGGAAAAGGTGATTTAAAGCCTTTAATGACACCAATTATTGTTGATGCTGAGAGTATCGGCATGCATGTAAGAGGAACTATCATGAAGAAGATTGCAATCCTATTTGTTGCCATGGCCCTCCTCGTAGGGTTCTCCATGGCAGACCGTGGCATCCCGCAGGTCCCGGAGACCCAGGGTATTGTCACTTCCACCACCATTGATGCAGTGGGTAACTTTGCTACCGCCAGTGAAATCCAGTGGAGGATCACTACAGAAGCAGGCGGCCTGCCTGAGGTTCCCGCACTTGATGGAACAGCTGCCATCTATGAGTCGACCTACACTGAAGACACCGCAAGCAATGGTGTTGGCCTGATCCTCTACGACAAGGAACTTGATGTCGAGACCAGCAGCCAGATCAGCGGCCAGTGGAACGTAGAAGCCACCAAGGAGCTCGCATTCGTTGGCATTGACGGTGCCCGTGTTACCTCGACAGACAATATCTTCGTTGACGGAGCAGCAAACCCGATCACAACCACCGAGGCAGTCATCTGTCCGTTTGCATCCGATGTAACCGAGATGTTCCCGGCATACTGCAACAGGGCTGAGGCGGGAAGCACCATCGATATGACCGTTGCAAATGTCAGGACCACCTCGACCGACAGGTTCGTGATGTCATCCGCTGACCACCCGGTCGAGCTGAACCACGACCTCGTCGTAACCGAGCTCATTGATGATCTCCCGTCCATGGGAACCGCTTCCGCATACATGGAAGTCCTGATCCAGGAAGGCGGCGCAGGAGCCAATAACGCATCCCTGATGGAGCGCATCGAATTCTCAGAAGAGACCACCATAACCGGTGATATCACCACCTTCGAGAAACTCATGCACTACGAGTCAGGAATGGTCAGGTAAAACCTGAAAAATTCTTTTTTTTTATTTCCTGACATCAGATAAGAAGCATCAGGTTATGTTCAGCTTGTCTGTCAGCCCGGTTTTCTTGTTTTCCCCTCTCTGACATTGGCATCCCAAATATGGGATAATTGAACCCAAAAGTTAAAAATATGACTTTTAAAGCCTTGAAAAAGAAGGTTATTATCATTTCAGGCTCTACCTGATGAGTGATGCTGTCCTGCACAGCATTGAATCAAGGAGGAATATTTGTTGAAGAAATTCGGTATCATGGTCATTGCACTCGCGATGATCGTCTGCGGGTTTGCCATGGCCGACAGGGGTATCGACCCTGTTCCAGAAACCCAGGGCATAGTAACATCCACCACCATCGATGCAGTAGGCAACTTTGCCTCAAGCACTGAGATGCAGTGGAGAACCACTACTGAGGTAGGTGGCCTGCCTGATGTTCCTGCACTTGATGGAACCGCGGCAATCTACGAGTCGACGTACACTGAGGACACAATGTCCAATGGCATTGGTCTGATCCTCTATGATAAGGAGATGGACATAGAGACCAGCGCCCAGATCAGCGGCCAGTGGAATGTTGAAGCAAACAAGCAGCTCGCTTTCGTTGGCATCGATGGCGCCCGTGTCGTGTCATCCGATAACATCTTCGTTGACGGTGCAGCCAACCCAACGGTTACCTCCGAAAGTGTGATTTGTCCGTTCGCATCCGATGTTACTGAAACCTTCCCGGCATACTGCAACCGTGCTGAGGCCGGAAGCACCATCGATATGACCGTGGCCAACGTCAGGACCACCTCAACCGACAGGTTCGTGATGCCTTCCGGAGACCACCCGGTCGAGCTGAACCATGACCTCGTCGTAACCGAGCTCATCGATGATCTCCCGTCCCAGGGTATGGCGTCTGCCTACATGGACGTGCTGATCCAGGAAGGCGGTGCGGGAGATGCGAATGCATCCCTGATGGAGCGCATCGAGTTCCATGAAGAAACCACTATTACCGGTGATATTACCGACTTCACGAAACTCATGCACTACGAATCCGGAATGGTCAGATAACCCTACACACACTCAATTTTTTTTGCACCGACAAATAAGCCCAATTAAACCGTATTTTCTCCTGCAGAAGGATATTTGGAATTGTTACACTCATCAGAGTGACTTTATACTAACCGAAATAACCTTAATCCTATGAAATTACTCCCCCTTATGGCCATACTCTGCCTTTTCGCTGGTATTGTACTGAGTGGCTGTATGAGCGACAATAAAGGCCAGGGAGGAGTACCGGATTCTGATGTAGCACTAAGGGAATCACTCAGGGAATACAATGCACTCATCGCGAAAGACCCCTCGAACGTGACTGCATGGGTGAAGATCGGCACCATTCATCAGCGACTAAAGGAATATGAAGAAGCCGATGATGCCTATGACCACGCACTGGAACTTGACCCGAATGTTTCCATTGTCTGGGCATATAAAGGGAATATTCAGCACATCAAGGGCAACTTTACTGAAGCCCTCCGGTTGTACGAAACTGGGATCAAAATTGATCCCCGCAACCCGGTCCTCTGGGCATATCGGGGTCAGGCTCTCGTTCCTCTCGCGAGGTATGATGAAGCCCTGAGGTCCTATGATCAGGCACTTTCTCTTGACCCGTCACGTGCAATAACTGCCAAAGATAAAGGTGATCTGTTGAAAGCCCTTGGCAGGTATGACGAAGCGCTCACTTCGTACAGGATGGCAATTGCTGCAGACCAGAACTATATAGATGCAGCCCGGGCAAAAGCAGATCTGGCGAAAGCTCTGAAGAAATATCCGGAAGCTCTTGAAACCTACGAATTTATCCTGACAAAGCTGCCGGACGATCAGCAGGCACTTATCGGAAAGGCAGATACCCTCGCGGGGATGGGAAGATATGATGATGCAATCGAGGTCTATGATACCCTCATCAATTCTTCGCCCGGTGAAGCCAGATTCTTTGCATACCGTGCCTATGCCCTGAATGCCATGGGCCGCTATGAGGAGGGTCTCTCTTCGGCAGAAAAAGCATTGGAGATCGATCCTGAAAATGAAATCGCATGGAATAATAAGGGATCTGCTCTCAATGCACTCGGGCAAACCAAAGAGGCGCTTGCTGCATATAACGAGACCGTGCGGATTAACCCTGACAATCCTGTTGCATGGAGTAATAAAGGGTACGTTCTGGCACTTCTTGGGAATACGAACGAGGCTCTTGTATCCTATGACAAAGCCCTGGAACTGAACCCTGACCTTTCCGGTACATGGGGATACAAGGCATCTGCCCTTGTACAGCTCAAACGCTTTGACGAGGCTGTTACCGCGGCTGATAAGGAATTGAAGATGAACCCGGATAACGTGCAGGCCCTTGTCGCCAAAGGTGATGCCCTCTCCGGTCTCAAGCGATATGCCGATGCAGCAGTAGTATACCGTGCAGCGGTAAAACTGAATCCCTCTTCATCAACCACCTGGTTCAGCCTTGGTTATGCCTTGCATAATACAAAGGATTACGAAGGAGCGGTGAATGCGTACGAGAGGGCTCTCGAGATATCACCGGATTATTCCATGGCGTGGATGTACGAAGTCTCGGCACTGATCAGTATCGGCCGTGGCACAGAAGCAATCCATTACTATGACCGGCTGATTGCAGAAGAACCCAATAATACCGTCGCATTGATGAACAAGGGATATGCCCTTCACCAGATGAAACAGTACGAAGAAGCGATTCGCATCTTCGACAAAGTGCTTGCAATCGAGCCGGATAATACTGCTGCCCTCCTGAACAAGGGGTATGAGCAGATCGCGGTCGGCAACTATCTGGGTTCTATACAGAGCTATGACCGGGTCCTGTCACTCGAACCCGATAATACTGAAGCACTTATTTACAAAGGAATCGCACTCTACCGGATCAACCGTTATGATGAAGCACTTGCAATAACCGAGAGGGCAATCGCTCTCAATCCTGAAAGCTCACTGGCCTGGACGAATAAGGGGTTTGCCCTGACAAAGATCGGTAAGGTTGACCTTGCAGTAAAAGCATTTGACCATGCACTGGAACTCGATCCAGGCAATGCGGAGGCCCAAATGGGCAGAACGGAGGCAATACGTATCAAATGGCCTTCGTACCGGGGATGAGTATAAACATCGGCAATGGTATCAGGGGGGAAAGGAGGTGGAGATTGCCTTCAGGAATCCTGTGCTTCCCTATAACCTCCTCCATCAAACCGGCCTATCGTATTTTACTATTCTTTTTTTGAATGATTAAAGGAGTCTTGTGCCGGTGGATTGATACTCAGCTTTTCGTGTGGATTAGTACCTGATCCTCGGTTCTTCCCATAAGGCGGCTGCCATAAACCCTGGACATAACTAATAAGGGTATAGTACTAATTTGACCACCAAATCCAAAATCAAATTACGACTGAAAAATGTGTTATGTATCCAGTTCTGAAATCGACATAAAAAAATCACTGAACATTCGTATGGATGAAAAAAAAGAATCTGTTGCATAACACCGACCTATCGCGTTATGGGGGACGCCACAGCGGCGGGGGTAAGCAGAAAGGCGCAACCCCCGGGAGCGTCTTAATCGAGATAATGATCTAAAACCGGTGAAAAACTTAGTGGCTGAAATGCCACTATACCCTTAATAAAATCAAAAATCCGGATACCGGTTTTTGAAAAGAGAAAATGAGTGAAAAAAATATGAGAGCCCCTTACGGGGATGAGTATCCGGTCCGCATCGAGATCTCAATAAGTCCGTCCACGGTGACAGATTCCTCGTAGCTCATATCGGTCGTCTGGTTAATCTCAGCTCCTGAGCCTTCCTGGATGACTGCATCGACATATACCGTTGCAGTACCTTCTGCAGCATCATTTCCGGTCTGACCACTGCCATCGACATCCACGTTGTAGGAGACCTGTACCCCTTCATCGACATTTTCAGAGATTGTGCGGGCAGAGCTTTCCGAGTCAACGGAACCCTCCTTGAGGTCAACTTCGCTGCCGGTGATTACCCTGACATTGGTTGCCGGAAGAACATCTTCACTGGTGGTTCCCCATGGGCAACAGCCGCTCTGATCTGTTGATGCAGTTGCAGCGATATCGATCATGACCGCTTCAGTGGAGTACATCCTGCCGATGCCATCTCCATCTCCATCGTTGGAATAATCAATGCTCCTCTCGGTTTCGAGGTTATTGGAGGGCTGGGTCTGGCCTGATGTGTCAACATAAATGTTCTTGGTATATTCGATCGACCCGCTCGTCGCATAGGTATCCTCATAATACCCGAATGTTGCAACCCCTTCCCCGTTTGGCTCCAGGGGAGGGTTATCCTTAAGGTCCCCGTTACCCTGGGCCGCGGTGAGATCGGTGTGGGAAGTGAGACTGCCAATGCTTGTCGCAGAGATCTCAACATAGAGGCTGGCAGTTTCATTGCTCGGAGGAACAGGGTTTGCAGCACTCCCCGTACCTGCCAGTGCTATCACAAATACGGTGACAGCAAGTAAAATAATGAATGTTCTGGTCTTCATTTCGCCACCTTGATTATTACACATGGTTTTTAAAAATTTATAGTATAAATAGTTTATGTGCATTTTTCTCCATTTTAACGAGAAAAAATCATTCTATGCCCATTCCATAACCCAGTCCGGTAAAAAATGATACATTAGGGAGGGAGTAAACATGAACAGATTAAAAGATTCCCCGAGCAGGTAAAAAATGAAAATAATGAATTAACGGATAATTCCTGAATCAAAATGTGCACTGTACTGGAACTGATTGATAATTCCACTCACGGATACTGATTCCTTGAACCGGATGACAGAATTCTGGTCCTGGAACACCCCATTGCTATACGCAGTTACAGAACCCTGGGATGTCCCGGAAGTGGTTCCTGCCTGGGATAATATATCAAGCGTGCTGGATTGTGGCCGTGTTACCTTGATCCCTCCAATCATCGACTGGAATTCAGATGAGATGATCGGATCACTCGGTCCACTAAATACCGATATCGAATATGCTGATACCGGAGTGGCTAGTACCATTGCCAGCACGACCGCTATCAAAATAATAAGATGTCGTGTCTTCATGCTATCCTCCTTTATAGTTATACGGTCTTATCTGGAAAAATAAATACTTTCCCCCATGTTTCGCAGAAGAATCGCCTCCGGACATCCAAAATCTCATGTCCACCGGTGAAGGTATCCCCTGTATTCTGCTACTTTTCCATCCACCAGTACGGTATGGTCACGAATGACTCTTCCGACCATGTAACTGTCAAGATCCGGAACCGGCAAGTGCTCCGGTGGACACGTAAAGAGAAGTTCAAAATCACCGCCGCCAAAAAGGGCATATTCCCTGCTTTTTTCCGGAGGCACCTTTTCAAGGAGCGGCAGCAGGGCAGAATCGATGGAATAACCACACTCGTTTGCATCCAGAAGGTCATAGAGTGAGAGTACAAGCCCGTCACTGATATCCATCATGGAAGAGGTACCTGCAGATGCGAGTCGCTCCCCTTCGCTCACTCGGGGGACAGGCTCAAAAAGATATCGTTCATAGCAGGAGTATCCATCAAGCGCTGCCTGTGCCCGGCCAAGAGGCCCCGTGATGCAGATGAGATCCCCGGGAACTGCACCCCTTCGCCTGATTACTTTTCCTCCTACTGCAAATCCGATGCCGGAACTGACAATGGTGAGTTCCTGGTGTGCATCAAGGTCACCCCCGGCAAGGACTGCTCCGCAGGAGTCACAGCAAGCCTTGGCTCCGAGGAGAATCTCCCGGATCCGTTCTCCCCTGTCAAGCCCGACCGCTAGGAGCACAAGGGCGGGCCGGGCACCCATTGCTGCAATATCACTGAGGGTAACCGCCGCACTCATCCACCCGATCTGCCAGTCAGTCATGCCCTCGGGAAAATCGGTCGTTTCATGCAGCATATCGGTTGTTGCAACAAGAAGCCTGTCATTGCAGGATAAAACGGCACAATCATCGAGTGTCTGCTCTGTCCCGATAATCTCGCGGACAATCTCCTTTAAGGCCCTTTCATCCAACTTTCTTCATCTCCTTTCCACGTTCAGTACGGTACTCGCGATAGATCTCCTCGAGAAGTTGTGCCTTCTTCTCCCGCACATATTCTCTCTGTTCATCTTCCCACGCCCCGATGGCAGCATCCAGCCGGCCCCTCTCAGCGGTAACTGCTCCTCCTCTCATCACGGCACCTGCAGCCTCTGCTGAAAGAAGTGGTACGGAAGCTTCCCTGAATATCGCTTCGAGCTGAGGGTCGAACCGGGCTTTGCCTGGCATCCTCACAATGAGCCCGCCGATTCCTGACCCTGCCAGATCCCGGGCAGCATTCTTCCCCCAGACATCAACCCGGGGCACATAGACGAGATCTCCCTGCCTTATCCCGAGTTCGTCCGAAAGTGCCCGTATACCCTCACGGGTAAGGGAGGGCAGGAGTTTGAGCATGACTTCCTGCTCGTCAGGACCGGTATCTTCGTGAGCCCGGATTTTTTCCATTCGTTTCCGGAGTTTTTCGCTTGTCCGTTCCTCACGCCGGAGCCTTTTTTTAAGACTCACAATGACCGCGTCACGCCTGACAATTTCGGCACCTCGCCGGAACACCTGGTCCTGCTGCGACCGGATTTTCTTCACCCGGCCCTGGAGCCGGATGATCTCATGATCTCTCTTCTGGATCTCCTCCTGCAGGTCCTTAACCACACTTTTGAGACGCTTAACCGTGCCATCCAGGATCCGGATGCGTTCGTCCCTTCTGGCATCGATCTCCACCTTCGGTGCCTCCACAACAGGCCGGATTGTCCTGCCCTTCATCTCGGAAAGAACCTGTTCAAGGGACTGTCCCCTCACAATCCCTGCCCTTACTTCATCGAGGTCATTTCCTGGTGGCACCCTGCGGAGGAGATTCTGGAACTTGTTCCGGTAACTGCGGAATGCATCCATCGCCGCCGCAAGGGCATCCCGTTCATGATCGTTCTGGTACTCGAACGGGGCAGTCAGCTCATGCTTGGTCTCAACGCTCATGTCCTGCCTTGGGGAATAGGCAATCCCGTTGAATGCTCTCCTGATCTTCTCGACAGAAAACGGCATTTCGTGGACATCTGAAGCAATCACGAGAGGTTTTCCCACCCGGTAAATCGCTTCAATCACATCGGACATGGCCATCTGGCGTGAACTGGCAAGATACAGGAGGTTCCCGTCAAGGTCAAGTGCAGCAATGGCCGTTGTGGTGCCCGGATCAATGCCTACGATCAGGTAGCGGGGTTTTCCTGAAAGCGGCCTGAATGTAATCCTCTCGAGCCGCTTTCCGCTGATCCGGACCTGTACATCAGCTCCCCGGTACGTGGTTGCAGGCACCTGGCCGCGGGAGGCATACACATCGAATGCAACCCTGCTGTTCCCGCCGAACGCCCGTGTCTCCTTTTTCCGGTAACGGAAACCGGCTGCTACAAGGGCCATCTCGATCTCCCTGGCTTTCTGCTGGACCGCCCCGTGGATCTTCCGGACATACCGGTTCTGGCTCCAGCCCCCTTTACCCGGCGAGCGGTGCCTGCTCACGACAATCTCGCTGGTGTTCTCAAATGCGATCACTTCTGCCCCTGCTCCGAGCCCTGCAACCCTGGCAATCGTCCGGGCTTCATCAAAGGGATCAAACCGGTTGAAGCTGATATTGAACCGGCTTGCAACCTTGCCGAGGCTCTCCTTCCTCTCTCCCCCGGTCACCTGGACAAGACGAACAGAGGGGGGGAGGGCCTGGAGAAACACATACAGGTCATGCTGGTCAACGGATATCTCCTGCAGGCTGTCAACAGCCAGAATGTCAGGTTTCTCTTCGTTGAGAATCCGGAAAAGCCGGAACCCGGAGACTTCACCTTCGCCGATGATCTCCCCCTCATCCATCCGTACAAGCGCATACATCGGACGACGGGACTTCGAACGCACCGACCCCTTGATAATATCGATACCAAAGACCCTCATCTCGTCACCATCTCATAAGCCTCGGCGGGAGGCAGATCTACACGGTACCTGCGGTTGAAATACCGGGATATATTCCCAAGGTCACGCAACAGCAGTTCCTCTGCATTTAGATGATCAGTTCCGACCCACTGGGGCCAGTCGATGAGATAGCACCGGTACCCGTCATGCATTACATTGTATTCAGAGAGGTCGGAATGGATGACCCCGGCATGATATGCCAGTTTAACGTTTTCTATGATCTCAAGCAGGATATCCCTGGGGGTTTCGAGCGAACACCGGTTGAGCGTTGCACCGGGGATGAACTCCATCACGATCGTATGCCGGTTGATATCGACCGGGAGCGGCACACTGACATCCGGGTGGAGTTTCCGAAGCGCTTCGTACTCGCGCTCGGCGGAAAGGCGTGACGCAATAAGCCAGGGGCAATGACCCTCATCCGGGATATATTCGCGGGTGACGCGGGCGGACTGGAAGGATCGCTGGCCGACATGGTGGAACTTGAGTGCAACCGAAGACAGGCCGAGCCCTTCATAAACAACTGCTTCTTTCCCTTCACCGATCATGCACCCGAGTGCCTGAAGCGTCCCCTTCTTCGAGAGGGAGATCAGGGCTAGTGCATCATATCCCTGGAAGATCAGGGAGTATCCTTCGTAGGGGACTGTATCGAACCGGACAAAACCCCCCTCCATCAGCCTGCCAAGACGGTAGCTCACCTCTGATTCAGAAAGCCCGATCGTCTTTTTTATGATATCGAGCGGGACCCACCGGTAGCGGCGCATCAGCCGTTCCAGTATGAGAAGGATGCGTATCTCATATTTATGGAGGCCCCGGATCTGGTCGGCTGAAATTCCCATATAATCTACACAATTTTATCTATGCTGGTGATAAAGGTTGATCTGATACCCTCCCATGCTCTGCAGCAAATGCCGCCGGAAAGCGATCCTCTATCAGCGGTATTCCGGCCTCCATCTCTGTAAAACCCATTTTATTGCCGATTTTGAGTCAAAAGCAAAGCGTGCAATAAGAAATCACCGATGGATTGTGCCAAAAGACCGGATAGCCGTTGCACTTTCCGGGGGGAAAGACAGCAGTGCCCTCCTGTATTTCCTGAAAAAGCTGATAGGAGGGAGAAGAGATGTCACACTCTCTGCGATAACCATTGATGAAGGGATCGAGGGATACCGGGACAATCGTGTTACGGCGCGTATTGCTGAAACGATCGGGACAGAGCTGATTGTCGCTTCCTTTAAGGACATGTTTGGAGTGACGGTCGATTCGGTGGTACGGGATAAGGGGGACCGCCTCTCCTGCTCCTATTGTGGAGTGTTGCGACGCCAGTGCCTGAACCGGACTGCGAAAGAACATGGAATAACGAAGCTGGCGCTCGGTTTCAATCTCGATGATGAAGCCCAGAGTATACTGATGAACGTGTTCAGAGGGGATGCCGACCGCCTTTTAAGGCCGGCTGCTCCTGTGGAGGGGCTTGTACCGCGGATACGCCCATTTCTCTATGTCCCGGAACGGGAGGTTGCTTTATACGCATTCCTTCACGTGGAAGGATTTGAAATCGGGCGATGCCCTTATTCACATAATGCATTAAGGGCTGATGTGCGTTCAGTTCTTAATGACTATGACTGGCGCCATCCGTCTACAAAGTACTCCCTTGTAAATCTGGGGGAGCGTCTTGCATCCTGTGGAGGGCTTATGGAAACCGGATTTTCTGCCTGCCCTGCGTGCGGGGAGCCCTGTATCGGGGAATGCAGGTCATGCCGGATGCTGCAGGAGGTGCTTCATGTCTGACAGCAGGAGAGGAATGCTCTGGAAACTGTTCCATGCTTCCCGGAGAGCAAAGATAGCCTTTTTCTTCTTCCTCTTCGCCGTCCAGATTATCGCATTCACCTCAATTTTTCATTATGCCTACCCGGTCCTCGAAGGTAAGCCCATAGGCTGGCCAAGTGCTCTTCTTTTTGTCCTTGAGACGGTTACTACCGTGGGATATGGTGATCTTCTCCCGTTCAGCAATGAACTGACCATCCTTTTTGCAATCATTATCATGATCACAGGGATCCTCCTGATTTTCATGATCATTCCCCTCCTTCTTGTCCCCTACCTGAGTGCGATCTTTTTGAGTGCCCCGCCAAAGAAACTCCCCCATGAACTTCATGGTCATGTGGTGATGGTCGGATATGGTGAACTTACAAAAGCACTTCTCGAAAGCCTCCGGATTTCCGATCTTCAGGTACTTGTTGTGGTCAGCACCCCTGATGATGCCTATACGGCAGGAAGAGAATCCGGGGCAAAAGCCTACGTCATATGGGGCGATTACAGCGAGCCTGAACTATGGTCAAATGCCTGGGTGAAGAATGCCCATTCCGTCATCCTGTGCGAAGACGAGAAGACCAACGCTGCGATTATCCTCGGGATCCGGGAGATGGTGTCAGGAACAATAATCGCGGTGATCGATAAACTCGTTCTCGAACGCTATCTGAAATATGCGGGGGCAGATTACGTGGTTTCCGCAAAACATGTCACCGGTCAGATCATTGCCCGGCATGCAGCACTCACAACGCATGTCGACACCATTATTGAAGAGACGATCAATGAACAGATACCGGAGGGACAACTTCCTGACAAAAGCATCCGCCTCCGCATCATCAATCTCCCAATAATCTCCGGTTCACAAGCTGAAGGAAAAACACTCCGTGAACTTGCTCTTTTCGAGCGGTACGGATTCTACACGCTACTCATCTCCCGCGGCGGCAATTTCCGCCTCTATCCGACCGGGGAAGAGACGGTCGATTCCACCACGATGCTCTTTCTTATCGGCCATATGAACAGGATTGAGGAGATGGTACGGAAGGAGTTCATGCCACAGGTCTGGGAGCGGGAGATTGCCCTGATCGGTGGATTCGGGGATGTCGGCCTTTCCGCATACCATGAACTTTCAAGCCTTGGGATCGAATGTATCGCCATTGATCGGAAGAAGCACGGAGTCAACCAGGTCGTGGGAAATGCCGAGGACGAGGCGACACTCCGTGAGGCGCATATCGAGGATGCGAAATTTTTTATCGTTGCCCTTAATGACGATGACCTCAACATCTTTACCACCCTGATCGCAAGGGACCTTAATCCTCACATCAGGATCCTTGCCCGTGCCAATGAACCGGAATCGGTTCACAAACTCTACCGGGCAGGAGCCGACTATGTTGCGCTCCTTCCCACAATCGGGGGGCAGATCATTGGCGGCGTGGTGCTTTCTGATATTGTCCATGTCATCCTGAACCTTCCAAACGGCCAGATAGTGGTACGAAAACAGGTCAGGGGCATTGCAGGAAAAACCACCGGATGGGTAGA
The DNA here is from genome assembly GCA_021371995.1 of Methanoregulaceae archaeon. Lineage (GTDB taxonomy): Archaea > Halobacteriota > Methanomicrobia > Methanomicrobiales > Methanospirillaceae > UBA9949. The sequence goes on along the minus strand of JAJFVA010000023.1, from coordinate 17,067 downwards.
GGGAAAAGCCGGGGTTCGTATTGTGGGCATCGAGGGAAAATCACGGTCTGTGGTAAAACCGGGTCCGGCAGAAATTCTGCGGGAAGGAGATGCCATTATCGCTGTAGGACTTCCTGCCGACCTCAAAACACTCATCCGAATCATTTAGGAGTGAATGAAATTGGATACTGAACATGGCTGCGCACTGGGACAGATAGAGCAGATGATCCGCTATGCGGTCTGGAGCAGTGGGGCAAAGGGTATCGTGATCGGGGTCTCCGGAGGGATTGATTCGGCCGTCTCGGCGGTAATGTGCTGTCGGGCAGTTGGCGGTGACAGGGTGCACGGTCTCACCCTCACAACATCGGTGACGCATCATGAGGATATTGCAGATGCATCGGACCTCTGCAGGACCCTTGGCATGCATCACCAGGTCATGAGCATCGAGCCGGTTCTGTCAGCCTACCGCAATATGGCCGGATATTCAGAAACGCCGCATCTTCTTGGGAATCTTATGGCTAGGACCCGCATGGTGATCCTCTATTATTATGCAAACAGGGACGGCCTGCTCGTATGTGGCACATCGAACCGGACTGAATACCTTCTCGGCTACTGTACCAAATTCGGGGACAACGCAGCCGATCTTCAGCCAATAATCCATCTCTATAAGACCGATATCTTCGAATACGCCCGTGAAATCGGGATACCTGAACGCATAATCAAAAAAACTCCCTCGGCAGGACTCTGGGCAGGCCAGAGTGATGAAGCCGAGCTTGGAATAACCTACTACGAAATTGACACGGCATTGAGAGCACTTGAAAAGAACGGCTGGAACAGCACGAACCCGACCGAGGAGAGAGTTCTTGCTCTCGTAAAAAAGAGCAGTCACAAGCGGATGAACCCGCCTAATCTTTCAGGGCTTCCCTGAAGAGACCTGCTGCTTTTTCCGGGTGATTTAAGAAGTTGAGACGATCGGTCCCCACCATTTCATAGATGCTATCGGCAGGCAGATGCAGCGATCCACGAAGTTTCACATCTTTTTTGATCCGAAGATCGGGAACATTCGAATACGCCGGATTTTTTATGAGAGAACCATCGGCAAGCTCGTAATATGCGGCACCCCGCTTCTTTTCATATTCGTCGTATTCACTTTCAAAAGCCGTAGAGACGATATTTGCCATGATAAGGTCGGAGTCCCCGGCATTGATGGATACATGCCCGTATCCCGGCGGGATGATAACGATATCCCTCTCGTGGGCATCCACGAGCAGCACATCCGAAAGGCTCCTGTCCTGAAGGAGATAATGAGCATGCCCGATAAGAACCTCATAGATCTCTGGATATCCCGGTCCGTGGGGTGAGGCGGGGTGATAATGCCCTTTTGTCTTCACCCGCTCACCGCAGATGTCGCGGGAGATGATTGCAGTGATGTCATATCTCAGGTGGTGCGACCTCAGCCATTGCCGGTCGGAATGGGTCAAAGCAAGGTCACGGTACATAAAATAGAGTGGCCCTGTCTCCTGGCAGTCAGGAGAGGCCAGCACCTGCCGCATATCCCCGACCTGCCTTATTTCGGGTTCAGGCATGGGACCCGACCAGCCTTGCATCACTTCTTCTTTTTTATTACAAAGAAATAATAACCTGCCGCTGCCACTGCCCCGATAAGGACCACCACGACAAGGACCGTCATAACCTGCGAGGGTTCTTCCACAGCAACTTTCACCTTCATGGTGTCTGAGATCTGGCTGTTTCCAAGCACATCACGGTACCGTATCTCTGAATCGAGGCCGTACTCCTTTGCAGTCGCTGATTTGTCCACGCTCACCTCATATCGCGCGACTGCAGTCTCCCCCGGTTCAAGATCTCCCAGGAATGCCGTGTCATCATTGCTGGTGAAAGGATCCACCGCACTGATGCGGGACTGGGCACTGTATGCCGTGCCCAAACCCGTGTTCTGGTAAGCGACCTCAATCACCTGCTTATTCCCTGCCATGACCGGCTCGGGATCTGTTGTGACGACAAAACTGATCTTTCCCTTGACCGGAACTCCTATGGTGGTGACTTTCGATGTTGTCTGTTCCCCCGATTCATCTTCATACACAAGGAAAACATCAAGCGGGTAACTCTGGTCACCTGCCTCGCGTGAGATCGAGACCTTGAACCTTGTATCCAATGACCCATTGATTGGGAAATTGCCGATGTAGATACTACTGTCCGTGGGGATGACTGGACTGTTACCATTCCGTGCTATTTTGACCACGGCAGATGCCGCATTCACATGTCCGATATTTTTCAGCTGCATCACAAGGTATCCCTCGTTTCCGGCATTCAGGTGCTCGGCACTAAAGGACTCAACGGACACGTAAGCCTCGGGTTTTATCCGGACGGGAAGGTCGATAGTCTCATTCACCTCCTTGTAGGTATAAGTGATACTGTCCTGCCCGTACTGCTCGGCGTTCCTCAGATAGGTATACTGAAGAACAAGGGGGAGAATATATTCTCCTGCCGGTGCATTCTCATCGATTTTTGCAACGAACGGGACCTGGACACTTTTTCCTCCGGCAATATCCCCCACGAGTTGGGGATCCGATTTAACCGATATCGGTGCATCACCCGGCAGCAGGGTAGCCCTTACAAGTTTGGCGGTATTGGGAAGATCATCCCTCTCGACAATCCCTGACTGGACAAACTTGATATCAATAAGCCCCCTGTTTTCAATATTCACTTTGAATACCGCATCCTGGCCCGGAGAGAACTCATTCGTTCCTGCGATAGCCGCCGTGATGTCAGGTCCGCCAGACAAATATTTTGTCCCCGCCAGCACAGGTGACACTATTAGACCAATTAAAATGACCAAAATTGCCAAACGAGTGATTTTCATAGTATTTCACTTGTTGTTATTATGATAACAACATTTAATAACGGACCCTATATATATGTATTCAATGGCGGAACCGGGAGCACAAGCGGGGGCAATTGCTGAATTACTCAAATCCCTGGGACTTACAAAGTATGAAGCGCTTGTATACATCGCCCTGCTCCAGGCATCAGGAGCGACCGCAACCGAGATTCATGAGCTGTCCGGGGTTCCCCGCGCATCGGTCTACCCTGTACTCGAGCGTCTTTCCCAGAAACAACTGGTATCGGTGTCGAATACATCGCCAAAACGTTTCAATCCCAAGCGCCCTGACGAGGCAATCGAAAGTCTCCTTCAATCGGTAGAGAACGATGCAACAAGGGCAAAAAAAGTCCTGAACAGGATTTATTCCCTGTCTTCACGGATCGAACGGGAAGACCAGGAATTGATCTGGAGCATACACGGCGATGAACATATCCGGGCACGCTTACTGGAACTACTCCAGGGGGCAGAAGAGAGCATCCTGATCATATTTTACTGGGACCACCTCAAGGCAGAACTGATCGAAAAACTGCTCTCTCTGAAAAAGGGAGTGAGGGTGGAGATCATTACCGACGGATGGACCGCTCCCCTCCCGGATCATATCAACGTTGTTATCAAGGCTCCTCCGAAAGAGACGCCCAGGGAAACAGGGCAGAAATGGCTGGCAGGAGGCGTCTTTATTATTGACAAGAAAATGGCCATAGTCGTGATGGGATCAAAGGACGAAGGTTTTACCGCCCTCTACTCAGAATCGGTGGGATTTATACGTTTTTTCACCATGTACTGGAACTTCTTTTCAAACTGGGAATAACAGAGAGGGATCAGTAATCCAGGATTTCAGACATCATCCCGATATCAAGCAGCCCCTTTATTGCGTGGATGGTTATCTCGATCCCGGCTTCCCTGATGGCCGCCATCGGATTTGTACCACCCAGCGCAACAATACCCATATATTGTGGATTCACCTGGACTCCAAGTGCCGGACTGTTCGGAGGTCCGATATCAAGAATTCCGGTGAAAGGAGATCCAATCAAATCATCCATCACCTGCCCGACGAGATGCTCGGCTTCCATGTGGCATTCCCGGATGTTTGCAAGGATATTACCGCTCCCCTTCCGCATAACATCGGTTATTGATGTGATCTCCTGGGAGATCAGCACCTGGAGGGGATCGATTGTGGTATGCTGGTAGAGGATCAAGTGGGTAAACCTTCTCGGGATCCGTTGCTCGATCTCAACCACACCTCCCCCGATAGGGTTCAAAGGCACGCCCCGGTGCATCAGGATACCATCCAGGGTTGTGCTGCACACGGTAACAATCCCGGTCTTCCCTTCCGGGATTGGGAAATCGCCCACTTCCCCGCCGCTGGAAACGAACCGGACAAGCCCGCTTACACACACCCCTGCCTTGAAGGCGTCCTTGTAGACAGCGATAGCCCTCTCAAGGTCTTTTGTGTCGATCAATGAAAGATTGTACACGAACCGGCCGGTTCCATTCCTGGGATCATAGGTAACCTGCATCGCATACTCTTCGATCTTATGGCTGACAAACTTCAGGGGAAGATTCATCAATTATTCATCGATCATCGCAATAGAAAAATTGTTCTATAAGATGGAGGAAATGTATGGTTGATGGAAGGAAAATTGCGGGAAAACGCGGGAAATGCAGTAAAGGCAATCCTTGAAACTGCAGGTTTTGAGACACAGGAGGTGGAAGCTCCTGTCGACTTTTCAGCGATGCGCGAGGGAGAAGTGCTCCTTGTGCTCTGCTCAAATGACATTTCAGAAATCGAAGAGTTCGACCGGACCCGCTTCAGCCTGAAAGTTGACGATAAGGAACAGGAATGCAGGAAACTTGTTTTTTCACTCGAAGAAAAGGTAATGACAGAGAACTGTATCGTCTGGGGTGTGAAAGAGTTTGTCAGGTATGCCGGTGAAGCTGCCCTGGCACGGGTTCTTTCGCGAACCCTTTCGCTCTCTTTTGCTTCTGCCCTAAAAGAGGCTTCGCCTGCACAGGAGAGCCAGCAACAGACCGGGGTCCCTTCAGGAATCACAATACCACACCTCCCGATCAAGGTGGGCAGGCAGGCTGCCGAAAAGATTGCGGGGGTATCGGGAAATACAACGCTCCGTTTCATGCCCCACTGGTTCTTCCACTATATCAGTTCCGGGGAGCAGGTGTATAAAGATCACCGGGTGCTGTTCGATGGGGACGGTTCGGGGGCTATCAATGCCATCAATGGAATCAGGTTAGAGCTTGACGGGAGTGCTGTTGCCGAGAGGGAAATCCCCGCAGATTCCGAGGTCGTGAAGCCCAAGATCTCAAAGGAGGATGCCGCCGAACAGCTGTACAAGGACCTGATCGATCAGCTGACAAAGCAGGTGAGGATCAAGCAGGTAAAGGGTGATGCCATCTTTTACGAGGAGAAGGTTATCAGGCCGGACAAAAAGGATATCCAGCTTGATCTAGCTCAGGTATTCGTACCGGTCTGGCAGGTACGGGGTAAAAAGATCGTGGAAGTGAATGCCACTACTGGTGACATCCTCGCTGTCCCGATGGACGAGGGCGTGGAGATACTCTAGGTAAGGGGCATGATTGTTGTTCTTGGGGGAGGACCTGCCGGAAGAACCGCTGCCATAACTCTGGCCCTTGGCGGACGTGAAGTCACGCTCGTGGAAAAAAATGGCATTGGCGGCCAGTGCCTCCACTATGGGTGCATGGTGGTCTGTGCTCTCAACGAGGCGGCACGATCGGTCACCTCTGCACGCCACCTGCACGAGCTGGGGATCGTCGATGCTGTCCCCTGCATCCGCTTTCCCAGGCTTCTCTCTGAAATGAAGGCAGTCCAGGATCAGATTGCTGGGATTCTCGATGCAGAGACCCGCGGTGCCGGTGTCACCATCCTCTACGGGAAGGAGGGACGCATTGATGGAAAATCGGTTTTTATTGACGGGGAGAGCATTCCTGCAGATGCGATCGTTGCCGCAACAGGGTCCCGTCCCGCCATACCGGATGTGCCGGGTATCAAAGCAGAGGGGATCTATACCCCCCACACCATCAGCCTGATGCCTGAACTGCCGGAGGAGATGGTTATCATTGGCGGGGGAATAATGGCCGCCGAGTTCTCCTACATCTTCCAGGAATTCGGAAGCCATATCCACATTGTGAGCAGGAGTGCACTGTTAAAGAATCTTGACCCGAAACTTCTGCCCCTCGTACGAAAGGAGTTGGAACATACCTGCATCCATGAGAATACCACTCTCCTTTCGATCGATAGGGAGGACGAGATCTCACTGGTGCATCTGAGAGGGTGTGACGGCTCATTCGAGATTCCCTGTGATGCGGTTTTTATTGCGGCCGGCCTTGTACCCCGGTCAGAGATGCTTACAGGGGTCCAAAAGCGCGGAAATGGCGAGGTCGTTGTGGATATGCGGATGAGGACCAGTGTGGAAGGGGTCTATGCCTGCGGCGATGTGACCGGTTCACCCCTCCTGACACCGGTTGCACGGCGCGAGGGTATTGTTGCTGCTGAAAACATACTCGGCAGGGATGAGGTCATGGACTACACCGCAATTCCCCAGTCCATGAGCCTCTTCAATGAATATGCATTTGTTGAAACAGATACTTCCTGCGCTGCCACGGCGTCACTCCCGGGTCCTGCCGGACCAGGCACATTCTGGTCGGTGCCATCCGGGATGACAGGGTTTGCGAAGGTGAGTATTGATCCTGAAACCGGGAAGCTCTGCGGTGTCGAGGCAGTGGGACCCGCGGCAGGAGTCATTACGGCATACCAGGCTTTTCTTATGCGGGAAGGAATCGGGGTGCATGAGTTTGAGAAGTTTATGGAAGTGCACCCGATGACCGATGGGGTGTATCCCCTCATGAAGTTCCTTGCAGGGAAACTGAAGCAGGGAAAACCATCCTCTCAGTAGTCTACATCTGCTGCTCCCTTTCCCATTCCCGCACAATGCTGATGAGCTCCTCCGGGCGCTCCTCAGACCATTCCACAGCGCCAATATAGACGTTTCCCGAATTCCCATCAATACTGATCACAGATCCCTCTCTCAGTTCGTGGCCACTGATGATGCACCGTTTCCTTACGATATCAATCTCGAGACCCTCGCACTGGACTATACAGATCTTTCCCATCTGCCTTGCAACAACGGCTGCGTGGGAAGTCCGGGCCCCCCGCACAGTAAGAAGCCCGCGTGCAGCAGAGATGCCGGGAAGATCGTCAGGAGAAGCTGTCTCCCTGACCAGGATGACAGGGTTCCCTTCCGTGGCCTCCCGATCAGCACGTTCCCCTGAAAAAGCGATCATGCCCGTAGCTACCCCCCCCGAAGCAGGGATCCCCACTGCGACCGGGTAGTCGCCCGGTTTTACTGTCTGCACCCTGATGGCATCGAGATCCACCTCCCTGAGCATCCAGGATACATCAGACGGGGTTATGATCCCTTCCTGGCACATCGAGACCGCGATCTTCAGCGCTGCATACGGGGATCGCTTTCCGGAACGTGCCTGCAGAACAGAGAGTTTTCCTTCCTCTACCGTGAATTCGAGGTCCTGCATATCCCGGTAATGTAACTCAAGTTTCTTTCCGATCTCTGCAAGGGTATCGAAGACCTCAGGCATTGCCCTCGCGAACTCCGCCTGCGTGGCAGCTGACTGTTCTCCAGACACAACATCCTCGCCCTGGGCCCCGAATTTGAAATCGATCAGAAGATCCCCCGTGCCGAGCCACGGATTCCTTGTAAAAGCCACCCCTGCACCCGATCGGGCCCCCATGTTCCCGAATACCATCATCTGGACGGTCACAGCCGTGCCCCTTACTTCCCTGAGCAGGTTCATCCTGCGGAATGCTTCAGCACGCGGATTGGTCCATGATCGGATCACTCCCTCTGCAGCACATGCCAGCTGCTCCTGAACATCCGATGGAAATCGCCTGCCAGTCCCGGCCAAGAAGATACGCTCGTACTGGAAGGCAAGATCTTTTAGACTCCGCGAATTGAGTTCAATCGGGTCGGCAACCCCTTCCGCATCAAGCAGGGTCTGGAGTGCCATATGGTAGGGCCGGAGATCCTGACGTACAATGACTTTTGCAAACTCGAGGAGGAATCTCCGGTAAGTATCCCAGGCAAACCTGGGATTGCCGGAGAGAAAGATGAGTCCTCGCAGGGTCTCCCTGTTCAGTCCGACATTCAGCACGGTGTCCATCACCCCGGGCATCGATACGGGGGCACCTGATCTTACCGAGACGAGCAGGGGCCTGCGAATTCCCCCGAACACGGAACCACCTGCCTGTTCAAGAAACTCGATCCCGCCCTTCAGGAGTGCGGAAAAATCATCGGGAAGACTTCGTTCATTTTTATAATATTCTTCACAGACCGAGACCGACAGCGAAAATCCGGGCGGTACCGGGACACCCAGGAGTGCCATGGTCGCAAGACTGGCCGCTTTGTTTCCGAACTCGGATGGTGGCACCTCATCCCGCATACCGGCTCCGAACCTGACCATCCGCTGCCCTGATTTCATCACCAGTTATGCCACCACCTAACGGTTCATTCCCTCAAGAATGCGATCCCTAATTATGTAGACCGATTTCATGAGAGAGTTAGTGGATTCCTCAATCGTCCGTGCAATTTCAAAAAATATCATCATCTCCCTGTAATCGGTTGATTCCGTCAGGATGGTCTTCTCGGACCGGCGCAGCGCATCATCGCATTCCCGCTCAAACCCGATGACCCGGTCAACCGCCTGCAGAAAATCCTGCATCTCGTCACGGGTATAACCACGGTGAATATACTGGGAAGCCATGAGAGCCTTTAAAAATTCCTGGCTGCTCTTTACCGCTATCTCGGCCAGGCCTGCCATCTCCCCGGTCAGCTTCCGTGATGAGGTTACCTTTGGAATGAGGGTTGCCAAGAACATGGCTTCCTCGAGAAAGTCCAAGGTATCATCAGCGACATTGATCAGATCCGCATAGAATCTTGCTGCTTCAATACGCCGGGAAAGGCCCCGGACCTTGATCACGAGAGCGTCTGCCTCGCTCTCCCACTGTTTCGCCCGCATTGCACTCCGGGCGACGTAGTCCCCGTTCTCTCCCCTCTCAATCACAAGGAGGGAGTCCCGCAGGACAGTAGCCACATCGATAGTGAGGGTGGCATGTTCCTCGCAGATATCCATGAGGTTCTCATGTGCGGTCCGGAAATAGCGAAGGAGTTCAGCCTTTATCTCATCCTGGAGGAGGAGTCGCGAATGCCCTGCAATCAGACCCGTCGAAGCAGTCTTTAATACCCACTCAAAATATTCGACCGTCTTTTCCCTTCCGAGTATCTGGTGGAGGGGTTCCCCGTAACGGAGGGGAACCCTTGAGGCAAGCTCGAGCGCTTCGTAAATAATCTTCTCTCCACCCAGGATGAGAAATGCCATATGGCCGTATTCATTGTCCGCAGCCCATCTGAGTACTGCGGATGCGTCCCTGTTTTGAAGAAAAGTCCGGAGTCGTTTCCTGGCACGGTTCCAATCGATGAGAAAGACGAGCCTTGAACCAAGAAAAGTCAGAAAACGTTCGAGTTCTTCCAGGTTTCCTCCCTGATACCTGCCAACTGAAAGATGGTAAATCTTCGCCTCGAACTGGTCGCCTGCTTTCTTCGAGAGTGTGTCCTCCCATACCATACCCTGTGCGTCGAACAGGCCCTGGAAGAACTGGAGCCGGGGCATATGGATATCAGTATAGATTACCGAGACTGTAAGCCCCTCTACATTTACAACGAGAACATGGGCATCGGTCATGCCGATATCGTTCTGGATAATCAGTTTTTTCCCATTCCGTGTAGCAGTGGTCCCAAGTCCCGGGTGATCAAACTTCAGGGGAGCGGTTCTCTTGATGCCAGCCATGAAGGCGGTTACAAGGTTCCTGTCCTCATCGGCTAGGAGGTAGGTCATTGCCCCTTCAATAATTTCGCTTGCCAGATCTCCCTGGAGAGCATTCAGGGCTTTATGGAGATCCATCACCAGGAGGTGGATGCTGTCTTTTGTTCCTGCATCGCCCGCAGTAATCTGCTGTATGACTCCATCCTCAATGATATCACTTTCGCCAGCCGGGATCTCGGCAAGAAGGGTTTTTAACCTTTTTTCGAACGATTCACTCATCTCATCATTACGGGTGAGAAGAGGTGATGTCATCTCATCAAGGGAGGACCGGATACCTGAAAGAATCCGTGCGGCATGAGGAATCTGGCAGAGACCTTTTCCGGCGTTTACAGTCTCGGCGACCACACGGTCGAATGCAGGATCGTCCACACCGGCTGCTTCCCGTTCAGCCCGGAGATTTGAAAACTCACTTCCCGGATGCCTGGCATGAGACTGGGCTGCCTGCAGGAGGGTGAAGTAGTACTTCACCCGGTCATTGGCCGCAAGGGCATTGTTCACGAGCGTCGGGAGAATCAGTTCTTCCTCCCCAAGCTCCTGGATCATTGTTTTTTTTGCGATCATAGCGGAGTTTTTCCCGGAGATATTTCATTATGCGAGTATCGCCGAATTTCTCCCGAACGTAACATAGCTGCAGGGGACATAAAGAATTTGCCACTGGATATATGGGAGAAGTATAGAGAATATAGGTTATGAAAAACTGGATCAAAGCGCAGGAATCATGAAAAAAAGCGTGTGATGCTGCGGGTGGGATCCGAACCCACGATCTCCAGATGTCTCAGATGACGGCGCCTCGAATTGCACATTACCCTATGAGTCTGGCGCCCTAACCAGCTAGGCCACCGCAGCGCACAAAAGTGCATAATAAAAACGATACAAATCCTATTAAAGGTTCTCTTGTGCATTCTGCCCCGCTATACCGCGTATTCAGGACGGCATAAATCCCTGGAACTGAGGGCAACCCGGAGATATGGAAAAGCGTCACAAAAATGAAATGGCATTACCAGGAAGTCATTCACTCTTTTTCCGGCTCTGGAGATATACGTTGACCGCACCGGTAATTGCCGCGATCTCCTGTCCCTGGCGGAGTGACGCTGCAAGCGTCTGCATCCGCTTCTCCTCCTCCCGTACATACCGGGGAAGTGTTTTCAGGATATGCTCTTCCTGAAGGAAATGAGTATGGGTATCCCCGTTGATGAAATGCTGGTTGTGCATCACCGCATGATGGAGAGGAAGGGTTGTCTTGACCCCGATGATGACATATTCATAGATAGCCCGCCGCATCCTTGCGATCGCCTCCGCCCGGTTCATACCCCATGCACAGAGCTTGGCTATCATCGAATCGTAATTCGTAGGGATGGTGTATCCCATATGTATCCCGGAGTCAACCCGCATTCCCGGCCCGCCGGGTGACCGATAGCGAAGGATTTTTCCTGGGTCAGCAGCAAAATTATTGAGCGGATCTTCCGCATTAATCCTGCACTCGATGGCATGACCCCGGATGCTGATGTCCTTCTGGTCATAACGCAGGGTCTCTCCGGCGGCAATTGCAAGCTGTGCTTTAACGATATCGATGCCGGTAATGAGTTCTGTCACCGTGTGCTCAACCTGAAGCCGGGTGTTCATCTCCATGAAATAATAATTGCCGTCGGCATAGAGGAACTCAACCGTTCCTGCATTCCAGTAGTCTGACGCTTTTGCCACCGCGATTGCCGATGCAGACATCCGGTCGCGAAGCTCGGTTGTCATTATCGGGCAGGGAGCTTCCTCAATGAGTTTCTGGTGCCGGCGCTGGATGGAACATTCCCTGTCATAGAGGTGGATCACGTTCCCATGCTCATCGGCAAGGACCTGGAACTCGATATGCCTGGGTTTTACGAGATACTTCTCTATAAAAACCGTGGCATCACCGAAAGCTGACTCCGCCATCCGCATCCCCGCGCTGATGGCATCCTCGAGGCCGGCTTCATCGTTGACGATCTGCATCCCGATTCCACCGCCTCCTGCGCTTGCCTTCACGATTACCGGGTACCCGATCTCTGCGCCGACTTTCTTTGCCTCATCCGCACCCTTTACCCCCCCGGGGGTGCCTGGCACAACCGGGACACCGGCATCCCGCATCATCTGCTTGCTCTCTATCTTTGATCCCATTGCCCTGATCGTCTTCCAGGAAGGTCCGATGAACGTGATCCCTTCCTCAGTGCAGCGTTTTGCGAAACGGTAATTCTCGGCCAGAAATCCGTATCCGGGATGGATTGCCTCGCTCCCCGATTTTTTCGCGATGTCGACAATCCGTTCAATGTTCAGGTAACTTTTGGAGGGCGGGGCTTCCCCGACAAGAAATGCCTCGTCTGCATACTTGACATGAAGCGCGTCCTTATCGACGGTTGAATAAATGGCCACCGTTTCGACGTTCATCTCCCTGCAGGCCCGCATCACCCTGATAGCGATCTCGCCCCGGTTCGCGATGAGGACCTTTTCGAAGTATTTCATTCCACCACCAGGAGCACGTCACCGCTCTGGACTACATCTCCTGCATTCACGAAGATTTCCGAGACCTTTCCATCTACCGGGGAGTGAATCGGGTTCTCCATCTTCATTGCCTCGAGGACCACGAGCAGATCCCCTTTCTTCACATCGGATCCCCGGTTCACCGCAACTTCAAGGACCATCCCTTGCATGTTCGACTTGATCCCGCCTTGGATCTCCCCGCGGGGGATCTTCTGGACCGGGGCTGCGGTTGCAGAAACTGCCGTCCCTGCCACAGAGAGGATCCGGACATTATAGACTTCCCCGTCCACTTCCACTTCCATCGAATGCGGAATATCTGATGATGCGGCAGCCTGCCTGCTCACCGGAATAATCTCCTCGGGCTTCCTTTCGCCCTTGAGGAACGAAGGAGCGATAGCCGGATAGAGAATATAGGTGAGGACATCCTCCTCCTTCTTCACGAGACCTTCGGCAATAGCCTGCTCCTTCATCTTCTCATACACCGGTTCAAGTAGGTCAGCAGGACGGACAGTAATCACCGGTTCGTCACCGATAATCAGTTTCCGGATTTCATCGCTGATCGGTGCCGGAGATTTTCCATAAAGCCCGCGGACATAATCCCTCACTTCATTGGTAACATTCCGGTAACGCTCTTTGCCAAGAAGAACATTAAACACCGCCTGAGTCCCCACGATCTGCGAAGTAGGCGTTACCAGGGGAGGATATCCGAGATCCTTTCGCACCCGTGGAACCTCTTCCAGCACCTCGTTCATCCGCTCAAGTGCATCCTGTTCCTGGAGCTGGGAGACCAGGTTTGAGATCATGCCACCTGGAAGCTGGTAGATAAGCACATCACTGTCCACCCGTTCGATAATTGGATTCAGGATACCCCCATACTTATCCCGAAGTTTAAGGCAGACGTTCCGGACGTCCCGCAGCGCGAGCAGGTCGATACCGGTATCCCGGGGTGTATTTTTCTGGGAAGCTACGACAGATTCGGTCGGTGGCTGTGATGTCCCGAGAGCAAAGGGTGACATTGCAGTATCGACGATATCAACCCCGGCTTCGATGGCTGCCTGGTAGCTCATCGAGGCGACACCACTTGTCGAGTGGCTATGAAGGTCTACTTTTACGTCAATCTCATCCTTGATGCCGGTTATCAACTCACGGGCGGCCTCTGGCATGATCAGTCCGGCCATATCCTTGATGCAGATGGAGTCACAGTCAAGGGCAGAGAGTTCCTTTGCCATATCGATGAATCCCGGAATGCTGTTGACCGGGCTCGTGGTATAGCAGAGTGCTCCCTGAAGGTGTGCACCGACCTTCTTCGTCATCCGCATCGATTCCTTCATGTTCCTGATATCATTAAGCGCATCAAAGACCCGGAATATATCAACCCCGTTTTTATGGGCAAGCTCCACGAACCGCTGGACGACATCGTCAGGGTAATGACGGTAGCCGACAAGGTTCTGGCCTCGCAGCAGCATCTGGATAGGGGTATGTTTCAGCTCATCACTGAGCAGTCGTAACCTGTCCCACGGGTCCTCTGCAAGGAAGCGGATGCTTGAATCGAAAGTGGCCCCGCCCCATGCCTCAACGGAAAAGAATCCAACCTTATCAATGACGCGGGCAAGAGGGAGCATGTCCTCCGTTTTCAGGCGTGTTGCGATCAGGGACTGGTGGGCATCCCGCAGGGTGGTGTCAGTGATCAGCAGTTTTTTGGACATCAGGTTTCTCCGGCTCGGTGATAAAGCAGGGATTTTTCCAAACCTTTAGATCTTTTACATCATAAGTATAAAAATATCACGAACATGAAATAAAGCAATGAATAAAATAAGAATCGCACAAAATGAAGCGATTATTTCGCGATTTGAAGCATGGAATGCCGGGCAGCAGCTCCCCCCTGACTGATAGCCTCGTGTGGTGAGCAGGTCTGCCTGGTCGCGTGCCCGCAACAGGCGCAAGTGAATCAGGAGAAAACCGACGGAGGTCAGGTTCCGGAAACCGGGGTGAATTCCTTTCAGCTTCATTGCAGTGAGCACCCGGGACCAGTCACGGGAGGCTTCATCGATACCCTGGATGGTCATCTCGATTGCAAGCCCGAGGTCAAACCCGGTCTTTGTGCCAAAGAGCCAGACCGACAGGTCAAGGAACTCTCCTGGCTCCCATCCCCTGAAGACCGTGAACCCGAGGAGCAGGAGTATCCCCATCCTGATAAAGTATGATAAGCCGTCCTCTCCTGAGAGTTGCATGACGATTGCAACAATCCCGGTAAAGGGAAGAAGGAAATAATAGGCCTTCGACCGCACGGCAGCCTTCAGGTATACCGGGTAGAGAAGGAGCCAGAGCAGCGTGAGAACAGCCCCCGCTATGCTGATAAAACAGGCAACGGAGAGGAGCAGAACCGAGAAAAGCCTCAGCCTTGCATCCTGCACAGGCCCTCCAGAAGATCTTCCTCGGTCAGGTTGGCCGGGATGATACCTTTTTCAAGGAGCATCCGGACATGGACAGGAGCGGTCTCCCAGAAAGGGAGTGCTTCAGGAACCGTTCCGAGGTAACTCAGAACACCGTCACGCATCTCCCAGAGGTAATCGGTCTTTGGGAGGTACCGCTGCTCGTGCGTGAACACAATTACTATCCTGGAAGAGAGGGTGGAGATTCTCCGCCTCTCTTTTTGTTTTTCCTTACAGTCAAGGGCGCTGAACGGCTCATCGAAAACGATCAGATCCCAGTCCCGCAGCGACAGGCAGGCTATTTGGAACCGCCTGAGCTCCCCGCGGGAAAGTCTGAACGGATCTTCCTCCTCCCTGCCCGTGAGTCCTGCCATATCAAGAGCTTTTTCCGCAACAATTCCATATGATTCAGCCTCTTTTGCCAGGGTCGGTCCGGTAACATGATATTCGGGAAACTGCTGGCAGAGCATACATGAGGATATCCCTTCGCGGAGTATCTGTCCGGACAGGGGGTTCAGCACTCCTGCCATGATCCTTGCAAGCGTTGTTTTACCTGACCCAACCCGCCCGGTAACCAGGTGGATACCGGGCAGAAAGGTACCATCTGCAGAACAGCGCCACTCACCTCTGGCCACCGTAATCCCGTCAAGGATCAGCTTCATCGCTCTGCCCTCCAGCCGAACGGTACATAGCAGGTTCCGGAAAGACCGGAAAATACTTCATGGGGACTGCCGGATGCCTGGATCCGCCCGCCAAAAAGAGCAACCAGGGTTCCTGAACGGGAAGCGACATCCATGTTCTGGGTGCAGCGTATCACTGATGCTGCTCCTGATGCACTGATAATTTGTTCTGCGGAATCAAGAGCCCGGTCATCGAGATGGGAATCAAACTCGTCAAGGATAAGCACTTCAGGAGTTTGGATGGTTGCAGAAAGAAGGGCGACCAGTGCCTTTTCACCACCTGACAGGGTATGGATTCGCCGGCTAGTGAGGTGCGACAGCCCTGCGCGCTCTGATGCAAGTTCCACCTTTCGGGAGATCTCCCCACAAGGAATACGGGAGAATCGTAACGGTGCTGCTACCTCGTCGAATACCCGTGGGAAGAGCATATTGCGGTCGGGATATTCGTTTACATAACCAATACGGCATTCCCCTGGATACCTGCCGTTTATCCTGACTGAACAGTTTTCCGGTTTCAGGATACCTGCAAGTATCCTGAGTAAGGTGGTTTTCCCGCTGCCGTTTGGTCCTATCAGCGCGGCAGAACCAGGGGGGATGATAAGTTCCGGAATACAGAGCATGCGGAAGGCAAGGTTTCTGATAATAATCATGCACCGGATCCTCCTTCCTGTCCTGTATCACTCACCCTTTCCAGCCGCTCTCCAATCAGCCAGACGGCATATCCCTTCACGATATCCCCTGGTATGAATGGGAGCACCCCGATCAGAAATGCGTTAAATGGGGAGATCCCGGTCGAGAGCGAGAGCCATGACATCCCGCAGAGAAAGATGACCCCATCCCCGAGCACTATCCCGAGCACCCTCGCAGCTCGTTCCCGGTGCTCAAAAAAAATCCCTGTTACGAATGCGCCTGGGATGAAGCCAAGGATATAGCCCCCGGTCGGTCCAAGAAGGATCCCAAGCCCCGCGCTCCCGCTATGAAAAACTGGTATGCCAAGGATGCCCATAAGGACATACAATCCGGTGGGAAGGACAGCATAACGTCTCATTACGGCGCCGGAGAGGAGCACGAACAGGGTCTGCAAGGTGAAGGGGACAGGGACGAACGGGATAGATATCCATGACCCAAGCGCAATCAGGCCGGCGAATGCGGCGGTCTCTGCAAGCAGGAGCGGTCGCCCCGGGGTCTTGTACATCGTCAACTCAATAATTTTTTCTGGTTGACAATAAAGTATTACCGCTGGATGCAGTCCCCGCCAATAACTCTCTCGATTTTACCGTTATCCTTCCTGATGAGGAGAGCCCCGTACTCATCGATGTCGATTGCCTCTCCTTCAAACGTCGCTTTCATCGTATTGATCCTGACCCGGTGTTCAAGGGTGCAGGAGAGAGACTTCCATTCCCGGGTAACCGCCTCATACTCTCCTGACTCGATGAGGAGGTACCTGCTCTCCAATTCACGGAGCAGGCGTGCAAGGAACGATGCCCGGTCCACGTCATGACCCATCTCGGCTGAAATCGATGTTACCGCGCTCTTTACCCCCTCGAGATCCTGGGGGGAGATGTTGACATCAACGCCTATCCCGAGCAGGCAGTAGTGGATATCGTCTGCCTCGGCAAAAAGCTCAAGAAGAAGA
>JAJFVA010000012.1 GCA_021371995.1 Methanoregulaceae archaeon | reverse complement strand
ATTAATTCGAGTTAAATGATAAAAAAAGATATCGTGTTTAACTGGTGCCCGGCATTCCTAATGCCTGAAATAACGGACTCCTGTAAAGACCATCGCCATGTTCAGGTTGTTTGCTGCCGCGATCACTTCGGCATCTCGAATCGAACCCCCCGGCTGAACGAGCGCGGTGGCGCCCGCTGCTGCCGCAATCTCGAGAGTGTCCGGGAAAGGAAGAAATGCATCGGAAGCGACAACCGATCCCTCCAGGGAAAAGAGAGATTTGTCAATTGCGATCTTTGCAGAGTCCACCCGGCTCATCTGCCCGGCACCTATACCCAGTATCCTTTTCTGGCTGGCAAAGACGATTGCATTGCTTCTCGTGTGCTTGCAGACCTTCCAGCCGAGCTGTAACGCCCGCAGCTCGGCAGGGGTTGCGTCCCGGTCGGTGACGACCTGCCAGTGCTCCCGGTATGGCGGGGTCTCCTGCAGAAGAATCCCTCCATCGATGGTGCGGAGCTCGGGGCCTCCTGCAGGCCGGGGCAGGATCACCACCCGCATATTCTCTTTCTTCCGCATGGCAATACGTGCATCTGGGGTGAAAGAGGGGGCAGCAGCCACTTCAACAA
This sequence comes from Methanoregulaceae archaeon, assembly GCA_021371995.1. Taxonomy (GTDB): domain Archaea; phylum Halobacteriota; class Methanomicrobia; order Methanomicrobiales; family Methanospirillaceae; genus UBA9949. The sequence continues at coordinate 36,418 of JAJFVA010000012.1, read as the reverse complement.
AGGTCGAACAGATTTCCTCGGCAAGTGGCAGCCCGGCCTCACCGTTCAGGGCAACAACACCCCCGTAAGCTGATACAGGGTCCACGCCCCGGGCGCCAAGATAGGCCTCGGTTACCGTTTCTCCGAGAGAGACTCCGCACGGATTGTTGTGCTTTACGATAACAGCAGCCGGCTCCTCAAACTCCCGGACAAGACCCGCGGCAGCATTCAGATCAAGGTAGTTATTGTATGACATCGGCTTTCCCTGGAGCGGTACAACAGCGGCTATTCCTGCCTCGCCGTACACTGCACCTTTCTGGTGAGGATTCTCACCATAGCGGAGCATTCTTCCGTTCCTGAACTGGAGCGTAACGATCGGTGCGATTTCCGTTCCTGCGGACTGGAAATAATTGCTGATGGCGGCATCGTAGGCTGCTGTCCGGGCAAAGGCTTTTTTTGCGAGCATAAACCGCTGATCCGGAGAAAAGCCTCCTCTTGAAAGGGCATCAATGACAAGCGGGTAATCAGCCGGATCCGTGATCACGGCAACATCACGGTGATTCTTCGCTGCTGCACGGATCATTGCAGGGCCTCCCACATCGATATACTCGACGAGTTTATCGAGTTCCGGTACCGTTAGTGCCATCTCCTCGAACGGGTAGAGGTTCGTGACAAGAAGGTCGATAGGGGAAATCCCATGCTCCGCCATAGTTGCATCATCGATACCCCTCCTCCCGAGCAGCCCTCCATGCACCTTCGGGTGGAGGGTTTTCACCCGCCCGTTCATCATCTCGGTTGACCCTGTATATGCCGAGACTTCGGTAAAACTGATTCCTGCTTCTTCCAGGACTCTGCCGGTTCCACCCGAGGAGAGGATCTTCACCCCGGATGCATCGAGTGTTTTTGCAAGATCGATGATCCCGCGCTTGTCCCACACAGAAAGGAGTGCCCACTTCATGGTCAGGGTATTATGAAATGATCTCATATGAGTGTGATGGAGCTTCGAACGGGCAAGGGGGAACCCCTGGACGAAATGCTGTCGATCCGGTTCAGACGTTGCATTAATAAAAATGATTTTATAGAACTACAATGCAATAGTTATCCTGATCGTCCTATGGTTCATGATACAGAGGAGGAATTTAATGGGTTGGATCAGGAAAAAAAAGAAATTTCAGCCCCTGATTCAACACCCCCCTCCCCTGAGGATCTGCAGCGTGACTACCGCGACCTGAATGAACGGTTCCTGCGGCTTGCGGCCGACTTCGATAATTTCAGGAAGAGAACGGCCCGGGAGATGGATGCACAGGTCAGATTCGCTATCGAGGGATTCGCGGTTGAACTCCTTGAAGTGGCCGACAATTTCGAACGGGCATTGAAATCAGAGGACGCAAAAGCCCGGGAGGGTCTGGAACAGATCCAGAAACTCTTCAGGACGGTTCTCGAACGGCACGGCATACAGCCCATTGAATCCGTCGGAAAAAAGTTTGACCCCGCATGTCATGAAGCGGTGGTCTCCCTCCCCTCGTCCTGCGAGGAAGGGACCGTTATGGAAGAGTTCACGTGCGGCTATCGCATGCATGACCGGGTGATACGCTGCGCGAAAGTTGCAGTATCAAAAGGAAAGGAAGGTGTCTGATATGGCAAAGGAAAAGGTTCTGGGTATCGATCTTGGTACGACATTCTCCTGCATGGCTATCATGGAGGCAGGGACCCCTGTTGTGATCCCAAACGCGGAAGGCGGGCGTACGCTCCCCTCAGTTGTCGCATTTACAAAAGACGGCGAACGAATCGTCGGCAGCCTTGCCAGGAGACAGGCTATCACGAACCCCACGAGGACTATCCAGTCCATCAAGAGAAAGATGGGTTCAACCGAGAAGATTACAATTGATGACAAGTCCTATACCCCCCAGGAAATCTCGGCAATGATCCTGCAGAAGCTGAAGGTCGATGCCGAGGCGTATCTCGGAGAGAAGATTACAAAGGCAGTCATCACGGTCCCTGCTTATTTCAATGACGCCCAGCGCCAGGCTACAAAGGATGCTGGAAAGATCGCGGGACTTGACGTACTCCGCATCATCAACGAGCCGACTGCAAGTGCCCTTGCATACGGTATCGATAAAGAGAAGGATGTGACCGTGCTTGTCTATGATCTTGGCGGCGGGACATTTGATGTATCGATCCTGACGCTGGGTGACGGGGTTTTTGAGGTAAAGGCGACATCGGGGAACAATTTCCTCGGTGGAGATGACTTCGACAAGAGGATCATGGACTACCTTGTCGATGAGTTCAAAAAGAAGGAGGGAGTTGATCTCCGGACAGACCCGATCGCCATGCAGAGGTTGCGGGATGCATCGGAAAACGCCAAGATCGAGCTCTCCCAGAAACTGAAGACCAATATCAATCTTCCCTATATCACCACCGGCCCGACCGGTCCGAAATTCCTTGATATGGATCTGTCAAGGGCGAAGCTCGAGCAGCTGATTGGAGATCTTGTCGAATCCACGGTCCCGCCTGTCAGGCAGGCCCTCACCGATGCGAAGATGAAGCCGGAAGATATCCACCATGTCCTGCTCGTCGGAGGGTCGACCCGTGTGCCCCTTGTGCAGGAGACGATCAAGAAGATCCTGCACAAGGAACCGGACAAGGGGATCAATCCTGATGAATGCGTAGCAGTCGGGGCTGCCATCCAGGGGGCAGTACTCACCGGAGAGACGAAGGACATAGTTCTTCTTGATGTGACCCCGCTTACTCTCGGGATCGAGACCCTCGGGGGCATTGCCACAAAACTGATCGAACGGAATACTACGATCCCGACAAGGAAAGGCCAGATCTTCTCCACGGCTGCTGATGGGCAGACCAGCGTCGAGATCCATGTTGTCCAGGGTGAACGTGCCCTTGCAAAGGACAATTTCACGCTGGGCCGGTTCCAGCTCTCCGGTATTCCTCCGGCGCCAAGGGGAATCCCCCAGATCGAGGTCACCTTCGATATCGACGCCAATGGCATCATCCATGTATCGGCAAAAGATCTGGGGAGCGGAAATGAGCAGGCCATCACCATCAAAGGTGACCGGAAGCTCTCCGAAGACGAGATCAAGCGGATGGTAAACGAATCCAAGGCATTCGAAGAGGACGACAGGAAGAAGAGGGAGGAGATCGAACTCCGGAACCTGGCGGACAGCGCTGTGTTCAATGCCGAGAAGATGATCAAGGACAGCGGCGAATCGATGGAACCCGCTGATCGTGAGAAGATCCAGGCAGGGATCGAATCGGTCAGGTCCGCTCTCCAGGCCGACAACACGGAAGAGATCAAAAAACAGATGGAAGTACTTACTGAAGCGGTGTACGCGGTAACCACCAAGATCTACCAGAAGGTGCAGGCCGAGCGGCAGGCTGCAGAAGGAGCAGGTGGCGGGAAGGAGAGTCCGAAGAAAGACGATACCGTGGTCGATGCTGATTATACCATGAAAGACGAGTGAGTCCATGGCAGCGGGGGATTATTACGAGATCCTGGGTATTCCGAGAACCGCTGATGAGAAGGAGATAAAAAAAGCGTACCGTAATCTTGCCCGGAAGTATCACCCCGATGTCTGCAAGGAAGCAGGGGCAGAAGAGCGGTTCAAGAATATCAACGAGGCATACAGCATCCTTTCGGATGCCCAGAAACGGGCGCAGTATGACCATCTTGGGCATGAAAGTTACACCAGTGCTTCGAAGGGCTCTTATTCCGGAGGTGGGGGATACGGGGGGTTCTCAGCCGATTTTTCCGGGTTTGGCGATATCTTTGACTTCTTCGGAGGAGGATTCGGAGGGCAGAGGCAGGCAGGGCCCCGTCCCGGCTCAGATCTGCTGATGAACCTCTGGATCACCCTTGAGGATGCTGTCTTTGGATCTGAGCGGGAGATTGAGGTCTCTCATTCTGAACCATGCCAGACATGCGAGGGGACGGGGAGCAGCACAAAAAAACGGGTTTCCTGTCCCCGCTGCGGAGGGAGCGGGCAGCTCCGGCAGATGAGCCAGAGCGTTTTTGGCCAGTTTGTCAGGATGACCACCTGCCCCGAATGCAGGGGACTTGGAAAGATTCCCGAGACCCGCTGTCCCGACTGCCGGGGTGCCGGGATTTCCCAGGTGAAGCGAAAGGTCACCGTCAGGATCCCTGCCGGCATCGACACCGGGATGCGCCTCCGGCTTGAAGGATACGGTGAAGCGGGAGATATCGGTGCCCCGAATGGGGACCTCTTCATTGAAGTCTCGGTAAGGCCGCATGACCGGTTTGCACGCCATGGTGACAATCTCGAGACCGTTGCAGAAATCACACCAGCCCAGGCTGTGATGGGATCTGAAATTGAGATTGAGACTCTCGAGAAGAAGAAGGTGGTTCTGACCATCCCTTCAGGAATCCAGCATGATACTGCCCTCAAAATCCCTGGTGAAGGGGTGCGCCGGCGTGGCAGGCCAGGCGATCTTCTGGTCCGCGTGAAGGTCCGGATCCCGAGGCAGATTACCCCTGAAGTGAAGGATCTCTACGAAAAGATCCTCGAGATGGAAGGTTCCAGGACCGGTCAGAAAAAAGGGTTTTTTTCAGGATTCATGGGGAAAGGATAATTTCCTGGTCCGTGCCTGCCTGTGATCCGCTCTTTTCCTGATCCATGCCAGGTATCCGGTGGCACAGGTTTATTCGCACGGATTGCCACTGTACTGGGACGTGAAACTGATTGTAGAGCTCTCAGGAGAGCACCCGGATCTTCCCTTTGCAGAGCTTGAAATGATTGGCACAATCACTGACTTCCGGCCCCAGGTTGCAGTAGTAGAGTGCCAGTCTTCCCGGACTGCCGGGAGGCTTGCGCTGGCCCATACCGTTCTTGAATATCTCGGTGAATCTGCTGCAGATTTCAAATCCTTTTATGAGATGGTGCGGGATCTTGGGATTACGGCAGAGGCTCCCTTTGCTGCGCGGGTAAAGAAGATTGCAGGATCTGCCATGGATGTGACCGTTCCTGATCTCGAAAGAACGATCGGGTCGATTATCCGGGGAGAGGTCAGTCTTTTACATCCTTCCTGCGAGTACCGGGCAATCCTGTCCGGAGACCGTTGCTATTTTGGGAGGGTGATACGGCATATTGACCGGTCAGCCTATGACCAGAGGAGACCGGGCTCCAGGGCGTTCTTCCACCCGGGGGTGATGATGCCCCGGATGGCGAGGGCGCTTGTAAATATCTCGCTGGTCTCTCCAGGAGAGAGGCTGCTCGATCCCTTCTGTGGAACCGGGGGGATTGTCCTTGAGGCATCACTGGTCGGAGCCGGAGCTCTGGGGAGTGATATTGATCCTTTCATGGTTTCCGGCAGCCGGAAAAATGTGCCTGGAGCAGCATTCGTGCGTGCTGATACTGCCTGCCTGCCATACAGGGATGCGAGTTTTGATGCCGTGGTCACGGATCTCCCGTACGGACAGTCGGTCTCGATTATTGCGGGAAGCCTCGAAGGGTTGTATCGTGATGCCCTTTCCGAGATCAGACGGGTTCTCGCGCCTGGAAAAAGGGCGGTGGTGGTCACGCACCGGGATATCTCATCCGAAGCCGCTCTGGTGATGTCGGTCCGGGCATGCTATACCCAGCGGGTCCATAAAAGCCTCACGAGAAGAATCATGGTCCTTGAACGATGAGAGGGTCAGGGATTCCGTTTCCCGATAAAAGATAAATCCGGGGCCGGATAAGATCTTTTAATAACTACATGAAACCGGTTAAACGCTCCCTGTATGCCATCATGGAAATGACGAAGACGTTTTCATAATAAAAAGATACTGCCGGAAAGAGACATCTTATGGAAAAAAGCACCCTTCGTATCTGTAGTCGGTCCGATGCCGGGATACGGATAGGAAATGAGGATGCGTGCGGTGTACGGTGGTATGATCACCCGCTTGGCACGGTAACCCTGCTCGCTGTTGCCGACGGGCTGGGGGGCCACCCGGCCGGCGAGGTGGCAAGCGCTCTTGCCGTGGATACCATCATGAAGGTGACCGGCGATCAGCTTCCCCTTCTGCAGGATCTCGGTACTGATCAGATGAGAAGGCTGATGGAGTTTGGATTCATGGAGGCCAACAACGTAGTCATTGCAACCGGTGAACATGACGAGAAATGTCAGGGGCTTGGGACCACACTGGTTGCGGCAATGGTCACTGAATCGGATGAATGCATTATCGGGAGCATAGGAGATTCGCGGGCGTACCTTGTGGCCCAGCGGATGCATCGGATCACCCGGGATCATTCCCGTGTCCAGGAGCTTGTCGAAGAGGGCGTTCTCACACCTGCCGAGGCAGAACGCCATCCCATGAAGCATATTGTCACCCGCATCATCGGGAGAAGGGGGGATCAGCCGGACATTTTTACCTGCAATCTCGGGGAATCGCGACTGCTTCTCTGCACGGACGGCCTGGTGGACGGTATGTGCGAGCCGGATATCCTTGCCATCATGCGTGGCATGGGGATACCCGGGATCTGCGGTACGCTTGTTGAGAAGGCACGGGAGAGGAGCCGGGACAATATCACGGTCGTCGTCGCAGAATGGGCCGGAAGGAACAACCGGTAAAAAGAGGGAAGGTTATTTTTTTGATCCGGGTGCGGCAGTGACGATTTCAACGGCATGCACCATCCGGGGGAGTATCTCGGCAGGGAACCCCATGACCATCTCGCCATCCTCGATCCCGGAAAATTTCCGTGAGCCGTCGCATCCGAGCGAGAAGTTGACCGAACCGGTGAGATAGGTCTGGGCGGTCGTATCTGCACAAATTGACTGGATACCGGAAAACTGTGAGTGCAACCTCCCCCCCAACTGGTACAGGTTTGCCTGGGCAAGCTTGAGCATAATCCGGGGCTGTGCAACGATAAGAATGACGTGCGGAATAAACTGCGCCTTTTCAAGGGGCGCATACAGGGTTGCAAACGTAGCCCCTGATTCAAGGTGCGGGATCTGGTCGATCGTCCGCTTGCAGGCCGCAGGGGTTTCAAATTTTCCCAGTTTGAAGTAAAAGTCTCCTGTCTTCAGGCTTTCCGAGATCTCGCGAAGCCCGAGAGACCAGGCGCCACCCACGCATTCATGGTTGTCAGCGGTCGAATAGAACACCTTTCCTTCCTTGCGGGCAAGGGAGACCATGTAACAGTGCCTCACCGTCTTATCCAGTTTTTCTGTACCGGAAGGGATCTCATCCTTGCTGTGTACAAGGCGAATCGCGACCGGTGACGTGGTCAGGCCGAGCGCCTTTTTCAGGGCTTCTGAAGCTTTGGGATACTCAGTGATCTGCATAGAACATTCTCCATCGTGATACCGTATGCTCGCAGTATGAGCTGATAAAAATGTGGAAAGTGACCTTAGAGCCGGCGAAGCTTCTGGTCAACCTTCTCAAAAAAGTTCCTTCCCACGTCGACAAAAAGGGCAGGAATTTCAGATTTTTTTACCGTGATGCTGGCTTCGCACCCAAGGTCCATACTCTTCTGCCCGTCAATAACGAGGCTGGCGGGTTTTGCGCTCTCGAGCCTGATCTCAAGGGAGCGGTCGCTACTGATGAAGTGAGGTCGTGATGAGAGCATGTACGGTGCAAGAGGAACAAGGAGCGCTCCCTCGATTCGGGGATCGATGATCGGACCCCCGGCACTCATCGCATATGCGGTGGAACCGGTTGGGGTGCTGACAAGAAGACCGTCTGACCTGAACCGTTCCGAGAGGATTCCGTCAACGATCACCCCGAATTTGAGCATCTTGGCCGGCCGGCTGGTGACGATCAGGACTTCATTGAGGGCATCCCCGATATAGCTGTCTCCGACAAAGAAGGAAAGCCGCATTCTCGGCTCCACTAAAAATCCGTCTGAGATGGTGGTAAGAACATCCTCAGCCTCTTCCGGCTCAAGGTCGGTGAGGAACCCGACCTCCCCCCAGTTAATCCCGATGACTGGGACCTGCAGAGCCATATTCTGCACGGTGCGGAGGATTGTTCCGTCACCCCCGATGATAATGGCAATATCCGGGCGTGCTTCGGTGAATGTGGAACCCGGGCGCTGGAGTGCATGGGCAGTCTCTGTTTCGAACAGGACTTCGTTCCCTGATTTTTTAAGAGCATCACCGAGTGAAGCCGTGTAGAGGAGGGCTTTTTTGTCATCGATCCGGGACACCATCATGCACTTCATGAAATCACCGCAGGTATTCGATTACTTTCCGGTGCATTACGCCGTTTGTTGCAACCATACACCGTCCGATGGTAACCTCATCGGGAAACCTGAGAGGTTTTCCATCGAGATCACTCACTCTTCCTCCGGCCTCGGTGCATATCAGCATCCCGGCGGCTGCATCGGTTACTCTGAGTGTCCCGCGAAGGTCAATGAATCCGTCGATCCTGCCGCACCCGACATATGAGAGCTCAAGCGCGGATGCCCCGAGGAGCCGCCACCTGCGGATTTTCTGGCCGAGCTGCATTGCCCTGCCGGGATTGAATTTTCTGCCATACACCGAGAGCGCGCTCTCGTCAAGGGAGGAGATCTTTGAGACAAAAACCGGTTTTCCATCAAGAAATGCCCCCTTTCCAGCCTTCGCGGTGAACGTCTCTGTCCCTGCCAGGTTCCGGACAAATGCCTCTTTTACGATTCCTTTTTCAGCGTATGCAATTGAGAGGGCATAAAAAGGGATTCCGGCTATCGCGTTATAGGTCCCGTCGACAGGATCAAGGAAGATCGTCCCGTCTTCCCCCTCCATGGCAACTTTCCCCGCCTCCTCTGAAATCAGGGTCCTGCAGAGGGGGTACCTGACCAGGTGCTCAAGGATGCACTCTTCGGCAACAAGATCGATATATTTCGTAGGAGTTCCGTCTGCTCCCATCCTGATGTTCCTGCCGGCATCTTGGGTACCGATCAGAGGGCCGATCGCATCGGCAACAGCACTGGCGATAAGTTCACATACAGCCTGGAAGTCCATGGAATCAGGGTTCTTTAGGGTGTATTTATTTCATCATGTATAGATAAATTAAGTAGCGCATACGCTCAAGCGAGTGTGAATTGATGAAAGAACAGACAGAAGTTGGAAAATTAAAGGAGGGGCGCTATGTCGTTATCGATGAGGAGCCATGCAAGATCCTCGGCATCTCAGTCTCAAAACCAGGGAAACATGGCGCGGCAAAGGCACGTATCGATGCCGTAGGTATCTTTGATGGTGTCAAGCGCTCGATTGTCCAGCCGGTCTCCGCAAAGACGTATGTTCCTATCGTGGAGCGGAAAAGCGGCCAGGTGATTACTATCGCCGGGACGACCGCCACGCTTATGGACATGAAGGAGTACACAAACTTCGAAATTGAGATCCCTCCTGACAAGGCAGGGCAGGTTGAGGTAGGAAAAGAGATCACCTACATCGAGTCACTTGGGAAGAAAAAGCTCGATCTCGATTGAAACACTCACTTGGAACAATATTTTTTCTGATGCTTTCTTTTTCAGGCACATTACTCTCCTTTTCATTCCTGAATTATCGCGTGTACAGTGCAACAGTCTCCCCGTACTGGAGCACATGCCCCTGCATCGCTCCGATCAGCTCAGCTTTTGTCGCACCAGGGAAAAGGCTGAGCACAGCATCGAGACCGTATACCTTGAAGGTGTAGCGATGGGTGGCACCCGGAGGTGGGCAGGGGCCTTTATACCCAATTTTCCCAAAATCGTTTCTTCCCTGCACTGCAGTGACAGGAGCTGACACCACCTCATGAGGAGGAATCCCGGCAGGAATCTCATCCTTTGCAGGGAGGTTCCAGATGAGCCAGGGGCAGAAGGAGCAGCAGGACGGCTGGAAGGGGTTTACGGCCATCACTGCAACCGATGCTGCCTTTAGGCCGGAGATCCTGATACGAGGGGAGGTGTCAGCGCCGTCACAGGTGTGGGTCGGGGGAAATTCCAGGAAGTCGAGCCTGACGACAATAGGGTCCATAACAAGGATATCGGCAGGGTCCTATAAAGCAGGATCTCTGCCGGGATAGAACTCATGGGTGACGGATTTTTACCTGGCCGGATGAAACCGGGATAATTTCAGAGGACTTGAATACTCATTGGAAAGACCCATATCCTGGCAGCTGAATATTCTGGAGCAGGTATGCGACCACGGGAATATGAAGAGACGGCGCTTCTTCTCTACACGGACGGGGCATCCCGGGGGAATCCCGGGCCCTCGGCGTGGGCGTATCTTCTGCTCGATGAGAGCCTGAATCTTATCGAAGAGCGTGCAGGAAGTATCGGCAGAGGGACGAACAACGAGGCTGAATATCGCGGCCTTATCGAAGGTCTCAAAGCTGCGGTCAGGCAGGGGGGCACACGGCTCTCTGTCTTTTCGGACAGCGAACTCGTCATACGGCAGATGAACGGGAAATACCGGGTCGCTTCACCCCGTCTTATCCCCCTTTACCGGGAGGCAAAATCAGTTTCCGGAAGGTTCCTGAAGGTTGAATTTAACTCCATTCCGAGGATTCACCCGTTTATTGCAAAGGCTGATCAGCTCTGCAATGCCGTTCTTGACAGGGAGCGGGATGAGCTTGAGAAGTAGGGGGAGAAATTCTTTGCCCTCATGTATATCTCTTTATTTCATTTTTCCCAATAATATATGACAGAAGATACTGAGGCTGTTTTTTATGAAGGACAAGAAAAAGGTAAACGAAGAAGAATGCAACAAGGAGTGCGAGAGCTGCCCCAGTGCAGCAACCTGCGATACTGCACAGGGTAAGGCAAAAGGTCTCCCGGAAAAATCGAAAATCGATGTAAAACACGTGATTCTTGTACTGAGCGGCAAGGGGGGTGTCGGAAAGTCCACAGTCTCCGTGAACCTTGCATTTGCCCTTTCAGCACACGGATACAGGACAGGTCTGCTGGACCTCGATATCCATGGCCCGAACGTCCCGAAGATGCTCGGCATTGAGGAACAGAAGCTCACCACGCTTGGGAATAAGATCGAGCCTGTCAGGGTGACCGGTAACCTTGCGGTCATCTCTATGGCGTTCCTCCTTCCTGATACCAGTACCCCTGTCATCTGGCGTGGCCCGATGAAGATGAGTGCGATCTCCCAGTTCCTGTCTGATGTCGATTGGGGTCCCCTCGATTTCCTTGTAGTCGACCTGCCCCCCGGGACCGGGGACGAAGCCCTCTCGATCATCCAGCTTGCGCCGAATGTGACCGGTGCGATCATTGTCACGACACCACAGGATGTAGCCACAATGGACGCAATGAAGGCCGCGAAGTTTGTCGAGCGGCTTGACATCCGCGTGCTTGGAATTGTCGAAAACATGAGCGGGCTTGTCTGTCCGCACTGCAGGGAAGAGATCGATCTTTTCGGCTCCGGAGGAGGAAAACGTATCGCAGAGGAACTCAAAGTTCCTTTCCTCGGCTCGATCCCGCTTGACCCGGAAATGCGGAAGGCCGGTGACGAAGGAAAACCCTTTGTGATCAGGAGCAAGGACAGCCCCACCTGGAAGAGAGTTGACGCTGTCATGGAAGAACTCGTGAAGGTAGTTGAGAAATAGATGAATTTCCGGGAGATGCTCGAAAGGGGAGGGTCATCCCTCCCAATCTACGAGGATATCGCTGTGGTTCTCGATGATATCGAGCTTTTTCCCCTTTATATTGAAAAGATCTATCGCACTGCGATGACCCTTGACGATGAAACCCTCGATCACCTCCGTTTTGCCCTGCTCAGGGTACAAATCCATTCCGATATCCACCGGAACGAGGATATGGAACAGGCACAGAAGATAAAATATGTCGCCCAGGTCCTTGAGAAGATCATCTTTGGCTCATTGATGATGGAGCATGAGGATATTTTCGGTTCCCATGCAGAATAAAAAAAGGGAATAGTGGTGTTTCATCCACCATTGTTTACTGCATCAAGGTTCCCTGTCTTTCGTAACGCCCCCCTGGGTTTACGATTTTTGGTATACCCCCGCCATCATGGTGCGATGCGGGCGTATCAATCATATGATTCCTTCTTCGTGAGGGCTGGCTGGTGTGTTCCTTTATTTGTTTTGATTTTGGTCCTCCTCATCTCCACTATTTTCAGATGTAACGTAATGGTAAGGGGAGTGGAGAAAATGGTCTTATACCCTGAAAATATTTTTTAAAGCCCACTCCATCCGTTAAAATGACACATGGTTACCCGGGTCCGGACACCTGTCGCGAGCTTTTCCACAGTATCGTCCGGTCTCCGCTTCAGGGTATATGACAGGCAACAGAAGCGGCCGGGGTTGATAGCATTCCTGTCAGGCTGGCAGCAGGAGCGATACTGGTCATGGCAAGGGCTGAAGTATCATCACGCGCTGTGCCGTTCAAACCTTAAGAAAGAAGAATGGCACCCGACCCTTCAATCTCTTTAAAAAACCAGGCCGCGGCCAAAGCCCTGCGCAGAATTAAGGGCAGATTTCATTTTAAAGATCTCTTTTAATTGGTAAGATCGATACTTATATTTCCTTACATTTATTAACGTTTCTTGGTAAGTCTAAAAATTCCAGTATGAACATAAGGAGGAGTCTATGAACAAAATAATATTGCTCATCCTTGCCCTTTTCCTTCTGACCGGTTCTGCAATGGCCCAGGGTATTGTATCAACAACCATCATCGATGCGAAAGGGAACTTTGCCACTTCCTCCAGTATCCTTCTACGACCCGAAATGCAATGGCACCCAAGTGATATGCTCCCTCCCTCACAAAACAACCTGGTCTATAGTGAGGACACATATTCCAATGGGATTACCCTGGTGCTCATTGACAGGGAACGCACAACTTTGACCGATCGGCTGGTAGTGCCTCCCGGGGTCCCGCCTGTAGAATTCACCCCCGATCCCCGTGTTACCGAGGTCGACACCGGATCGGCCTATATGGAAGTTCTGATGCGGGAAGACAGAGAAGATCAAACTCCTGACATCAGTAGTGCAGGCACGAATTTCGGCACGTTCAGAACGAGTCGGAATTTGAAGGATATAACGTAATCTTGTCCAACAGTGTGGAGATGGTTCCACTATTCCTGTTTTCGAAATAAAATATTCAAAAAAGCTATAGCGTCATTGGTACAACCAGTCCTGCTGACAAATCATCATGAAAAATTTAGTAAAGTACCATTTGGGTGGAAAACGTGCTGTTTGTCGGTTTCGTAACACCTGTACAAGACCCTGCTGTCCCCGAAGGGCGTCCCGGCAACAATTCAATACTTCTTCACATTTGACTTCATGAACGAAGTCATCATCCGAAATTTATAAAGCAGCAAGAAAAACCGCCTCAAAGTACCGGGATTATTCATCCCGTTTGATAAAAAGGCGGTGGCTTGATTGTCACTATACCCAAGTATATATTATCCTTGTTTTGCAAGATAGTATGATGCCGAATAGTATCGGCATTGAAAGTTGAAGAGGAATAACGTGAAAAAATTTTTGCTACTCGTGATCGCTATTGTACTCCTTTCCGGTTACTCATTCGCTGACATGGGTATACCCCAGGTTCCGGAGACCCAGGGCATCGTTACATCCACAACTGTAGATGCCGTGGGCAACCTGGCATCAATGTCTGAGATCCAGTGGAGGATTACAACGGTGGCTGACGGACTTCCTTCAGTACCGCCCCTTGAAGGCGATGGCTCTGGTTCGGGTATCTATGAATCGGTATACACCGAGGACACCCTGAACCATGGCATCGGCCTGATCCTTTACGACAAGGAACTGGATGTCGAGACCAGCAACCAGATCTCCGGCCAATGGAACATCGAGGCGACCAAGGAGCTTGCCTTTGTCGGTGTTGATGGTGCCCGTGTCGTTTCGTCCGACGTGATCTTTGTTGACGGAGCAAGAGACTGTATCTTAAATGAGGGTGAGGAGTTGATCTGCCCGTTTGCATCAGCGGTTGATGGACCAATACCCACTTACTGCAACCGCGCTGAGGCAGGCAGTACCGTTGATATGACCGTCGCCAACATCAGGACAACGTCCACAGACCGGTTCATCATGGGATCCGGAGATCATCCGGTCGAGCTCAACCATGATCTGGTTGTGACCGAGCTTATCGATGATCTGCCGTCCATGGGAACCGCTTCTGCTTACATGGAGGTTCTGATCCAGGAAGGTGGAGGCGAACGCGGGGAAGGGAGGATACTGAAGGAGCGCATTGAGTTCTCTGAGGAGACCACCGTCACCGGTGATATCACCAGCTTCGAGAAGCTCATGCACTACGAATCCGGCATGGTCAGGTAAATCCGACTAACCAGGATACCAATCCTGGTCCTTTTTTTTATTCAGTGTTTTTTTGATGAAGGCAGGGAGTGTCACCACCAGTCCTGCTTATAAACCATGTCGAGAAATGCAGTCAAATCCGGTCACTACTATTTGGACTTGGAAAACGTGTTGTTTGTCTGTCTCGTAACACCTATGCTATAGACCCCGCTGTCCCAAAGGGCGCCCCGGTGGCGGTTCATTCCCAGTTCACATTGGAATTGACGGACGAAGTCATTATCTGAAATTTTCAAAACAGCAAGGAACACCGCCCCATGTACCTGGATTATTCATCCCGTTTGATAAAAAAGTTCGATGGCTATTGTCACTATACCCTTCAATACTACAAGCATTATCGATCAGATAATACTCATTACATTTTTATGTTCATTGGGGAATATTGAATCGATGCTGATAGTATCGGCATTAGCACAATGGGAGTATACAATGAAAAAACTCGTAATTCTTGTGGTCACATTGGCACTCATCACCGGGTATGCTATGGCTGATCGTGGCATGGACCCTGTTCCTGAGACGCAAGGGATAGTCACATCCACCACTCTCGACGCGATAGGCAACTTTGCCTCTGCAACGGAGATACAGTGGAGAATCACAGATGATGATGACGGGCTTAATGGGATTCCTCCCATGGATTGGGGAATCTACGAATCAACGTACACTGAGGACACCCAGAACCATGGCATCGGCCTTATCCTTTACGACAAAGAACTCGATATCGAGACTTCCGGTCAGATTACCGGGCAGTGGAATATTGAAGCCGTAAAGGAGCTGGCATTCGTCGGTGTTGACGGTGCCCGTGTCGTATCAACGGACACTATCTTTGTAGACGGGGCATCAGATTACGACTACACCGAAGACCATGTGATCTGTCCGTTCGCTCAGGCGGTCACGTATTATTTCCCTGCTTACTGCAACAGGGCAGAGGCAGGAAGTACTATCGACATGACTGTGGCAAACGTCAGGACCACCTCGACCGACAGGTTCGTGATGCCCTCTTCCGACAACACTGTCGAGCTGAACCACGACCTCCTTGTCACTGAGCTTGTCGATGATCTCCCGTCCATGGGAACCGCCTCTGCATACATGGAGGTACTGATCCAGGAAGGAGCTGCCGAATTCTTTGATGATCCTATCTATTATAGCGAAATGTTGATGGAGCGTATTGAGTTCTCTGAGGAGACCACCGTCACCGGTGATATCACCAGCTTCGAGAAGCTCATGCACTACGAATCCGGCATGGTCAGGTAACATCGAATAACCAGGGCCCCAATCCTGGTTCTTTTTTCTGCGTTTTCGCGATAGAGGCAGGTTCTGTCATTCCGGAGATTGTTCCATCCTCTCAGTCTCACCATCCCTTCTCCAGGTGTCCCGATCATGATCGAAGGTGGCAAAGGGGTTGACATCATCCAATGGATGGGAAACTGGGCCATGATTCTTTTTTATTTGGGTATAATACTAATTTAACCACCAAATCCAAATTAATTTACGACGAAAAATATGTCGTAAAGCCATTTCTTGAACCGGTATAAAAAAAGTTACCAAGGGATACGTAAGAATGAAGAACAGAATCTGATGCATAACACCGACCTATCGCATAATGGGGGACGCCACAGCGGCGGGGGTGAGCCAAAACGCGTAACCCCCTGGAGCGTCTTGATCGAGAGGGGGATCTGAACTCGGTGGAAAAATTGGTGGTTGAAATGCCACCGTACCCTTTATTTTTATCGGTTTTTCCGCTGACCTGTCTGGTGGTATCCAGCAGTAAAAGAGATGTTCTTCCGTGTCCAACAGGTACGCCACACACAGGGACTGAATCGCACAATGCCGAAATACACATTCATCGCGCGGGTGCCAAACCACCCCGGGGCCCTGCATAACGCAGCCCGTGTGGTGATGCGCGAGAAGGCAAATATCAACCGTATACAGTTTGACCAGCGGATAGATCCTTATATTGTCTTCTTTGAGGTCTCATGCCCTGAAGAGGCTTATGGAAGGATAGAGGAAGGCCTTGCGAAAATGGGGTACCTTCAGGATACCCTGCGGCCCCTGAACATACTAAAATTTTACATCTTCCTTCCCCACGAGCCCGGGGCTCTCTTCGAGTTCCTGAATAATACCACCCGGTACAATGCCAACATATCCTATATCGACTTCGATGACCGGGGCCGCCACCCTGACCGTCTCACGGTCACGGTCAGCTCCGAGGAGAGCAGTGCGGCAGAACGCCTCCTCGATGCCCTGAAATCGCGGTACCGGATCGAGATACTCGAATATGACACCACTGGGAAGAAGCTTGATGATACGGTCTTTTACATCCGGTTTGCACAGGAGATCCGGGAGATAATCGGAGCATCGGAAGATCCGTTTCTCCTCTCTTTCCTGGGAGATATCAACCACGCTGTCCAGGAGCTGATGAATCTCGGGCAGGATCCGAAAAAGATCTTTGACAGTTTTCTTGCGACCGGGCGGACACTAACCCGGACAACCGGGGATGGCTTTTATGCAGATATCCAGTCAGTTCCGCTTGGCCCGGAGATAACCCTGACCTGTATCCAGCCTCCTGCCGGGGGAAACGTCTACCTGATCGATACTCCCGGAGGTTGCACGATGGTCGATACAGGATACGGGATTTATGCGAGAGATATCGGGACAATCATCCGGAACGCCATCCCGGGAGGAAAGGACGCCATCCGTCAGATCATTGTCACTCATGCCGACGCCGATCATTGCGGGGCAGGGGGAGAGTTTGGTATCCCGGCATCGATGCACCCGGGAACCCTTGATATCATCCGTGCAGCCAACAGGGCATACGGATCCAGGAGTGAGGCATCGGTCCTTGAAGAGATCTACACCACTATGATCAATTTCTTCTCAAAGTTCAGTCCCCCAAAAGAGGTTTCCCTTTTTGACACCAGGACTGGCGTGAAGAGAGCAGGATTCCCTGTCCTTTCAACAATCGATGTCGGGGGATACCGTTTTGAGGTGCTCGAAGGGCTCGGTGGGCATACGCACGGGCAGATCTTTCTTTTCTGCAAAGAGCTCGGGGTGCTGTTTACCGCAGATACCGTGATCAACTTCGGCTATCTCTCACCCGAACGAGCGGAATATAATACACTTGCCGTTATCCTGGTCACCTCGGTGAATGTGGACAGCGAGGCTGCAAAGACCGAACGACACAATCTCATCGAACTTGCCCGGGAGGCAACCGGTTCGTTTGCCGGTGGCAGAACCAGGTGCCTGCTATGCTGCGGGCATGGCCCGGTCTCTGTGATCGAAGGAAAGGAATTAATCCCCTTCGGCGCGGTGGAGCACTACGTCCCCTGTGAATAGGGAGAGGATGGGTCAAGTATGGCTGTCGCTGCCACGATGAGGGCACCTGCGGCATCCCGTATCACTTCCGGAGGAGGTGCAAAGCGGCTGCTGTGGAGAAATCCGCAGGAACCGCTGCCGTCTCCGCACCCGATCCGGAAATAGCAGAGCGGGATACGGGGCTCAACAAGACCGAAAACGCCAAAGTCCTCGCTACCGGTGACCGGGTCAATCCGGATAACATGTCCTTCTCCATATGCCTGTTTGAACGCATCAGTGACCTTTTCGGTAAGTGAGCGGTCATTCTTCATGGGCGGGACAGACTGGGGGAGGAGCGTGATCCGGGGAAAGAGGGGGGGTGAAAGACCTGCGCTCTGTGCGATACCTTCGGCCACCCTTTTTATCGCGTTGAGCAGCAGATCGCGGATGGCCTTTTTGAAATATCGTATGTTCACCTGGAGTGTCACTTCGTCCGGAATCGCATTGTGCTTTATGCCGCCATGGACTGATGCCACCGTGATAATTCCCAGTTCTCCAGGAGGGATTTCCCTGCTCACGATGGTCTGGAACGCAAGGATGATCTGCGATGCGATCACCACCGGGTCCCGGGTCCGTTCAGGATGGGCTGCATGGCCTCCTATGCCGGATACTATGATGTCGAGTGATTCTCCTCCGGCAGAGATGATCCCGTCACGGCACCCGATACTGCCTGCAGGAATGTCAGGAGCAACATGCAGGGCAATCGCTGCATCAGGCCGTGGAAACCGCGAAAAGAGTCCGTCAGCGATCATGCGTGCGGCCCCGGAGACCGTCTCTTCTGACGGCTGTCCGACCATGACAAGCGTCCCGGACCACAAGCTTCTGCTTCCTGAAAGGACTCGTGCAGCACCAATGAAGGCAGCCATGTGCAGATCATGCCCGCAGGCATGCATCACGTCAACTTCTCTTCCAAAAGAGTCCCGGGCTTTGACCCTGCTCTGATAGGAACGATCGGTCTCTTCCCTGATGGGAAGACCGTCCATATCGGCCCTGATCATCAGGACAGGTCCGTCTCCCCGGGTAAGAACACCGACAATCCCATGCCCGCCAATGCCTCGCGCAACGGAAAAACCGGCTGCACCGAGTTCTGACGCGAGCCTCTCAGAAGTCCATTCCTCCTGCCCGGAAAGCTCGGGGTGGGCATGCAGGTCTTGATACAATCTGAGCAAAGAGGGGTATTCCTGTTCAACAAGGCTTGAGACAGAATCATCTGGCATTATCATCCTCATCCCACCTGGTTCCGTGATGCATCTCCGGATTGTCCGCGAATCAAGTCCTGGTACCGGGCAATCGAGAGATCGAGATACTCCTGTTCTTTGTCGATACCGATAAATTTTCTCCCTGTTGCACATGCAGCCAGCCCTGTCGTTGAACTTCCGGTAAAGGGATCGAGCACAAGGTCTGCTTCTGCTGTGCATCCAAGGATGATTCGTGACAGGAGAGTGTATGGTTTCTGGGTGGGATGCTTCCCGAACTTTTTTTCAGTACCTTTGGGAGAGGGAATGCTCCAGACGGTCCTCATCTGGCGGCCTGGTTTTTTAAAGGGATCTCCGGGCCATTCACTGTTCTTCAGCAGGGGGTAATTAAAGGTGTGCCGGGTATCCCGGCTCTTTTTTGCCCAGATAAGCGTCTCGTGGCTGGCGGTAAAATACCGTATACTCAGGTTAGGGGGTGCATTTGGTTTGAACCAGCAGATATCATTCAGGAGGTGGAAGCCGAGCCGCTGCATTGCAAATCCGCATGCGTAGATCGAGTGGTACGTTCCGCTGATCCAGATGGAACCGGTCTTTTTGAGGACCCGTTGGCACGCTCCAATCCATATACAGTGGAAACGGAAGTCCTCTTCGATCCCGCTGCTCGCATCCCAGGTTCCTTTGTCGACCGGGGCCCGCTTTCCGGAGTGGCAGGTAAAACCCCCGTTTGAGAGGTTATAGGGGGGATCTGCAAAGATGAGGTCGACCGAATCTTCCGGCAGCTCCTGCAGGAGGGGGACACAGTCCCCATGGTAAAGGGTAAAGTCATCATTGCTGTAATACGGTGCAGGCATCACGAACGGACATCTCTCCTGTCCGGATTGTTACGTATGATCCGGTATTCCGGCCTCTCAAATCTTTCCAATACAGGATAGTATTCCGATATTGGCATAAATCACTATCAGTACGAAGGGGGAGACCTCTATAAGAAATTGTATGTAGTATGCAGTGATACCCTCATCTGAAAATGGCAGCCAGGCACAGAGTGCAGGATATGATGCGGCTGATGGCATCCAAGATCAGGGACACCGCTGCAAGTCTTTCCGACAGCGAGACTGAGGCGTTCTTATCAGAGATCCTTGATGCAGAACGCATCTATGTGATGGGGGCAGGACGGTCCGGGCTCGTTGCAAAAGCATTTGCGATGCGGCTGATGCATCTCGGGTTCATCGCGTACGTTGTCGGAGAGACGATCACTCCTGCGATGCGTGAAAAAGATCTCCTGGTTATCTTCTCCGGTTCAGGCCGGACGAAGACGATTGCTGATATCGCAGAGACCGCAAAGGAGATTGGCGGCCGCATCACACTGATAACCTCCAACCGCGACTCGAAGATCGGCAGGATGGCTGATGCTATCGTGATAATCGAGAACCAGCGGGACGAGGTCAGCGATGAGACGGCAGAGTTCGAGATTCGCCAGATGACAGGAGAGCATAAATCGTTCGCCCCCCTCGGTACACTGTTCGAGACGGCAGCGATGGTTTTTGCCGATGCCTGCATATCGCGCCTGATGGAGATTTCGATGATTGATGAGAAAGAGCTGAAGAACCGTCATGCGAATATCGAGTGAGGAGCAGTTATGAAGGAGTATGTGTGTGCACAACGATGCCGGGGAATCGAGATATCGGGCATCCGGAAATTATTCGAGGCCGCCGGGCCGGACTCGATCAACATGGGGCTCGGCCAGCCCGATTTTGATACGCCGGATCACATAAAGGAAGGAGCTATCCGGGCCATCCGGGAAGGAAAGACCGGGTATACCTCGAACATGGGGATCCCTGAACTCAGGGAGGCTCTCTCCTCCAAATTCAAAAAAGAGAACGGGCTCTCCTATGATCCCGGGCAGATCATCGTGACTGCAGGCGCGAGTGAAGCGCTCCATATCATCATGCAGGCCCTGATCGAAGAAGGAGACCGTGTGGTGTTTGCTGACCCCGGTTTTGTCTCTTACGGGGCGCTCGCAGTCCTTGCCGGGGGGAGGCCTGAAGGCATCCCGCTGGATTCGAAGTTACGCATCAATATCGAGGCAGCCAAATCCAGGATGGACGGGGCAAGGATGATCGTGATCAACTCACCCGGAAACCCGACCGGCGCTGTGGAGAGCCGGGAATCGATCAGGGCTCTCGTCGAGTATGCACAGGATACCGGGGTGACTGTCGTGAGTGACGAAGTCTACGAACACTTTCTCTATGGGTCGTCCCATCACAGTGCAGCCCTGTTTGGCGAGGATGTCATCACGGTAAATGCAGCAAGCAAGACGTACGCGATGACCGGGTGGCGTCTTGGGTATCTCGCGGGTCCGGGGGAATATACCGAGCAGTGCCTGAAAGTGCACCAGTACTGCCAGGCCTGTGCGACCTCGATATCGCAGTATGCGGCACTGGCAGGGTATACGGGGCCCCAGAAATGTGTCGGGGTGATGAGGGACGAATACAGGAAAAGAAGGGATTATCTGTATGCAGAACTCCGGAAGATGGGATTTTCATTCCCCCTGCCGGAAGGTGCCTTTTACCTGTTCGTTCCGATGAAGCGGAATCTTCTCGAAAAGATTCTGAAAAAAGGAGTGATCATCGTGCCGGGCGATGCGTTCGGCTGCAATGCGCCTGAATATGCCCGCATGAGTTATGCCGCTTCGATGGAGAACCTGAAGACGGCAGTGGAGCGAATCCGGGCAGCGGCTGGTGAATGAATCATGGTCAGGGAACTGCTTATCAAACTCTCGAATGCACACGGCCTCTCAGGAAGCGAGGGAAGCGTGCTTGGAATTGTCAGGAAGGAACTGAAAAATCATGTCGACGAACTGCACGAGGACGCCATGGGAAACCTCGTTGCCGTAAAAAAAGGGAACGATTTCAAAATCATGATTGCTGCCCATGCCGACGAGATTGGACTGATGGTAAAATCCATCGATGACAAGGGGTTCATACGTTTCGTTACCCTCGGGGGATGGTACCCCCCCACGCTGTACAACCAGCGGGTTATCCTCCATGGTACAAACGGGAAAATACCCGGGGTTCTCGGTGGAAAACCTCCCCACAAGATGGATGAGGAGGAACGGAAGAAGGGGGTGAAGACTGATGATATGTTCATCGATATCGGAGCGACAAGCAGGGAGGATGCGGAAGCGCTCGGCATCGAGGTCGGGACCCCTGCCACGATCGATCGCGAGGTCGCCGAACTCGGTAACGGACGGCTTACCGGGAAGGCGTTTGACAACCGGGTAGGGGTTGCGATGCTGGTATCGGCGCTTCAGAAGGTAAAGTCCCCCTTCACCATCTATGGAGTTTTTACTGTTCAGGAAGAGGTCGGGCTGAAAGGGGCCAAAACAAGCGCCTATACCCTTGACCCGGACTGTGCCATTGCAACCGATGTGACCATTCCCGGTGATCATCCCGGCATCGATAAGAATGATGTGCCGATCGAGATGGGGAAAGGTCCTGTCATCACGATTGTCGATTCGAGCGGGAGGGGTCTTATCGCAAGCAGGGCCATGGTACAGTGGCTCAGGAAAACTGCGAAGGCCTGCGACATCCCTGTCCAGGTTGAGGTGGGTTCAGGAGGGACGACAGATGCCACCGCTATCCATCTGGAGCGGGGCGGAATCCCGAGCACTACCCTTTCCATCACCACCCGGTATATCCATTCACCGGTAGAAGTGGTGGATCCAAAAGACATCGAGGCGGGTGTGCAGCTGATTGTTGAAGCACTGAAGACAAAACCAAGACTCTGATTCCGCATAACGCAGAAATCATCATTTTTTCGAAAATTTTCAGGTTCAGCCGGATTCACGGACTGAATGGTTATAGTTACGAACAAATCACTCCGTCTGCCTGGAGACAATTTTCATTCATGGTGGGGAGTCATTGGCTTCTTCTCTCCTTTTTTTGGGGTGAAATTTCACTTGAAAGTAATTATTTCAGATTAACCAGACTCTTCTTCGTGCTGTGTTTGGATGCCCTGAATGCTGCTGGAAACAAAATTGAGGGTGATGTGAACTGATACGATCATCCTGTCAATAACTCATACTGCAGGTTAAGCTGATACATATTCCTCTACTACTCTGCCTGGCCGGAAGATTCCATTTCCCGGCTTTTCAAAGGGATCACACCGTTATAAAACAAGAATCCGGTTTACTACGAATAACCGGCTGGTTTCGGCATTGGTGATGAAAATACGCCCTGAATCTGAATTGAAGTTTTCACCTTGTTCAATGAAACGGTTTATCTGGTTAAGCTATAGTTATAATAATTCAGGGAATTGTACAGAACAGTGAAAATGTTTAACAGTCTGTTGATAGGTCATGGAATCCTATGATGCCGCAGTGATATTGTTCACATTAAAATTTCATGCTTTATTGAAGTCTGTAATGATGAAATAACCTCATTCCAGACCCCATTTTCGGGGAAAGGTTTATATATCTTACGAGAGAGGATATGATGAATACATTTATATCATGGAATCGAGCGTCAAAACAGACCGTGTTTCATGATTGGAGGATGTATACAAATCATATATGCTGAGGTGTTCGTATGAACATGAAAGGGGTACTCAATATTGTAATGATGATGCTGGCAGCCACCCTGCTGGTGCTCCCTGTCTCGGGTGCATTTGCAGTGACCGGCATTACCCCTGACAGTGGGATCAATACCGGGACGGTATTTGTCACCAACCTGTCAGGGACGGATCTTCCCGTTGATGCCAGTGTGACTCTTATGCTGGCGGGACAGCCCAATATTACGGGGCAGTTCATCACATGGGTCGATCCTGCCCGGATTACCTGTGTGTTTGACATAGAGGAGAAACTCGCGGGTGACTGGGATGTTATCGTTGTGAACAATACTGATTCATCAGAAGCTGTTCTTTTTGCGGGATTCAGTATCGCCAATCCCGCTCCTGATGTGACAGGTATTGTGCCTTCTACCGGGATCAACAACGGGATAATCACCATTACCGGTCTTTCGGGAAGTAATTTTTTGCCTGGTGCCCAGGTGAATCTCACCAATGGTATCTCTACCCTTCCCGGGACAAGCGTGAATGTTATCAGCGGAAACCTGATCCAGTGCCAGTTCAATATCAACGGGGCTCTTCCCGGAGCATGGGATGTCGTGGTGACCAACTATGACGGCCAGTCTGATACCCTGCCAGGCGGTTTTTCGATCGCCTATCCACCTCCCTCGGTGAGTAGCATCTCGCCTCTTTCAGGGAAGAACAATGAGGTCGTCGGGATTACCAACCTTGCCGGTTCCAACTTTATGGCCGGGGCAACCGTCCGGCTGGTGAAAGAAAACGAGACCAACATCACAACGATTAACGGGCCGATTGTTGAAGCGACCAAGATACTCTGTTTCTTCGACCTTAACGCAAAAGCGGTGGGACCGTGGGATGTCGTGGTGACCAATACCGACGGACAGTATGCAGTGCTTCCGGACGGGTTCACTATCTTCTATCCACAGGGTCCGACAGTATCCGGTATCGCTCCTGCAGCAGGCCAGAACGATGGACCGGTCAACATCACCGCAATCAGCGGGACGGGTTTCCAGCCCGGTTCAATGGTTGCTCTTCTGAAGGGCGGGGAGACGGATATCCAGGGTACAGGGATCCTTGTTTCAAACTCAACGTCGATCGGATGCAGCTTTGACATTACCGGTGCAGCAACCGGCGCATGGGATGTCAGGGTCACCAACGATGACGGACAGTCAGCGGTCCTCCCGGCCGCGTTCACTGTGCAGAACCCTGCCCCGACCCTGAACGGCATCATACCTGATAATGGCTTCAATGCAGGCCCTGTGGCTGTCACAAACCTTTCCGGAACCGGTTTTATTCCCGGGGCAACCGTTGCTCTGATAAAAGCAGGTGAGGCCGATATCCCGGCAACGATGGTAAATGTAATTACACCGCAGATGATCAGCTGTTCGGTTGATCTTTCCGGGGCAAAAACAGGACTCTGGAGTGTTGTAATCACAAACCCCGATACCCAGTCTGCCGTGCTTGCCAATTCATTCACGGTAGCATATCCTCCTCCCTCTGCAGATGCCATCAATCCCGTGTCAGGCACCACCGGCCAGACTATCCCTGCAAATATCACCGGAAACAACTTCCTTGCCGGTGCAACGGTCACCCTCATAAAAGCGGGTGAATCGAATGTCTCAGCAATGGTTTTGGGGGTTATCCCGTCAAAAATTACCTGCTCGTTCGACCTTTCCGATGCAATCTCCGGACCCTGGTCTGTCGTTGTGACCAATCCTGACGGGAAAGAGTCCCTGATTGTCAATGGATTTGAGGTTATTAATCCTGCACCATCAGTCACCTCGACAAATCCATCTGTCGGGTTCAATAACGGGATAAGCGGGGTCATCGAACTGTCAGGCACCGGGTTTTTGGAAGATGCTGCAGTGACCCTGAAAAAGGCAGGCGAGGCGGATATCGGAGCTATGGGTGCTCCGGTCGTTGTCAACAACACTACGATCTTCTGCTTTTTTGACCTGACGAATGCCGGGGTAGGTGCATGGGACGTTGTGGTAACCAATACAGATCTGCAGTCAGGGACATTGCCTGCCGGGTTCTTTATTTCATACCCTGCCGCCCCGCAGGTCACCAGTATCACCCCTGCCACAGGAGTGAATACCGGGATGGTTGGGATAAGCAGTCTTACCGGGACAGGATTTGAAAACGGTGCTGAAGTTGTCCTGAAAAAGACCGGTGAAGCCAATATTACCGGAACGAATGTCATGGTCTTCCCGCCGGCACAGATTACCTGTGAGTTTAACCTGGCAGGCGCAGCAGAAGGGCCCTGGGACATTGTGGTGATCAACGATGACGGCCAGTCCGGTATCCTTCCCGGAGGGTTCGAGGTCACCTACCCGGCCCCGCAGATTACCGGCATTGCCCCTTTGATCGGTATCAATAACGGACCTGTTTCCATCACCAATCTTTCAGGAGAGTATTTCCGTTCTCCTGCAACCGTCAAACTGACCCGCCTTGGCGAGCCTGATATCCCGGGTAGCAGTGTTGCGGTTGTGAATGCCGGGAAGATCACCTGCAGCTTTGCTCTCGCGGGAGCAGCGGCGGGACCCTGGAACCTCGTCGTAACGAATCCTGACGGACAGTATGCAATTGCCACAAACATCTTCACGGTAGAGAACCCTGCGCCATCCGTCTCAAAAATCACCCCGAACAGGGGAGCGAATGACAGCACGGTCTTTATCAGTGCCCTGAACGGGACCGGGTTCCTCCCGGGAGCGACCGTTCAGCTGACGAAAAACGGGCAGGCCCCGATCCCTGCAACCGGTGTCAGTGTCGTGAGTGCCACGAAGATCAACTGTACCCTGAACCTGACCGGCAAAGCTACAGGGAAATGGAACGTGGTTGTGAAGAATGCTGATAATAAGACCGGTACCCTGTCAAATGCATTCACCATCACTCCACCGCCGCCGATACCCAACTTTACTGCGAGCCCGGTCTTTGGAACAGCCCCCCTTAAGGTACAGTTCACCGATCTGTCTGCAAATGCCCCCTACCTCTGGTCATGGAACTTCGGAGACGGTTCATCGGTAATCGGATTCAATCAGACGAATCCTGTGCACATCTATAACAAACCCGGGGTCTATAATGTCACATTACTCGTCCGGAATGAATGGGGGGACGAGGCCCAGATCACGAAGAATGCCTATATTACGGTCGTTGTCACCCCTGTCGCAAGCTTCACCGCAAAGCCTCTGTCCGGGCCTGCCCCGCTCCTTGTCCAGTTTACCGATACCTCTGACGGAGATCCGGTGAAATGGCTCTGGAAGTTTGGTGACGGCGGGTACTCGTTCGATAAAAACCCCTACCACCTGTACAAGAACCCCGGCCTCTATACCGTCACCCTCACGGTTTCCAACAAGGCAGGGTCTGACACTGAAACGATCACGAATATGATCGAGGTCACATCGCTGCCGGTAGCCGGGTTCACAGCAAACATCACCTCCGGGTCAAGCCCGCTTGCGGTCCAGTTCAAGGATACGTCCACAGGTTCCCCGACAGCCTGGCTGTGGAAGTTTGGTGACGGCGGCACCTCTGCCGAACAGAACCCGGTCCACGTGTTTGCCAGTTCCGGCACCTACAGTGTCCAGCTCAATGTAAGCAATGCCGAGGGGAACAGTACCGAGACGAAAGAGGGCTATATCGTTGTGGGGCAGGGTCTGCATGCAGACTTTGAATATACCACGAGCAACCCTGAAAACACGGCTCCCCTCAGCGTTGCGTTCACCGACAGGTCAAGCGGCAAGGTACTGAAATGGACATGGAGATTCGGAGACGGGTACATTTCAAATGACCGTAACCCCATCCATAATTATCCTCTCCCGGGTACGTATGATGTGACACTGTCAGTCACAGGGCTGTCGGGAAGTGAATCGATGACAAAGACCATCACCGTGAAATCTCCACTGAAGGCTGATTTCGTTGCAGAACCCACGACCGGCTCTGCTCCCCTGACGGTGATGCTCACTGACATCTCCATCGGGACACCGACCGAACGGACATGGGTCATCTCCAGGGATTCGGGCAACCTCGTAATCCTTTACCCCGGACTGAAAGAACAGATCTACACGATCAATGAACCCGGCCTCTACACGGTCGAGCTGGATGTAAAGGATGCGTTTGGGGAGTCCGATGTAAAGAGCATCTCCGACTACATCAATGTTTTACCTTTCCCGGAATAATGAACCGGAAATAAACAGCAATCCTTTTTTTTCTACCAAAAAAATGTACCCTTATTCGCCTGCCCGCTGTTATTTCATGGCAGGTATCGCTCCACTACAGGTGTATCGCTGTTACGATGCATCATCCGGTTGTCCGGCTGAACCATATGGTATCGGGCAAAAACGGTTGTATCCGGCATTTTTTCAGGCGAACCGCTCCCGGGTTTTATGATTCTTCTCTCTCCCGAAGGTCCCTGATCCGGTCCCGCAACCGTATTGCTTCTTCAAATTCGAGGTTCTCTGCAGCCCTGTTCATCAGTGCTTCCAGCTCGATGATCAGGTTCGGGATATCCTTCTTCGGGATGTGTTTGATCTCTTTTAGGTCCACTTCCTTTTCGGGGACCGGTTTCCTGATGGTCATCGGCATGATATGGTGGATCCGGTTATACTCCATCTGGAGTGCCCTCCGCCGTTCTGTTTCGGTGACTGCAGCCCGGATCGAGTCGGTGATCGAATCAGCGTACAGCACGACCCGTGAGTTCACATTCCGGGCAGCTCTCCCGATGATCTGGATCAGGCTTCGTGCATCCCGGAGGAATCCTTCCTTGTCGGCATCGAGTATCCCGATGAATCCGACCTCCGGGATATCAAGGCCTTCCCGAAGAAGGTTTATCCCGACCAGGACATCGAATCTGCCGAGACGGAGTTCCCTGATTATCTCCGTCCGCTGGAGCGTATCGATCTCGGAATGGAGGTACCGGGTCCTGATCCCTTTCCCTGCAAGGTATTCCGTCAGTTCCTCTGCAAGCCGTTTGGTGAGGGTGGTGAGGAGGATACGATCGCCCCGGGCGATAGCAGCCCGGATCTCCTCCATCACATTCTCAGTCTGGCCTGCTGTTGTTCGTATCTCGACAACCGGGTCCACGAGGCCGGTCGGACGGATGATCTGCTCAACAAGCTGACCCGAGTGAGACATCTCATAGGGGCCCGGTGTTGCCGAGACAAAGATAACATTCCGCATGTACTTTTCAAATTCCCCGAACATCAGGGGGCGGTTGTCAAAGGCGCTCGGCAGCCGGAATCCATAGTCCACGAGTGCCTGCTTCCGTGAACGGTCACCGCGGTACATGCCGTTGAGCTGGGGAATCGTCTGGTGGCTCTCATCGATGAAGAGGAGGAAGTCATCCGGGAAATAGTCGAGGAGACAGTACGGTTTTTCCCCGGGTTTCCGGAAGTCGAAGTGGCGGGAGTAGTTCTCAATCCCTTTGCAGGTCCCGGTCTCTTCAATCATCTCGATGTCATACATGGTCCTCTGGGAGAGCCGGTGGGCTTCCAGCATCCCGAGTTCAGGGAGGCGCTCTTCAAGTTCCTGCTGGATTGACTGTAACGCCAGTTTCTGGAGCTCCTGCGGGATCACGTAATGCCGGGCGGGAAAGACATAGAAGTATCCCATCTTCTCCTTTATCGCACCGGAATTTTTATCGATCTCAGCGATACGGTCTATCTGGTTTCCGAAGAGTTCGACCCTTATGATATTATTGAAATACCCTGGTATGAGGTCGATCGTATCCCCTTTTACCCGGAACCTGCCGGGCGAGAGCTCGATATCGTTCCTCTCGTAGAGACTCGAAACCAGGTGCTCGATGATCTGCTTCCGGGAAATCGTATCCCCGGTTTTCAGCTCAAACCCCATGTTCCGGTAATGTTCAGGCCGGCCGAGACCATAGATGCAGGAGACCGAGGCTACCACGATCACATCCTGTCTTGAGAGGATCGATGCCGTTGCAGAGAGACGCATCATCTCGATCTTCGGGTTGATCTGGGCATCTTTCTCGATATACTGGTCTTTTGCCGGCAGGTAGGATTCCGGCTGGTAATAGTCATAGTACGAGACGAAGTACTCCACTCTGTTTTTTGGGAAAAATTCCCGGAACTCGTTCCAGAGCTGGGCGGCAAGGGTCTTGTTATGAGCGATGACAAGCGCCGGTCTCCCCGCCTCCCGGATCACATTCGCCATCGTGAATGTCTTTCCCGATCCGGTTACCCCAAGCAGGGTCTGGAATCGCTCGCTGTCAGCAAGGCCTGAGACCAGCTGCCTGATGGCCTCCGGCTGCGAGCCTGCCGGTCCGAACGGTGCATTAAGACTGAATCCTGTCATGCGATGAGCTCCTTCTTTCGGAGGAGATGGTGGTACGCGATGGCAAACCGGTGCGCTTCATTCCTGATCTCCTGGAGATAGAGGGATCCCTGCTCTTTTTTTGACAGGGGAAGCGGGGTGGTCCGGCCCGGGATGTACACCTGCTCCTCTCTCTTGGCCAGGGCGATGACCGGGATGCCGGCACCGATCTCCCGCAGGACCATAAGAGCGGCGGCAAGCTGGGTTTTCCCCCCGTCAACCACAATGAGATCAGGCAGAGGGGATCCTTCTTTCATCAGGCGGGTGTATCTCCTCCTGACCACCTCGCCGATTGCCCGCGGATCATCGATCCCCTCCACCGTCCTGATCCTGAAACGCCGGTAATTTTTCTTCTCGGGTCTCCCATTCCTGAACCGGACCATGGAACCGACAACCGACGAACCGGAAAGGTGGGAGATGTCGAAGCACTCGATCACCTCAGGGGGTGAATCGAGGCCGAGCGCCTCCTGGAGTTCAAGTACCCTGACCTGTCCGGCATAATGGATGGTCTCGATATTCTTTGCAATAAGGTCGAGGAGCCGTTTCTTTGCCCCGATCCGTGGTACTGTCACCGTTACCTGCTTCCCCTTTGCGATCGAGAGGAATTCGCTGACTGGTTCTCCGACCGGTTCAGGGAGGATGATCTCCTGGGGGATCGGGTTGTCTGAGTAGTACTGCACGAGGAACTCCTCGAAAAAATCGGGATGATAATCAAAAGAGAACTCGTTCTTGTTGCCAAGCGTCCCCCGGTATACATTGAAGAGCATGAGGTGCACGGTCCCCTGCATAACATGGTAGTTGATGATATCCTCGTCTCCCTCCTTTCTCCGGGCAATATCCTGCCGTGAAGAGAGGTGCTCAAGGGCCCGTATCTGGTCACGGATGAGGAGGGCTCCTTCGAAGTCCTTCTCTTTGGCCCGTTCTGCCATCTCTTTTTTCAGGTTCCCGAGAAGCTCCCCGGTCTTTCCGCGAAGAACAAATGTGGCATTCCTGACGAGATCGGCATATGACTCCCTGCTGATCGCCTCTCTGCACGGTGCACTGCAGGTATGGATATGGTAGCGCAGGCAGCCCCTCTTCCGGATTTTTTTGCACGTCCGCAGGAAAAACGTCCGTTTGACGACGTCCCTGATATAGTCCCGCTCCGCTGCCGAGACAAAAGGTCCAAAGAAGGTGCCGGGTCCGGCAGGGTTCCGGGCGATCCGGATGGCCGGGAACGGTTCATCGGTCAGCTGGATATATGCGTAAGCCTTCGAATCCTTCAGGTCGATGTTAAACCGCGGCTGGTGCTTTTTAATAAGGCTGTTTTCGAGGATTAACGCCTCGACCTCGTTTCCCGTGACAATATAATCCAGGGTGTCTGCCGTTTCAACCAGCATCCGGGTCTTTGCGTCAGGATCCCGTTTCCGGAAGTAACTGCTGACCCTCTTTTTCAGGTCCTTTGCTTTTCCGACATAGAGGATCCCGCCCCGAGCGTCCCTGAAAAGGTAGCAGCCCGGTTCATGGGGGAGGGTGGAGATCTCGATCATGCGAACATCTTTTTCAGGAACTGCCCGGTATAACTCCCCGGGTCTGCGGCCACTTCTTCGGGGGTTCCGGTTGCGACGACGTATCCCCCGCCGTCACCGCCGTCCGGGCCGAGGTCGATGATGTGGTCGGCGGATTTTATCACATCGAGGTTATGCTCGATCACCACCACCGTGTTTCCCTTCATAACGAGTTCGTTCAACACTGCGATCAGCTTCTTGACGTCGTGGAAATGGAGCCCGGTGGTCGGTTCGTCGAGCAGGTAGATGGTTTTTCCGGTGGCTTTCTTCGAGAGCTCCCGGGTGAGCTTGATCCGCTGTGCCTCCCCTCCGGAAAGGGTGGTCGAACTCTGCCCGAGCTTGATGTAATCAAGTCCGACTGCAGAGAGGGTCTCGAGCTTGTGCCGGATTGCCGGGATATTGGCAAAGAGGGCGAGGGCTTCCTCGACGGTCATGTCGAGGACCTCGGCAATGGACCTTCCCTTGAATTTCACTTCGAGCGTCTCGCGGTTGTACCGCTTCCCCCGGCACTCCTCGCATTCGACATACACGTCAGGAAGAAAGTTCATCTCGATCTTGATAAGGCCGTCCCCTTCGCAGGCTTCGCAGCGGCCTCCCTTGAGATTGAAGGAGAAGCGACCAGGTTTGTAGCCCCTGACCTTCGCCTCCTTTGTCCCGGCAAATGCCTGCCGGATCTCATCAAAGACCTTGGTATACGTTGCAGGGTTGCTCCGCGGGGTTTTTCCTATCGGGCTCTGGTCTATCACGATCACCCTGTCGACTTCGGCATCAAATTCGATCTTTTTGTACTTCCCTGGAGTGACCCTGGAATGATACAGTTTTTTCTGGAGTGCCTGGTAGAGAGTATCATAGACGAGCGTGGATTTGCCGCTCCCGGAGACCCCGGTTATCACGGTGAATACACCGAGCGGAATCCTGACATCGATGTTCTTCAGGTTGTTCTCCCGGCATCCGGAAATTTTCAGGTACCGGGAGTTCTTCCTTCGCTTTGCAGGCGTCTCTATCTTCAGTTTTCCTGCCAGGTACTGACCGGTGAGAGATTGTTTGCTCTTTTCGATCTGGGCAGGGGTTCCTTCGGCAACCACGTACCCGCCATGCAAACCGGCACCCGGCCCCATATCCACGACGTAATCCGCGCTCCGTATGGTATCTTCGTCATGTTCGACCACGACAAGCGTGTTCCCGAGATCCCGGAGCCTCCTGAGCGTATCGATCAGTTTCTGGTTGTCTTTCTGGTGGAGCCCTATTGACGGTTCGTCGAGCACGTACAGCACGCCCATCAGGTTTGACCCGATCTGGGTCGCCAGCCGGATCCGCTGTGCCTCCCCCCCCGAAAGGGTTCCCGCGTTGCGGGAGAGGGTGAGGTATCCGAGGCCGACTTTCTCAAGGAAGTCCAGCCGGGCGTTGATCTCTTTTAAGATCTGCCTGGCAATCCCGGCTTCTTTTTCGGTGAGAGTGAGATCACTGAAGAACCGGATGCAGCTGCCGACCGGCATATCGGTGATATCAATGATGGATCGCCCGTGCACCCTGACGGCAAGGACCTTCTCCTTGAGCCTTTTTCCATGGCATTTCTGGCAGGGGGAGATCCGCATGAAGCGTTCGAGCTCCCGTTTCCGGTACTCGGACTGGGTCTGGTGGTAGAGACGATCAGCCTGCGGGACAAGGCCTTCCCAGGCACCGGTGTGGGCCCAGTGGGCCTCCCCATTCTTCATGCTCATGGAGAACTTGATCTTTTCATCGGATCCGAACATCAGGGCATTGTACTGCTCTTTTGTTATCTCTTTGACGGGGGTGAAGATGGAGAACCCGTAATGGCGGGCTACTGCTGCAAGGTACTGGCTCCTGTACCCGTCAAGGAAGTTCCTGTAGAGGGCGACTGCGCCGTCCGCAATCGAGAGGGAGGTGTCCGGGATGATCAGGTCGGGGTCAAATTCCATCCGGATACCGAGGCCGTTGCACTCCTCGCATGCTCCGAACGGGCTGTTGAATGAGAACATCCGCGGCTGCAGCTCCTCGAAAGTGATCCCGCAGACCGGGCAGGCCATCGTTGCCGAGAAAAGGGTGTCTTTTCCTGATTCGTCCACCACGATCATCAGCCCACCGGACTTGGCGAGTGCCACTTCGCAGGCCTCCACGAGCCGTGCACGGTCTGACGGGTCGAGCCGGTCGATGACGACCTCGATATCATGTTTCCTGTACCGCTCGAGCGCGACCTCCTCGTCAGTCCGGTGAATCTCCCCGTTGACCCGGACCCGCATGTATCCTTCCCGGTTCAGGTCCCTGATCAGCTGCTGGTAGGTCCCTTTCTTCTGCCGCACGACAGGGGAGAGGATGGTGATAGTCCCGCTCATCTCTTCCCCGATCCTGTCTGCAATACGCTCCGGCGACTGGGCTTCGATCCGGATATTGTGGACCGGGCAGTGGGCCACCCCGATCCTGGCGAAGAGAAGCCTGAGGTAATCATAGATCTCGGTGACGGTCCCGACCGTACTTCGCGGGTTCTTGCTGGTGCTTTTCTGCTCGATGGAAATTGCGGGTGAGAGTCCCTCAATGGCATCCACATCCGGCTTGCTCATGAGCCCGAGAAACTGCCGCGCGTATGCCGAGAGGGATTCGACATATCGCCGCTGACCCTCGGCGTATATGGTATCGAACGCGAGGGTGGACTTGCCCGAGCCGGAGAGGCCGGTGATGACGATGAATTTGTCCCTAGGGAGTTCGACAGTGATATTCTTGAGGTTATGCTGTCGTGCCCCCCGGATCACGATCTTTTTCATTCTTCCTGCGGGATCACTTCTCTTTTGCAAGCATAATAAGATCCGCATCACGGTAAACCCCGGCGGTGCTTCTTTGCCGGAACTCTTTTTGAACAGATCCAGTCAGATCTCCCTGAACCGGTGATCTGTGGGGTTCATGAAAGAAGGGTGGAACCATGTCCTGGTGCTGGTAACCCCTGGCCCTTAGATCGT
The DNA here is from genome assembly GCA_021371995.1 of Methanoregulaceae archaeon. GTDB lineage: Archaea > Halobacteriota > Methanomicrobia > Methanomicrobiales > Methanospirillaceae > UBA9949. Next base: position 2,187 of record JAJFVA010000012.1, on the reverse strand, counting down.
CTTGCTACACCTTCCGCATGAATCAGGTCAGGTCCGGGCCGATAGGTTGAACTCAGTCGATACACCCTCCCAATAAGGATCAACGGGACTGGACCAGATCCAAATCTCATACCGATTGGGCAGGAGCGATGTGGTATTGATGGCGTAGTACCAGCGGGATACCCCGTTGTGGTATTCCACCATCTGGGTCGTGCCACTGAGAGTGGTTTTCAGCCCGGGATGCTCTTCCCATGGGGGTGGCTTGAAGTCCACCGGGATGATCTCGATAAATAGCAGGTTTGCAGCAGGAAGGGGCGAGGTCCCGCTGACCGTAAATACATCCCCGACCAGATGATCAGCAACAGGGTTGATTGTTGTACTATTCAGAGGAGGTTCAAGCGGCACTCGTTTCGGTTGGGGCCATACTGATGCCACGGTGCAGTTCGGCGTATCGACATATACATGGACAAGATTGCCGGGTGAATCGATCATTACGTCAATAGTATCGATTGTTGTGTACGTTCCATCCAGGAGCAGGGTTACTGTTGCGTTTGGATTCACATCTGCGATGGAGTATGAATCTGCGAGATAGGTTCTGACCTCCGAATCATTCAGGGCTATACCGATGGCGAGGACGGTTTCGCCACAACAGTCCGGACAGGAAGCCGCCTTATTCGTGGGAGCGGAGACACCGGGATCCTCCGTGCACCCGCAAAGCAGGATAGCAGTCATGAGCAATACAGAGAGGACGATATATCGTTTCATACCCGTGGTGAAGCTATGTTCGATGGCCTGCATAAAGCATCGCATGCATGGAAAAGGACGATGGATCAAACCCAGGGATGATAGCCCTGATGGTGAGAGTTAAACCTGAATACTTCACATTATTCTGGGACAAGCCGAAAGGGGATACGTTGTGCAGAAGGTTTACGTGATCGGGCACCGCCAGCCTGATACTGACAGCATCGGGAGCGTGCTCGGGTATACCGAGCTTCTCAATTCCCGGGAACCGGGACGATATATTGCAGCGTATACCGGTGACCTGAATGCCGAGACAAGGTTTGCCCTGGCTCATTTCGGGATTGCACCGCCGCTTGAAATATCCACCGTTGAGCCGAATGTCGGGGACATCCCGTTCTTCTATACCCAGAAGGCACCCGCTGATATGCCGACTATCGATGTTGCGGCGATGATGGACGAGTATGAGGTCAGGAATATCCCGATCACCGATGATGAAGGGAAGCTCCTGGGACTTGTCAGCGAGCATGGGCTCGCTAAGGCATATGTAACACCCCGCAGGGAGGCACAGCTCTCCATCGGCCCGATAGCGCTGTCCACGCTTGCCCGGATCCTTGACGCCCGTATCTGTGCTGCAGGAAGGGAGGAGATCTGCGGGAAGGTGGAGATCGTGATCGATGCCCTCCATGTCGCCCTTTCACGGCTTACGAAAGAGGATATCGCGGTGGTTGGTGACAACGAGCCGGTACAGCTCGCCCTGATTTCCTCCGGAATCGCAGCCCTCGTGATTGCAGAGGGGGCTCCGGTCGGGAGCCGGACACTTGAGGCTGCATCGGCAAAAGGGGTCTGTATCCTGGCAAGTCCCCTGGATGCTTTTTCCGTAGGGAGGATGGTCCACCTCTCACTTCCTGCCGGCTCTGTCCTTGCGACCGATGTCCCGGTCCTCCGGCTCGAGGATACGCTCGCGTATGCAAAGAAGGTGGTCACCGACTCAAAGTACCGGACTGCCTGCGTTGTGGATTCGGACGGGATGCTCCTTGGCACCATCTCGCGGAATACCCTCCTTGGGGAGATACAAAAACAGGTCATCCTGCTTGACCACAATGAGTACGGGCAGGCGGTGGACGGGATCGAATCTGCCGAGATTCTCGAGGTGATCGACCATCACCGGCTCGGGGTGATCACGACCTTAAAACCGGTACGGTTCCAGAACGAGCCGGTCGGTTCCACCTCAACAATCATCACGACAAAGTACATCGAAGCAGGGAAGAACCCGAGCCTCCCGGCAGCAGGGATGCTTCTTGCCGGCATTCTCTCCGATACCCTGGTGCTGAAGATGTCGACCACGACCCCTGCCGATGAAACAGCGGTCGGATACCTGGCAGGGATCACCGGGCTTGATCCGGTCGCGTTTGGCACCGGGCTGATCCAGAAGGGGATGGATCTTGATGATACCCCCCTTGCCGGGAT
>JAJFVA010000042.1 GCA_021371995.1 Methanoregulaceae archaeon | reverse complement strand
ATCTGGCGGAGATTATAGAGAGGGTCGTCACTTCCCACGATATTGAGAATATCCGTTGTCCCGAGGTTGATCAGGGGCAGAGCCCGTATATACAGGACTAAAAAAAAGAGGACGAGCAGGATCGCTGCCACGAGAATTGTCCTTTTGTCCTTCATTTTCGCCAATATTTCCATCCTATCTCCTATAGTAACAATATCTGAATGAGGAGGTATAAGGGTATGTCTCCTGATCCACCCCGAAACCAGATACGTCACTTAGCCGCCCGGAATTCAAAAAAAGGGCCGTTCCATCGTCTTTTAGAAGCAGACTTCCTGCCTGATGACCCCGGCTGATAAAGAAATCATTAATGCATGCCTTCTCCAACGGTTGCTGTGCCATTCGTCACGAGATATGTCTCCCGCATCATGTCAATCGAGCCGATCAGGCGCCAGTCGCTCATCTCCCTTGGCAATATCATCGGCCTCACTGCGCTTGGATATCTCGCGACCATGTATTTCGCCCATGTCCTCGGACCGGCAGTCCTTGGATCCTATTATCTCTTTCTCTCCTATTACGGCGTATTTTCCCTTATCGGAGACGGGGGGTTTGGAGGGGCTGCAACAAAACGAATCAGCGAGGGGAGGGAACAGGATGAATATTTTTCAGCGTTCATCGTGCTCCGGGTTATCCTTCTGGCGGTCTCAATTACGGCTCTTCTCTTCCTCTCGCCTTATTTCAAGGACTTCGTCTCATCAGGCCTGTTTCCCTGGCTGATCATTGCTCTCGTTGCAGGTACCATTGCCGGTTTCGCATCATCCGGGGTGTACGGGTCGGCAAAGGTGGGCGTTGCACAGATCAGCGATCTTCTCAATACAACGGTGAAAATAATCGTCCAGGTCATCGCCACATTCCTTGGATACGCTGCTGCAGGGCTCGCCGGAGGCTTTGTTGCCGGGCTTATCGCGGGCTTTATCATCAATTATTATTATCTTCCGCTGAAACTTGCGAGATTCGGGATGTATCACCTTAAAAGCCTCTTTTCCTTCTCATTCTGGATATTCCTGACATCCAGCGGGTTTACCATCTTCGCAACCGCCGACACGATCCTTATCGGGTATTACCTTTCGAATGCCGACGTGGGAATTTACCGGATCGCCTACCAGATAACCGGCGCTGCATTATTCATTGCCGCCGCGATCAATACCGCCCTTTTCCCGCGGATGAGCCGATGGAATACCGATGGCGATCTCCTTTCTATCGGTTCAGCATTAACGAGAGCGGTCTCCTTCTCCCTCCTCCTCGCCGTACCGGTTGTCGCCGGCGGGATCCTCCTCGGTGACAAACTGCTCTATTATCTCTACGGCGCAGATTTCGTTGCCGGAACCCCTGCCCTTGTTGTGTTACTGATCATGCAGATAGCCACGGTTTTTGTGACACTCCAGATTACCTGCCTGAACGCGATGGATCATCCGAAGAATTCATTTGTGGCGACATCGCTTGCCGCCGCGATCAACATAGGACTCAATATCGCTCTCATTCCCGTGCTCGGAATTCTTGGAGCTGCCGTTGCAACTCTCGTTTCCGTAACCCTGAACGCAATCCTTTCCTACTCCTATCTTTCCCGACACCTGAAAATTATCCTTGAACGGAGGTCAATCCTGAATATTTTCATTGCCGCCCTCATGATGGCCGGAGTTGTGCTGGCCTTCCGGGCCGTTACCGGGATACCGTCGCTTTGGTACCTGCTTGGGGGTATCGCAATAGGAGCTCTGGTCTATTTCCTTGTCCTTTTCCGGATTGACCAAAAACTCAGGCAGGAGGCAGGGGATCTCCTCCGCACCGTGGGGGTGCTCTGACAAGGGATTTGGGGGGTACCATTCATTAGAAGCTCAATACCCTTATCCCCCTTATCTGCAAACATCTCTCACAACGATGAAGATCCTCGTCATCCCCACCACGGACTGGATACGGCACCCGGTCCCAAACCGGCTCAATTTCATCTTTGATATCCTTGCAGAGCAAAACGAGGTCTTTGTGCTCCAATTCAATATAGGCCGGTTTTCAAAAAACACTCCGCGGGAAACTCGCTGCCATCTTATCGATTCGGGACCCTTTACGGTAAAGGATCCCTCCCTCTTTTACCTGCTCAACGCACCGTTTCACCTGGTCACCCTTCTGCGGCTGATTCACAGGAATCAAATCGATGTCATTGTCTCTGCAAACATTCTTCCCTCCTTTTTTGCTGCATTCCTGGGGAGACCCGTGGTATTCGATTACCTGGATCACCTTGAGGAGTCCGCGTCTGTCTATTATCCCGGATCTGTTGCAGGGAAGATCATCAGGAGTGCTGTGAAAGCGATCACAAGGTTCAATCTCCGGCAGGCATCATCGATTATTACCGTCAGCAGGGATTTTCGCGACTTCCTTGATACTGCCGGATTTTATGATGTTCACATCATCCCTAACGGGGTCGATACCGGCATACTGGTACCGGTCCCAACCTCCGAGGCCAAGCAAAAACTCGGTCTGGAGGGGCCTGTCCTTGGTTATGTCGGGTCGCTTGAATACTGGGTCGATCTTGAATCTGTTATTGCGTCTCTCCCGTCACTTGATGCGAAACTACTGGTGGTAGGACCGGGCCTTTTCACTGATTACGGAGAGCACATACGGGATCTTGCGGAAGAATGCGGGGTTGCCGACCGGGTCATTTTTACCGGGCTCGTCCCGTTCTCTCGCATCGCACTCTATATCTCGGCGATGGACATCGGGTTGAATCCCCTGAAGAAAATGGCTAAAAATGAGATGACTGTCGGAGGAAAAGTGTTCAATTACCTTGCATGTGGAAAACCAGTCCTTTCGAGCAGGATGGCCGCCCTTGAACATATGCTCGGGGATGCAATATTCTATTATGACGATGTATTGTCGTTCATCCGACAGGTCGGGACTGTTCTTGCAGCATCGGGAGATCCCTCCCGATACCGGGATCTTGCCCTCAAATATGACTGGAAGATTATTGCTGCAGAGTACGAACAGGTGCTTTTGGCTGCACGAGGCAGGGACTCCTCCTGATGCCGGATCCGTCACTCCACCGTAACGCTCTTTGCCAGGTTCCGCGGCTTGTCAATATCCCGCCCGAGTGCATCGGCGGTATGGTAAGCAAGCAGCTGGAGGATCACGGTTGCCGAGAGGAGGCCGGCCACCGAATCTGCCCCAGGGAGGGGGATAAAGACGTCTGCAATCTCTTCAAGGTCACGGTCCCCTCCCTCTCCAAGGATAATGAGAGGGGTTCCCCGGGCTTTCATCTCCCTGATATTGGAGACCATCACCCCGTAGGTATCACCTGGGGGACATAGTGCAACAACAGGGGTGGCTTCGGACAGCAGGGCAAACGGCCCGTGCTTGATCTCCCCTGCTGCGTATCCCTCGGCATGGATGTAGGAGATCTCCTTCATCTTGAGAGCCCCTTCAAGGGCGATAGGATAATACGGTCCTCTTCCGACAAAAAAAATATCCTGTGCGGGGATACAGCACTTCACCGCGGAAGAGAGGTCAAGGAGGAGGGCCTCATCAATTGCCCGGTGGGCATGATCGAGGCGTGCAGCACACCCTCCCTCCCGTATTGCATCGATCAGGTGGAGAAATACGGCAAGCTCTGCAATGAAAGATTTTGTCGCCGCAACGCTGATCTCAGGGCCGGCATGCATGAGGATTGTATGGTCAGCGATTCGTGACACCGAACTCCCCATGACGTTCGTTATTGCAAGGGTCGAACAGTTATGGAGGGCTGCCATCCGGAGCGCCATCAGGGTATCTGCCGTCTCCCCTGACTGGGTGATGCCGATAACGAGCCCCTCGATCGGGGGAGTGAAATAACGAAATTCTGATGCATACTCGACCCGTGCCGGGATCCTGCACTGCTCTTCGAGCAGGTACTTGAAGACCAGCGCGGCATGGTAGGAGGTCCCGCACGCAACAAGGACAACCTGGCCTGCGTTCAGCAGGCGGGTCGGAAGTTCCTCGCTCCGAAGGGCACGGATCGCAGCGGAAAAGACATCCGGCTGCTCGAAGATCTCCTTGATCATGAAATGCGGGAAGCCGCCCTTCCTGACATCCTCAACCGACCACTGGACGATCTCTTCATCCCTCTTTCGGGGATTACCCCCGTTGAAGATCTCTAACGTATCAGGAGTGAGACTGGCCACATCGCCATCCTCGAGCACGATCATCCGCCGGGTATGTTCAAGGACAGGGGTCATGTCAGATGCGGCAAACATGGCCCCGTCGCCGATTCCAATGACGAGCGGGCTGTGCTGCCGGGCAGCAATGATCCGGCGGTCCCCCTCTGCGATAACAAGGAGGGCATAGGAACCTTCGAGACGGGGAAGGATTGTTTCCACCGCGCCCAGCAGATCTCCGTTATAAGACTCTTCCAGGAGGTGGGCGATCACCTCGGTGTCGGTCTCTGATGTGAACACGTGCCCCCTTCCCATGAGCTCCCGTTTCAGCACTGCGTAATTTTCGATGATCCCGTTATGGACAACCGCTATCTTCCCGGTACAGTCCTGGTGGGGATGCGCATTCACATCACTTGGCACACCATGGGTTGCCCACCGGGTATGCCCGATCGCAACCGTGCCATGAAGCGAGTATGTGCATTGCCCTGCGTCTGAGATACGCCCCTGCTTTTTTATGACCTGGACAGGGGTGCCGGGCACTGCGATACCGAATGAATCATACCCGCGGTATTCGAGGCGTTTCAATCCTTCCAGTACAATCTCCGGTGCCCTGCCGGTCCCGGTATAACCGAAGATGCCGCACACGTCAGACCACCAGGACCCCGTCTTCAAATGCTTCGAGCCCGGAGATCATCTTCCCTCCCCTGATCCGGGCATTATTCCCCACGATTGCCCCCTGGTAGACACAGAAAGGATCCGAGCGGACCTGGTCGCCAAGCACACAACCAAACCTCCCACGGATCAGCATATCTTCGATCTCGAGCATCGGTATACCGGGCGCTACCGTCGTATGATCAGAGAGTGAGGATCCCTCTCCAATCACCGATTCAGTGACCTGTGAATGGGATCCAATCGTGGCATCATTCATCACGAGGGCGTTTTCGAGCATCGTGAAAGGTTCTATCTTCACCCTTGCCCCGATGCTCACCTGGGGTCCGATGCAGCAATGTGACCCGATCCCGGCATTCTCCCCAATCACCACGGGACCGGTGATAGTGGTGAACGGGCCGATTGTCGCTCCCCTGCCGATCCTCACGGTTCCGGCAATCCGCACATCCCTGTCAATCATACCGGATTTTTCAGGGGTAATCTTCGAGAGGGTCTTTATATTGAGAGCAAGGAGGTCCCAGGGATAGACTGCGTCCTGCCAGTCATCCGCAGTGATTGCAGAGAGATGCCCGCCCTGCTTGATCATCTCATTGACGGCATCGGTAAGATCATTTCCTTTTATGTACGAGAAAAAATCCCGTGGGAGAGAGAATATCCCCGTTGAGACCGTAAATGAGGGGGCATGTTCCGGCTTTTCAAGAATACAGCTCACCTCGCTGTCCTTCATCAGAACGACACCGAAATTGGACGGGTAAGGATGTTCCTTCACGAGAAGGGCATTTTTTTTATCCCGGATTTTTGCAATCGACCCTGCATCGATATAATTGTCTCCCGGGATAACGAGAAAATCATCCCTGACCAGGGGCTCGGCATGTAACAGGGCATCGGCAGTCCCGAGCTGCTTTTTCTGTTCAACGATCTGTACAGGAGTATCAAGTCGTTCAAGATACCGGATCATGTGCTCTTTCCGATACCCTACCACTACCACGATATCCCGGATTCCGCACCCGGCCAGGGCCCTGATAGGGTAGTCGATAATGGGATTGTTGGCCACGGGGATGAGTGCTTTCGGCCGATTCCGTGTGAGGGGCCTCAGCCGCTTTCCTTCCCCTGCTGCAAGTATAACTGCCTGCATCTCTCACCTACCGTACTTTTGTCTCATCAGCGATCCATCCTTCCACGAAGCAATGGGGTGCAACGCTCACCCTGCTCCCGATTATCGTCCCTACATTGATCGAGCAGTTGATGCCAAACCGGACGTCGTCTCCTATCACCGCCCCCATCTTGACACGCCTTGTATCGATACCACGGATCTTCACAGTGCCGTGATCATGGCGGAGATTTGCCACTTTTGTCCCGGCACCAAAATTACACCCGCTCCCCACCACGCTGTCACCGACGTAATTGAAGTGTGGAATCTTTGTGTTGTTCATAATCACGGAATTTTTGATCTCGGTACTATGCCCGATATGGCACCCGTTCCCGATCGCAGTGGCCCCCCGTATGAATGCATGGGGTCCAATGGTGCAGTTGTCTCCAATGATACAGGGACCTTCGATGTATGTTCCTGATTTCACGATGGTTCCCCTGCCTACCGACACATTCCCTCGTACCTGTACACCCTTTTCTACGATTCCTTCAGCGACCGGTTCGACAGAATCCAGGAGCACTGCATTGGCATCGAGCAGATCCCAGGGATACCCGACGTCCAGCCATGATGAGAGCTGGTAGCCGGCAAGTTCATTGTTCGCGATGTATGCCATCAGCGCATCGGTAAGCTCGAATTCTCCCCGTGGAGACGAGGTTACCCCTTTAAGAAGGGAAAAAATTCCGGGTGTCAGAAGGTACATCCCTGCATTGATGAGGCTACTCTTCGGCTGGTCTGATTTCTCCTCTAACCCTGTAACCTGGTTTTTTTCCATCACCACTACTCCGTAGTCCCACTGGTGATCAGACCGGTATATCCCAATACACGGCGGAGTTTTTTCCAGGATACCGGCTATGTCCTGGCTTTTCACAACCATATCCCCGTTCAGCATCAGGAAGGGGCCGTCTATCAGGTCTTCTGCGGCACGAAGGGCGTCTGCCGTCCCTTTCTGGTGGCGCTGGGTAACGTACCGTATCCTGACCCCGAAATCGCTTCCGTCTCCGAAATAATCCCTGACTTCCTGCTCCTGGTACCCGACAACGAAAACAAACTCATGGATGCCTGCCTCCCGGGCTGCGCAGAGGAGGTGCCCTGCCATCGGCCTGTTTGCCAGGGGGAGCATCACCTTGGGGCGCTTTGCAGTGAGGGGGCGCATCCTTTTGCCCTCCCCTGCTGCCAGGACGACGCATTTCATACAGATATCCTCGCACTGTCCCCTTAAGCACTTTTCCACGTTCTGATCAGATCGCGACCTTTGCGAAGCATCGCTTTCGCATGCAACTGGTCTGTCCCTTCTGCAGTGAACCGGATCTTCGGTTCAGTCCCGGAAGCACGGACCAGACACCAGCCATGCTCCTCTTCAATCCGGATCCCGTCTGTTGGGCTCTCTGCTCCAAGCGCCAGGAGGATCTCCCGGGCATTTTCACAATGCAGGGACTCGCGAAAAACAGGGTAGGAAGGCATTGCATCGATCTCTGCCGCAAGATCCCATTCTGACACCATTTCGCAGAAGACAGCTGCCGCGTAGGGCCCGTCCGGACAGAGAGAATGATCCGGAAAGATCCATGCTCCTGAAGGCTCACCCCCGAATTCTCCCCATCTGGTCAGTTCATCAGAGACATACGTATCACCGACAGGGGTCCTCCGGACTGTTGCGATCTCTTCGATTGCCATCGATGCATCGCAGGTTGTGACCACCTCATGAATCCCGAGATATCGCACAAAGAGCATCAGGAGGTGATCCCCGCTGATGAACCGGCCACGGCGGTCAAGCGCCATCATCCTGTCTGCATCACCATCGTGAACAACAGCGCCTTCCGCGGCCCTGCTTTTTACCACAGATCCCAGGTAGGCAAGATGCTCTGCTGTCGGTTCGGACGGCCTTGCAAACGTTCCTGCCGGGTTGCAGTTGATGCAGGATACGCGGACCCCCTGCCGGGAAAGCAGCAGCGGACTGATTGCACTCCCCGCACCGTTCCCGCAGTCAAGAAGCAGGGAAATATTCCTCCCTGCAGTCCGGTTTTCAAGGACTGCGCTGATGTAGGGAGTCGAGGCATCAAAATTCCGGGTATCTCCCTGGCGATCCCAGCCGGTCCATTCAGGATGCCCGATCCCTTCCCCGATGCAGCTCTGCTGCGCCCCGGAAAACGATGACCCGTCCGGGTTGAAGAGTTTGATCCCGTTATACTCTTCAGGATTGTGCGATGCGGTGATCATCGCCCCGGCATCGAAGAAGCGGGCCCCGTACCCGATCACCGGCGTTGGAACGATACCGGCATCGCGGACATCCCCCCCTCCGCCGAGAATTCCCCCGCAGAGGAGGTTTTTGAGAACCGGGGCGGTCGTCCTTGTATCAGTGCCGAGAAGAATACGTCCGCCCATGCCTGCAAGGGAGGCTCCCAGTGCCAGGGCAAGATTACAAAGGTCCCGCCCGTATTTCCTGCGCACTCCTGAAGAGCCAAACAGCATGAAAAATTATTACTGCCAGGTGATGTTAGCCTTATGCCCTTCCAAACGGGCACCAGTGCTCGCATCCGAGGATAGCACTTACTCCGGCAGTGGAGGGAGCGATTAAAATGATTCGTTTCACGCCCCGGTATTTCGCGATAAGTTCGCCTGTCCGGGGCTGTATAATTCCGTCTCCCGCGATCAGCAGGATGTCAGCGTTCTCAGGGTCGTCCACTACATGGTCGAATTTTCCTGCTGCTGCCGGAAGCATTCCGACCAGGCAGACCGTAGCCTGCCCTATCTCCCCTTTGAGCGAGGTAATGCAGTCCCGGTGCGCTTCGGGAGGGCAGGACTTCAGGACGCGCGACATACAGAAGAATCCGGCCACCACATTCAGGATGGCGCATGCCGCAGCCCTCTGGGGGAGCTTTTCCAGCCTGGCTCCGAACATGAACCCGATACGTGTCGTTGCCGTAAGCGGATCCATGGTCACGAACTCTCCTGACCTTCCCCCGTATGCTGCCCTGAGGCAGGCCCCTTTTTCGTACTGACAGATGACCCGGTCAGGGTCGGTATCGATCCTGACAATCCCGTCTTCTGCACCGGATCCATGGATCCGTTCTTCCAGTTTCTTTATTGCACTGTGAATAATGTCCATGATGGTTGTTCCGTTTCCCAGCCCTCGAACAGAAGTGCCCTGCAGGGAGATCCGTCAAGTCCCCGTAACTTAAGGGGCAGGGCAATCATCCAGTACTCTCCTTCCGGGACCTTCCAGAGGTCGAGCATCTCGATGATCACAATTCCGGCAGAAAGGAGTGCCCTGTGAACCGATCCGCTGCAGTTGAACTTCTCAATGGAGGGTGCATCCGTCCCTATGCAATGGATTCCCTGTGCAGCAAGGAATTCTGCTGCCTTCTCTCCAAGTGATGGATAATCCTCGATAAATTCGGTCTTTTCGGAAAAAGAGGTTTTTAAAAGGATTTTTTTGGCACCTTCTGTCTTTCCTCCAAGATCGCGGGGCAAGATCTCTCCCTTCACGTGGGAGAGATCTGCCACGCGGCACCAGCCCATCAGGTGGGTGAGGGGTATCTCATCAACCCCGGCACCCTGCTCAAGGTAATGCGAAGGTGCATCAATATGCGTGCCGGAATGGCTGCTGATCCGGATATCAGTAACGAGGTAGTTCCCATGATCCTCCTGCGCAAACCCGGGCACAATGTCTCCGGGGTAGACTATACACCCGGGAGCAAGCGGCCGGGTGATATCATAAATCCGTCCGCTTTTTGTCAATGCTCCCACCCGTGCTCCCCGAGGAGGGGAACAAAAACAACCCCCCCGAAAAATTCACGGGAGAGTTCACTCCCCTTCCTGGTCAGCCGGACAAGTTCCTGGAGATCCCTTGAGCCTACAGGGGCAACCAACCGTCCTCCTTCCGCAAGCTGATCGATGAGGGGGGAGGGTACTGACGGAGTGGCGGCCGTGATCAGGACGGCATCATACGGTGCCAGGTCAGGGTAGCCCAGCGTGCCATCTCCAACGATTACCCTGACACCCATGATACCGGCAGTTGCAAGGTTCTTTTCTGCAAGATGTGCAACTTCGGGGATGCGCTCGATGGAGATGACTTCCTGCGCGAGCCTGCCCAGTATCGCGGCCTGGTACCCGCTTCCTGCTCCAATTTCAAGCACACGATCCTGAGGCCGGATTTCAAGAAGGGAGGTCATCATGGCAACGATGTAAGGTTGTGAAATGGTCTGGCCATGGCCGATGGGGAGCGGGTAATCCCCGTATGCCGCTGCTCGTGCCTCCTCCGGCACAAAAATGTGGCGGGGAACGCTTCGCATCGCTGAAAGGACCCGTTCGTCTTTGATACCCCGCGCCGCAATCTGCATCTCAACCATCCGGTCTCTCGCAGCCTGCCATGGATCGGTGCCTGTCATCCTGCTCGATTAAAACCCGCTCTTCTCCGCCGCATCAATCGCGGCATCAATCTGTTTTTGCAGCACGTCCGGGAGCCCGGCAATCTTCACATCAAGGAATCCGCGGATAATGGTAGCGGTCGCCACGCCCTCATCAAGCCCCCGCGACATGAGGTACTCGATCTCATCGCGCGCAATCTTTCCTACCGCTGCCTCATGGGAGAGCTCGGTATCCACCACGTTTCCCTTGATTTCCGGGATGGCATGGATCACTCCGTCCCTGAGGATGAGGCCTTTGCACTCGATGTGGCCTTTGGTATGCCCCACTTCGCCTTCAATCATACCCCGGGAGATGAGGGTGCCTCCCGTGGTGATCGCGCGGGTAAGGAGCTCTGCACTTGCCCCCTCTGCCGAGAGGTGGACTACTGACCCGAGGTCCATGTAGGATCCTGGCGTTGTCACGGTGATACTTGAGAACCGGGCAATCGCATTCTTCCCCTTGAGATAGGCGACGGGCGCCATCTGGACCTTTCGTACGGGCTGCATGCAGACATAATTGGAAAGAAAGACCCCGTCTTCCTCAACAAGAGCTGCACTCCGGGGAAACACGCTGATCTCTTCCCCCCAGTTATGGATCATTGTCGAGGTGACGCGGGCGCCTTTCCCGACATAGAACTCGCTCACACCGACATGCGACCCGGTCTTTGTATACGAGGCACTCGCGCACCCGGAGATGATGTGGAGCTCTGCACCCTCCTCTGCAATGATGAGATTGTGAACATGCTGGACCGGGGTCTTTGAGAGAAAAAGGCAGGCCTGAAGGGGATACACGGTTCTGCTCCCTTTCCGGGCAATGATCACAAAGCCCCTGGGGTCGGGCTGATCAGCAACGAATTTCGTGTACTGGTCCTTGTCCCTTGGGACAAGCTTCCAGTAATGGTCCTTCAGCCAGTCGTATTTTCTGAGGGCTTCACCGATGGCAAGGACTTCGATGCCCTTTTCCAGAGATGCTGCCTGCCTGATATCCTGGTCGACCTGGAAGAAGCTGCCGGAACGGTTCTTCATCTCCACCTCAAGCCCTGTCTGCGCGAGCCGATCCTTCTCAGTGCTGGAAAGATCCTCCATCTGCTCTATATTTTCTGGCATGCGAGGCACTCCTTGTAACCCGAGGTCTTGATGACTTTGAGGATCTCCCGGGGGTTTCCGTGACACCTGAAGACCCCGTCACACATGACATGCCCGAAATCGGCATCGAGGTAGTCGAGTATATATCCGGTATGGGTGATCACAAGCCCGCTCTTCTTCCGGTTCACGATATGCACATCCTTGTCGACCAGTTTGGCAATCGCATTTCCTATGAGGGAGATATTCTCAAGATCGACGCCGCTTTCCGGTTCATCGAGCATGACAAAATCCGGCTTTTGTATCATGAGCTGGAGCACCTCACTCCGCTTTATCTCCCCGCCGGAAAATCCGAGGTTGATCGAACGGTCAAGGAAATTGTCCATATGCAGGTATTGGGAATATTCCTCCACTTTTTTCAGATCACCTCCCGATGTCACTTCGAGGAGCTTGCCCAGCTTGAGCCCGGCGATCGTTGGCGGCCTCTGAAAGAGCATGCCCATCCCCATCTTTGCCCGTTCATGGAGGGGTATACGGGTGATGTCATGCCCCTTGAAGGTGATCCTTCCCTCCGTGAGGGTAAGCCCGGCAAACCCCATGATAGCCCGGAGGAGGGTGGTCTTCCCTGACCCGTTCGGACCCATAAGGACATGGGTCTCCCCTTCCCCGATATGGAGGTTGATATCGTGGAGCACCTCCTTGCCTCCTATCTCCACATGGAGATCCTCAATATCCAGCATCTGCAATCGTCTTTAGTGTTATACACCTGGGGATTAAACGGTTTTCACCCTGCCATACCGCTCGAAGGATTATAAAGGCAGGAGAGCAACCATTAGAATCAGATGCCCCAGAAGAAACGGCCTGAGAAGGTATCAGACAAGGCCGGAAAATCACGGATCAGGGGCGGGACACAGCATTCGAAAGCAATGATCCCTTCCGGAGAGCCGGCAGAGGTGCAGCCGTTCGTGAATCGGATCCTCTGCGGGGATGCCGGAACGATACTGCAAAAGATCCCGGACGGGAGCGTGGATATCATTGTCACCTCCCCCCCGTACAACTTCGGGCAGAATTATGCAGAAGACCCCCATGACGACACCCATGACTGGGATGCCTATTTTTCACAATTATTTGTTATCTGGAAAGAGTGCGCACGGGTCCTGAAACCGGGGGGACGGTTTGCTGTCAATATCCAGCCGCTTTTCTCAGACTATATCCCGACCCACCATATCATCTCCTCGCAACTCCGGAGGCTCGGACTCCTCTGGAAGGCAGAGATCCTCTGGGAGAAGAACAACTACAACGCCAAGTATACGGCATGGGGAAGCTGGAGGTCCCCCTCCATGCCCTACCTCAAGTATACCTGGGAATTCATTGAGGTCTTTGACAAAGAGACCCATAAAAAGGCCGGTCTGAAAGAGGATATCGACATCACGGATGAGGAATTCAAGGAATGGGTGATCGGGAAGTGGAGTGTCCCACCCGAGACGAGGATGAAGGAGTACGGGCACCCGGCCATGTTTCCTGAAGAAATACCAAGAAGGCTTCTGAAACTTTTTTCGTACAAAGGGGATCTTGTCCTCGATCCCTTCAATGGTGCCGGGACCACAACCCTCGCCGCCTGGAAGAATTCCAGGAGGTTTATCGGGATTGACATCTCTCCCCAGTATTGCCGGGAAGCAATCGAGAGGATTGAGCGATCAGGTGTGCCGGCTGGATCGATGAGAGTCCCGGCACTTGAATTGTTCCAGGACTGATCCTAACCGGCTGCCATCCACTACCTCCTCCTTTGAGCATTGCAGGAGAGAAGAGCGATCAGGGGTTCCGGTTCAGGGAAGATCCACTGACACTGGCATCTGAAAACAGCTTTTCCGATTGGATACGTTAAGGGAAAACGAGAGATCTCCCTGCCAAAACCGATCCGGTATTCTGTGTCCTTTTTCCAGACTGCCATTTCATTTCCACAGCGGAGAGAAAGGATGAGCAGCCGAAATAAGCCCGGCAAAGTATCGCCCTGCATTATGGGAGGTATTCCAAAAAAGATGGGTTACTGTCATTTCAACCAGCTTTTTTTCACGCATCTTAAGAGTTTCATGCCCCATTAGATGCTCCTGGCTTACCCCCGCCGCTGTGGCGTCCCTCACGATGCAATAGGGCAGTATCAGGCACAGGATTCCATTTCGGTTTGTGCTGAATAGTGCATCACTTATTTCAGAACTGGTAATATCAAACATTTTCAGACGTAACTTAATGACTAAATCAATGGTGAAGACAGTACTATACCAAAGAAGATTTTTTATTGTTTCAATCCGGCCGATCCTGGTTCTTGATCGTATCAGGATGCCGTACCAAACAAGGATCGATAGGTCCCTGCCCTGTCATATTCATGCGCAATGATGTAATTGTGCTGTTCAGCAAGACGCGTATATTCTCGTGAAATTTCATTGTAGGTACCCAGGTTCTCATTATAATCCCGGACGCGTGTATTGTATTCTGCTACCATCCGGTTATACCCGGAGATATCCCCGCCGGTCCGTTTCTCTTCCATACCCTCCTCCATAGTCTCAAGGTCTGATTTTTTTGTTTTAAGAGCGGATTCGCGATCAGCGAGGTCATTTCCGAGTGTCTCAAGGCGTCCCTTTATTGCCGTTAGTTCTGCGGATATGGCACGGGTCTCATTGCACCGGGTGTACTTCAAAGTCCCGGTCCCTATCGGGATCACGAGTGGTTCTGATTCAAGGGGGATAGTTCCCACGAGAGAATCTGACCCGGTTCCCACAAGGCTGACACGGGTTGTTTCCAGATACGCATACCCGGTAGTGCGGTATCCCATCTCATCGCATGCCACACCGACCGACATGTGCTGCTCAGGCCCGAAATAAAAGAGTGCTACATCGTAGCCCTCGTGCGCAAGAAGCCCGGCGAGAAGCATGCTCTTGTCATCGCAGTCTCCTTCCCCGTCAACATAGGTCTCGATGGGATATTTCGGGCTTGATAGGTTCTGGTTCCGGTAGGGGAGGGACTGGACGAACACTGCCATCAGTTCGAGATATTCATCCGAATCGAGGTTACGCCCGGACCGGACCTCCCGTACCTCACTTGCAAGCCCATCAAAGAAAGGATCCTGGGCCGGGTCCGTGGTCATTGCACGGTACAGGCCCGAGCGCCACTCGTCATCATCGATGGTGGTGTCATAAATCCTCACCTCCTTCTCGGCAGACCGTGCACCATAGTATACTTCGGGATCGACCGTAGAAGAGAGGGTCACCTGGAAATCCTCAAAATCATAGGTATATTCCGGAGGTATCGGGAGCACCGCCCCCTGCTGTGGATGGATCTCAGGGTAGGCTGCGGGAGGAAGGAGACTGTGCAGGTAACTGACACAACCAATGGAGAGCAGCACACTCACCATGACAGCAAAAAGAATGAGTACTGGTTGCCTCTTGTTCATCGCTCGAGCTCCCCGGATGCAAGGAGGGGGGGAAGGTCAGCGATCGAGTCAACTACCTTTGTAGGAGGTATCTTGGCAGCTGCAAGCGACTCCTGCCGGAATTTTCCGGTCTTCACAAGGATGCCTGAGAGGCCGTTTGCAACAGCCCCCCCTATGTCGGTCACCACATCATCCCCGATCATGACGGCATGGCCGGGCTGGGCATTCATGGACGCGAGGGCAAGCATGAAAAATTCCCTGGAAGGCTTTCCCATCACCGCCGCCTTTTTCCCGGTGGCATATTCAAGAGCTGAAACAAAAGGTCCCGCAGAGAGCATCATCCCGTCCGTTCCCATCCAGTACCGGTCTTTCTCAAGGGCGATGAGTTCCGCCCCTTCGAGGAGCTGGCGGAATGCCTTGTTCAGGAGTGCATACGTGAAAAGGTCACCGGCATCCCCTACTACCACAAACCCGGCACCCTCTCCCTTTTGTTGAATCCCTTCGCCGGTTATTTCTGCAGTAACTTCTGGGGTTGCCAGGATGAACGCTTCAGTCTCCCCTCTCTCCGCGATATATGCGACAGCCGCCATTGCAGGGGTGAAAATATGGGAGACGGGAATTTCAAATCCCATGGACCCCAGCTGCTGCGATATGGTCTCCCGCGATCTCCTCGTTGTGTTTGATACAAACCTGAATGGATAGCCGTTTTCCTTCAGGTAAGAGATCGTATCCACTGCACCCGGGACTGGTGTCCCTCCTACGTACAGCACTCCGTCAAGGTCGATCAGAATTGCTTCAGGGTCCATGAATATACTCCCTTGATAGGAATGCTTTCATGATAGTGCTGCAGATCTTCCGGCTCCCCTCAAGAGTGGAGACGGGTTCTGTTCTTATTGCGGCCTGCAGCCGCGGTTCAATTCCGGCAGTCCATCGGTCGATGATTCCCTGAGTAACTTCCATGTGAAACTGTACACCAAGCGCAGAACGATAGAGAAACGCCTGGTTCCGGACACGATTCCCTGTGCACAGAGGGATGGCTCCCGGGGGCAGGCTGAACGTCTCACCGTGCCACTGGAATACCCGGAGCGTACCGGACAGAGCTATCCCCGGCACTCGCCGGTTCCAGGTAACATCGGACCATCCTGTCTCCTTTACTGAAGGGAACACAGCGCCTCCGAATGCCGATGCAATCATCTGTGCACCAAGGCAGATTCCAAGGACCGGCCGCTTTTTTTCCACCATGTTCCTTATGCACGCTTTTTCGTCGCTGATCCAGGAAAATTCCTCATCATCATGTACACTCATTCTGCCGCCAAGGATAAGGAGGCGGGTGAGATCCGCCTGTGGGATCTCTCCGGTTTCATACAGGGGACAGATACGGTATTGTTCTCCGGAACGGTCAAGGAGTTCCTGAAGAAACCCGGGTGTCTCCTCCTTTCCGTGCGCGAAGATCCCGATCAATGGTTTCACCATCATAATTCCCCCGGAAGAAAAAAACGGGGCAGAATGTTTCTGTTGATAACAAGTAGATACCGGTTCTATAAGGGATTTTCCTCCTCGCCGTTCACTTTCACCGTGCACGCCCCGGATTAAAAGGGAGAGGGGAGGAGAGCACCATAGCGCGCATGGAATCAGGTCATGTCTATTCTGCAATCAGCCACGAGTGGCGGTCCCGGATTGAGGAATCCCACGATTATGCCATCATCCGGAATGATTCAGAATTTCGTACCGGGTTCCATGACAGCTTTGTGTACGAGTCCCGGTATGCGCAGGCAGAGTCGCATCTGCATACCGTTCTCTCTGCCTTCAAGGGATGCACCCTTGATGAGATCTTTCATGGACACGAATGCGAGACCTATGACGGCACCTGTTACTGCATTCAGTCAAGGGAACCGGTGGATCTGAAGGAGAGCAGTAAAAATGCCATCCGATCCGCCCTTCTTTCCGATCTTACCCTCGTATATGGAATCGGGAGGAGAAAAGAGAGGGAGCTGAAGAACAGGGGGTATTCCACGATCACCGATCTCGCTGGTCACCGGAGGTTTGGCAGGGCTGCACGCGAGACTCTTGCAATCATTACCGGAAACGATGTTCCTGCAATCGAACAGCTCGTCTCCCGCTGGCTCGCACCCTCCCACCATTTTTCCTTCCTTACGGCCGGCTTCTACCATCGCCGGGATCTTCTTTTTATTGACCTTGAGACTCTCGGTCTCTTCTCGCGACCCATCATCCTCTTCGGCCTTGCTGAAATCAGGTCGGGTGAGCTCCATATCGCACAGTACCTTCTCAGGGATATCAGCGAGGAGGTCCCGGCCCTTTCTGCCGTCTTTGATCAGCTGGCCGAAGACCGGGTGATCGTGAGCTACAACGGGAAAGCGTTCGATATCCCGTACCTTGCCGGGCGCTCAGCATTTTACGGGAGGCCGGCTGCTATCGGAAATCCCCATTATGACCTTCTGCACTTCGCAAGGAAGCGGTGGAAAGACCGGATGCCTGACTGCAGGCTGGTGACCCTTGAGCAGCACCTCCTTGGAACCGGGAGGGATGATGATATCCCGGGAGCCATGGTGCCGGAGTTTTACGAGGCGTTCATGACCACGGGCAATCCCGGTCCCCTTGTCCCGATTGTCACGCACAACCGGCAGGATCTGGTCTCCCTTGCACGTCTCTTCTGCCTGCTGCAGGGAGGGGATGTATCATGACGGTTGACTCCCTGCTGCATGTACTATCGGAGGATGCCGCTTATTGCAGACGCATAGCCGCCATCAGGGAATTTCCCCGGAAACAGGCAGAGTACGGAGAGTGCCCGCTCCACCCGTCCCTTGCTGCATATCTTTCCCGCAAGGATATCCGGCTCTACCGCCACCAGGCTGCCGCCACCAGGGCTGCTATGAAGGGTGAGAATGTCATCCTCGCGACCTCAACTGCCTCCGGAAAGACTCTTGCTTACCTGCTGCCTGTTTTTGAAAAACTCGAACAGGATCCTTTGTCAACCGCACTCTTCATCTATCCCACAAAGGCCCTTGCCAATGACCAGCTGAAAGCGGTGCAGGACCTTGAGAAGGAGAGCGGGATTGTGGTGTCACCGGCCATTTATGATGGTGATACCTCAAGAGACAGGCGCCCGGGCATCAGGAAGTCCTCCCGTATCATACTCACAAACCCGCATGAACTGCACCAGATCCTTCCGTGGCACCACCAGTGGAGTGCATTTTTCCGAGGACTCTCTTTCATTATAATCGATGAAACGCACCGGTACCGGGGGGTACCCGGTTCCCACATGGCGTTTTTACTCCGGAGGCTCAGGCGCCTGTGCACTCATTATGGTTCTGATCCCTGCTGTATTCTCTCCAGCGCAACGCTCGCGAATCCCTTAGAATTCGCCGAGCGGCTCTGCGGGGTCCCTTTCACTCTCATTACAGGGGACGGAGCTCCCCACGGGCCACGGCAGTTTGTCCTGGTCAACCCGTTTCACGAATTCCACGGGGAGAGGTCGCTCCACCATGAGGCCTCAGACCTCATTGGCGCATGCATCAGTCACCACGTCCAGACCCTTGCCTTCACAGGGTCACGGAAGATGGCCGAGCTGGTCGCACTCTGGGCACGGGAGGGGATCGTTCGTACCAGGAAGGGAAGGCCGGATGACATCTGCTCCTACCGGGCAGGGTATCTTCCCGGGGAGCGCCGGGCAATCGAGGACCGGTTGAAATCAGGCGATCTCAGGTGCGTGGTCTCCACCAATGCGCTCGAGCTCGGGATTGACCTCGGCTCGCTCGATGCAGTGGTCATTGCAGGATACCCGGGAACCATGATGGCAACCTGGCAGCAGGCAGGCAGGGCTGGCAGAAACGGGACGGCATCGGCAGCATTCCTTATCGCAGGCGGAAACCCGCTCGACCAGTATTTCATGCGCCATCCTGACCTCTTCTTTTGTGCCCCCCATGAGAGTGCCATCATTGACCTGGCAAATCCGTATATTCTTTCAGGGCAGGTCCTCTGTGCGGCTGCAGAACTGCCGGTCACTGAACAGAATATCGCCTGCTTCGGTCAGGCTGCAGATCTGGCTATCGGGGCGCTTATCCGGGAACGGCTCATCTCCCGGACCAGCAGGGGGCTCGTCTATTCAGGGAGCAGGAGGCCGCATGAACTGGTCAGCATGGGAAGTATTTCCCGGGACTCCTTCAGGGTGATTTCGGAAGGCCGGACTCTCGAGACCCTGGACCGGAACCAGGCCTTCAGGGAAGCCCATACGGGTGCTGTCCTCCTTCACCAGGGAGACCAGTACCTTGTCGATTCGATGGATATCGTACATGGGATCATCAGGGTGAGCCGGACCGAGGTTGATTACTATACCCGGCCGCTGAAATCGGTGGATATTCAGATAAAAAGGGTTCTTGAGACTGAAAAACTGCAGGATGCCCCGGTCAGCTTTGGTGAGGTCGAAGTGACCGAGCAGTATTATGCGTACAAAATTATCCGGAAGGATACCCTCCTTGGAGTGGAGCCACTCGAACTTCCCCCACTCCGTTTCTCCACACGTGCTCTCTGGTTCTCACCCCCGGCAGGAACCGACGATAGGATCCGGTCAGAAGGGTATGATTCTGACGGGGGGCTGCATGGCGCCGAGCATGCGTTCATTGCCATGATGCCGATGTATGTACTCTGTGACCGGTGGGATATCGGGGGGGTCTCCATGCCGGTGCATGCAGAGACCGGGGGGCCGGTGGTTTTCGTGTATGACGGGTATGAGGGAGGGATCGGGCTTTCAGAGAAGGCATACCGTCTTTTCACTGAGATTGCCGCAAATGCACTCCTTCTCGTTGAGGAGTGCCCTTGTGAGACCGGATGCCCGTCCTGTATCTTCTCTCCCAAATGCGGCAATGATAACCAGCCGCTTGACAAGAAAGCAACTGTTCGTGTCCTGCAATCGCTGTGCGGTCAGGGGAGTGCCACCCCGATAAAAGACAGGCTGGAATAAAAAACCGCCTGCCCACACGTTTCGTGTCAGATTTTGATGTCGTGTCTTGATTTTGTAACCCGTCCTCCGATGGGACGCTCTCCGGGGGGCGTTGTTAATAGTGTTGGAGTTGTTGGGGCATAAGCCTTTGACAGGTGATCACATCCCGGTTTCTCAAACCCTCGTCCGATAGCAAGAGGAAAAAGCCCGTAAACCTCTCGTGGGTATGAACCCTTCGAACGGACCTGGTAAAACGAACAACCCTGGAATGTGCCTTTTGGTCGATAAAAAGAAGAAAACGGGTGTTACGCCCGTTCTTTGAGCACACAGATGGATGCCGGTTCCCTGACAAGGAGTGCAAGGCTCTCTGAAATGGAGAACTCAAGACTGTCTCCCACGGGGCCGACAAAGCCGGTGGTCATGTCCTGGCCGAGCACGATCGAGGCATACTGTTTCCCGGTTGCAAGGAGGACTCCTCCGCTCTTCAGTACCGGGGCCTTGAAGACACCGCCGGTCACGATCGTTTTCAGGTGTTCGAGCTCGGTCCCTATCCCCTGCAGGTAACGGCGGAAGAGCAGGTTATACCGGGAGGGTGCAAGGGCAAGAGCATACGGTCCGTGGTAGCCGGCTTCATCCAGGGTGATCATGGCCTGGATGACATCATCGGCCGCCTTGCCCACGCTGTTCCATGACGCGAGTTTCTGCCCGTTTACCCCCTCTGAATTCAGGAGCCCCGGAGTTCCCGGTGCACCCTCGAAGATGATCGTATCCTCCATCCTGGCGCTCCTGATCGCTGCATCGATAAGCGGGGACGCAGTGAACGGGAGCCCGTTCTGCTCGTAGGCAATCAGGTCCCGAACCCCGAGGGTGAAGGTGGCACTGATCATATGGACAGGAACAAATTTGCTCACAAGAAGGCATTCCCCGACCGAACAGTCCTCCAGGGGGACTCCTTTCAGGCCGAGGCCGTACGGCCCCTCGATGGAAAGCAGCCTCCGCCCTGCAAGGATGCTCTTTGCTGCCTCCACCATGGTCTCATCGAGCAGTTTCCAGGTCTCCGCCTTTACCGGCGCCTCATCTCTTCCCAGGTATTTCATCTCCATGTTTTCTCACTCCTTCAGTGAACCGATGGTCACCGGTTTTACCTCTCCGCCGCCAGATGGGGTCGATCCTGCAGGGGCCCCGGCCATCTTTGCGATCTCTGCCTCAACCTCCGCAGCACCGTCCGCGTACCACTGCTCCTCATCCGGTGCAAGTTCTTTTAGCAGCCGGAGGAACTCACCCGCATGGACCCTCTCTTCGTTTGCAATGTCGATGAGGACTTCCTTTGCGAGCTCGTTATCGGTCGATTCGGCGAGCTGGGTATAAATCGAGATCGCTTCGTACTCGTCGGTCACCATGAGCCGGATCGCCCGCACCAGCTCGCTGTGCGTGAGCTTCCGGGGACTGGCGTTTCCATAAAATGCATTGGCAAATTCAGCCATTTATACCACTCCGTAGAGCATTGCAAGGGCATGGATATACCCTTCTAGCGGTAATT
>JAJFVA010000041.1 GCA_021371995.1 Methanoregulaceae archaeon | reverse complement strand
TGTGCCCCGGTTCTGCTATAGCATGACTCTGGCCTGCTTTTTATCCTTTAGAGATATACCTTACTCACCGGACTCTTTATCGGTATAGTAGTAATATTCTCCACCTGACTTCTGATCGCGGTCAAGATATGAGCCGGGCTTGTTGATCCGCGGCCTGCCGCTCCTGTCCCTCCGGAAGGTAACCCCGAGCCGTGAGAGGAACCGGTTCATACCCTGTCGCATTTCGAAAGGCCCTGTCGCTTCTCCGTGAATTCCAGGTTCTCCATCAAACACGAGGATCCGCTCGCTGATCATATCGATCAGGTAGATATCATGGTCAATGACAAGGATGGCAGCATCCCTGCCATCCACATGCTGCTTGAACATCCGGGTAATCCGGACCCTCTGCTCTACATCAAGATGGGCACTCGGCTCATCGAGAACGTAGAGTTCGGCCTCACGGGACAGACATGCGGCGATGGCAACCCGCTGGAGCTCGCCTCCGGAGAGGGTATCGATCGGGGACTGGAGAAGCGGACCGAGCGAGAGCGGCTCGATGATATCATGCTGATAAGCCGAGCTGTCAAACGAGTGGGCGACCTGCCGTAGCGAGAACTCCACGGTGTCGGAAGCAGACGCTTTAAGGTACTGCGGCTTATAGGAGATCCTGGCTTCCACCGTATGGGGGCCATCATCAGGCTCCTCCACCCCTGCAAGGAGGCGGGCGAAGGTGCTCTTTCCTATCCCGTTTGCACCGACCACCCCGAGCACCTCTCCCGTGCGGATCTCACAGGGGGATATACTGAGCCGGAACCGGTCATAGCTCTTTGTCATCGCCGGGAACTCAAAAAGAGAGGCCCGATCTGCATGCTTCTCATGTGCCCTCTTTTCAAACACTACCGGGTAATCACGGAACCGGACGTTCTCCTCCGGAAGGTACCCTTCCAGGTACTCGTTGATCCCGACCCTGACCCCCTTGGGCTGCGTGATGATCCCAAAAACGGCCGGCTTCCCATAAGCAACATGAACCGTGTCGGCCAGCATGTCAAGGATGGCAAGGTCGTGCTCGACGATTACGATCGGCCGGCTTGCGGCGAGTTCCCGGATGATCCGTGCAGCCGCCATCCGCTGGTAGATATCCAGAAAAGGTGTTATCTCATCGAGGAAATAGAAGTCTGCTTCACGCGCCAGGCAGGCCACAATTGCAACCCGCTGAAGCTCTCCTCCTGAAAGGGTCGATATATCATGGTCGAGCAGGGGGGAGAGCGTAAGAGCCCCGATATATTCCTGCAACTTTCCGCGCTCATCCGTAGTTTTGAGAAGTTCGGCAGGGGTGCCTGAAAATACCTTCGGGATATAATCGATATACTGCGGCTTGATGGCCACTTTCAGCCGTTTTTCAGATACCGTTTTCAGATAATCAAAGAGTTCTGTACCGGTGTATTTCCTGAGAATCTCCTCCCAGGCGGCCTCCCGCTCGAATTCACCAAGGTTTGGTTTGAGCTGCCCGGAGAGGATCTTGACCGCAGTGCTTTTCCCGATACCGTTTGCACCAAGGATCCCGGTAACCTTCCCCTCGACGGGAATAGGAAGTCCGTAGAGTGCAAACCCGTTTATCCCGTACCGGTGTGTCGCATGTTCCAGTTCCTCGGGAAGGCTGACGATATCGATAGCCTCAAACGGGCACTTCTTTACACATATCCCGCATCCGACACAGAGTTCTTCGGAGATTACTGCCTTTCCATCCTCTCCGATAATGACCGTCTCGTCACCTGTCCTCACGCGGGGACAGTAGAGGATACATTCAGTTCCGCATTTCCGCGAATGGCACCGGTCACGGTGAACTACAGCGATGCGCATGAGATGTTCACGCCAGAATTCCGCTTGTCAGGAGTATTGTCCAGGTGATGAACCAGAAAGCAAAGGTCATAAAACCCTGGTAAAACCAGTCCTTTTTGCCCAGGGCAGACGGATCAAGCTGCATGAACATGAAAATGTGCTTCTGCACCACCACTCCGGCCAGCATGATAAGAAGCGCAAGGATCGTATAGCTCTGGAATCCAAGGATTTGTGATGAGTCGATAACAAGGTATGAGATCACCCCGGTAATGATTCCCATCGCCGTTGCAATGGTGGAGCGTTTTATTTTCTTTATATTTTCCTGCCTCTTCTCTTCAGGGGAGAGCTTGCGCGGCACTTCCTCTTTTTCCACTACCTCATCTGCACTCATCGCGATACCAGTAGTCCTATTTTTTAGTCTTTAAGCAATATGTAATTTGGTATCCGATGGCCACAAGGGATGGGATGAGCGGGGTAGATGTCCATGCAGTTGTCACCGAATGGCAGCGCCTCCTCCCGCTTTGGATTGGAAAAATATATCTTTTCTCCTCCTCTCATATCGTGATCCGGCTCCAGGGGCAGGAGCATGCACGGTATAATCTCCTGATCGAGAACGGTAAACGTGCGCATCTCGCCAGCACCCTTCCTGTCCCGCCGAAAATTCCTCCGCCGTTCGCCATGCTCCTCCGGAAGTACCTGGACGGAGGGAGAGTCCTTGGGATTTCCCAGGCTGGCCTTCAGCGGATCATCTGTATCGATGTCGGGAAACAGAACACGACATTCCACCTGATTATCGAATTGTTCGATGACGGGAACCTTGTGCTCTGTAATGATGCATGGACGATCATCCAGCCCCTCCGACCCCACAAATTCCGGGAGCGTGATCTCATTGCGGGCGCCACGTACCGGTTCCCTCCCGCCGACCCGGCAACGTTTACAAGGGAAGGATTCAGCCTTTTCCTGAAGAATGATGAAAGGGATGTTGTACGGGCGCTCGCAGTGGGGGCAATGCTCGGGGGGAAATATGCTGAATACCTCTGCAGGAAAGCCGGTGTGGAAAAGAGCATGCCTGCTGCCGCTGCAGATTCAGGCCGCCTCTATCTGGAACTTCAGGCATTGATCCTCCGTGCAAAAGACGGGATTGCACCTGTTCTTACCGGGAAGGAATGCCTTCCCTTCCCGGATGATGCAGGGGGTGAAATGAGTATCATTGCGAGTTTTAACGAAGCTCTTGACCGGTTCTACCCCACGATCCCATCCTCTCCGGGCGAAGCAACTCCTGCAGCCAGGGGTCTTCCAAAAGAGGAGAGGATCCGGCAGCGACAGGCTGAAATCCTCGCAAAATACGAGCAGAAAGTTGTCCGTACCGAAAAGATCGCGGCAATGATGTACGAATCATACCCGCAACTCCAGGAAATAATCACGGTTCTCGATGATGCCAGCAGGAAGATGTCGTGGCAGGAGATTGAACAGGTCCTCAGATCCGGAACATCAGGCCCTGCAAAGCAGATCATTTCCGTGAACCCTGCTGAAGCATCGGTAGAAGTGGATATCGGGGAGAAGGTTACACTTCATGTCCATGAAAGCCTCGATTCGAATATCGGAAGATATTTTACAGCGATAAAAAAATTACGTAAAAAAATCGCCGGCGCAAAAGCTGCGATGGACCGCCCGGTTGCTCCCCAAAAAAAAATACGGACAACCGCACCTGTCATGAAAAAACGGTGGTTTCACCGATACAGGTGGTTCACTACCAGCGACGGGATTCTCGTTCTTGGGGGGAGAGATGCCTCCCAGAACGAAGAACTTGTAAAGAAGTACATGGAAGGGGGGGACAGGTTTGTCCACGCTGATGTGCATGGCGCGAGTGTTGTGATTGTAAAAGGAGCAACGACACGGATGGATGAGGTGGTCCGGTTTGCCGCTTCATACTCGGGCGCATGGAGGAGCGGCCACGCAACTGCCGATGTATACGCTGCAGCCCCGTCACAGGTGAGCAAGACACCAGAGTCAGGGGAGTATGTAAGCAGGGGGTCATTTGTGATCAGGGGCGAGCGGGAATATTACAGGGATGTACCGCTTGCTGCCGCTATCGGTCTCCAGCGGGAGCCGGAGCTGGCAGTCATCGGGGGTCCTCCCTCTGCAGTGGCAAAAAAAACGGATCTTTTTTTAGTCCTGAAACCCGGGACGTTTGAGCCGAATGATACCGCGAAAAAGGTGTTGCGGACGTTGCGCGAAAGGGTTGGGGAGGAGGAGGCCAAAAGCCTGAAATCGGTCCTGAACACTGATCAGATTGCAGCATTTGTTCCGCCCGGCGGATCAGATATCGTGGAGCCATGAAAGCTGAACAGGGAGAATTGCAGCGTGGTTATGGCGAAATGCGGTTGTTCCCGGAGAGCCTTGACGATATCTGGCATCTTGAGCATCTTGTTGCTCCGGGCGATCTCGTCTTTGCCACCACACTGCGTGCAGTGGAGAATGTTTCAGACAAACTGAGACCTGAAAAACCTGAAAAACGGCCTGTGAGGCTTGGAATACGGGTCGAGCGTACTGAATTCCACAGGTTCGCCAACCGTCTTCGTATCACGGGAATTATCGAACATGGTGAAGATACCGGTTCCTACCATACTCTGAATATCGAACCGGGATACGAGATCTCCGTCATCAAACGCTGGCGACCGGTTGATCTGGAGCGTATCGATCGGGCGGTGAAGGCATCGGTCTATGAGGCTGTCCATATACTCACTATTGAGGAGGGTGAGGCTGAGCTCTTCCGTATGCGGCAGTTCGGCCCTGAAGGAGTGCTCACGGTAACTTCAGGGAGTGGCAAGGAATCGGGAACCGAGACACGATCGGCATTCTTCGAGAGGGTAGCATCACATTGTGCCGGGATCACGGGTCCGCTTGTCATTGCCGGACCAGGGTTTATCAAGGATGATTTTGTCAAATACCTCCGTTCTGCCAACCCGGGGCTCGCCGCACACTCCCTTGTTGTAGAGACACGGAGGATAGGGAATGGTGCTGTGCAGGACGTGATTGGACTTGGTATCCTCGAACGAATTCACGAAGATCTCCAGCTGGGAAATGAGGTCAGGCTGATGTCCGAACTTCTTTTACGGATTGCAAAGGGTCTTCCGGCTGCCTATGGAAGGGCTGAGGTAGAGAAAGCGATCGATTTCGGTGCCTGTGAACGTCTTCTCGTCTCAGATTCCCTCCTCCGCGATGAGGCAGTGGCCCACATGATGGATCGGGCAGATCTTCTGAATGCAGGCATAGTAGTCTTTTCAAGTTCCTTTGAACCGGGAAAACAGCTGGAAGGACTCGGGGGGATCGCTGCTCTGCTCAGATATCAGATCGGGTAAGGGCCATTCCGGCCACTCCGAATTACATTTCCCTGTTCCGAAAGCATTTTTTATAAAAATGACACACGGGCGGGGATCAGATCCTGCTCCGTATCCAGTCCGCATATTGCTGCCGGAGTGCGGCAATCTCATCTGCTGACAGGTCCTTTTTCTTTGTACTGTCAAGAAAACGTTCAAGCTGCCGGATTATCTGCTCGGCAACCGAATAATCTTCCACTTCAAGATAAGCCGGGGCCTGCCGGACATTGATGGCTTCTCCACACCGGGGACAGAGTTTCCACTGCTGGTATCGGTCGACGTAAGAGAACGTACGACAGCCGGGACACCGGATGATGAGATACATCACTACTGGCTCATTGCACCTCCTTCTGGTATATATATTGCGTGTCAGGACATCCCGGGAAGTGTGCGTATGTATTTTATCATCCTGCTTTACCTACCCTAGAAAAGGCATGAGAGACGAGATGATTCAGGTCATTGGAGTCCGGGGACTTCCTCTCATCAGGGAAGGAGATGATCTCTGCGCCCTGATTTGTGAACGGATACTTCTGAAAGACGGAGACATCATCTGCATCGCTTCATCGGTCTATTCCAAGGCAGAAGGGTATACCCGGTCTCTTGGGGAGATTATCCCGGGGGAGCAGGCATGCCGGATTGCAGGAAAAACAGGTGAAGATCCCCGTTTTATCCAGGCTGTTGTCGATGCATCGGACGAGATTGTGCTGGAATATCCTTTTGTCCTTTCAGCGCTTCCCTGCGGCCATGTGGGGGTACGGGCAGGGGTTGACCAGAGTAATATCGAGGATGAAATGGTCATCCTTCTCCCGCCGGATCCCATGGGAGCCGCCGATGACCTGAGAGAGGGATTTTTCGCTGCGGCCGGTGTTGAAACGGGCGTGATTGTCACCGATACCTGCGGGCGATCGTTCAGGCGGGGACAGACAGGCCATGCCATCGGGTGGAGTGGTATGACCGCAATCCGTGACTTCAGGGGGGATACCGATCTTTTCGGGCATGTGCTGAAGATAACTGAAGAAGCAGTGGCAGACGAAATAGCAGGTTTCGCGAACTTTGTGATGGGAGAGAGTAATAACGGGGTGCCGGCAGTGGTGTTCCGGAACTGCCCGCCCTGGGAAGGGCATGACAATCTCTATTTCTCTCCCGACGAAGATATCATGAGAAAACTCCTGAAACCCTGATGGATCGTCCGGAGAAATGCCGTTATGATAGACCTGCAGGGCCTGGATCGGATAGTAAGCTACCTTTCAGGACAGCAACGGTGGAATCCTTTTTCCGGGAAACCACCTGTACTACCTGATTCAGGTGCCGGGCAGAAATTAAAACCACAAAGTGATCTGGAAAAACGGGTCAGGTGAGGAGATTGAGTGCAAGGATGAAGACCGATATCGCGACCGTTACCACGATCACTGCAACAGGGTTGATGTGAACCGCACGTTTATCCTCGCTTTCGTAATAATTGACCAGACCGGCGGATGAGATCAGTCTGCCCCCTGCTTTTTTCGCCATACATATTAATTTCTCATTATCCCTATTTAAAATCGGTGAATCCGGGCAATGACCACAGGTGATTGTGTTATCGAGGGTCGTGCGCTCATCGGGGAAGATCTTGAGGTCAGGGACGTAGCGATTGTGGTGAAACGGGGCAGGATCCACCGGATCGAGGACATTGCCCCCCGATCGGCTCCATGGATCTGCCCGGCCCTCTTCAACGCGCATACCCATCTTGGCGACAGCGTGGCGATGGACATCCGGGTAGAGGGGAGTCTTGAAAACCTGGTCACCCCCCCAGACGGTCTCAAACACCGGATACTCTCAAAGACCCCCTCTCATGAACTTATACAGGCCATGCGCGCAACTCTTTGTTTCATGGAAACGGGAGGTACCGCTGGGTGCGCTGATTTCCGGGAGGGTGGCCCGGCCGGGGTACGTGCACTTCGTAGTGCTGCACGGGGCGTTTTGTGCCGTCCTCTCATCTTTGGCAGAGAAGGGGGTGAATTAATCGGTGACGGTATTGGGATCAGCAGTGCAAGGGATGTCCCTGGTCTCGAACAGGTCATTTCCCGCTCACGGAATAAAAAGAGATTGATTGCTTTTCATGCAGGAGAGCGGGATCGTTTTGATGTCGATCATGCACTTTCCTTCGAACCCGATCTCCTCGTACACTGCACGTATGCAACACGGAGCCAGCTCCGCAGGTGTGCAGAGATGGAGGTGCCGATAGCGGTTTGTGCACGGTCGAACTGGACCCTCGGAGTCACGGATTCTGCACGAAGGCCGCCCCTTGCAGAGATGCTCGATACAGGATGCAGGATCTTTCTTGGTACTGACAACTGCATGGTTATCCAGCCTGACCTGTGGCGCGAGATGTCGTTTGTCTCAACCGTGTACCGGATCCCTCCTGCCCGTATATACAGAGCTGCGGTAGAGGGCTCCCTTCTTACCGGCAATACCTCTTTCATCTCCGAGGGTGCTCCGGCCAGGTTCCTCGTCATCCAGCCGGAGGACTCGAATCTCTGGCTCTCGCGCGACATGGTGCGGACCCTTGTCATGCGGGCCGGCGCACTCAATATCGTCACAAAAGTTATTAATTCATGAAAATACATTAATAGAAAAGCTCTTTTGGAGAGTACCCATGTTCCAACACATACTGGTGGCCATAGACGGTTCGAAAATCAGCGATAACGCATTGAAGACCGCGATCGAAGAGGCACGGGTCTGGAAGGCACAGATCCATGCGGTCTACGTGGTGGAGACAGGGCTCTTCTCCTCACTCCCGATGGACAGTACATGGGAGATTATGTACAGTATGCTCGAGAAGGAAGGGAAAAAGGCGCTCGATGCTGCAAAGGAGATGGCCGGTCAGCATGGGGTGAAGATTGAGACCTACATACGGCAGGGACATGCGGGAAATGAGATCCTCAAGGTAATCACAGAGCTGCCGGTTGACCTCGTGGTATTGGGTTCTCACGGAAAGAGCGAAGTTGACCGTATTCTCCTTGGCAGCGTGAGCTCGTTTGTAGTCTCCAACTCTCCAAAAACTGTTATGGTGGTGCGACCATCGAAGCCATGAAAGTCGCTGATATCATGACCACGGAAGTGGTCAGTGTCGAGATCCCAGGCAACCGGGATGATGTCCTGAAGATCCTGAAACGAACAGGGATCAGCGGGGTCCCGGTCCTCAAGGAAGGGAAACTCGTTGGGATCATCACAAGAAAAGACCTCCTTCGGAAGGCCGATGAGACTCAGCTCGGTCTTCTGATGACACGGAATCCTGTCACTGTCTCACCGGATACACCCGCAGAGGAGGCGGCGCGGATCCTTATCGAGAATAATGTCAGGAGACTTCCGGTCGTTTCGGGTGAGAAACTGGTGGGGCTGCTCTCTGTTGCCGATCTCGTCCATGCAATAGCCCAGATGCGGATAAAGGATGAGATAAAACCCTATTATGTCAGCCAGACCTTTGCACTCTGGGAAGAGACCCCTCTCCCTCTTGTCGCACGCATCATGGAGATATCCGGGTTTGAGGCAATCCCCATACTCGATGCAGAGAGCAAGCTCCAGGGAATTATTTCTGAGCGTGACCTGATCCGGCATTCGTCCATTGAAGATACCGTGGAAGTGAGCGACTTCTCGAACGGGACTGATGACGATGAATGGACCTGGGAGAGCATCAGGGATATGCACACCATCAGTTATGGGATCTCCAAGATCCAGCTCCCTGATAAGGCAGTAAAAACCGCGATGGTCAGCAACGTCATCTCCGTTCCCCTCAATGCGGAAGTGAGCGAATGTGCCCTCAAGATGAAGAGAGGGCGGGTCGACCAGCTCCCGGTCGTGAACGGGGATAAAAAACTGGTTGCAATGCTCTTTGACCGCGATCTCATCCGGGCAATGTGCCGTGCACCGGAATAATAAAAACCTTTAAATTTCCTGATGACATCTAATTGTTGAAGCGCTTTTGAGAGGTTTTTCCAGCGTTTTCCATGTTTTGGGGTGAATATATGAGTGAACAATATCAGGAACCCCTGAAGGGAACGACCACTGTCGGACTTGTCTTTGAAGACGGTGTCGTGCTTGCCACCGAAAAGAGGGCAACGATGGGGTATATGATCGCAAGTAAAAAAGCCAAAAAAGTGTACCAGATCGCTGACAGGATCGGGATGACCATTGCAGGCGGCGTCGGGGATGCCCAGCAGCTTGCACGGGTCATGACTGTGGAATGCAGCCTTTACAATATCCGCAGGGGGAGGGCGATGTCGGTTGCCGCAGCCTCGACCCTTCTCTCGAACATCCTCAACAATAACCGGTATTATCCCTACTATGTCCAGCTCCTTGTCGGAGGGTTCGATGAGTCCGGCCCAGGCCTTTACTCGGTCGATGCCATGGGTGGTGCGACAAAAGAGGAAGAGATCGTTGCGACCGGGTCAGGTTCCCCTATGGCATACGGGGTACTTGAAGACCGTTTCACAAAAGGGATGAAAAGAAAAGATGCCATCTCACTTGCGGTGAGAGCAGTCCGTGCTGCGATGAAAAGGGATGCAGGCTCGGGTGAAGGGGTGCACGTCGTAATTATTACAAAAGACGAGTATTTCGAGATCCCCGAAGAGCAGCTTCCGAAAAACAACGCGGCAGCAACTGCATAATACTTTTTTTGGGACTGATTTGATGCTTATTGAAGATCGGCTGAAAGAACTGAAGACCAAGATCAACGAAAAAGTACCTCCGGGTATTACCGTATCTGAAGTAGAGTTTGAAGGCCCGGAACTTGTCATCTACACCGATGACCCAAAGCGTTTTGCCGATGAGGCTGACCTGATCAGGATCCTGGCACGTGACCTTCGAAAGCGTATCGTGGTCAGGCCGAACGTGCTCGAGGATCCCGAGCGGGCAATTCAGGATATCAGGGCAGTCGTTGCAGAAAATGCCGGAATTACGGATATCTTCTTTGATGCCGATACCGGTGAGGTCCTCATTGAGGCTGAAAAACCCGGTGTCGTGATAGGTAAAAACGGGGCAACCCTCCGTGAGATCACCAAGCATATCGGCTGGACCCCGAAAGTAGTCAGGACTCCTCCCATTGAGAGCTCGACTGTAAAACAGGTCAGGCAGTACCTGCGATCCGTCAATGAGGAACGAAAGCAGTTCCTCCGGACGATTGGAAGGCGGATCCATCGTGATGTCACAAGCAAGGATCCATGGGTCAGGGTGACCATGCTTGGCTGCTGCAGGGAGGTTGGGCGGGCTGCGTTCCTGCTCTCAACTCCTGAGAGCAAAGTGCTGATCGATTGCGGGGAGAAACCGGACAACAGCAGCAATAACGCGCCGTATCTCTATGTTCCCGAGATACACCCTCTCTCGCAACTCGATGCCGTGGTACTCACCCATGCCCACCTCGACCATTGTGCGCTTGTGCCTCTTCTCTATAAGTACGGGTACGACGGCCCTGTATACAGCACACCACCCACCCGCGATCTCTCGGCAATGCTCCAGCTCGATTACCTCGATGTTGTTTCAAAAGAGGACAGGAAGATCCCTTACAGCTCAAACGAAGTAAAAAGCTACATCAGGCATTCCATAACCCTCAACTACGGGAGCGTCACGGATATCGCTCCTGATATCAAGCTCACGTTTCACAATGCTGGTCATATTCTCGGGTCTGCAATAGCACACTTCCACGTCGGTGACGGGCTCTACAATATTGCGTTTACCGGTGACTTTAATTACAGTAAAAGCAGGCTCTTTAACCCTGCAACCAACCAGTTCCCACGTCTCGAGGCCATTTTCATGGAGAGCACGTACGGAGGAAGCGGGGATATCCAGCCGGCCCGGGCTGAAGCTGAAGAGAAACTGTATGAGACGATCAGCAGTGTCATTTCCCGGGGAGGAAAGGTTATCATCCCTGCCTTTGCCGTGGGGCGATCCCAGGAAGTGATGCTTGCTCTTGAAGAGGGTATTCGGAAAGAAAAGATACCGGCTGTCAAGATTTTCCTGGACGGTATGATCCGGGAGGCAACTGCGATCCATACCACCTATCCCGAGTACCTGAACAGTGAACTCCGGAACCAGATCTTCAAAGAGGGGTTGAATCCGTTCCTTGCCGAATGCTTCGTCGCAGTTGATTCGTCAGACCTCCGCGAAAAGGTGATGAACGGAGATCCCTGCGTAATCATCACGACAAGCGGTATGCTCAACGGCGGGCCGGTAATGGAGTATCTGAGCGGGCTCGCATCCGATGAGAGAAACGCGCTTGTCTTTGTCGGTTACCAGGCTGATGGCACGATGGGGAGACGTATCCAGAAGGGCTGGCGGGAGATACCCATCGGAAGGAGGGGGACCATCGTCATCAACCTCGAGATTGTTACCATCGACGGCTTCTCTGGTCATTCAGACCGCAGGCAGCTGATCAACTATATCGGGCATGTCCAGCCCAAACCGGAGAAGATATTCACGATTCACGGAGATGAGAATAATACGATTGATCTTGCGAGCTCGCTCTATAAGCGGTATCATATCGAAACTCATTCCCCGATGAATCTTGAGACATACCGCATGATATGAGAAACCGCTTCCCTCTCTTTTTCGGCGTTTTCATCGTAATGGCGCTTTCAAATGCCATTGTCCCCGACCTTGCATCCTTCGGGGACAGCACGATCACCCAGGGTGCGATCTATTCGGCGTATTTTTTAGGGGCATTCCTTTTCGTGCTCCCGGCAGGATTACTGTCTGACCGTGCAGGTGAACTGCCCCTTGTCCGTGCCGGTCTCGTGCTTACGGTTATTTCAGGGGTGTTGTTGTTCTCTTCCACCTCGACCCTGTTGATCGTGATCTTCCGCTTCATTGAAGGGATTGGGGCAGGACTGTTCGTTCCTGCTGCCCTCTCCCTGATCAATGCCCGTCCTGATCACGAAACCTCAAGCGGGTATTTCATGGCCCTGCTGAATATCGGGCTTGTTGCCGGACTGATCGGAAGCGGGTGGCTCACTGAAGTGACCGGAGTAGGATCTTCAGGAATTGCCACGTTCACCCTCATCGGTGTTATCCCGGCCCTTGCGAGCATGTTCATGCAATCCGGTACGGGCAGGGTACTTCTCCATGATGAATCAATCCGGGAAACAGGAGAGCGGCTTCTCCGCGTTTCACGGGAGTACTTCTGGCTCTGGGTATCAACCATTGTAATTCTCGGAATAACCGGGGCACTGACGGTACTCTACCCGGAGTTCTCCGATCTGTCCCCTGGTATTCTCGGGGTGACCATTGCGGCGATGAGCATCTCCACTGCCATTGCAGTAATCGTTGTTGCTCACGCCCATCTCTCCCCTATTCCGACGATAAAAGGAGCTTCCCTTGCAATGGCTGCAGCGGTCCTCAGCGTCTTTGTATCCCCCGTCTTTTTTATCCTTGTCGGGGCCATTGCCGGAGTGGTGATGATTGCCCAGCTGGCGTTCCTCGCAGAGTCCGAAGACAGGCAGGGCGTGGTGATGGGCCTTTTCAACGCGGCAAGTTATGGCGGGATGACATTCCTCCCGTTTATCGCAGGATTCATCGCGGAGATTACCACGTTTTTTATTGCCTTTTTTATCATCGCACTCTTTGCGGTAGGTGTTGCGTTCACCATCGGAAGGTGCCGCTGCCACTTGCCATGATCCCGGTTAAGAAGAAGATCTCTTTTATCGGCCTGACCTCCACATTACTTATAAGGAAAGGGAGTACCGCATCCAGCAATGCCAGCCACAGAGCGAACCGGTGATATATCCCAGGAACGTGTTGTTGCCTTCATCGATATCGGTACCAATTCCATCCGGCTGCTCATCGTCCGCCTTTTCCCCAACTGCACCTATAATGTCCTCTCCCGCCAGAAAGAGACCGTCCGTCTGGGCGAGGGGGAATTCGATGATGATCTCATCCTTGACGATGCAATTGACCGTGCCGTTACCGTCTGCCGGAATTTCACCGGGCTTGCCCGCTCTTTCTTCACCGATGAAGTGGTCGCGGTTGCCACATCCGCTGCACGCGAGGCGAAAAACAGGAATGTGCTCCAAAACCGGCTCCGCCACGAGGCATCGATCGATGTCAGGGTCATCTCGGGAAGGGACGAGGCCCGCCTGATCTACATGGGGGTGGTAACAGGGATCCACCTCGGAGAGAAGCAGGCCGTTTTCATCGATATCGGGGGCGGTTCCACAGAGATTGCTATCGGGGGTCAGCATACTTCCTGTCATCTTGAGAGCCTGCTCCTTGGATCGATACGGCTCACGAACCTCTTTTTCTCCCGGGAAGAGGAGAAACCGGTCACGAGAAAAAAATACGACCGTATCAGGGAGCATGTCAGGTCGGTGATAGAACCTGCACTGCCCGGACTCCGCTCACATCATTTTGATACCGTAATCGGAAGTTCCGGAACAATTATCAACCTGGCCGAGATCGCAATAAAAACAGGGAATGGAGCATCAACGAATGAAACCGGGCTTTCACGGGCAGAACTCTCGCGGGTAGCCGATCTGCTCTGTTCACTCCCACTCTCTCTCCGGAAAAAGGTCCCGGGGATCAATCCGGAACGGGGGGACATCATCATCTGTGGCGCTGCCATTCTCGAAACCCTGATGGAGGCCCTCTCCATTGACCGGATTTATACAACGAACAGGGGCCTGCAGGACGGACTTCTCGCCGATTATCTCACGCGGATGAAGGACTTTCCCCTTATTGGCAGCTTATCCGTTCGTGAACGAAGCGTGCTCCAGCTTGCCCGATCCTGCGGGATCAACGAGCACCATGCAAGAACCGTTGCACGGCTCGCGCAGGAGCTGTTTATCAGTGCAAAGGAGTGTGGACTGCACGAATATTCCACGCATGAAGAAGAGCTGCTCATCTATGCTACGTTCCTCCACGATGTAGGGTCTTTTATCTCCTACAATAATCATCACGTCCATTCCTATTACCTGATCCGGAACTCCGAACTCGCAGGATTTCTCCCGCGTGAGATCCTCCTTATGGCGTTCCTTGCCCGCTATCACAGGAAGAAACCTCCGAAGAAGAAAACCCTCTCGGTCCTGCCGCTCGGACCTGGTGACCAGGAGCTGATCCGGGTTCTGTCGGTTTTTCTCCGGATGGCCGAGAGTCTAGACAGGAGCCATACCGGTCTGATACGGCATGCCAGGTTCCTCTCGGTCAGTGCAACCGGCGCCGTTCTCGAGCTGACAGCAGTCGGAGAATGCCAGCTCGAACTTTCGGGCATCGAGAACGAGGCCGATAATTTCCGGCGTGTTTTTGGATCGTTGCTCATCCCCGGGATCGTCACCGCTGACCTGGAAGAACTGCATGAACGGACCGGAAATTTCCCGGCCCTGCTCAATCATACCGGGGATGGATGACCGCGTTATCACCGCGGTGCTATTGAAGGGACCCGTTATCATTTCCCTGTTGTGGGACCCTGTGTACTTGAAGGACAGGAAGTCGCGCTGATGCAAGAGTTTTCGTCCGGGGTTCCCGGGTTCCCTCGGTCGAATCATCCGGGGAATAGTCGGATTATCCTGCCAGCTGTCCCCTTCTCCGGGTAATCCGGCGTTCAAGAAGCATCATGCCAAATCCTCCGGTGGCAAGGAGGATGATTGTCGCACCGGACGGGACGTTCAGGGCATAGGAGAAGAAGAGTCCGCCGAGGGTAAAAAGAGAGGCTGTCATGATGGAGAGGGCCATCATTGTCCGCAGGTTTCCCGAATACTCCCTGGCGATGGCGGGAGGGATGGTAAGGAGAGCAATCACGAGGATAATTCCTACGACCCTTATAAGGACAACAACGGTGAGAGCGATCAGGAGGATCAGGAGAATGAGGAGGGCAGTCACCGGCAGGTTCATCACGCGGGCGTACTCCTCGTCAAAGGTCACCGCCATCAGCTGGTTGAATCCGGCAATTACTATAGTAATTATCACCAGTGCCAGCAGGCCCATGATCCAGAGATCGCCAGTAGGAATAAGGAGGATATTTCCAAACAGAAACCCGAAAAGCTCCGGTGCATACCCGGGGGTCAGTGCGATGAAAAGGATCCCGACCGCCATTCCTGCAGCCCATACCGCACCAACCAGCGTCTCCATGTACTGGCCGAACTTCTCACGGATGGCTCCGATCAGAAACGCAATGCCCAGGGTAAAGCCGGCTGCACCGAGAAAGGGATCGATTCCCAGGAAATAACCAAGACCGACCCCGCCAAACGCTGCATGGGCAAGGCCGCCGCTCATGGATACAAGGCGTTTGACGACGACATAGGTGCCGATGATTCCACAGGCAATGCTTGCAATCAGCCCGGCTATTACTGCATTCCTGAAAAATTCGAATCCAAGGATACCGAGCATTATTTCACCCCCTCATGGTCGCGAAACACCCGGTGAGGGATACCGTGGGCGATCAGGTCAACGGGGCAATGGTAGGCTGCCGTGAGCATCTCCTCGGATATCTCGTCCGTGTCATGGGTGAAGATCTTCCCGTTGAGGCAGGCCACCCTTGTCACATGGGTTGATATCGCCCCGATATCATGAGTGACGAGAAGGATGGTCATACGTGGTAAAAGCCCCCCGAGCATGTCGAAAAGGTGCATTTCAGTTGGAATATCGACATATACCATGGGCTCGTCAAGGATGAGGAGGTCCGGGTCCCCGACAAGAGCCCGTGCAATAATGGCTCTCTGCTGCTCGCCTCCGGAAAGGTTACAGATTGGCCGGCGGGAGAGGTGCAGGATGCCGGTCCGGCCGAGGGCTTTTTTGGCAGCCTCGTGGTCATCAGAAGAGAAACGTCTGAAGGGGCCAGGGATATGCCCAAGCCTGCCTGAGAGCACCATCTCCTCAACGGTAACCGGGTAGTGGAAATCAAATGTCCTGTACTGGGGAACATACCCGACCCTGCTCCGTCCCTGCCGGGGATCTTTTCCAAAGACCTGTACCGTCCCCGAACTGGCCGGGAGGAGACCAAGAATGACCCTGAGCAGCGTGGTTTTCCCGCCGCCATTCGGGCCGATCACTGCATACAGGTCTCCCTGCCGGACCTTCAGGTCCACTTCATCGAGAACCGGTCTCCCTCCCACGATGCAGGAGACGTTATCAAGTTCGATTACGGGACCGTTCACCCTGCACCAGTCTCCATAAATGCATGTGACACCCGTTCCATGTTGGCAAGGTAATCCCCGGCCAGGGGATCGATGACCCGGACGGTCCCCCCGATCTCCCGGGCGATGGTCTCCGCTTCCCGTGTGCTCTCCTGTGCTTCGGCAAACACCACCCGGATACCATGGGTCCGGCCAAGAACGATGAGCGCCTCGAGCTCCTTTGCCGTGGGTTCTTTCCCCTCGTGCTCGATTGCCACCATCTCAAGATCGTAATCCCGGGCAAAATACGCCCAGGCAGGGTGTGTCACAAGGATGATACCGGGGGTATTCCCGGAAAAAGCGTCACTGATTCTTTGATCGAGTTCCTTCAGACGTGTGGTATACCGGTCGCAGTTCTCCCGGTATTCCTTTTCATGAGCGGGATCTGCAATGATAAGGGCATCACGGGTATTTACAGACATTATTTCCGCGTTCCGGAGCGATAGCCAGATATGGGGGTCCGGACTCTCCCCGGTCTCCATTCCAGAAGACCAATCCTCTGTCTCCTCATGGTTTCGAAGATAGGTAATGCCTCTGGAACTGTCCACAATAACAAGATCCGGGTTCATGGCCTCAAGCCGGGATGCAAGGACATCTTCTACCGGAAGGAGACCCGTCCCAAGAGTAAGGTACATGTCGGCTTCTGCTGCTTTTGCTACAAGCGCTGGCAGGGGTTCGTAGGTATGGGGGTCAGAGCCGGGCGGCACCATCACGAATATCTCCACATGTTCCCCCCCTATCTCCCTGACCATCTCCTCCTGGGGGGGGATGGTGACCGCAACCCTGATCTCTTTCTTTGTGTCATCTCCGTCCAAGCTGATACATCCCGGAGCAATGAGGAGTAGTGCAAAGAGCAGTGCAACGGCAGCGACCAGGCTTGGAGTGAAACGATTTTGCATATCAGCTCACATCTCCATGCATTCCGTCGCTTACTGTCCCCGACTGGCAGAGAGGATCATGACAGATCTCCCCGCAGAATCCTTTCGTTGGATGGCCGAGAGCACGGCACATCTTGTTGACCGAGTCCCGGGAGAGGAAACTCTCCATTCTTGAGGCTTCCCGGCAT
This sequence comes from Methanoregulaceae archaeon, assembly GCA_021371995.1. Lineage (GTDB taxonomy): Archaea > Halobacteriota > Methanomicrobia > Methanomicrobiales > Methanospirillaceae > UBA9949. The sequence continues at coordinate 43,528 of JAJFVA010000041.1, read as the reverse complement.
GCTTCAGTCTCAGAGAGGCCGTAATGCGAGAGAATCAGCCCGAGTATGCGGTGTCTTCGCACCAGGAACGCCCCATACTCTTTCCCAAAATCGGTAAGCGCTACCCCGCCGTAAGGTTCATGTTCGACATACCCCTCTCTTGCGAGATCGTGAATTGTCCGCGTTACGGTTGAGGGATCGACTCTGAAATACCCCGCAATCAGGGTGATCTTCACGTTTCCCTCGTGGAGAGAGAGGTATTTCAGATACGCTGCCTTTCCCGGGGAGAGCTCGAGCCCGGAGAACTGAATCATCATCCCATCTATCTGCCGGAGATGCTATAAAATTTTGGGGTTATACCAAAATCTCTTTACCACCATTTGTGGTGGATATGGCTCCTTGCCGCCGGGGTGGCTTCCCTTCCCTGCGGGGTCCGCTTGACAAACCCTGCCTGGATAAGATAGGGCTCGTAGACTTCCTCGATCGTCCGCACATCCTCGCCTATGGATATTGCAATCGTCTTGACACCCACCGGCCCTCCCCCGAAATCCTCGATAATCACCCTGAGTATCCTCCTGTCGACTTCGTCGAGCCCCGTGCGGTCCACCCCGAGCATTGTGAGCGCCTGATCCGCAAGATCCTCGTCGATCTTCCCGTCACCCCTGACAAGCGCATAATCTCCCACCCTCCGCAGGAGGCGGTTTGCAATCCGGGGGGTACCGCGGCTCCTCTGCGCAATCTCCAGGGATCCTTTTTCTGTGATCGGAAGTGCAAGGATCCGTGCACTTCTCCTGACAATCCTTGCAAGCTCCCCTCCCGTGTAAGGGTTAAGCCGGTAGATCATACCGAAACGGTCCCGGAACGGCGATCCAAGCAGCCCGACCCGTGTGGTCGCCCCTATCAGGGTGAAAGGGGCGATGTCTATCTTGATGGAGCGTGCACTGGGTCCTTCCCCAATCATCACATCGATTCGGAAATCCTCCATTGCCGGGTACAGGATCTCTTCCACAACGGTGGGAAGACGGTGAATCTCATCGATAAAGAGTACATCCCCCTCATGTACCAGGGTTAGGATAGCAGCGAGATCCCCGGCCTTCTCAAGAACCGGGCCGCTTGTACAATGGATGGCTGCCCCCATCTCCCGGGAAATAATATGGGCGAGCGTGGTTTTCCCAAGACCTGGCGGACCGGAAAAGAGGGTATGGTCAAGCGGGATTCCCCGCTTCTTTGCCGCTGCCATGGCGATCGAGAGGGCTTCCCTGAGCTGCTCCTGTCCGATAAAATCTGCCAGCTTCTCGGGCCTGATACCCTCCTCGTCACTATCTTCCTCCCGCATTGTTGCAGCGATGAGCCCTTCCTTGGTCATGAGCCCTCCCGCAGGAGAGAGAGAGCAGCTTTCACTACTGACGCGATGTCAGGGAGCGGACCATTTCCGCGCAATACGGTATCAACAGAAGATACTGCCTCTTTTTGGGAAAAACCGAGCGCAACCAGTGCACTTTCTGCATCCCTTCGTACCGGATCCCCGCCTGCAGGAAGCCCCGTTACAAATAATGCCGCCCTCTTTTTCATTTTGTCCCTGAGTTCGAGGATGAGACGTTTTGCGCTCTTCGCACCGATCCCGGATATCCCGGTCAGGACCGCTTCATCCTCGTTAAGGATCGCACCGGCAAGTTCCGGGATACTGATCTGCGAGAGGATGTGCAGGGCGAGAACAGGTCCTACCCGGTTGACTGAGATCAGCAGAAGAAACATCTCCACCTCGACACGTGAGAGAAATCCATAGAGGACCGGCTCCCCGTCCCGGACAGCAAGATGGGTATGGATACGGACTGGCGCCTCTGTTCCCGAAAGCTCCCGGATAGCAGCATCAGTCATATGGACTTCAAACCCGATGCCGTTCACACCGATGACCGCCACTCCGTCCCCGCACCAGAGAACCTCTCCGGAAAGAAGCGAGATCATGGCTCCCTCACCACGTGGAGATGGCAGAGTGCAACAGAAAGTCCATCGGCCACGTCATCAGGTTTTGGGATCCCGGGAAGGTCCAGAAGACGGCGGATCATCTCCTGCATCTGTCGCTTGTCCGCCCTCCCTGAACCCGTGATCGCCTGTTTTACCTGGTTGGGTGTATATTCAGCGACAGGGATCCGGTGCTGCTGTGCTGCCAGCAGGATCACCCCCCTCACTTCCGCAACACCCAGTGCCGAAGTCACGTTTCTTGAAAAAAAGAGTTTTTCGAGCGCGATCCATCCGGGCCGGTATTCTTCGATAAGCCCGCAGATCCGGTTGAATATCTCCTCAAGGCGCTCCGGAGTTGTGCTGTTTTTCCCGGACGTCTGGATGCAGTCATAGCACACGACGTTTTTCACCTTCCCGTCCTTTGATTCGAGAATGCCGTATCCTACCGTGGCGAGACCCGGATCGATTCCGAGTACAATCATGTCGCCTTCCTGCAAACAGGCTGCAATAAGAGTGAATGTGCGTTTATAAAACATATCCTTTTGCCATTCCAGAAAACTGGCGTTATGCGGGCAGTTCCAACACCAGAAACAGGGTGTCCTGCCGGGGACGGGCCGATTAAAAAAAACAGGTCGTACTCTGTCAGGAACCCTGTATCTCTCCAGAAAGGTGCTTCCTGCGGAACTGGTCCCAGAGCCTGACAAACTCCTGATACAGGATCCTGCGCTGGTTCCTCCTGTCTTCGAGCAGAGCGATGATTCCAGTATCCTCCTCCACGGTCCCGGAACCCGGTACAGGCACCACTTCTCCCAGGCCCTGTCCCTGAAGGGTTACAATCCATACATCACAGTCATGCATCATGCCGAGTATCTCCTGGAGCTTCCGGATCGAACGGATGAGCTTTTTGTATCTCCCGTCTGATGCATCATCGAATATCTCCATTGTGTACCGGTATTTTTTCGCAGCAATCCGCATTGCATGATGCGCTTTCATCGCATCGGGCACTCTGACGCAGGGTTCGAAAGCGACGAGGGCAGCACACCGTTTCCCCGTCACCCTGGACGCCTTGTCTGTGAGGTTCATACCGGATTTGCGATCTTTTACCGCTGTCCGAATCGCTTCCGGGAGATCTGAAAGGACGCCTTTTCCAGAGAAATAACCGGCAATCGCTTCGATATCAGGCTGGATGAAAGCCCGCTCGGCCTTCAGCTTCGCGAGAAGTGTCTCCAGTCCGGAGAGAGCCATATCCTGCCCGTGAATTTCATGCGGTGCACCAGCTTCTCCTGCCTCCTTATTTTTCATATACTCCTCAAGAAAGGCAATCTGCACATCGAGATCGCGGGCTCTCCCGAGCGAAGAGGTGATCTTCTTCACTGCGCGGGACCACCTGCGATAATTTTTACGGGGAAAACAGGAAGAGAAGATTGGAAGTGCTGCACGAAGACGGCGTGATGCTACCCTCAGCCGGTGAATATGCTCAGAATCGTCGCCTGCCTGTGCCCCTTTTGCCTCCCGTTTCAGGGCAGCGTATGCTTTTCTGATATAGCTCATGCCATAGGCACAAAAGGCAGGTTGTGGCGGCTCAGCTCTTTTGGGGCGCATTCCGTTTTTGTCCCTCCCATTCTGCCCTGTGAGAGACGCACCATTCCTGTGCGTTACCGGCAGGCTGCCCTGGCTCACGTGATACCCGGATGTAGGTGCCGTCTAAAAGAAGCATCCTGTTCTTGACGTTATCATCAAGGTGCACCGGAATAATGGTTCTCATGAGCCATGATGCGATCGCAGGATCTTCAACCGGGAACAGTACCTCAACCCTCCGGTCAAGGTTCCGGGGCATGAGATCCGCACTTCCGAGGAGCACTTCCTCTTTTCCGCCATTCCTGAAATAATAAAGGCGGGCATGTTCAAGGAACCTGCCGACAATTGAGGTCACCCTGATCGTTTCACTCACCCCAGGACTTCCGGGCCGCAGGCAGCAGATGCCCCGTACCTGGAGTTGAACCAAAACCCCTTCCTGCGAAGCCCGGTACAGGGCGACAATACAGTCCCGGTCAACGAGAGCATTCATTTTGAAGATGATGCACCCGTCGCCATATTCCCGGTGCCGCTCTATCTCCCGCTCGATACGGGAGAGGATTCCCTGCCGGAGGGTGTGAGGGGCCACCAGGAGTTTCCGGTATGAGGGAGGGGCTGCACAGCCGGTCAGGGCATTGAACAGATCAGCAGCATCGGCTCCTATTGCAGGGTCCGCGGTAAATAACCCGAAATCAGTATATACCCTGCTGGATGCAGCGTTATAATTCCCGGTGCTCATATGCACATAGGTCCGAAGGCCGTCCTGCTCACGCCGGACCACCATGCAGATCTTGGCATGCACCTTGAGTCCGGGGAGACCGTATACTACGTGAACTCCTGCCCGCTCAAGCGCCCGGGCCCACCCGATATTATTCTCCTCGTCAAACCTGGCCTTGAGTTCGATCAGTGCTGCCACAACCTTCCCGTTTTCCCGGGCTTCAAGAAGGGCATCGACAATCGGGGAGTTTCTCCCGACCCGGTAGAGGGTGATTTTGATTGCCAGCACCGCAGGGTCATGGGCTGCCTGGCGGAGCATGCTGATGACAGGGATGAAACTCTCGTACGGATGAAAAAGGAGCGCGTCCTTCTCCCTGATGCGGGAGAAGATCCCGTCTTTGTCACCAAGCCCGGCAGGAACTGAGGGAATGAACGGGAGATCCCTGATATCAGGACGGTCCAGCCCGGCAAGTTCCATAAGGTCCGCCATCCCCAGGGGAGCACTCACCTGGTAGAACATCTCTGCAGCGATACCGAGTTTCTTTCCAATAATCCCGCAGGCCGGTAATGGCATTCCGTGCACAACTTCAACGCGGACCGGTGAGCCCACCCTCCTCATCTCTATGCTTTCCTCGACTACCGTGAGAAGGTCGGATGCTTCATCCTCCTCGATCTCAAGATCTGCATCACGGGTAACCCTGAACGGATATGCACCTTCCACCAGGTAGCCGGGGAAGAGCAGGTCGAGGTTCGCAGCAATGAGTTCTTCAAGGAAGACCAGCCGGATATCGTCCCCGCTGTCACTCAGCGTACCCCCGGGAGGCGTCCTGATCAGCCGGGGGAACAGAGTGGTGGGGACTTTGATCCGGGCAAAATTTTCTTTTCCGGCAGAGTGGTGTTTCAAAATCACGGCAAGGTTGAGCGACAGATTCGAGATGAACGGGAACGGATGCGACGGATCAAATGCAAGGGGGGTAAGTACAGGGTATATCTCCCTTTGGAAGTAATCCCGGAGCAGTACTTTCTCTTCTGAAGAGAGATCCCTATACGACATGATATGAATCCCTTCATCATGCAGGGCCGGGACAATCTCCTTCTCCCAGAGATCCGACTGCTGCTCAAGCATCGGTTCGAGAGTCCTGTGAATCTCTGACAGCTGGAACGCCGGGCTCATTCCATCAGGAGGTGCTTCACGCACTCCCCTTGCAAGCTGGCGCTGCAGCCCTGAGACCCGGATCATGAAAAATTCGTCAAGGTTATTTGAAAAGATGGAAAGGAACTTGACCCGTTCGAGAAGAGGATGGGTCCGGTCCATTGCTTCCGAAAGGACACGCCGGTTGAATTCAAGCCAGGAAAGTTCCCGGTTAATAAAGAGGGCAGGATGTTCAAGTAAGGTACATCCTTCCCCGCTCTCCTGCTTCTTTCCCGATCCGCCCGCCATTACGACCATCCTGATCACCCGGGTTTCAAATACTATTGGAGGAGCGGGTGTTAAAAATGATGCGAGAGATGCGCAGGTCTGAATCCCGCCTATGCACAGGACAGAGCGAACGCCGTAATGTTCTCTCTCTCTCTCAAAACGGGTCCGCGAAATGGTTTAATTCATTCCTCTCCCGGTTAAATACCCGCTTTAATGGGCTGCCGGCATCAGGAGGGCTTTTTTTATTTTACAGGGGAAAGCCCGGCACTACCAGAGGGTTTTTTTAAAAAAAACGGTACCGCCACCTCAATACCAAACAATTTTAGTATTCATCCGACAATCTATCTTCTGCCGTGATTGACCATGGGATCTAATGACGACATCATGCATGAATTTGTAAGAAAGGAACTCAGGAAACTCTATCCCAGCGTTGACGGATGGCAGATCAGGCCTGCGGCAAAATCCGGAGGAAAAGAGCAGGGGTTCATCGTGGCAAGGAGAATTCTCGGGAGGTCGGAAGGTGCTTATGTACTGGTTTCATTTGACCGGAACGTGACACCGCCTACCGTTGATTCCCTCGTGGCCATGGCAAGGAAAGAACCCATACCGGGTCTTGCGTCCCCGAAAATGATCCTCGTCGTCCCTCAGAACACTGATGTTACCGGTGTTTCCCGGGAGGTAACTGTCCTCCCGATGCAGAGCTTCGTCTGGGTGGATAAGGAGCTGGTCTGGCTCAAGAGAAGGAACCAGATGAGCGAGAAGGCCCAGGCAGCAAAGAGTTCCTGAACTGGAAAGGAACCATTCGACTACCGACTCCCCTTTATTCTTTTTTCGAGATGTTCGCTGTGGGAACCGAGCCAGTAGAGTTTCCTGCATGTTCTGCACCAGAAAAAACTGAGATCTTTACGGTTTTTCGGAGCATACGGTGCCGACGATACCTCGTGATCACGTGCAGGCCGGAGAAGTTCATTGCAGATCGAACACCGGTTCAACCGGAGTTCCGGTTCAATGAGGCCCTGTTCCACGAGCTGGCTGAGCTGGTCAAGGACGTCATCTCCTGATACCAGGATTGCACAAGCTCCGGCTCTCCTTGCGAGTTCCCGGTCCCTGGTAAGCAGGATCCGCCCCTTCCGCTCTGCAGATTTGATGAGGAGGGTATCCTCCCGGGGATTTCCTTCACTCATGGAACTCGCACTCTCTGCATCATACCCCATGAACCTGAGGTAACGGCAGAGCGTACCAAGCATCCTGTCTACCAGGAATGCCGGGATGTCCTCTCCATCAGGTTGTTTTGTCGACGTATGGTATCGCTTCCCCGCATTGTATGCACCGGTTCGCTGAAAGGTTCCTGAAAACTGACGAAAATCCCTGCCGCTCGATGAGGAGTGCCCCGCATGCCGGACAATACGTAGACTCGAACCGGTGCATGAAAACGTTCCCGAGATACGGGTAATGCAGCCCGAGATCCCGGGCCTGCTGGTAGATCCGCTCAAGCACTGCAACCGGGGTTGGTCCCGGCTCCTTCATCCGGTAATCAGGGTGATATGCAGTGAAATGAACCGGGGTATCCGGGCCCAGGTTTTCAAGTATCCAGCGGATGAGTGCCCCGGTATCTTCAGGTGAGTCGTTCAGGCCGGGTATGACAAGGTTGACAACCTCGATATGCATGCCAAGTTCCCGTGCTCTGACCGTTGCATCGAGAACCGGCTGCAGTTTTGCACCGCAGACCCTCCGGTAGAACTCCTCTGAAAAGGCCTTGATATCCACCCTGAACGCATCAAGGATCGTCCTGATCTCTCCAAGCGCTTCCTCGGTGATATACCCGTTTGTCACATAGACGGTCCCAAGGCCCTCTTTCTTTGCAAGGGTTCCCATCTCAAGCGGGTATTCGTGCCAGATCGTCGGTTCATTGTACGTCCAGGAGATGCTTGCACAACGCCTGGCCAGTGCCCGCCTGACACCTTCTTCGGGAGAGAGATCCGACAGGCCGACAAGTTCCGATCCCTGACGCGATATGTGCCAGTTCTGGCAGTGCTCACAATGGAAATTGCACCCTACACTCCCGAGTGAGTACGAGAGTGTGCCGGGAAGATAATGAAAAAGAGGCTTCTTTTCTATCGGGTCGACTGCTTCTGCGCTTACCTTTCCAAACGTTGTCGCGTAAAGGGTCCCGTTCCGGTTACGGCGGACACCACATATGCCGTGCTTCCCGTCCTTGATGTGACACCGGTGGCTGCAGAGCGAACATTCAACCTCCAGATCTTCTCCTTTCTTATATTGCCGCGCTTCGTGCCACTCTTCCATCAAGAGGAGATAAACGGACGTATGAAGATAAAAGTGCCGGTGGCTGCATTGCCCGCGCTAGGATTTTTTCCCGGTATTCCCGGAAGGCTCTTCTTCTTCAATGATGAAAGAACCGGAATACCCACAGGTTTTACACCGGTATACCTCACCGATGCACCCTCCGGCTACCCTGTAGATCTCGATACCCATGCAGACCGGACAGCGGATCATCTTCAACAATTATATGTAGCGCATAAAGAAACCATTGGGTTGCATGAAAAAGGTCGTCCTCTCGCTTGGCGGTTCAGTGCTGATCCCCACCCTTGAAGAGCACAGGCTCGCCCGCTATGCCGTTGTGCTTAAGGAGATCGCCGGATATGCGAAAATCTACGTGGTGGTGGGCGGTGGCGGGGAGGCAAGGAGATACATCGCTGCTGCAAGGGAAATCGGGTGTTCCGAAGCTGTTGCTGACGAGATCGGGATTGGGGTCACCCGGCTCAACGCTATGCTCCTTGCCGGGGTGCTTGGTGACGCCGCATGCCCCCTTATTGCCGGGAGCCAGGCCGAAGCCATGGCATACGCGGAAACCGGAAGGATCGTCCTGATGGGAGGGATCACCCCTGCCCAGACCACGGATGCTGTTGCCGCGGTCCTTGCAGAGCGGTGCGGGGCAGACCTGATGGTCAACCTGACTTCTGTTGATGGGATTTATACCGCGGATCCAAATATCGATCCGGCTGCGGAGCGTCTTGACCGGCTTACTCCTGAAAAATTGCTGGAGATTGTCAGCACCGGGTCACTCAGGGCCGGGTCAAATACGGTGATCGATATGATTGCGGCAAAAGTGATCCAGAGATCCGGCATCCCTCTCCTTGTCATTGACGGGCGGGATCCGGATAACCTTTCAAGGGCGCTCCTTTCCGGGGCCCGTTCCGGGAGCCTTGTCATCAGGGCAGGGAAAGGCCCGCTCCCGATCACAAGGGCAGGGGAACATAGGTAACTATTTTTGGGTACCTGACCAATCATCTTCCTCATATCAGGGGTAGTAGGGTAGCCTGGTCCATCCTAGAGCGTTTGGGACGCTTTGACGGCAGTTCGAATCTGCCCTACCCCATCTTTTCTTTGCATCGTGCTCATTTTATGGATCGCGGCTGAACTGATCGTATGGATAAGAAAAAAGCCCGCCGGATATTTTCCATCCTTGCCGGGCGATACCCGGACCGGTGGGCCCGGGAGCGGTATGCGGTATCCCCTTTCGAGGTGCTGATCACCACCATCCTCTCTGCCCAGACTACCGATAAATCGGTGGATGCCGTCAGGGATGACCTGTTTTCCCGTTTTCCCGACCCACAGTCCCTTGCAATGGCTGATATCACTGAAGTGGAGGATATCATTCACGCTACCGGTTTTTTTCACATGAAGGCAAAGCACATTATCGAGGCATCCCGCTCACTTGTCGAACGGTTCTCCGGGACAGTCCCTGATACCATGGAAGACCTCCTGACAATTCCGGGGGTGGGGAGAAAGACGGCAAATATCGTGCTCTACCATGCCTTCGGGAAAAATATGGGGGTGGCCGTGGATACGCACGTATTCAGGCTCGCAGGACGCCTGGGATTTTCGGAATCAAAGAATGCCGAAGGTATTGAAAAGGACCTTATGCACCTGTTTCCTGAAGAGGACTGGGGGGTTCTCACCGATATCCTCATCTCGCATGGGCGGGCGGTCTGCACAGCGCGAAAACCGGCCTGTTCGATCTGCCCGGTCTCTCACCTCTGCCGGTATTATATCGAAGTGACAGGTCGGGAAAAACAGGAATAACATGCTATTGTTCTTTCACTTTTTTCCATTCAAGCGGGGGGGCACTATACTGTGATCAAGGGTAAAAACAAGTGAAAATACCTTTCTCGTATTATTGTCCCATCCGGGTCCGGACGGCGGCCGCTTTTCCACCCGTCAGACAAGGTTGACCAGATAGAAAATCCCGGAGAAGAAGACATAGCCCATTATCCCACTGACCGGGATGGTCAGGATCCATGCCCACATGATCCGCCGTGCCACACTCCACCGGACATACCCTGTCCCCTGGGTTGCCCCGACTCCCATGATCGATGAAGAGATGACGTGCGTGGTACTGACCGGTATGCCCACAATCGAGGCGCCGATGATTGTTGCAGCTCCGGATGTTTCAGCGGCAAAGCCGTCCACGGGCCTGAGCCGCGTGATACGATATCCCATCGTCTTCACGATACGCCACCCCCCTGAGAGCGTGCCAAGAGCGATGGCCGCATGGGCTGCCAGGATAACCCACATCGGGACCGGAAGATTGTTCGGATCGACCGCGGCTCCAAAATAACCGATACTGAAGAGGAGTGGTGTTATGATTCCCATCGTTTTCTGAGCGTCATTCGTGCCATGGCTGAAACTGTAGGCTGCCGCAGAGAAGAGCTGCAGGCTCCGGAAGTGCCGTTCAGCAACCATACGGTGTGCACCTTTCGAGATCCAGAGCACACAGGCCATGAAAAAGAATGCAATAATAAATCCGATGATTGGGGAGAGCACCATGAAGAGGACTACGGTGTCGATTGTGCCAAGTTTTATTGCGGCAATCCCTCCTGCCGAGATACCTGCTCCTGCAAGGGCACCGATCAGGGCATGCGAAGAGGAGGTGGGGAGGCCGGAATACCAGGTAATCAGGTTCCAGGCGATTGCCCCCAAGAGGGCTGCGAGGATGATATAAGGGACGATCACGGTATCAACGTAATTGAGATTGATGATCTTACTGATGGTGCTCGCTACGGCAACGCCGAAGAAAAATGCTGCGATAAAATTGAAGAATGCGGCAAACACGATTGCCCTTTGAGGCGAGAGCACTTTTGTGGAGATGACCGTGGATATCGAATTGGCCGAGTCGTGAAACCCGTTTGTGAAATCAAAGGCGAGCGCGATAAGGATGATAAAAGCGATGATATCCGGCGTCGGGACTAGCATGGCATCACCATAATCCCTGCACCATTATCATCAGAACCACTCATCTCTCTCCTCACGGGTTTCATCTGCAGATATCATCAGATCAGGAGTGCCGGATCGCAAGGTCGGAGAGGATATTTGCCACGTCCTCGCATTTATCCGTCGCAATCTCAAGGTATTCGTAAATATCCTTGTACTTGATGATGTCCACTGCACCCTTCGTCTTGAAGAGATCCTTTATTGCATGGGCAAGGACGTCATCGGCAACGTTCTCGAGCCGGTTCACCTCGATACAGCGGTTCTCGATCTGCATCGGGTCCTTGATCTTCCGGATGCACTTGACCGCCTGTTCAATCTCGATCACCGAGAGCTGGATCAGCTGTATCAGTTCCCGCATGTACGAGTCGATCTCCGGAATCTCGTAATAGTCCATCTTCCTTGTCGTCGAATCGATGTAATCGAGGACATCGTCCAGCGAAGAAGCCAGATGCGAGATCTCATCGGGCTGGAGCGGGGTGATGAAACTGATGTTCAGCTGCTCGTAAATCTCATGGGTGATCTTGTCACCCTCGTGTTCGAGCTGCTTTATCTGCTTGGCATAGCTCTTCAGCTCCCCGAAATTATCGGTGAGATCAACAAGGCGGTAGGACGCGAGCACCAACACTGCCGAGAGACGGTCGAAATGGTCAAAAAATACATCATCCTGGGGAATAATCCATTCCTTGAGACCCACGTTAATCGATGCTACATCACTTTAAGCAGGTAAAAAAACTCCGATTTGAAATTTGATCCCTGTTACCATGAAAAAATAAAGGGTATAATGACAATCCAGCCACCGATTTTTTTGTCAAACGGTGAAAATAATCGCGCTACATTGAGGCGGGTTTCTCTATTGTTTTGTGAATATCAGATGATAATTTCGTTTTCAAGGTCAATGTGAATAGTTTTTGAATCGCCACCGGGACGCCCTTTGGGGGCGGCGGGGTCAATTGCATATGAGAAGTGAGACCGACAACCAGCACTTTTTCCCCCCGCGGATTTTAATGACTGGATTTTCCTTGATTCCTTGTCGTGATTTGCGAGCGGGATTGGGGGTAACAATGACACTATACCCAACTAAAAAGAAGCGGATGGACCGAGCGGGAATTGAACCCGCGGCCTCTTCCATGCCAAGGAAGCGATCTTCCTCTGATCTATCGGCCCGCTCCTAGTAAGTTGGTCACTATTGGTTAAAAGAATTGTTTATCGGGAGCATGGTGGCAACGGGGATATCCGCAGAACCGTTCACCCGGGCATACCGTACAGCTGTGAGAGAGATCGGAGAAGCCGGTTCCTGGCTTCAGAGACAGGGGGGTGTTTCAATACCACGCCGTCACGTATATACCTGGATATGATCGGGATTCCCCCTTCCGGTCCAGGGTGCCCTGACGGGAGGAGAAGGTGCCGCCCGTCCTGCAACTCCCATACCTGCTTGGTCCCGCTCTTTTTACCCCGCTTGGCACAGGATACTCCATCGATTGAAACAATATCCATGGCAAAATCCACAACAGGGGCATTGGCAATCGCACCCCCTACCCCGAACGCGTCAACGATATCACGGTAGGCGATGATATCACTCCGGGTTACCCCGCCCGAAAGTACGATCTGTACCTCCCGATATCCCGCGGCATCCAGTTCCCACCGGACCTCCTCAAGGATCGCCCGCATGTTCCCCTTCCTTGATCTCGGGGTATCCAGACGCACTCCCTGCGCCCCGGAGCGCGCACCAGCCAGGGACTCCTTCTTTTCGTCACAGAACGTGTCGCAGAGGAAGATCCGGGGAATATCCGGTTCGGTATACCGGTCGAATGCAGAAAATGCCTCCTTTGGAGTGGAAAAGCACATCACAAAGGAATGGGGCATTGTTCCGACAAGCGGGATTTCAGGGGGAGCGGCCGTGTTGGATACACCATCCACCCCTCCAATCCAGGCTGCGCGCTCAACCATCGTGGCGATGGCCGGATGCTGTCTCCGGGACCCGAAGGAATAGATCTTCTTCCCCCCGGAGATGTGCCTGATGGAAGCTGCAGCGGTTGCGATTCCTGATGCATGACAGAGAAAACCAAGCACCGCGGTCTCGTAACGGGCAAAATCCAGGTAGTGTCCTTCGATCCTGATCACAGGTTCCCCGGGAAAAAAGATCGTTCCCTCATCCATTGCATCGACAGTGAGCGGGATCCCTTCCAGCAGGGAAAGGACATCGTCAAGCCCGCAGAACACGGCCCATCCCATCGGGAGGTCAGCTGCCGTCACCTCCATGGCGATAACCGGGTTCCTGCCGGAACGTCGGAGGATCTCTTCGGTCCTGACAAAATATATGTCGGTACACGCACCGCGCCTGATTGTATCGTCATCAACCGTGGCAAACCTTCCCATGAGAGGAAGATCTGGAAGGGCCGGCTGATACAACTTGCGGGATGGTTGCAGGGATCAGGACCGAAAATGATACATCACGCACGAGTGCTCACTATAATGAAGACAGGTGAGACGACCATGCTAGGAATTATCGGGGGTACAAGCCTCCTTTTCACCAGACTGCCGGACCTTGAGAGAAGGGTGATCCACACCCCGTTTGGAAATTCTGAAGTGCTCTGCGGGGGATGCATCCTCCTTCTGCGGCACCAGCACAATCGTCCCCCGCACCGGATCAATTACCGGTCACACCTCGCCTCACTTGCACTCTGCGGTGTTACCCGGCTCGTGACCATCGGGTCGGCAGGATCACTGAAGAGAGAAATTCCCCCCGGCTCGGTGATCATCCCCTCTGATTACCTGAGCATGGCCTCCATCCCTTCCATCCATGAGCACGCGATCCGGCATGTGCACCCCGGGTTCTCCCCGGGGTTTTCAGGAAAGCTTGCTGCGATTATCCCCGAAGCACGGTGTGGAGGGGTCTATGTCCAGACTCCGGGACCGCGGATCGAGACAAAAGCCGAGGTCCGCATGCTTGCAGCCGTTGCCGATTTGGTCGGAATGACCATAGCATCGGAAGCCACTCTTGCCAGGGAACTTGGCATGGAGATTGCGGCGCTCTGTACCGTGGATAACTATGCAAACGGACTTTCTGATGAAACACTCACCTACGAGCATATCCTGAAATGTGCAGAAGAGAACAAGGATCGGACCGGTGCGATGGTGGAACGGATTATTGAGGGGTTGGCATGAAACCAGTCTGCCCCGAAGGCTTCCCGGAAAAACCGGGATCCCTCCTGATAGAGGGAGCCCTTACCGGGGAGGGAGTGATCGATATATGCGTCAGCAAAGAGGGTTTTATTGTTGCTGCCGGACCGGGCGCCGGCCGGAAATTCAGGGGCGAGGCTGAATACCTTGTCGACGGGACACGCTCGATTGCCCTCCCCGGTCTCGTCAATACCCATACCCATGCCGCAATGACCCTGCTCCGGGGATTTGCTGATGATATGCCCCTGCAGCAGTGGCTCTCCGAAAAGATCTGGCCTCTTGAAGCCCATCTGACCGGGAATGACGTCTACTGGGGCACACGGCTTGCGTGCCTTGAGATGATCAGGACCGGTACTACCTCCTTCCACGACATGTATTTCTTCATGGAGGATGCCGCCCGCGCAGTGGAAGATGCAGGAGTCCGTGCGGTCCTCACATACGGATTCATCGATCTCGGTAATGATGAAAAACGGGAGCACGAGATCAGGGCAACCGAACGGTTTGTCCGGCATGTCAAATCCCTGAATAACCCAAGAATAAAGGCAGGAGCAGGACCCCATGCGATCTACACGGTTTCGGAGGAAGGTCTCAAATGGCTTGCCGGATACAGCGAGGATGAGGGGATCGGGATACATATCCACCTCTCCGAGACCGAACAGGAAGTGGCCGATTCCGTGAAGGTATGGGGGGTGCGACCGCCGCAACTCCTCGACCGGTGCGGCATCCTCACTCCCCGGACGGTGGCCGCCCACTGCTGCTGGCTTGACAGGGATGAATGCGCACTTCTCGGAAAACGGGGGGTCTCGGTCGCTTACAACCCGGCAAGTAACATGAAACTTGCCGTGAACCGGGCAATGCCCTACCACTGGCTCAGGGAGGCCGGGGTCAATGTCTCGCTTGGGACCGATGGCTGTTCATCGAACAATAACCTCGACCTGTTCGAGGAGATGAAGATCGGTGCCCTCCTCCAGAAATTTTTCTGGAACTCTCCGACGCTTTTACCTGCTTTTGAGATGCTCTCTGCGGCAACCATGGGTGGAGCCCGGGCTCTCGGGCTTGGAAGCGGGATCCTGGCGCCCGGCAAACCTGCCGATATCATACTTCTCGACCGTAACGCAGTCTGCAATACCCCGCTTCACAGCATCAGCTCAAACGCCGTGTATTCATGCACCGGATCTGCAGTCACAACGGTAATCTGCCAGGGAAGCGTGCTGATGCTGGACAGGTACATCCCCGGCGAAGACGAGGTCCTTTGCGAAGCATCAGCCGTGGCCGCTGACCTGGTAAAAAGGACAGGAACTGCCTGAGCTTACGCAATTTATCCCTCACCCGGAAAAAAAGGTCAGACTGCAACCAGGATGCGGTAGCGGGTAAATTAAGGAAGAACAGGAATAGTTTGGAATTGGAACAAATTTTTTACCCAATATCCAAAATGAATTTTCGAATGAAATGTGTCATTGCTATGAGTCTGGAAATCGGCACAAGAAAAGTTACCAGGCACAGAAATGACGAAGAGGCCTTTTTCCGATGAATGCTTCCGACCGTATCTCATCATGGGGAGGCCAAACCGGCTGGGGTGAGCCAAAGTCGTAACCCAAAAGAGCACGAGAATGGGGAAAGGATTCGCCATAAATGGAAAATACAGGTCGATCCCCGCTATACCCTCTTTTTATGCCGTCTCGATATGGGAGACTTCTTCAAGATGCAGTTCCTGTATCGATACCTCCCGCATCCTGAACTTCTGGATCTTTCCGGTCACACTCATGGGAAATCCTGTCACGAATTTCACATAGCGGGGTATCTTGTAGTGGGCGATCTTTCCCTGGCAGAATTCCTTGATCTCCTCCTCACTCACCAGAACTCCTTCCTTTGGCATAACCCAGGCCATCAGTTCCTCCCCGTATTTTACATCCGGAACCCCGATAACGTAGACATCGGCCACCTTCGGGTGATGATGGAGGAATTCCTCGATCTCGCGGGGGTAGATATTCTCCCCGCCCCGGATAACCATGTCCTTCAGCCGGCCGACAATCTTCACGTAGCCTTCGTCATCCATCGTGCCAAGATCGCCGGTATGGTTCCAGTCATTATTGTCAAGGGTTGCGTGGGTTGCGCTCGGGTTGTTGTAGTAGCATTTCATCACGCAATACCCCCTGGCGCAGATCTCGCCAATCTCTCCCCGCGGGAGCACCTTCCCGCTCTTTGGGTCGACGATCTTCAGTTCGGTATGGGGAAAGACCCTTCCCACCGTGGAGACACGCCGCTCGACAGGATCCTTTGTCGTCGTCATGGTGACCCCGGGAGAGGTCTCGGTCTGTCCGTATACGATCACAATCTCGGACATGTTCATCTTCCGGTTCACTTCCTTCATCACCTCAATCGGGCAGGGAGATCCGGCCATGATCCCGGTCCTTAACGACTGCATGGAGTAGTTCGGAAAGTCCGGATGGGTCAGCTCGGCAATGAACATGGTAGGGACACCGTGAAGGGCCGTGCATCGCTCCTGCTCCACGGTTTTCAGTACATCCTCGACATTAAAAGTAGGCGAAGGGAGTACCATGGTCGATCCGTGGGTCATGCATGCAAGGTTTGAGAGGACCATCCCGAAACAATGGTAGAACGGGACCGGGATGCAGAGGCGGTCTTTTTCCGAAAAACCCATCCCCTCCCCTATGATATATCCGTTATTGAGAACACTGTGATGGGTGAGAACGACCCCTTTTGGAAATCCTGTCGTACCGCTGGTGTACTGGATGTTGATGGCATCATCAAAATCAAGCATCTCCCCGCGGGCGACCAGCTCGTCATTGCTGATCTTCTCCCCTGATTTCACCAGGTCCGGCCAGGTATACATGCCATTATAGGTGATATCGCCGATAAAGACCACATTTTTCAGGAACGGAAACTTTTCGGAGTTCAGCTTTCCGGGGCGCGACTCGTATGCCTCAGGACATGCCTCATAAAACATCCCGACATAATCCGAAGTCTTGAATCTGCCCTGGACTATCAGGGTCTGGATTTCTGCCTGCTTTAACACGTATTCCAGTTCGTATGTCCGGTAAGCCGGGTTGATATTCACCATGATGGCGCCAATCTTTGCCGTGGCGAACTGAACGACAATCCATTCGGCATAGTTCATTGCCCAGATTCCTACCCTGTCACCCTTCTCAACTCCCAGTGCCATCAGCCCCTTTGCAAGGCCGTTTACCCGGGAGAGGAGTTCCCGGTAGGTCCACCTGATATCCTGGTGGACCGAGACAACAGCTTCTGTTTCCGGGAAGTGTGCTGAGACCAGGTTGAGCATTTCACCAATGGTGAGGCCGAGAAGAGGATGAGTCGAGATACCGCAATCGTAGCTCCGGGGATCCATCTTAACAAATGAGGATTTTGCAGGATATATGATTACTGATTCCAATGCATAACCATTAAATCGGCACAATGCGACCTTAATACGGCTGAGGGGTCGTGGCCTAGTCCGGAATGGCGACGGGCTCCAGCGGTCTTTCGCGTCGTGTGAATGATGAGCAATGGGTCTCCTGATAAGAGATGATGATCCGTTGGAGCACTGACGCATGTCGGAGAGACCCGTCGATCGTGAGTTCAAATCTCACCGACCCCACATTTCTCCATGATCCTGAAATCCGGATGTTTTGGTGCTTTTATTCTGTCGTTTCCATTATCCGTTCACTGAATTTTCGAATGTATCCCGGGGTTTCCCCGTACCCGTATGATGGGTTTTTCCCCGATCCATCAGCGGGCTTTTTAAGTCACTATCCCAAACCTAGTAGGCAGGAAAAGGGTATCATATGTATTTCATTGGTGAAGCACTCGTAGGAGACGGCCCTGAACTCGCCCATATTGACCTCGTAATCGGTGACAAGGAGGGGCCTGTCGGGATGGCGTTTGCAAACGCCCTCTCGGAGCTCTCGGCCGGCCATACCCCGCTTCTGGCGGTGGTCCGGCCTAACCTCCTTACAAAGCCGGCAACCCTGGTCATCCCGAAGGTCACGCTGAAAAAGGATACGCAGATCCGGGAGATGTTCGGGCCGGTCCAGGCAGCGGTGGCAAAGGCGGTAGCCGACTCGGTGGAAGAGGGTATTTTTTCCAGCTGCGATGTTGAGTCGCTCGTTGTGCTTGCGAGTGTCTATCTCGGGCCGGGGGCTGCGGACTACAACAGGATCTACCGGTACAATTATGGCGCCATGAAACTTGCGCTCAGGAGGGCCATGGACGGCTTCCCCGACACAAAGACGCTGCTCTTTGAAAAAGACCGGTCGACCCATGCTGTCATGGGCTTCAAGGTCCAGCGGCTCTGGGACCCTCCCTACCTGCAGGTGGCACTGGACCTCGTGGACATGAACCGTGTCGCTTCCGTGCTCTCCGAGCTCCCGGATAACGACCACCTGATCATCGAAGCCGGGACGCCCCTCATCAAGAAGTTCGGGCTCGATGTCATCTCAGAGATCCGGAAGCTCCGGCCGAATGCGTTCATCATCGCTGACATGAAGATCCTTGACACCGGCAACCTCGAGGCCCGGATGGCAGCAGACTCTTCCGCCGATGCGGTCGTCATCTCCGGGCTTGCCCCTGTCTCAACCCTGGAAAAGGCCATTGCCGAGGCGAAGAAGACAGGGATTTACTCTGTTATTGACATGCTGAACGTGGCTGACCCGGTGAAGGTCATAAAGAGCCTGAAGGTCAAGCCCGATATCGTGGAGCTCCACCGGGCGATCGATGCCGAGGACACCGCCCATGCATGGGGCGACATTCCGGCACTCAAAAAGGCCGCAGGAGGAAAACTTCTTGTCGCAACTGCGGGCGGTATCCGGGTCGATGTCGTGAAGGCCGCGGTGAAATCCGGAGCCGATATTATCGTGGTAGGCCGGGCAATCACGGCGAGCAAGGATGTGCATACTGCTGCCGATCTCTTCCTTGAACAGCTGAACCGGGAAGAGATCGACCAGTTCAGGGTGATGACTGACTTCTGATTTTTTTCAATTTTTTTTACTCTATAGAATTATGAGGGCTCTCCCAGAATCGAAATCCGTATCAAAGCCCCAATAATACAATTTCTCTCCTTTTTGATTACCAGTTATATACCCTTTCCAGAGATGTACAGGTTTCCCGGCGGTAGACGGAATAAAGCATTAATAGTATGAGATGCTAGTTGTGACTGCTATGGAAGGATCAGTTACGTTAAAGGTAAAGGTACGGACGTTTCCGAGTCATGGACGGGCCCGGGTCCATGAGACAGTCCTGCCAATGATCGGCGCGAAAGAAGGGGAGGCACTGCTCCTCGCCCAGTATCCGACAGTCTGGGAACAGAAGACAAAGACGGTCGCAGTCACCGGGTATGGCGACAAGATGGTAGACAAGTCGGTCATCATGCTCTCACCTGAAGATATGGCATCGCTGGGTGTTGCCGAGGGCGATACCATCTCCGTGATACGAAAGGTCACCTGGATGGAGAAGATCACCAAAGGAGCCACAAAAGCCGGCGGGGCCGTCAAGGAGGGTGCGGTCAAGGCCGGTGGCGCCGTCAAAGAAGGTGCAACAAAGGCCGGCGGGACCGTGAAGGAAGGGGCAACCAAAGCAGGGAAAACCGTTGAGAAGGGTGCAAAGGACGTAGCAGGAAAGGTCACCCCGAAAAAGGGCGGCAAGGAACTATAATTTTCGGGGGAAATGACCTGTGGCAAATGAAACGGAAATTGTAGTTACCTCAACTTCTCCCTACTGGGCATGGTTCCAGTCGGTCTTCTGGGTTATCCTTCTCGTCATCATCCTCATCATCGTGTACTTCATGATCAAGGAGATCCGGCTGTGGAGGAACACCCCGAGGCTTGCCGAGATCGATCTCGAGAAGGAGAAGCTCAACCTGATGAAGGCCGAGATGGCACAGCGGGGGACCCCGTTCTTCCGCGTCTCCCCCGAACAGATGGCGGAGATACGGACTCTCGACGAGGAGAATGTTGCCTTAACCACCGATATCTTTGCAAAGCACAGTGCGGTGGATAAAAGGATCGAGCGGCTCGAGAACAAGGTGACCATCACAAAGCTTGACCGGATGGTCGAGAAGATCAAAGATGAGGAGAAGAAAATTGGGTGACCATGATGTTTGAGAACGCACCTGCAGAGACTGCAAAGAAATCCTCATTCAAGGAATCCCTGATGGCGATTCCCGGAACCATTGACGCAAAACTTCCCACCATGGATAAGAGCCTCGACCGGTATTTCGACGCCCATATGTCCGCGATCATCAGCGAGTGGGGGCTCATCACCATCCACAATCTTGATGATCTCGATGACAGGCTGGACATGGTGACGACCGAAATACGGAATCTCGAGAGGGGCAGGGATGAGATCGATAAGCGGGCGGCCGCTCTTGAAGCGGGGATCCGCGAGCTGGAGGTCAGGTAATGGTCGGCATGGACAGCTACATGAATGCCTACCTGGACCGGAGGATGAAGAACCTGATCCAGGACTGGGACCTCGCAACCCAGAATGATCTCGGCGATTTCGAGACCAGGCTTGGTAGGATCGAGGAGACGACAAAGAAGATCGAGTCGTTCGAGACCAGTGCCGGGATAAAGCTCGATAATCTCGAAGAGCGTCTCTCCCGGCTGAGGGAGGCAAAGCGATGACTCCCCTCGAGGCTGCCCTGATTGTCATTATCGTCGCCTTACTCCTGTTCGTGATCTACTACTACTGGAGGGGGGCGAAGGGGGATGTATCGCTCGCCCGGCCTATGGAGAGCAGGGTGGACGAGTACCTCGACCGCAGGTTTGAGCTGATGATCGAGGAATGGTCGCTTGTCAGCCGGACAAAGCTCCAGTCATTCAGGCAGTCCAAGGACCAGATCCTTGGGACGAATGAAGCAAAGGTGGCATCGCTGAAGGATTTTTCCGAATCGATGGAGGAAAGCCTGAAGGGGATGGAGGATCGGCTGGATGCTCTGGAAAAACAAGCCGGGAAAAAGTGATACCAGGGGGTCAAAAAAAGACCCCGACCTTTTCTCACGCGTCCGGAACGATGTTACCGTCATGAGAAAACAGGGGGAACCCCCTGAGAAAGATGCCTCCAGCTTTTCACGGTATCATTGCGACCTCTGCAACAGTACCTTCCTTTCCACCGAGCTGAAACAATGTACCCTGTGCGGAAGATGGGCCTGCACCACCTGCTGGACACAGGAATATTATATCTGCAACTCATGTAACGGAATTTTGAGGCTTCACCTCCTCCAGGGGCAGGAGAAGGGCAGAGCGAAGGAGTAACAGGATTCCCGGTACATCTCATTTTTTTTCTACAGGACGAATATGAAAATGAGCCTTTGATCGTATAGTAATCATTCATTGAACCGCCGCCGGGGCGCCCTTCGGGAACGGCGGAGTTCATCCTGTCGGGGTGTGGGGGTGACAGCCCCAACATATCAGATTACAATGACCAATTTTTTCCCACCCATACTATTGAAGAGCTTTTTATTCCTTTATTTGGAGAGGAATACTCTGACCAGGTATTTTTCTCTTGTGAAAAAGGGTGAATGCGAAAGTTTGTCGGAAAAAACGTTGCTGCTTCCCAATTCCTGCTTATATCGTGGCCGTCTCACCCGGAGCGAGTATTTTCACCCGGATATCGGTTGTCCGCTCAAGTGCAGTCCGGAACTTCTCCGGATCCTGCCGGATCACCGGCCATGTGTTGTAGTGGATAGGGATAACCAGTGGTGCTCCGATGTAGCGGGCAGCGATCATCGCCTCGTCAGGGCCCATGGTAAAACGCCCGCCAATCGGAAGCAGGGCGATGTCCGGATGGCAGAGTTCCCCGATCAGGTTCATATCCGAAAAGAGTGCTGTATCCCCCGCATGATAGATCTGTTTTCCGTCCATCCCGATCACGAACCCTGCTGCACCGCCTCCATTGCAGCCTATCCCTGCCTCCTCGATCCAGGACGAATGAACCGCCTGCACCATGCGGAAGGTCACCCCTTCCAGGATAATGGTACCGCCCAGGTTCATCCCCTCGGCCGGGACCCCTTTCGATTTCAGGTACTTGGCCACCTCGTTGATGGCAACCGTGGGCCGGTTCAGTTCAACGGCAGCTCCCATATGATCGGCATGACCGTGGGTAACGGCCACAATGTCCGGATTCTGGGGGAATTCCGCATCAGGGGCAAAAGGATCGATGAGAACCGTCTTTTTCCCTTTCAGAAGCACGCATGAATGTCCGAAATACGTGAGCTCCATGCTATAGTATCTTTGGCAGATACTATAGAAAAAGATGGTGTGGGAAGGGATCATTGCAGGTTTTAATTGCGCTCCGGCGTTCGGTTACCGGCCTGACCAAACCCGGGAGATCCCTGCTGCCGGAAATAATGCTGAAATTTAATAATGGATGAAAGTCCCACGCGATGAGAACGGGCAATGCAATGATTCCCATCCTTATTCGGGAACGTTACCTCCCGCACCTTCCATTATTCTGAAAATAAGAGGAAATAATGGCTCCTTTTTCAGGAGACATCCACCATTTCTGCCTCGGTGGCATCGATAGAGTCCTCAAGCCCGTCTTTTGTTGCACTCTTGGTCATCAGTTCGGAGAGATCCCGGTCCTCCATCACGTCCTTGATCCGCTCAAGGTATGAATCGATGGTCACATCGTCCCGCTGCTCAATGACATGCCGGTATTCACGAAGGGTGGACGGACTTACTCCCAGTTCATCGCTGATCTCCTTCATGGTATTTCCCGATTCCAGCAGCGATTCCATCTTTTCCCGGTCAAATGGCATCTTGAAGTCAAGATCCCTGAACAGTTTCAGCCTCACCCGTGCCCGTGCCACCGTTTTTGACAGCTTCTCATCGCCAAGTTCGCGTGCAATTTCGGTATCGTTCTTGCCCGCGTAATAGGCCGACACAAGTTTTGCAAGCTGGATAGGGCGTAATTTGGTTTTAAAAAGGCCCTGTTCAAGTATTTCCCGCATGATAAGGGCGATTTCACGCTCGACGGCTTCACGGTCACGCAGAGTGCCGTGAATCTTTTTCATCGGCTCAACGATTTTGGTTTTTCCTGATATGTTGGTAAAGAGCTGAAGGAGTTGAGTCTTTCTTGTATCGTCCTGCATGAATTACCGAAATACATACAGGGCAATGTATTTAACACTATCTCTCTGAGTGGGATTCTGCCATAAAAAGGCTTTTAAACTAAAATAATACGTATAATACGGTATTTTTTCTGAGGTGTGCACCTGGGGACCCCCTGTTTTTCTGGCCCTTGCGGGACCTTTCACACCAGCCTGGGTACTCTTCTTTCTCCTTAAAGAGGCTTGTCCGGCAGGAGTCCCCACACAGCTTTTTGATTCCGGGGAGTGATATAAATAAAGAACCGTGATCGCCATGAGTGATATTTATGAGAAAATAATGGATCTGGCAAAAAGGCGGGGTTTCATCTGGCCTACCTCTGAATGTTATGGTTCGGTGGCTGGTTTTATCGATTACGGGCCGCTCGGGTCGATGATGAAACGCAATATCGAAAATATCTGGAGGAAGTTTTACATCGTCAATGAAGGGTATTACGAGATCGAATGCCCGACAATCGGCCAGGAAGAGATCTATATCGCATCAGGACATGTCAAAGGCTTTTCTGACAAGATGTGCCAGTGTCCCCACTGCAAGGAGTACCTGCGTGCCGATCACGTGGCCGAAGGTCACCAGATACCCGGCGCATCAGCGATGAAGAGCGAAGAGCTCGAATCGGTGATCTGCACCCTCCCCTGTCCAGCCTGTGAGGAGGTGCTTGGTCCGGTCGGGGTCTTCTCCTTCAACCTCATGTTCCAGACGACCATTGGTCCGGGCTCCCAGCGGACCGGGTATCTCAGGCCGGAGACTGCCCAGGGAATCTTCACCGATTTCCAGCGGCTGCTCCGTTTCTACCGCGACAAGCTCCCCTTCGGGACGGTCCAGATCGGGAAGTCCTACCGGAACGAGATCTCCCCGCGGCAGGGCATGATCCGTCTCCGCGAGTTTACCCAGGCCGAGGCAGAGATTTTCGTCCATCCCGATGAAAAGAACCATCCCAGGTTTTACCGTTATGCCCGTTACGAGATGCCCCTCCTTGGAGTACCGCAGCAGATGTCAGGAGAATCCCCGCTTTCGATGACGATGCAGGAAGCGGTGGAGAAAGGGGTTGTCGCCAATGAATACGTGGCCTACTACCTTGCCCTCACCCACGATCTCCTTGTCAGGATTGGAGTTGCTCCCGAAAGGCTCCGGTTCCGGCAGCATCTCCCTGATGAACGGGCTCACTACGCAGAGGACTGCTGGGATGCCGAGGTGTTTTCAGGGAGGTTTGGCTGGGTCGAGACGGTCGGGATAGCAGATCGGACCGATTATGACCTGCGGGCACATGAACAGCAGAGTGGTGAGAGGTTTGCCGTCTTCCTCCCCTACGAAATCCCGCGCCGGATAAACCGGATCAGGGTCGTTCCCAATATGGGTGCCCTTGGTCCAAGGTTCAGGGGATCCGCCAAAGCAGTTGCTGATGCCCTCTGTGCCTGTATCCCGGGACCGGAGGGGATCACCCTGACAATCGACGGCAGGGAGGTGCTGATCACTCCCGATCTCTATGAAGTCCGTGAAGAGGTAGTGGAAGTTCCGGGGGAAGAAGTCACACCCCATGTGATCGAGCCATCCTACGGGATCGACCGCATGATCTATGCCGTGCTCGAACACAGCTACCATGAGGAGATTGTCGATGACGAGGAGAGAAGGGTGCTCCGATTTCCACCGGCAGTGGCACCGATCCAGGTCGCCGTCTTCCCTCTCATGAACAGGGACGGCCTCCCCGAAATCGCCGGAGAGATTGCGGATGCATTACGAAGCCGCGGGATCCTTGCCGAGTACGATGACTCGGGTGCTATCGGGCGGCGATACCGGAGACAGGATGAGGTAGGGACGCCCTTTGCCATCACGGTCGATTATGATACAAAAGAGGATCGGACCGTCACCTTAAGGGACCGTGACAGCATGCGCCAGGTCAGGATCGGCATTGAGGGAATACCGGACCTGATCCGGTCCCTTATCGATGGAACAGCCAGTTTTGTCGAGCTCTAGTCCCATGACATGGATCACCCACCCGTTCATCCGTCCCGGCAGTCTTGAATCGAGGGCATATCAGCTCTCGATCGCGATGAGGGCACTCGACGGCAATACCATGGTGGTGCTCCCGACGGGTCTTGGAAAGACCGCAATTGCCCTCCTCGTTGCTGCCTCACGTCTCTACAATGAGAAGGGAAAAGTGCTGATGCTTGCGCCCACAAAGCCCCTGGTGGAGCAGCACTACCGCTTCTTCCGTAAGTACCTGGTCATTGACGGGAAGGAACCGGATTGTGCCCTTTTTACCGGGGAAAGCCCTCCTGACGAACGGCGGGAGATTTACTCGCGGTCCACGATCGTCTTTGCCACTCCCCAGGTGATCAAAAACGATCTCCTCTCAGGTGCGTACACTCTTTCCGATGTTACCCTCCTGATCGTCGATGAGTGCCATCGTGCCGTGGGAAATTATGCATACGTGTTCATCGCTTCAGTGTACTGCAACTCCGCCCGATCGCCGCTCGTTCTTGCCATGACCGCATCTCCGGGCGGAAATGAGGTGAAGGTGGAGGAAGTGTGCCATAACCTCGGGATTGAAATCGTTGAGACACGGACTGAACAGGACAGCGACGTGGCGCCCTATATCCATGAACGTGCGATCCAGATAATCGAAGTTGATCTCCCCCTCCCCCTGAAATCTGCTGTGGAAGATTTGAACGAGCTCCTGGATAAGAGGCTTGCTGTCCTTCGCGAGCTTGGGTATGACATACCAAAACGACAGCAGCTCTCTATGAAAAGTCTCAATGCGCTTAATACCCTTGTCCAGCAGCGTATCCAGGAGCGGGATGCATCCGGATACACCGCCGCATCCGTTTATGCAGAACTGATGAAACTCCGGCACGCGGTTTCACTCGCAGAATCACAGGGGAGCAGGGTGTTTGCAGGGTACGTCCACCGGCTTTTTGCCGAGGGATCTTCTGCAGGAGGTTCAAAAGCAGCTGCCCGGCTCATAAAAGATCCGGTATTCATCCGTCTCCTTGAACGATGCATGTCCTGGGATGAGGAACTGCATCCCAAACTTGAGATCATGGCTGCCGTTACCGCCGAGCAGCTCGGGCAATACCCGGAAAGCAGGATCATCATCTTCGCTACCTTCCGGGATATGGTCCAGCAGATTGTGGAGTATCTTGGAAAGAGGGGTATCAGTGCCGAGCGGTTTGTCGGACAAGCGACGAAAGACACCGAGCGGGGACTCTCGCAGAAGAAGCAGATCGATGCCCTCAGACGGTTCCGGGAGGGAGAGTTCCGGGTGCTCGTTGCCACTTCAGTGGGAGAGGAAGGGCTTGACGTCCCCTCCACTGATATGGTGATCTTTTATGAGGCAGTTCCATCGGAAATCCGGAGTATCCAGCGCAAGGGCCGGACCGGGAGGAGTGGTAGCGGCACCATTGTTGTACTGGTCACAAAGGGCACCTCTGATGAAACCTACCGCTGGGTCAGCCAGTCCCGCGAACGTGCCATGATAAGCGGGATCCGGACCCTCGGATCCCGGATGGATACGAGAGTAGTACCGAATCCGGCAGGTGAGGGAGATACTCCATTGCAGAAGAAGATTGAGGAGTTCATACCCCAGGGACCGGCAATCGTGGTGGATGACAGGGAGACCTCATCAAAGGTTGTCGAACGCCTGCATACTCTCGGCGCCTCGCTCTCTGTCCGGAGGCTTCCTTACGGGGATTACATGATGGGGGACCGGATTGTTGCAGAGCGGAAAACAACCCGTGATTTCGTGGATACCCTCATCGAGCGGGACCTCTTCGGACAACTCAAAGGGCTGTCCGGGCATACCCTCCGCCCGGTGCTGATCATAGAGGGAAGCGACCTGTACACTGAACGTGATGTGAGCCCAAACGCTCTTCGGGGTGCTCTCGCAGCGATTGCAGTAGATCTTGGGATCACTCCTTTTTTTACGAAGGATGCCGATGAGACGGCACAGATGCTCATTGTTCTTGCACGGAGGGAGGAGGAGCGCGGCGAGAGGACCGGGCGGCTTCCCGTCCGGAAGGCCTACCAGTCTGCAAAAGAGGAGCAGGAGAGAATTATCGGATCACTTCCCGAGATTGGACTGAAAAATGCGCGGCTTCTCCTTGAGCACTTCGGGACTATCCAGTCAATTGCCAATGCCAGCAGCGACGAGCTCGCCGCAGTGAAAGGCATCGGGGAGAAAAAGGCGATGCGGATCTTTGACCTGTTCCGAAAAAAATACTATTGACGGAGAAGTCTGAGCGCTTCCGCCCCGGATTTTACTGCGTTCGCCAGAACCAGCACCTGCCCGGGATCCCTCTCCTCCCTGATACGGAGGCATAATGCAACGAGAGTCTCTTCCAGTGAGCTCGAGAGAGCAGGGCAGGGTTGCATGGTGTTTGCGGGTTTTCCCGGCATGACCGGAACTTCCTGTGCAACAGCCTCTGGATTTTTTTTCCGGGCGGCCTCATCTTCCCGGCATACCACGCATAAGGTCTCTCCCTTGATTTCGAAGAGAGGGCAGCCGCAGGACGGGCAGCTTTTCGAGAGCATTTTTCCCCCTTTCAGGAGGTATCCGGCCATGATATCATCTTCATGCTTCATGGGAACATCTACCGGGCATGGGTATCCAGCACGCGGTCTCCTTTCACCATACTAGTTCCGTTGTCAGGTATCATGATTTCTCCTCATGGAGATGAAAGGGAAGGACAGCCACGCGGAAAAAGTGGCTGATGTTAAAAAAATGTAAATTCAGCCTCTTTTATCAAAAAACCAGTCCCAGAATGATAATTACTAAACTATATAAACGGGATATTCGTAATAATAAGAGAAGAGTGGAGTGTCCCCATGTCAAGTCCCGAGAAAACGATCGATAACTGTGTCCAGATGCTGCAACATATCATGGATGACAGCACCATCCCCCGGAATATCCGCAGGGTTGCCGATGAGACACGGCAGCTTCTTATGAACCAGAACAAGGGGACAGGGCTCCGGGCCGCCGAGGCTATCTCAAAAATCGATGAGATCAGCAATGATCCGAATATGCCGGTCCACGCCCGGACGCGGATCTGGGAACTGGTCTCCCAGCTGGAGACAATTCCCCTCGACTGATCAAAAATTGTGAGTCAGTGCTATTGCTATCACTCACCTTATCATCAAATTAAGACTGAAACGATATCGTACTTCCCTGTCTTTGAATCTATGAGCAGACTATTCCTGCCAGGGGAAGAACGAAGAAAAGAATCTGATGCCGGATTCCAGCCTGCGCGGATTACCGGAGATGTTTGGCGCTTGGGAAAACCCCCGGAGCGACCCCCTGGAAGCATCGTATAGGGGCATTTTTTGTTTGGAGATGATTGGAGGTTGGAATGCCATTGTACCGGAACTATAAAAAAACCGGGTTGTATCTGCCGGAACCACCATTGCCCCCCCCTGCTGATTTTTCCTAACCCATGACTGTTACGATGATGGTCCGTGACCTTCCCTCCCTGACATCCAGCTCAAGCAGTACCAGCTGCTGCCAGGTACCAAGAGCAAGGGTATTCCCGGTAACCGGGACAGCCAGGGATGGCCCGACGATTGATGCCTTTACATGCGAACGACCGTTTCCGTCTCCCCACCGGCTGTCGTGAGCATAGTGAATGGTATCCGGGGCCAGGGATGAAAGGGCCCGGGAGAGATCTGACAGTACGCCGGGTTCATACTCTATTGTTGTGACAGCAGCGGTAGACCCGGTCACAAATACATGTACCATCCCTTCGGCGACCCTGCTCTCACGGACTATCTCCTTCACTTCGGGAGTGATATCGATGATATCGCCTTCCTTTGCTGTCGTAACATGAATCTCTTTTCGGAACATACGAATGTACTGATGTTCAGACATCCCTGAATAGTTTCGCCTCTCACTCTCATTCCCCGTCAGAACCCGCGACTCGCAGACACGGGAACCCGGAGGGTATTTTTGAAGGTCTTTGCCTGATGACCGACTCAAGGATTCGAAAATCAGGGAGTCTCCGTACGCCGGATGCAAAGAGCCTGCAAAGTGTACTAAAGCGTGCAATTCCGGAGAGGCATCTTCAAAAGAGACCGGGCATTGTATACCAAAAAAATGGGGATTTGCTCTCCCTGAAAGAATCCGGAATGAAGATCATTCATCGGGAGCGTCAGGGGTTGCAGGTTCCATCCCGTTCGTCTGGCCTTCATCGACATCAGCAGGAACGACTGCGATACCGACGACACGATCGTTCTCGCTAAGTCGCATGATCCTGACGCCTTTTGTCCCACGACCGATCACCCGTATTTCGCTGACAGGGGTCCTGATTACGATTCCGGATGCTGTCATCACGAGAATTTCATCAGATTCAAGGACTGCGCACGATGCAATGACGACCGCGTCCCGCTCGAGCTGCATGTTACGGACCCCCATGGTACCCCTTCCATGCCCCCTGAAATCGTCAAACTCGGTCCTCTTTCCAAAACCGACATCCGATATCGTGAGCAGGTGATCCTTCTCAAGGAGCGTCAGGGCAACCACCGTATCCCCGCCCCGCAGTTTCATGCCCCTGACACCCTGGGCATTTCTCCCCACCGTCCTGATAGAATCCTCGTGGAACCGGAGACTCTGGCCGAACCGGCTGGTCAGGATAATCTCTTTAGTCCCGTCAGTGAGGATCACATCGACCAGCTGATCGTCCCCCCGGAGCCTGATTGCGTTCGTCCCGACGGAGCGCGGGAATGAGAACTGATCCAGCGGGATCTTGATCGCCTGCCCGAGCCTGGTCGAAAAGAGGAGGTACCTGTCTTTTGCAAATTCCCGGATCGGGATGACCGTTGTCACCATTTCATCCTTGAGGTTGAGGAGGTTGACGATCGGCTTTCCTTTCGCCACGCGGGAACTCTCAGGGATCTGGTACACCTTGAGCCAGTAGACCCGTCCGGTATTGGTGAAGCAGAGCAGGTAATCCTTCATCCCTGCAGCAAAGACAGAATCAACCACATCGTCCTCCTTGATGGTCATTCCGGTCACGCCATGCCCGCCGCGCCTCTGTTTCCGGTAGCTGTCAATATCCGTCCGCTTGATGTAATTTGCTATCGTAATGGAGACGAGCACGGTCTTGTCCTCGATCAGGTCCTCGGTTGAAAGGTCGCTCATGTCAAGGGCGATCTGAGTCCTTCGTGCATCCCCAAACTTTCCGGCAATTTCATCGATCTCGCGCCTGATCTCATCCCTGATGTTCGCCTCGCTTGAAAGGATGGTGAGCAGCCGGGTTATCTCCGCTTCAAGCCCGCGCTTGTCATCGGTAATCTTCTGCTGCTCAAGTGCTGCCAGACGACGGAGCTGCATCTGGAGGATTGCATTGGCCTGCGGCTCTGAGAGACCGAACCGGCTGATAAGGACGGTCCGTGCTGTATCGACCGTATCAGAAGAACGGATAGCGGCGATGACCTCATCGATTCGTGCCAGAGCCATGAGAAGTCCGTCCAGGATATGGACTTTCTCCTGCGCCTTTTTCAGGTCGAACTCAGACCGGGAGCGGATCACCTGGATCCGGTGCTGGACAAACTGCCCGAGCAGTTCGTGCAGCGTCAGAATTTTTGGCTGGTTGTCAACGATTGCATAGTTGATCGCCCAGAAACTGGACTCAAGCGAGGTATGCTTGTAGAGGTTGTTTAAGATGACCGGAGCCATCGTGCCTTTCCTGAGCTCGAAGACCACCCGGATACCTTCCTTGTCTGATTCATCCCTGATATCGGTGATACCGTCGATCCTCTTCTCCTTGACCATCTCTGCAATCGCGGTGATCCACTGTGCCTTGTTGACCTGGTACGGGAGCTCGGTCACGATGATCCGATCACCCCGGCTGCCGCTTTCAGACTCCTCGATGGTCGCAACACCCCTGACGATCAGGCGACCCTGGCCTGTTGCATAGACATTTTTGGCACCCTCGATGCCCATCAGGACTCCCCCGGTCGGGAAATCGGGGCCGGGCATGATCCGGATGAAATCTTCGACTGAAGATGCGGGATTGTCGAGGTAAGTCCGGACTGCTGAACAGACTTCCCGAAGGTTGTGCGGCGGCATCTTGGTTGCAAGCCCGACAGCGATACCATCAGATCCGTTCACGAGGAGATTTGGGATCTTTGCCGGGAGAACGACCGGCTCTTCGAGAGACTCATCATAGTTCGGGACAAATGAGACGGTCTCCTTGTCAATATCCATGAGAAGGGTCTCGGCATACGGGGAGAGCCTCACCTCGGTATACCTGCTCGCAGCAGCAGAATCACCATCCACGGATCCAAAATTACCCTGGCCCTGGACAAGCATGTGGCGGTAGGAGAACGGCTGTGCCATCTTCACGATGGTATCATAGATGGATGCATCACCGTGAGGGTGGAACTTCCCCATCACCTCTCCGACAACGCGCGCACTCTTCTTCGTGGGCTTGTCGCTGGTGTTACCCATCTCCCACATCGCGTAGAGAGAACGGCGGTGGACGGGTTTTAACCCGTCACGGACATCAGGGATGGCACGGCCGATAATAACGCTCATCGCGTAATCGATGTAGGAGGTCTTCATCTCCTGCTCGATGCTGACCGGCTCAACACGGGGGATCACCGGGCTTTCATCGTTCCGGTCCGGGTCTTCAGATGTCAAGGTTTGTCACCTCCCGTGCATGCCGCTTGATGAAGTCCTTCCGGGCCTCGACGTCCTTCCCCATCAGGGTCTTGAAGATCTCGTTTGCCTCCATCGCATCCTCGATGGTGACCTGCTTGAAAATCCGCTGTGCAGGGTTCATGGTCGTATCCCAGAGCTGCTGGGCGTTCATCTCGCCAAGACCCTTGTACCGCTTGACCGAGACGCCCTTCTCACCAAGCTCCGCCTGGATTCTCTTCATGTCCTCTTCCCTGTACGCGTACCTCTCTTCCTTTCCTTTCGAGAGCGAGAAGAGGGGAGGCTGGGCTATGTAAATATAGCCGGCTTCGATCAGCCTGAGCATGTACCGGTAGAAGAAGGTCAGAAGGAGTGTCCTGATATGGGCGCCATCCACATCTGCATCAGTCATGATCACGATATGATGATACCGTGCGCGTTCCATATCGAATTTCTCGCCGATACCGGTGCCTATTGCAGAGATCAGTGTCTGGATCTCGGCATTCTTCAGGATCTGGTGCTCCCCGGCTTTTTCAACGTTCAGGATCTTTCCCCGGAGAGGGAGGATAGCCTGGAATTTCCTGTCCCTGCCCTGCTTTGCACTCCCTCCTGCCGAATCCCCTTCCACGATATAAATCTCGCTTTTTTTCGGGTCGCGCTCGGAACAGTCCGAGAGTTTTCCCGGGAGACCTGAACTTTCAAGCGAACTCTTCCTCCGGGCAAGCTCACGGGCATTCCGGGCGGCCTCGCGTGCTTTTGCCGCAAAAAGCGCCTTTTCAACGATTACCTGGATAACCTTCGGATTTTCATCGAAATATTCGGTGAGTGCCGCGTAGACGAGCGAATCTGCAATCCCTTTCACATTGCTGTTGCCAAGACGCATCTTGGTCTGCCCCTCAAACTGGGGGCTCGCCATCTTGACTGAAACAACTGATGTCAGGCCCTCCCGGACGTCCTCTCCACGCAGTGTGATCGTGGCATTCTCCTTGATCAGTCCGTTCCGTTTGGCCACGACATTGATGGCACGGGTGATCGCACTCCTGAACCCTTCGAGATGGGTACCGCCCTCCCGCGTATTGACCGAGTTGACGTAACTGAAGATCTTTTCATCGTACCCCGTGGTATACTGCATCGCCACTTCGAGCTCGACCTTGTTCTCGATATCCTTCCTTGCGATGAAGATGGGGACGGGGTTCAGGCATTCTGCCCCCTCGTTCAAATAATTCACGAACTCCGATAAACCGCCTGCGTAGCAGTAAGTGGCATGGTCACCGGTCCGTTCATCGGAGATCGTGATGGTGAGGCCGGCATTGAGGAAGGCGAGCTCACGAAGCCGGTGGGCGAGAATATCATAATCGAACTGCGTCGTTTCAAAGATCGTCTTGTCCGGGATGAAGCTGATCCGCGTGCCGGTCATCTTCGGACCGAGACGGGTGAGAAGTTCCCGGCGCTGGTCCTGTTGTGTCTCTTCGGATGTTGATCCCGGGATCAGGCTTTTTTGAGAGAGAGGTGCAGGCTCACCGTACCACTGCTGGTAGCGGCTGATCAGCTCGCCATTGGTCTCTTCGCGCTGTGAGCAGGCAGACGTGACTTTTCCCTGTGCAAAGCGCATCTCGTAGATATTTCCTTCCCTGTACACCCGGGCCTCCAGCCAGCTTGACAGGGCATTGACCACCGATACACCGACCCCGTGAAGACCTCCTGATACCTGATACGATTCCTTGTCGAATTTTCCCCCTGCATGGAGTACGGTGAGCACAACTTCAAGGGCGGTCTTGCCGTTCTTTTCCATGCGGTCAACAGGTATCCCCCGCCCGTTGTCCTCAACGGAGATGGATCCGTCTTTATTTATCAGAACCGAAATCCGGGTACAGTATCCTGCAAGAGCTTCATCAATCGAGTTGTCCACCACCTCATAGACGAGATGGTGAAGCCCTCTCGCATCGGTGCTCCCGATATACATGGCCGGCCGTTCCCGCACCGGCTGCAGCCCTTCAAGTATGGTGATATGGGATGCATCATAGTTCTCGGTCATCTCTCACCTCCCTTGAAAAAAATGTATTGCAAATCCTGACCGTCACACTAAGTATAGGTCGTTTTACCTCTTAATGCTGATTCAAGGGCCGGAATTTCAGCGGAATTCGCCAAGTTCGGGATCGGTGACCCCGAGCGATTTGTCGATGGAGATGATCAGTTTGTTCAGGATGCGGATAACCTCGGCAGCATCCTCCCTGTCAAGAGTTCCCGGCTGGTGCCAGACAATTCTTTTTCGGAGCTGGCCCGACAACTCCTCCACTTCCGTCCCCCTGAACTGTGCGGGTACCTCAAATCCGTCGAGATGATCCGCTGCACCATAAAATGCCTGTTCGGGAGGAAGGGCAAAGTGTTTGCAGATCAGCACGATGCTTGTTATAAATCCCCGTCCGAATTTACTCTCCATAAACAAGACTTGAAGCAGGGACATACAATAAATAATCGCTTCATGGCATGTGGAGGTAGCCCACAAAGGCCATCACAGGGGTAAGCACCACAAATGCAAAGCATGCAAAGAGAAAGGCCCATTCACCTGTTCGCAGCGGTTTTTTCTTGATATACAGATGACTGCTCCTCCCGTAGCCCCTGCAGAGCATTGCGGTATACGTGCGTTCGCCCTGCTCATAAGACCGGATGAACATTGTGCCAATCGTATAACCAATCTGGCGCATCCGGTACCGGTAGGGCAGGTTCCGGTCAAACGGATCGAACGCCTTGCTCTCAAGCGTCTGCACAATCTTGCGGTACATGTACCCGAATACGAAGAGGTACCGGATCATCATGCCAAGGGCAAGGGCAAAGTCGGCCGGAAGCCCGAGTCTCCGCCCCCCGTCAAGAAGGTCCTGGATTCGTGTGGTTGATGAGAGCAGGATGACAAATGAGACGGTGATAATGAATTTTGTAAACAGGATAAAGGCAAACTGGACCGATTCGGCATAGATACTGATTCCGAAGGGCAGGCTTGCGATCGTGTGATACTCTGAATAATAGGGATTCTTTATAAAAATCTGGAAGAGGATGACGATCCCCCACAGCGAGATAATCACGAGGGCACGCTTAATATAGATCCAGGGTGAGAGGCGCGAGAGTGCCCACAGGACAATGAAAAAAATGAAAAAGACTGCCCCGACAGAAA
The DNA here is from genome assembly GCA_021371995.1 of Methanoregulaceae archaeon. Taxonomy (GTDB): domain Archaea; phylum Halobacteriota; class Methanomicrobia; order Methanomicrobiales; family Methanospirillaceae; genus UBA9949. Next base: position 8,483 of record JAJFVA010000041.1, on the reverse strand, counting down.
ACACCAGGGTGGAATACGGTACGGCAACCATCGCAACGATGGCGGCAAATGTGACAATGATTTTGACCCGTGCATCAAGCCGGTGAATGAAACTATCCCGGTTGGCAAACCGTTCGATATCAAAGAGTTCTTCGATCATGATTTCCGGTCGAAAGCCTCAAGAAATGCCTTCTCCGCATCAGAATAGGTAAATGCCATCGAGATCCCGATGCCGTGCGAACGGAGTGTGCTGATCAGCTTGGGCAGAACAGGCACATCGAGCCTGACCGACTGCAACAGGTCCGGCTGGATAAATATCTCCTCGATCGTTCCTTTGGCAATAATCCTGCCTTTATTCATCACATACAGGAAATCTGCAATCTCCGGTACCAGGGAGACATCATGGGTGGAGAAGATGACGGTCATCCCGTATTTCGACGAGAGCGAATTGATGAATTCATTGAAATCCTTCACACCCTGGGGATCAAGCCCGGACGTAGGTTCATCAAGGACGATCACCTGGGGTTCCATCGCGATCACCCCGGCGATTGCCACCCGTTTCTTCTCGCCCCCGCTCAGGTGATGGGGAACGCGAGTCGCAAGATCCTCGATGCCGACAATTCTGAGTGCCTCCTGTACCCGGTGGTTGACCGTTTCCTCGTCAAGCCCGAGATTGGTCGGCCCGAACGCGACATCCTGCTCAACGGTCGGAGAAAAGATCTGGTCGTCAGGGTTCTGGAAGACAATGCCTACGAATTTCCGCACTTCCCTTACATTATTTTTTGTTATGGGTTCTCCTTTAATCAGCACCGAGCCCGATGTAGGCTTGAAAATGCCATTAAAATGCTTGAAAAGAGTGCTTTTCCCGGCACCATTGGATCCGATTACAGCAATCCGGGAGTTCCGGGGCGCAATAAAATTGATTCCTTCGAGCGCCTTCACACTGCCAGGATATACATAGACAAGATCCCGGGTCTCAATGAGGTGCATACGCCTTTAATGTTGTGTGAAAAAGTATGAAAGGTTTATTGATTTGTTTTTGCTCCCATCTTCACCGCGTATGCGAGCCCGATGACCACCAGGAATGCAAGGATTGTGCCGACAATAATCGCGATAATTCCTCCGAGCGCGCCCCATTCTTCACCCAGGGAATAGTCCGGCATCAGCGACTCATACGAGAATGTATCTTCGAGGGTTTCCTGGACCTCTGCATCAGGGGGGGTCACACCAGTCAGGCTTTTCTCCCCTTGTATGACAAGCGCCGTGCTTTCCAGGCCATCGGGATCGCTCGATGCCATGAACACCGCGATAAATCCGATGAGGATTGCGATAATCAGGCCGGCGACGATGAAGGTTTTGTTGTCCATCATACCGGAGCTGCCCCCTTCACACTGTATACCCCCTGATCCACCAGATCGGGACGGGCCTTCATGATCAGGTAGATCGCGGCAACCGTGATGATACCTTCAATCACCCCGATTAATGCATGATAGGTACCCATCGCAATCATGCCTTCTACCAGGGGGAACATGCCTGCCAGGAACAACTCGACCGATGCGGCCAGGGCGGGGATCACGCATGCAAGCCATGCTGCGACAAACGCAGAGACCGGCATACTTTTTGTCCCCGCCATCAGTCCTTTGAAGGTATAGAACCCGACAAAGCCTCCGATAACCCCCATGTTGATGATATTTGCGCCAAGGGTCACGATGCCACCGTCACCGAATATGACGGCCTGCACGATGAGAACCATTGTCAGGATAAAGACCGCGGCAAAGGGCGATCCAAGGATAATTGCCACCAGGGCTCCTCCCACCAGGTGTCCGCTCGTCCCCATGGATACAGGGAGGTTAAAGGACTGGATGGCAAAGATTGCAGCAGCAAGGACCGCAACAAGTGGCAGCTTTTCTTCATTTAACTCATTTTTTGCCCATCTGAGTGCCAGGGCAATAAATATCAGGGCAATAATCCAGTAGATTGCGCCCTGCCAGATCGGTATGAATGCATCAGGTATGTGCATTGTGTCACCACAAATAACTTGAACTCTCTGACAATTTGTAAAATTATTACAGGTATTCGTAGCAATTGATAGGTGAAAAAGATTATTATTTGATAAAATGGCGTACTCCTGAATGGAAAAGTATTCCCAAAACAGGGTATAGTTTTGGATTTTTCATTAAACGCCCCAATAACACTCCCGGCCGGTCCATGTCCCCGTACCGCAGTATATCGGCTTTGAGGGCCGGGTCGTTCAGTACCCTGATCAGCCGGTCGACCTCTTTCCCGGTCAGGTTCTGGCGGATTCCAAAAAGACGAAACCCGAGCTCAAGTTCCTTTCCAAAATCTGCTTTCCAGCGCTTCTCATACCCGCCAAGCTGATCGTCCCCGGTATTCCCGGTATTACAGGCCTCGTATGCGGTCTCTGCTGCGTGGTATGCCGATCTCACTCCCGTATACACGCCGCCACCTGAAGTTGGTTTGGGAAATCCCGCGGCATCACCGACAAAGAGCGTCTGGTGGCCATAGGTCCGGGGCATTACCCCGAGAGGGATTGTCCCGGTCACGAAGTGACAGCAGCTTCCTCCACCATGTTCCTCTATGAATCTTCTGAACCGGGAAAAGACCTGTTCTCTCCCGGCAAGACCAATCCGCGCCCTCCCTTCACCCGAAGGGATAATCCAGCCGAAGAATTCAGGTGAAGCATCGGGATAGATCTCGACAAGGTTCCCTGCCATCGGTTTTGGTATCTCGGCCTGGATACCTGCGAGAAAGACCGGGGGCCGTGGCATCCGAAGCTCCCGTGCGACCCTGCTCCGCGGCCCGTCCGCTGCGATCAGGACACAAAACGGGATCTCCTCTCTCCCTGATATCCCTCTTGTTATCGCCACGGAACCGGATCGCTTCGAAAATGCCGTCTTAATCCTGATTTCAGCTCCTGCCTGCACCGCTTTTGTGGCCATCTCCCGGTCAAGAAGCCCCCTGTCGACAACGTACGCTTTCGTCCTGCCTGCATCAAAGGTAAGCTCGGAGCCCCGGGAGGTTACCATCCTCGCACCCGAGACTTCGTGGAGAACCGGTTTTTCCGACACCTCACATGCCTCAAACGCCCGGACCGAGAGGAGCCCTGCACACTGAACAGGATAGCCGATCGCCGCATGCTCCTCGATCAGACAGGTTGAGAGCCCGAGCTCGGCACAACGGCGTGCACAGGTGCTCCCTGCCGGGCCGGCACCGACCACCACCACATCATACGAGCGTCTGCCAGTCACACCTGATCTTCTAAGTGCTCCTGTATCGGCATCAATATGACAGATCCGGACAGGTCGTGCTGTTCCTGATCCTGGATCTGCACCGTCTTTCATCTCCCTGGTGGAACATACACGTGGATATCAGTGAGAGCCCGGAGGCTCAAAAATTGTCCGGGATGAGAGAGATTTTCCCTTGTCCGGTCCTGAAATCAGATTATTGAGGGATGCTGTACCAGGCAGCCATTATCCCTGACCGGAACCATCCCTATGGGCCATCTATTTGATAGTTCCCTGCAAAAATAGGAAGGAGCAATGGAGAAGGATCCTGTATTCGAGTGGAAGCAGTGCCTCGTGGTGCGCTCTGACCTCAGGATGAGCTGCGGAAAGATGTGCGCCCAGGCAGCACATGCGGCGATTCTTGCGTATGAGCGGTCAGACGCTGCATCCCGCCGGAAATGGTATAATGAGGGACAGAAGAAGGTCGTCCTCAAGGTGGCAGGTGAGCGGACCCTGTTCGAACTGAAAACAATCGCGGAATCTGCCGGGATAGCTGCCGCCCTGATACAGGACGCCGGGATGACCGAAGTGCCGCCCGGGACCATCACCGCGCTTGGTCTTGGCCCGGCCAGGTCTGAAGAACTTGATAAAATTACCGGGGACCTGTCGCTGCTATGAGAGAGAGCCCGTATCCGCTTGAGCAGTTGCTCGGAATGCAATTCTATGGAAGCGACATCCCTGGGATCGGCGGAAGGCTCCGTGCTTCGGCAGAAGATTTCATTGTCGAAGAAGTCCCCTGCAGTGTCGGCACAGAGGGCCCCTTCCTCATCTGCCGGCTGACAAAAAAGGACTGGGACCAGCAGCGGGCACTTAAAGAGGTTGCGAAACGGCTCGGCATTTCTTATAAACGGATCGGTTTTGGGGGCACGAAGGACAAGCATGCGATCACCTCGCAGCTCATCTCCCTGCAGGGAATCACTCCTGAAGAGATCGGGCAGGTGAATATCCGGGATATCAGCATTGAACCGGTCGGGAAGTCATCGTCACCCCTGACACTCGGTTCCCATTCGGCAAACCGGTTTACCATTATCATCCGGGAAGCCCACGCTGATCCTGACATCATCAAGGCGGTGACGGAAGTGTGCCGCACCGGTATCCCGAACTATTTCGGCATCCAGAGGTTTGGAGTAATCCGCCCGGTCAGCCATACCACGGGGGCATATATCCTGAAAGGGGACTATGAAGGTGCGGTCTGCCACTATATCGGTGCTGCATTTCCCGGTGAGCCCGAAAAGGTGAGGGAAGCACGCACTTCGTTCCTTGAACACCGGGACCCGGTCCGATCGATCAGGGAATTTCCACTGCCTCTGAATTATGAGCGGTCCATGCTGCATCATATCGCAACCCATCCGGGAGATTACAGGGGTGCGCTCCGTATCCTGCCACCTAAACTTCTTTCCATGCTGGTGAGCGCCTACCAGTCCCATCTTTTTAACCGTGCTCTTTCCCAAAGAATTGCCGAAGGGGGCAATCTCACCGGGCCGCTCCCCGGAGACCGTCTCCTTTTTGCCAGCGGGAAGGAGGACAGGGTTTCTGAACAGACCGTCAGTAATGCCCGGATCCAGATCATGAGGGGGCGGTGCCGTATCGGAATCAGGATGCCGGGATGCAGGAGCGAGGCCCTTTCCTGTGCTGACAACCGGACCATGGAAGTGCTTCTTTCTGAAGACGGAATTAAAAGCGGGGATTTCTGTGCTGCGTCAGACCTGGTGCAGGCCAGATTTGACGGAGCCTCCCGCCCGATCTCCCTTTCAACCGAAGTCATCGCCGGTGATTGCGGCGATCACGTAACACTCTCATTTTCCCTTGAACCAGGCCAGTACGCGACTAACATCTGCCGTGAGTATATGAAAGCAGACCCTCTGATGATGGTCTGAACCCTCGCGGAGACCATCCCCCGCCTCATTATTTCCGGTTTCGTTTTTCAGACGGGTATCATCCGGAATCAGGACAGTTCCCGTGCTCCATCAATGGCATCAAAGAGGTTGCCAAGCTCGTCAACGAGCCCCATACTGATTGCCTCCTCGCCCCTGACAACCCGGGCATCTTCCACGCTGCTCCTTTCTATCGTCCGTTCCGACATCACGTCCGCAATGAACCGTTCGAAGCTCGCATTGACCAGTTCTCCGGCATAATTCCGCTCCGCATCCGTGAGTGGCCGGTACTCGGAACCCATGTCCTTCATGCTCCCCGATTTGACGACGAGAACGCTCAGGTTCTCCTGCTCCATCCAGCCGGAAATATCGAAGAACGTCCACGCCGTCCCTATCCCCCCCGTCAGGGTGTCAGGATCGGCATAGATACGGTCGCCATAGGCACTGATGTAATAGGCTGATGATGTTGCGATATCCCCCATGGAAATCACAACGGGCTTCTTTGCACGGGCATATTTCACATCGGCAACAATCTCCTGGGCTGCAGCAGGGGTTCCGCCCGGGCTGTTCATTCTTATCACGATGGCATCAACAATGGGATCATCAGCCGCATCCCGGATCAGCCTCCCTGCATATTCGCTCCCGGTATAGCCATCCCCGTAATAATCGCCGGTTACAATCACTCCATCGATCCTGATGACTGCGATCCCCATCTCCCGGGAATAACCGGACATCAAATACACAACAGCAGCTATGGCAATAACACCGAGGACCAGGCCTGCAATAATCAAAATCTCTTTCTTATGCCGCGGGCGATCAGGGTCCGGTTCGTGAAACATCCTTTTCGCCCCCGGAACGGTAGACCACATCGTACTCGGTGACGAGGTTGCTGCCGCACAGGTAGTGATTTTTTAAAACGAGCCTGATCATCTCTTCCTCACTTTCGATATGCATCCCCCCTACAAGAGAAGGAGTATCCGCACCCCCTACGATAAAGGGGAGGTGGATGAGACGAATTTCATCCACGAGACGGTGATGGAGCATGTGCCAGTTCAGGGTCGGCCCGCCCTCGATCATGAGCTTTTTTACCCCGTGTCCGTTCCTGAGAATCTTCATGAGGGTGGGGAGGTGGACATGATCCCTCCCTGCACACACAACCTCTGCACCCCGTGCCCTGATGGCATTCACCCGGTCGGCCGGTGCACGCTCCGATACCGCAATGATAGTCGGTGTCCCTGGGGAGAGAACATTCGCATCAGGGGGGATGTCTGCCATGCTTGAAGGGATTACACGGATCGGGCTTTTCCCCTGCACCAGCCGTACGGTGAGAAAGGAATTGTCAATCCTGATGGTATTTGCACCCACCATGATCGCATCAAAGGACGCCCGGGTCTCGTGAAGAAGTATCTCTGTTGCAGGATCCATGTACTTCATCAGGATCTTACTCGAACTCCCCTTCTTGAGCGTCAGCTTGCCGTCCGCTGTAATCTCCGACATCATCAGCACATGGGGGCGATCAGGTGATTCGGGCACAGGTATTCCCTTCGCAGGAGAAACTACGCCCTGATGGGTTATAGAAGTTCGCCCGCCCGGAGGATCCCGTCGTTTGAGCCCTCAGCAAGTATTATCCTCTGACGTGCTGCTTAGATGATCCATGAACATAACCGCACTCCGGCCACGGCTCGTCCGCTATATTGAGCCTATTGCAACCGTATTCTGCAGGGCCGGCATCACTCCAAACCAGATCTCCCTCCTCTCTCTCCTGGCAGGGGTGCTGTGTGCGGTATTCTACATGTACCGGATGTTTATCATCGGGAGTCTCTTCCTTTTCATCTCGGCAGTCCTTGACCTTGTCGATGGCAGCGTAGCCCGGCGGACTGAGAAAGAGACCCGGTTCGGCGCGGTCTTTGACTGGATAGCCGACAAATATGTCGACGCCATTGTCATCCTCGGGGTCGGCCTCTCCGGGATCGCAATCCTCTCGCGTATTCCGGATTTTCCCCCGGCGAGCGACTTTGCCATTGTTGCCATAGCAATTATCGGCTCCCTGATGAACACGTTCATCAAGCCGGTGGTCTATGCAGAGACGGGATACAAGGACCGCATCGGGGGAAAAATTGAGGACCCGCTGGAGGGAGTGGGATTTTTCGGGAGACCGGAGACCATCCTCGTGCTCCTCATCGGGGGCGTCACCGGCTTTATCTGGGTTTCGGTCATTCTGATTGCCGTTGGAACAAACCTTTCAGCATTACAACGGATCATCTATCTCTATGGAAGGCTTTCCTGACCTCGTCTGAATACAGCTGGTAGAGCCCTGCAGCAAGGTCGGCAAGACCCGGGATGATCCGGAAGAGGCCGTAGGCGATGGCAACGAGCAGGATGAGGGCAAGAAGTTCGGCCATCACGTTATGTGCCCAGAAGAAGCTCTCGTACCCGAACTCCCCGTTTCCTGCGATACCTGGAAGGTAGGGGAACCACTGCTCAGTGTAGGCGATGATCACGGCAGTGTTCCTGATGATATTCAGGATATAAATAGTCGGAACAACCAGCAGAAACGAGAGGATTTTCTGACGGATCGTTGTCGGTACAGCAAAAGCAACGCCGAGCATTATGGCAATCGCCTGGATTCCTGTGCATGCAAGGATGATCTCCACCCGGAATCCATTTCGTATCACCATGTTCCATGCATACAGAACGGTATCAAAACCAAGCGCCCTGACCATCCAGAGCGTCTGTCCGACCACGACCGAGATCAGCCAGTCACCAAGAGGGGTATATGCAAACGGGGCATAGATGAGGAATGCCACGGCTGCCGCCCTCGACAGCTGCTCGATCCTCAGGTCACCTGCAAGGAGGTACTTTGCGGTGATATACAGGAAGGGGACTGCAAGTACTGCAAGGGTAGGGTACAGGAAATTGTTGATGGAGAGGTAATAGGGGACTTCTGCGAAGAGAAAGAGGACGATTGCCGTCCATCCGAGGATAGCGCAGTATCTTCGTGCCCTTGTAGGGACCAGGAATGCAAGAAAAAAAATGCAGGATGCAAGCACAAAGAGTTCCTTCATTCCCATAACAATCGTCGCAGGATGGAAAAAAGGGTTCCGATGTGGCATATACACCCGTTCACAGCCTAAAACGACGTTATCGGAAGCCTTAATCATGAATGTGCACCCATTACTGCACCAATGTTCTGTCCTGAGTGCAAGAGCCTGATGATATCCTCGGCAGGCCAGCTCAAATGCCGGAAATGCGGGTACATCAGGAAAATCACTGACGGAGACCAGATGCAGAGGACGAGGAAGCGGAGTGAAAAGGAGATCGTGAT
>JAJFVA010000025.1 GCA_021371995.1 Methanoregulaceae archaeon | reverse complement strand
TGAGGGTATAAGAGATGAAAAAGCCGTCCCTCCGAAGATATCCGCTCTCGTATTACCTTATCGGCGCCACGTTCCTGATCCTCATGATTGGCGTAGCAGGGCTCATAAGCATCAGTTACCTCGCCACCGAAAAGACACTGCGGGACAATGCCCGGTTAGTGAATCTCCAGAGCGAGAATAATGTTGTTGCACACTTCAAATCCCAGGAAGAGAGCATCAGGCTGTATGACGAGAGCCTGAACCAGCAGATGGAACGTGCATTCCCTCCTTTCCTTGCTGAGTATGACCGGGCAGGGGGAGATCCTGCCCGCATGGATCTTGAGGCAGTAAAACAGGAGATCGGGGGTGAGATGGAACTGTACGTCATCGATGAAAATGCTACCATCGTCGCTACCACATATCCGGTGGAGATGGGCCTGAATTTTACTGAATTTGCCCCCTATTTTGCCGATTATCTTGGCACGATCCGGCTCTCTTCCGGATTTTTTCCTGATCGTATCGTCAGCGAAAAAAGCACCGGGAAGATAAGAAAATTTGCGTACATGCCCACCCGGGATCACCGGTACATCCTCGAACTCGGTCTCCCAAACATAACACCTGATCTCGTAAACTACCAGTATAAAGACGTGAATCTCATAAGGAAGTTGATGCAGTCCAACCCCTACCTGGTTCAGGTCAGGGTATTTGACACAACGCTCAGGCAAAAAGTAAATAACACTTCGGTAGAGGTCACTGATCCCGCTCTGAAAACTCTCCTGGCAGCAATCCTCGCCAACCGGACCACACCGGATGTTCCTGATTCCATTGAGGGACATCAAATACGGTATCTGTTCATCGATCTGAGAAATGAGCGTTATGGCTCTGATGTCAGCCGTATTATTGAACTCACCTATACTGATCAGCCGATTCATGACGCACTCGCATCAAGTGCCCTGTATCACCTTTCCTTTGGATTGATCGTACTGATCAGTTGTGGCCTTCTTGCATTACTCGCGATCAGAAATCTCACCCGCCCGATCGGGAAGATGGTGGAGGACGTGGACACCATTGCAGGCGGAGACCTTGACCATCCCATCACCCCCCCTATCGGTGCAGAACTGCTTAAACTTGAAGAGAGCATCTCTGCCATGGTCATCCGGTTGAAAGCCATGATTGCTGAACTCAAAACCGGTGAGGAGAATTACCGTAGTCTTGTGCAGAGTGCCAACAGCATCATTCTCCGGTTCAATACCACCGGGGATATCACGTTTATCAACGATTATGCACTGAAATTTTTTGGATATACCAGAGAAGAGATCATCGGACGAAATTTAATTGGAACCATCGTGCCTGAATACGGGAGTGATGGAGAGAGTCTCGCCACCAAGATCCGCGATCTGTCGGTACATCCTGAAAAGTACGAGGTGAGTGAGAACGAGAATACCCGGAGAGACGGGAGCCTGGCATGGATATCCTGGACGAACCGCCCCCTTAACGATAAACAGGGCAACGTCGTGGAGATCCTTTCCATCGGCAATGATATCACCCGTTTAAAACAGGTAGAACTGGAGATCCAGAATCTCAACAACGAGCTTGAGAAGAGGGTGTCTGACAGGACCCGGCAGCTTACCGAGGTCAACAAGAACCTGGAATCTTTCACTTACACGGTCTCCCATGATCTCCGGGCACCACTCCGTGCTATCTCGGGATATTCTTCAATCCTCCTGCAGGATTTGAAGGATATCCCGGAAAAGGACAGGAAACACCTCGAATCGGTCCGACAGAATGCCCATGACATGGGCAGGCTGATCGATGACCTTCTCGATTTCTCGAAACTGGGTATGTATTCGCTTGAAAAGGTGACCGTGCAGCCCGCCCAGATCGTAAAGGACGTTCTCCGGGAGGTGAGAATGGATCCCTGTGCAAAGAACGTTGAATTCAAGATCGGGGAACTCCCCCCCTGCCAGGCGGATCATGCCCTGATAAAACAGGTGTATGCCAACCTCATCTCAAACGCCCTGAAATTCTCCCGGAACAGGGAGCACCCTGTTGTGGAGATCGGCTCCCTCACAAAAGACGGGCGTCTCATCTTCTTTGTCAGGGATAACGGGATTGGGTTTGACATGCGCTATGCCAGGAAGATCTTCGGGGTATTCGAGAGACTGCACAATGCAGAAGAATACGAAGGGACCGGGGTCGGCCTGGCCATCGTGCAGCGGATTATCGAAATACACGGGGGCCGTGTCTGGGTTGAATCAGAAGTGGACAAGGGGACCACGTTCTATTTCACCTGCTGGTGATGGTAATTGAGTTTCCGGGTGCGGGAATCACTGTACCGGCACTCATTTCACGCGGGGAGAAGCAGGAGAGGAGAGCATATCACCATGCATCGAGCACACCAAGTATCTCTCCGATCGCCTCCCCATGGGACAGTCCATAACCTCCTTCAAGGACAAGGGCAGGCGGCTTTTTTGCGATGGAACATACCAGTTCCGTGATCGTGCCAAAGTCCCGGGGTCTCAGCCGCATCCCTCCGAGCGGGTCATCGGCAAGAGAGTCCTGCCCGGCTGAAATAATGATCAGGTCCGGGTCAAACAATTCGGTTGCGGGAATGATCACCCTTTCGAATACCTCCCGGTATTCATCGGTTTCGGACCCGGGGGGAAGCGGAGCATTGACCGTGAACCCCTCCCCGGCCCCGGTCCCCGTCTCTTCAGGTCTGCCGGTCCCCGGGTAGAACCGGGAGCGGTGCACGGAACAGTAGAGGACCCGGTCCGAATCATAAAAGATGTTCTGGGTTCCGTTGCCATGATGGACGTCCCAGTCGATGATTGCGACCCGGGCGACACGCAAAAGGGCCCAGGCTGCGGCAATCGCCGCATTGTTCATGAGGCAAAAACCCATCCCGTACATGGGTCCGGCATGGTGCCCGGGAGGTCGCACGACCGCAAAGGCAGGCCGCCCGGAAAGAGCTTGCCCCGCTGCAGCGATTGCTGCCCCGGCAGCACCGCAGGCGGCATCCCAGGATCCTGAAGTGACATAGGTATCTGAATCAAGAGAGGCGGCAGCACCGGGTCGGCACCGGGTGCAGAGATCTTCCAACCGGGACAGGTATTCGGGCTGGTGGACACGGAGGAGATCGTCCATGGACGCAAGGGGTGCAGGGATGCGGGTCATACTGCCGGGAAGAAAAGGCCGGATCTGTTCCACCCGCTGCTCTGATTCAGGATGCCCTTTCACGTCATGATGGACCGAGCGGTCATTCAGGATAAGGCAGCAGGGAGGCATCGTATAATGGAACATTCAGGGATCTTCTATATAAAGAATATCAGGAAAAGACCCTGGAGCATCCGCTGTGCTTCCTTCCCTCTCCCATCAGTCCAAAGAATTCTTTCACCCTAGAGCCCGGCCTTGTCGGACTCCCGGGCAGGTTTTTCGGATCCTGCTGTTCCCGGCCATGGAATCACCAAGAATGCGGGAGAGAGTATCCGAAAAAAGGGTTTTTCGCCGCCGGATGCCAGAGATACTCCAATCTCAAAATCCCGGAACTGCATTTCAGAGATCCTGCCCCTTTTCCAGTCTCCCGCTCCTCCGGTATAGTACCAGCTGGTAGAGCAGGACCAGGATAATCAGCCAGAATGTGCCGATAATATAACTCCCGATCACATCGCTCACCCAGTGTTCCCCAAGATAGATACGGGAGGGGCCGATGAGCACGATCAGGATGGCACAGACGGAAATGGTGATCCATCGCATCCAGCCGGCGAAGAACTTCCAGGCAAGATAGGCAACAAATCCGAAGAATACCACGAAGAAGAGGACGTGGCCGCTTGGGTAGGCATACTGGTTGAAAGACTGGAATATATCGGACGGGTTCATGGTAAAGCTGGGCGGGCGCTGGCGACCGACGAGCATCTTCAGCACCCCTGCAAGGATACCGCTTGTGAGAGTGGCAATCACGAATGCCGCTTCAACCCATTTCCTTTTGTATGCGCAGACAGCCGTGACCGCAAAGACAAGGAGGACCGGCATCCACCCGTCCCCGAGGAAACTCACCGCGGTCATGACGGCAGCAAACGCCGGGTTGTCCTCCCCTCTCAGGGCAAACGCGACCTTCAGATCGAAAGGAAAGACTCCAAAGGCCCAGGCAGCAATGGAGAGTGCAATACCGCTGATGAGCAGCAGAACGAGAATGATGACGAGCTTCCGATCCAAGAAAATTCCCTTTATAGTAGTATCCTCTTATCGTTCGTTAAGGTAACCTGTCCCGTGCAGGTTTCAATGGCCTCATTTTTCCCATCCCCATCCACCTGCAGAACCTCTGCCTCTCCTTCGTCTCTTTCAGAGATAATGGCCGGGGCGGCTCATGCTCCGGCATGAAATCCCGAACATGTGCCTTGCCCGAAAACCAGGAATAAATAAAAACTACATGGGTTCCTGGCGGGACAGAAGCATACAGAATGTAAATGCCGGATGCATTTTCATATTAAAAAATTGGATCAGGTGATGACACCAGAGATCACCGGTTGATATTCACCACTTTTGCCGGGGGGAACCCGTTGAAGTAGGTGGATGAGGCGATGGAATAGGCACCAATGTTTTCTGAAAAGACAAGGTCACCGATCTCAAGGTCAGGAAGCTCGGCAGAGAGAGTGATGGTATCAAACGAGTCACAGGTCGGCCCGAAGACTGCAGAGATCTGATACTCCCCGCCCTTGAACGAAAGGACCGGATACGTGCAGTGGTCAAATACCTGCCCTGAATACGTGTGATATACCCCGTCATTGATGTAATAGCATGGTTTTCCATCGCGGACTGCCTTCCCGATCACCTTGGCAACCAGCGTGCAGGCATTCGCGACAAGGAATCTGCCGGGCTCTGCAAGGATCTGCATATCGGGGGGGAACAACCGTTTGATCTCATTATTCAGCTTCTTTGCCAGGGTTTTCAAGGATTTTACACCGGGATGGTACTTCACCGGGAATCCTCCGCCGATATCAAGGATCCTGATCTTACGGTCCAGCCGGGTCTCTGCTTCTTCGATGATATTGGCGGATAACTGCAGGGCCTGGATGTAATTCTCAAAATTGGTGCATTGGCTACCGACGTGGAAACTCAGCCCTTCCACGACAAGGTCCATCCCGAATGCCTCGGCGATCAGGTCCACCGCTTCCCCGGGATCAGCCCCGAACTTCGAGGAGAGCTCCACCATCGAGCCGGTATTCGGTACCCGGAGCCGGAGCACAAGGCCTGCATGCGGGGCATGCTCCCGGATCTTTTTCAGCTCCTCACGGTTATCGAACGTGACCAGGGGTTTATACTGGTCAAGGGTCCGGAGCGTCTCGATCGGTTTTATGGTATTGGCATAGATGATCTTGTCCCATATCCAGTCCTGCCGCTCCTTATCGGGCATATCCCTGATATTCTCATAGACGATCATGAATTCGGGGAGGGATGCAACATCAAAACTGCACCCCAGGTCAAAGAGGGTCTTGACGATATCCGGGGTGGAATTTGCCTTGACCGCAAAATACACCTGGACGTTTGGCATGTACTGCTTGAATTCCCGGTAATTCTGCCGTATTTTTTCATGGTCGATGACAAAGATCGGGGTTCCGTGTTCACGTGCAAGTTCCTGCAGCAGTTTCATCCTTGCCCGGCTTATGGGCGGACTCTCATCACATCGTTCCTTTTTCATGCCCTTTTCCCTTTCTCTGTCGTTCTTGCGTACATGAGTGATTCATTGCACGAATAAGAAGTTTTTGAATTGAGCAACAGGGAACCGGGGATGTGCCAAGCTCTGGAACAAGATTCCAGTTCCTTCCCTACCGCTAAAACAATCTCCATGATGGATCCATTCCGGGTCGCATATCAGACAAGAGTTCGTGCAGCCAGGGAAATGATTAGGAAACAGCAGCCTAGCAAGATAGGGATAATTTTCTACGCCATGATGTTTATCACGATTAAATAAAAGAAGAATCAATATCAGAACGGGGAAATCCCTGTTCACCGTATGCCCTGCAAGCGGAAGTGAGGAGAGGTTATTGTTGAAATTCAGGACATGATAAAAATGGATTCCCACTTCATCATAAACGCCGGGTTACTGTGTATCATCCTGATCATTTTTTTTGCACCGTTCATACGAAAGGAGATTGAACATAACCTGGAGATCTTTTTATGTTTTTGTGGAATCATTGCACTTATCATCTCAGGATGGAACTGGACGGTTGTTCAGAATGCCCTCATTGCGCCCTTTAAAATAACGGTTTTATATGGCATTCCAATTGGAATCGTCCAGGTGGTGCTGATATTTGGTTTCATTTTCTATTTCTGGCATGAGAGGATCCATTCTGGAATTATCCGGATTACCCGCTCCATCTCCCTGGATGCAATGATATTTTCGAGTATTATCGTCCTTGGGCTTATTTCGAGCATCATTTCTGCAATTCTTGCCACCATCATCTTTCTGGAGATCGTCCATACCCTGCCTGTCCATCGGAAATCACAAGTTGCTATCACCGTAACCGGTTGCTTTGCCATAGGATTCGGGGCAGTCCTGACCCCTCTCGGGGAACCTCTTTCAACAATTGCCGTGGAAGTCCTGTCCGGACCACCATATTATGCAGATTTCTCTTTTCTCTTTGAACTCCTCGGTTTATACATTCTGCCAGGGATCCTTGCCATAGGAATACTTGGTCTCTTCCTCAATAGAAAACTGATGAAAGATGCCGGTGAGCAGCAGTATGTCGTGGCAAAAGAGACAATGGCCGGGATTTTTATCCGTGCAGGGAAGATCTTCGTTTTTATTTTCGGGCTGATCCTTCTGGGAGCCGCGATTGAACCCTTCATTAGTGTCTATATCGTGAATATATCCACGGTCAGCCTCTATTGGATGAATATCATATCTGCAGTTCTGGATAACGCTACCCTGACCGCAATCGAGATTGATCCTCTTATGACAGTACTTCAAATCCAGAGTGCACTGCTCGCCCTGCTCGCTGCAGGGGGGATGTTAATTCCCGGGAATATTCCCAATATTATAGCAGCTGGCAAATTCAATATCAAAACAAGGGAATGGGCAGAGTTCGGAATCCCTATCGGGGTTGCTGCACTCGGGATATATTTTTTATTCATTTTTATACCAGTATATCTGATATCATAGCCCCTGAATTATTCTGGAATCCATCCTTTGACTTCACGAAAAAAGAGACCTTTCGTAAGCAATGGAAGAGAAATGCAGCGGAAACGCACGAGAGACGTATAACAAAGGAGTGTCGTTCCGGGAGTTATTGACACTTTTTTTTAATCGGAGGGGATCAGTCTGCCCCGCTCCCTCCCTGAACAATATGCTCTTCGAGATCCTGATCATGGTATACCATGACGGTGACAGGCTTGCCTGTCGGGATCAGGCGCACTGCCTGATCATACCGTTCCGGGTCATGATGGAGCCCGTGTTCGGCAAAATATTCCCTCATGAGTTCAAGGAAGGCGATCTCATGGGCGAGAGCGGCATTCTCGTACTCCCGGGTTTCTCGGGCGATCCTTAAGCAATCTTCGATTGGGATCTCCTGCTGCAGCGCTCCATGCAAAAAAAGCCTCATGATATGCCGCCAGTCCACCCTCCCGTACTCATCCACTCCCCTCCGGAGCATGTACGGGTAGACCCTGCAGACGGAGAACCTCCGGTCATAAATCCGGCATCTGCCGTTCTCAAGAAACCAGCATGAACCGGCGGCATCACCCAGCGTCCGCACGGCGTATCCCGAGACATAGAAAATTCCGTTCTGGTCGCAGAACTCGGGATCCGGGGCGGGTTCGAGTGATGCAGGGTCGATGGTCCGGGCGGTTGCACTATCCCGATCAAGCAGGAACACATGCCCGTTATATGCACGGGTACAGCACTGTCCGCAGCATTTGCACTGGAACCCCGTCGCCCTGATTGTATCGGTAAGATGGTCCAGGGGATAGGAAAAGAGGCTGTTTCGTTCCTGCACCAGTGCTATAATCCGGCAGGAGATGGGGACCGAAGGGAGGGGAACCACCATGCCGATAATGAGGGAGTGGCGCTTTAGGATAATATTCTTTGTGAGGGGAAAGAGATGAGATGACAACGTAAGATAGTTCGGAATTATTTTAATCCTGCCAGGACATTTTTTGGAGACCCGGGAACAATACAGTAGTAGTGTTCCGATCATCAACAGGTGGTGCGACAATGACTCCGGAACAGGACTGCCTCCAGTGCGGACGCTGTTGTGAACGGTGGGGATGGGGCCAGAACGGGATGGTAGAGGACCTCATCCCCTGGCTGGAGAGGAACCGCCGGGATATCCTCATGCACGTATCCATCTGGTTTCCTGATGGAACAAAGGTGAGCGGAACTGCACTCACCATCGATGACCTGCAGAGGATTGCCCGTATCCGGTACTGGCAGGATGCGGACGGTACTGATTTGCGGAGATGCCCGTTCTTCTGGAGATCGGATGACGGAAAATCATGGTGCCGAATCCATGATGTCAAGCCACGGGTATGCCGGGAGTTCACCCCATGGAACTGGAAGAACCTTGAGTATTACGGGAGCTGCCCGGCCTGCAGGGATAGGGCCCCGTAAGAAGTCTGGGAAATTACCGGTGACACCTGTATTTAGAGCGCAGATTCTGTCTCGCTGCAGAGTGAAAAATATGAATTATCTCCGGACAGCCCCGGCAATGAGGCCGCCAAGGAGCGCAAAGAGCGCCAGGTACATCGTGATGGTGATGAACAGGAAGTAACCGGTGCTCGCCTGGGGGAGGTATTCTGCTATTGGCGGCGATAGCATACCTGCAACCATAACCAGGCCGATAACAATAGTAGCAAATATCCCGGCAGTGAATCCTGCTTTCCCTGCGTTCATGATATCACCTTTCGCAATAAACCCGGCAATAAATCCGCCGAGGAGGGGACCCAGGAAGGGGATCATCAGATCGATAATGATGATAATGATCGCCCCGATGCCTGCCCCCAGCCAGAAGTTGTTCTTCATTTCAGCCATAGACGCATTCACCTGGACTGAAGATAGTTCAAGGTCTGATATAAAGATGGAGCCCTGAAACAGAGTCATGAAATCCTGTCTGATAGCCGTTACTTCCCGGGAGTGTCCTGTTCGGGATCGGTATGGGGATCGTGTTGTCCCAGATCACTAACATCACCCTTGGGGCTATTGGAAGCGACCGTCAGACCGACGCTTCTGGAATCTACAATACCACCTGCCAGCTTGGAAGCTCGCCTGGGACCTCCATAATCGGGATCGTACTGGCAATTGGGTTCTCCCTTGGGATGGTCACTGGTATCGAACCAGGAATCATGCCAGAGAATAGTTCCTCATATCAGGCCCAGTGGGTGAAAGGGATGACCGATGTAGCGGTAAACCAGGGGAGGGGGTATGCATTTTTCGCCATGCTTCTCATCGTCATCGGCATGTTCATCGCTGCCCTCTTCATCCGGAAGACTGGGAAGATCGTGCGAGGGAGGCAAAAAATTTTTGCTCATGTCATTGACCCTAATGATTGCAATATACTAAGAATTTACTAAGAATTTTACAAACGCCCTGCATTTTTGATTTATTATCTGCAAAAACTATTTATCTGTCTGCTTTTCTATTGGATACTGCTAATATCGCATGAAAAGGGAAATGAAATCCATAGCACTGTTTGATGACGGCTCTCAGGTATCCAATTACATAAAACTCCATTTTCAGAATACGCCCGGGTTTTCCGTTACCCGTGTGTATTCACAAGAAGAACTGGATCATAAAACGAGAAAAACACCGTTTGAGATCATCATTGCTCCGGCAGGCAGCATCCTTCATGCGTATCCCCAAAAAAACAATGGAAACAGGGTATACCTCTTCTGGAGTTTCGCCGGAACCCCTGGAAAGACTTCTCGAACCCTGGACAACCTCTCCTTCCTGTTCGAGATTGAAACCCCTGACACCTCGCTCTCGTTTCATTCATCCGATGCCGAGTCCATCAGGGAACAATTTGACACAATGGCCCGGTTGCTGTCGAGAATTGAAAAGTATCACCAGGAATTCACCCGCATCCAGGCAGATACGGAAATCCTCCAGTCGATCATTGAAGATACCGTGACAGGGATCCTGTACCTGCTCCGGAATAAAATACACTGGATGAACCGTGAATCGCTCCGGATCCTAGGAAGAACTGAAAAAGAACTGGTGGGAAAAGAGTTCTGTTCCCTGTTTCCCGATGACCAGCAGTACCGGGAGGTTCTCATCCTTCTATCCAGGAACAGGGATACCGGGGGATGGGGGCAGGCCCGCTGTTCCCTTGTCCGGAACACCGGGGAATGTGTGGATTGCACTATCAGGATGCGCCGTCTCAACCCGATGAACTCCCAGAAAGGATATCTTGTCGTTATCGAAGACGATCACGAGAAGAAGTTCCTGGAGTGGGCAGTAGGAAGCTATCAGGAGAAGATGGTAAAAAACGAGATGAAATACCTCGAAATTCTCCGGAAAATGAACCAGGTGATTATTAAAACCGATCTGAACGGAGCAATTAATTTCTGGAATGCCCGTGCCGAAGCAACATTTGGATACAAGGCCGATGAAGTGACCGGGAAAAACATTGTCGCTGTCACTACCGACAGTGGCTCACGAGCAGCAAAAGATATGATCGTGCTCCTTTACGACCCCGGCCCCTCCCATGAAAACGCCTCCATGCACATCCTCGAAAACCGGAGAAAGGATGGCGAACATCTCTGGGCCGCATGGAATACCCTCACCTGCCGGGACTCATCCGGGACAACGGCCGGAATGGTATGGATCGCCCAGGATATCAGTGATATCGACCGGGATGGCCATCCGGTGATGAAACCCGGGCCCTGGAAACACCAGCTCCTGGAGGGAACCGATGTGGAGGAAGAGGTCTTTGATATCATATTCCACGCCGCGATCGACCTCGGCAGGGGAGGGAGAGAATCACGAAAGGTCGGGACATCGTTTGTTATCGGCGATGCAAAAAATGTCATGGCATATTCACGGCAGAGTTCTATCAATTCTTTCGAGGGGAAGGATCAGGGCCAGAGGATGATACAAAAGCAGGGAAATATCGAGAATATCAAGAATCTCGCCCTCCTCGATGGTGCCTTTGTTATCGATGGATCCGGTCTTATCTATGCATCATCCCGTCATCTTCTCGCTGATTCCTCTGATATCGACATCCCCGAAGGATTCGGTACCCGCCATGTATCCGTGGCAGCAATGACAAAAGTTACCAGATCGGTAGGGATCGTAGTCTCGGAGAGTGGCGGGACCATCACGATTTTTAAGGACGGGAAGCTGGCAAAGCAGATTGAACCGTGAAGTTCAGGCGGGGGAACTTATGATAGTCTGCACAATTCACGGAGAGGGCTCAGGTTCATTACCAGCTTTGCCTGCATTACCAGACCGGTTCGGTTGCTCCATCCATAGGTATGACTACTATAACGAACAAGAGTAGCCCTATGCAAAAGAGTGATGTGCGACATAAACAATGGGAGATTGCCGATTCGCTCTTTTCCTATCTTAAAACCGGAAAGGTACTTTCGGGACAGGTCAACGAGATCATCAGGACCTGTGAGATCAACGCAGACGGATATTCTGTAGCAAAATTCCTCGAGCGGGCCCAGTCAATGGCACATTCACCGTTCATCGTCCAGCGGACTTCCAGTCAGAAAATCCCCTATAGCGGCCTTTTTTACCGGATTAAACTGAAGAGAAGGTAGACAAAGGTTTTTTCCCTATCGTTCCTCCAACCGGAAAAGCCGGATGATGATTCTTCGAGAAAGTTCCCGACGTGAGGATTATTGCGACCGTATCGGCATTATCCCGGAATGTTAAAATCATTCGGCAGACCGTCTCTTATGATATTTCTTATTCTGGCTGCTGCTCAGTTCCTGTGCAATAATCCTGATCGAACAACCATCTTTTGAAAAAACATGCACAGTCCTTACCGCTGCAGGGGACTTCAAGGACCATCCCCTCATCATTGACCACTGTCCCGAATTTTATCGGGCAGCATTTCTGCGATGGCATACCGAACAAATAGGCTGAGAGGGTATGAATCTTTCTCCTGAAAATGTTCCGGGCGAATCGTTCAAAGGGATTATTCCCTGTAATTATCGGATGAAATCACCCGGCAGCCATAAAGTGTCTGAAAGCAAGGTGCCGGATCGGTAGGGAGGATGAGTGGGGTTCACCGGTATGATACCTTGATTTTATGATTTAATCCTGGTTTTCCCCCTGCTTACGACAAAACGGATTGCCCTGCAGGTACCTGACCAGATTGACCATGTACGGCGAAAAGGACTGCCAGATGAAGCATTATTTATTCCTGCTCTATTCCGACCCCCCCAGCGGTTCTCCGGATGATGTAAAAGAGCGTTCCGGATCCAGGGGAACATCATCCCTGATTAGTTCAATAAAAAAATAATTAACTTATTAAATTATATTACCTACTGCTATGCAGATGGAGCAGCAACTCGATAAGGTGACTGAACTTATCCTTTCTCTCCACCCACTCTATTTTCGTAAATTTTTTTATGGGGCAGAAGTCTCAGCCACAGAAGTGGCACGCTACAAGATCCTGGGGATTGCTGAAATCGCAGGGCCATTGCCGATATCAGAGATTGGGAAACGGCTCTTTATCTCCCGCCCATACATGACCCGTTTGCTTGAAGGCATGATCGCGGAGGGTCTCATCGAGCGTAATACTGACGACAAAGACCGGCGGATAATCAACATCCTCATCACCGATGCGGGTAGGACATACCTCCGGCAGGCAAGAGAGCACCACAAGGTCCGGATGAGAACTATCCTCTCAACCCTTGAAGAGGAAGATCTTATCCAGCTTGCTGAATTACTCCCCCGGTTAAACAGAATTTTAGCAAATCTTGGGAGAAGGGATGACTGATAAAAAGGATGTGTCAATCCTCTTGTCGGGAGGGCAGCAATGAAACAAGACAGCCAGCCAAATTCACAAGGAGGGAAGAGAACTACCGGACTCGTGCTCCTCATACTGCTTGCCGGAATGCTCGCAGTTCCGGTCAGTGCCGGCGAGAAGTACCTGGGCGGCAGCCCTGACCTCTCAGCGGCGGTAAAGGGATCAAACGAATTCTATCCAGGGGATGATATTACCCTCCCTGTACTGATACAGAACAGCGGACTTCTTGAATATACCTTTACCTATCCGACAACTCTCACCCCTGCAGACATGCCAAGCACGGCAAAACTCATGACAGTAACCCTCGGGAGCGGGGATGCACCGGTCATCGTCACTTCGGACCCCCAGATGGCGGGGGACCTGAAGGGCGGGGCGAGCGTCGGGGTGTCGTTCCATACCCGGATTCTCCGGGATGCCCCCCCCGGCACCTACAACCTTCCCCTCAGCATCAACTATACCTACCTCTTTTCAGCAGAACAATACGGTCTCGATTCGCTCCACTATATCTATAAACAAAAAGAGGTCGTCCTGGACCTCCCGATTCACATCAGGCCGAAAATCATTCCTGACGTTGAATCGGTCACCCCCGAATCGGTGTATGCCGGGAGCGAGGGATACCTTGCAATAACCCTCCTGAACGCCGGTAACGAAGAAGGGAGAGACGCAGTAGTAAAACTCATCAGGAGCGGCACAAGCCCGGTCACCCCTGTTGCCGGGAATCTGTATATAGGAGATTTTGCCCCGGGGTCAGCAAGGGAACTCCGGTACAAGATTGCAGTAGCCCGGGATTCCGATGCCGGGACCTATCCGGTCGACCTCGTGGTTGAGTACACGAACAGTGACGGAAACACTGTCTCCAGCGATACGGTCACCATCGGGGTTCCGGTTGGTGATAAGATTGCCTTTACCGTTTCATCTCCACCGCAAACCGTGAACCCCGGATCAAAGGAGACCCTTGAGGTCATATTCCGGAATTCCGGGCATTCGACCGTATATGGTGCCCAGGCCCGCCTCTTCACGGTAGATCCGTTCACCAGCGGGGATGATTTGGCGTATCTCGGGGATATGGGACCAGGAGAGGACAGGACCGCCCGGTTCGAAGTGACAGTTGACCGTGAGGCCACGATCAAGGAATATGGGTTTGACACCGAGATCCGTTACAGGGATGCACTTGGCAATGACCAGGTCTCAGACCGGATCAAAGTGCCGGTCGAGGTTGCTAACCCTTCGGGAATAGATGCCGTCCTTGGAAACCCGTTTGTCCTTATCATTTTAGGAGCCGCACTCCTTGTCGTGGTCTATCTCTTGGTGACACGGAGAAGAAAGGAACTCAACGCACTGATTCGGAAAAAACCCGTGGAGAAACAGGATCGTGAACGGTAACCGGCGACCGTCCCACCGGAAACAGAGGCAGGGCAGGAAAAGGAGCTGTTGATTGTATGGCCGAAGTAAACCAAAAAACAGCAGATCAGGATACCTGTGCGTCAGCAAAGGATTCTCCGGATATTATCCGGATCCAGGACCTGACCAAAATATTCCGGAACAAGCAGGAAGTGACAGCGGTTGATCATGTCTCCTTTACTGTCAGGCGGGGTGAGATCTTTGGTCTTCTCGGCCCGAACGGTGCAGGAAAGAGCACGCTTATCAGGATCCTGACCACCCTGATGCAGCCTACCTCGGGAACTGCCTGCGTTGACCAGTATATCATTGGGAAAGACGATGGTACCATCAGGAGCATCATCGGCGTCTGCCCGCAGAACAGCACACTTGACATCGAGCTTTCTGCCTACGATAACCTCGATTTTTACGGAAACCTCCTGAACGTTGACGAAACCCTGCTCCAGGATCGTATCTGGGAGCTCCTGGAGATGGTGGATTTGACCGATCGCGCTGCCATGCCGGTGAAGACATTTTCTGGGGGGATGAGAAGGAAACTTGAGATCGTGCGGGCATTCCTCCACCACCCCCTCCTCCTTTTCCTCGATGAACCGACAATCGGGCTCGACCCTGAGTCACGGCGGGAGGTCTGGCAGCAGATCTCCCGGCTGAATACCGAGAAGACGACCATCATTCTGACCACCCATTACATGGACGAGGCCGAGAAGCTTTGCGACCGGATCGCCTTTATGAACCGCGGGAAGCTGATTGCGCTTGATACGCCGGACAACCTGAAAAAGGTCATACCTACCGGGGAACTTCTCGAGATCGGATTTGGCCATCTTGACGAGGGAGTCATTACCGCGATCCGCGATCTGGCAGAGGTCAGGTCAGTGGAGGTACAGGATCAGATCCTTAAAATCTCGGTTAGCAGCGGCTCAAAGGTATTGCCGGTCGTGCTCGCGAATCTCGAGCGTTTCTCCATCCCGGTACTTTCAATCTCCATCAGGGCACCATCCCTCGAGGATGTGTTCATCTACCTGACAGGGACCGGGTTTGAGGCGGGGTGATCGGCCGATGGAGAAGGCCCAGGGGATCCATACCCTGATACGGGGTGCCTTTGCGATATTCCGCAGGGATTTCAAGAAATTCCTGAGCAACCCCTTTGTCATCATCATGACCCTGTTTATGCCGATCATGTACCTGATTATCTTCGGTAACGCGATGGGCGGGACGATCACCGGGATTCCCCTGGGGGTGGTCCAGGAAGATCCCTATATCCAGGAGACGCCACTCTATCTGGCCGGCCTTGACCTGTTGAGAACCTACCACCAGGAAGACAATCCGGCACTCTTCCAGGTCACGGTCTTCCCGGATGAATTTTCAGCGCAGGAGGCTTTGAACAACCGACAGATCAATGCCTATGTGGTATTCCCGTCGAATCTCTCCCCAAACCGGGAGGTCCGTCTCTACATCGACAGTTCCGAGTACATGGTCCCTACCCTGATCCAGGCAGGGGTCCAGTCATCGCTTGCACTTCTCGGGGCAAAAAACCCCCTCCAGGTCTATGATCTCTACGGCACCATCAATTACATCCAGTTCTTCGGTGTCGGCGTCATTGTCATGGCCATCTTCATGACCACCATGATGGGCGGGGGTATCGCCCTGATTCGGGACAGAGAGATGGGGATCATTGAAGGGTACCTGGTGACACCGGTAAAGCGTTCAAGCATCATTCTCGGCACTATCGCAAGCGGGACAGTCAGGGCGTTCCTTGCAGGGTTTATCATTCTGCTGGTGGACATGGCAATCGCCGGTGTGATAATCCGGACATTCGAGAGCTTTGTCCTTGTTGTCCTCGTACTTTTACTCATCTGTGTCGGCATCACCAGTCTCGTCGTGGCGCTCTCCTCGCGGTTTTCGAGTCAGCAGGAATATGCATCGTCGGTTGCATTCCTAAACCTCCTCTTCTTCATGACCAGCGGGGCATTTTATCCCATCATTGGCATGCCATACTGGCTGACATGGCTTACGGTCATCAACCCGGAATATTATGCCATCGATGCTCTTCGAAGCATTATCCTGCGGGGCCAGGGGCTCAGTATCATTGCCGTGGACCTGGTTGCTATCATTATCTTCACCGTGATAGCAATTTTCCTCGGAATTACAACGTACCGGAGGACTATCGAATAAGCACAACCATTTCCATCCTTTTTGCATCATAATCGGGAGATGCACTTCGATATATGGGAACCGATGAGCCGGCACTACCGCCATAATCCCTTCTTTCTCCATCATCGGATAAACCTGCTGCAGGGCGTAAAAGCCGGATCAGTGATTCTGATAGATTTCAGGGTTGGGAGAAGTCTATGGCACATCAGGAACCATACCGCTAACAAGGGATCAGCACATGAAATTTCGGACACTGTTCCATATTTTGCGTATCGAGGGTCTTACCCCCTTTACCGGATGTGCAGTTCTCATCGGTTTTGCCGTTACTCTCTGGGAGACAGGGTTTTTGGAGGCAGAATGGAGTCTTTTCCTTATTGCTGCTTTTGTTACATTCCTTGTTCATGTCGATGCCCATATCTGGAACGATATCACCGATCTCGAAATCGACCGGCGGGAGAAGAGCAGGGAGACCGGCCGCGACCGCCCTCTCGTGTACGGGTGGGCGACGGTCAGCGATTACAAAACGATGTCTTTGATCATCACGACCGTCGTGGTGATTCTTGCCATGTACCTGACCGTTCACAGGATATGGATGCCGCTCCTGGTGCTGGCCGGATTTTTTTTCGATTACGGGTATAACCATCCGCTGATTGCTCTT
This sequence comes from Methanoregulaceae archaeon, assembly GCA_021371995.1. Taxonomy (GTDB): domain Archaea; phylum Halobacteriota; class Methanomicrobia; order Methanomicrobiales; family Methanospirillaceae; genus UBA9949. The sequence continues at coordinate 7,662 of JAJFVA010000025.1, read as the reverse complement.
TGTCACCGGCCATTCACCGAATGGTACATCTTTCCCTGGATCGTTGTGGGGGTAACCATTACCATCGTATACGCTGCTACCGGCATCTTCTCGCTCCTTGCATTCGTTCTGTCTCTTATGCACGGCATGACGGTGACATGTTTCGGGGTCTCCATGATGCGCAGGGATGCCGGTTCCGATCGACTGGGAGGGAAACATACTACATCGGTCGGGTATCCCGAAGTACCACACGCCACTATTTACGGGATAATGACCATGCTGATATCGGTGATTATGATCTACCCGCTGACCCGGATACTCGGAAGCATAGAGCTCGCGTATTTCCTCTGCCTTACCACCGCGGTCTTTGCTGCGATCAATACCATTCTTGGGGCTGTGATCGATCAGCTCTGCACCCGTGCCCTGTATTCGGTCTTCCCGGATTTTGAGAAGAGCGCAAACAAGCTGGTGCTGCAACAGGTCGGGGCGTCAACAGTTCACGCCGTAGCAATCTCGATTATCCTGGTCATCGGGGGAGGGATCGTGTGAAGATCGCGATTGCCGGGGCAGGGATCGCAGGTTCATACCTCGCCCGTCTTCTTCAGGAGAAAGGAATCACCCCGGACCTCTTTGACGGCGTGGAGCACGAAACCACCTGCCGGTGCCGTTCCTGCGGGTGGGGTGCTCCGACCGGGATCGGGAAATACCTTGCGTTGGCAGGACTTGACTTTGATGATTACCTCATGGAACCGATGGTTTCCATGAATTTCGATGGCCTGGTGGCAAAAACGCCGCTCTGCACCATCAATAAACCCCGTCTTTTAAGGGCCCTTGGGTCCGGTCTCACCGTTCACAAACAACCACTGAAAATCCAGGAAGCCGACACGTATGAGGTCATCGTGGATGCAACCGGTATCAACCGGGCGATACTGCCTCAGTGCAGGTCAGACCTGGTCCTGCCGACCGTGCAGCACCGGGTAAAGGTAGAACCGCTCGGAAGCGAACATCTCGAGGCAGGGGTGTACGGGAACCGGATCCCGGGGCTCGGGTACCTCTGGATCTTTCCTCTCGGCCAGAGCCAGTATCATATAGGGGTCGGAGGCATTCGTCTTGACCAGCATGAGAGCATCCTGGAACAGTTTTACGCGGAGCATGCTCATCGGTTTATCTTCACTCCGATCTGTAGCTGCAGGGGAGTTGTCAGGGTGGCCTCCCCTTATTACTCGGCACCTCTCTATGCGTCACGAACACGGGAGGACGGTAGCCCCCAGCGGGTTATCGGTGTCGGTGAAGCCATCGGGACCGTTTCGCCCTTTACCGGTGAAGGGATCGTCTATTCACTCGAATGTGCCAGGCTCCTTGTCGATACATTTCCCGATGAGAAATCATATGCATCAAAAGTGCTGGCCCGGTTTTGGTGGATGAAAAAAGAACGTGAAACACTTGATTACCTGCTTTCAGAGGGGAGAGCTAGCGGACCGCGACTCCGGGACCGGTGGCGGTTCTTCAGGAATGCCCGGCGGTCAGGAATCGGTCTCCCTATAATCGAGGCGTTCCGGCGCATGGGAAGCCTGTCAAGATGGGTGGAAAACCCCTGAACGGTGACCGTGAACGGGATGGACAGTTCCACCACCCATTCATGAAAACCATACATCGGACGGCCCGCCTCTTCATACGGGTATCTGTAAATACAGGGTTGCAACTCCCATCTGCTCCCCCTGTCATAACCAGTCGCGGGTAATCTGTGGATTCAGGGTCCCCTCAGAGTCAATCCTTCTTCAAATCAAATACATACCTGCCGATCCCGGGGGCCACATACCCGCACCGGGAACAGGAATTGGTTGTAAGGCCCCTGTCCCTGAACGTCTCCTGCAGGAAGTTGATCTCCTGTTCGGACTTGAACGTGTAGAAATGGATAATCCCCCCCTGTTTTGTCATGCCGGCAAGGAGGTCAAGAATTGTGTCGAGCCCGTAGGGTGTCGGGCATATCACCCGGTCAAATCCCGGGCTGACCAGTTCAGGGATACGGAATGCGTCATCGCAGAAAGCCTTCACCCGGACAGAGATATGGTTCAGTTCGAGGTTCACGGAGAGCCATTCGAACGCGTCCGGGTTTTGTTCGACAGCCACCACATCCGCCCCCTTTGCTGCCGCCGGCACTACAAAGGGCCCAACGCCGCAGAACGGAACGAGCACCCGTTCCCCGGGAGCAATCTTTTCTGCCACCCGCATCCGTTCGGTTGCAAGACGGCTGTTGAAAAAGACCGTCGCCACATCCAGCCGGTACTGGTACCCGAACTCGCGGTGCTCGGTCGAGGTACCGGCCCCAATCAGGACCTCGTAGGCGGCAACCCGTTCATCCCCTTCCCGTTTGCCGGTCTTCCGGAGCACCGTCCGGGTATTCCGCCGTTGCGACACGAGGGCAAGAGCGATATCTTCCTTGTATGCCTCGAGCCCGCTGGGAATGTCGATAATCGCAATGTCCCCGATGATCTCGTACCGGTCCGATACAAGGGCAAGCTTATCATCCGGGATGGTGCCGGCAAGGATCTTCCGAAGGCTCATGCTGGGATCGTATATATTGCCGCGTACTATTAATACGCTCCGGCGCTATTGCGACGGAATATTTCCAGGAACAGGCGGAATTCCAACTCCGATCTACTTAAGTATACTGAGCGGGATCGTCCGGGTCTCGGTAAAAGGAACGCCCCGTGAGATGCCGAATATCTCGGGAGATGCGACACCCCTTATCTGCAGGGTAACCTCTCCCTTCATGATGAGCTTTGCAAGCGATCCGATGATACCGGTATTTCTCACCTGTACCGGGATGTCTATTTCATTTGAGCCCGACTGGATTACGATCCCTTGCTGCTCCCCGTGGGAAAGAAAAACCCATTCCTCTCCATCCTTGTAGTAAATATCAAACGAGAGACTTTTAAGAGTGATCCCGACAGGGTTCCTGTTCTCCACCCCTACTCTGACATCAAGTCCGAGACTACTCATGCTTGCGGAAGAGAGGGAGAGCCCTTTTACCGAGATCTCGGGGTCTTTCAGGAGAAGCCCACAACCGGAGACCACTATTCCTGCTACTGCCGGGGCAAGGGGCCAGAACTCGATCGGCATGCAGTACTCCTCATCACAGGAATATAAAGAGCCGCCGGATTGATCACAGAGGATCATATTTTTTTTGGTGAATCCTGTCACAGAGTGAAAAGAGCAGAGTGAACCAGATAAGTCATGCAAAAAAATTATTCGGTAATGTCTCCGGTTTCCCTTACCATCTTCATCAGTCCGATGAGGAGTCCGTATGAGGAGATGAAGAGGGCGAGGAAGAACGGCCCGATGTGGCCTCCGTCATCCGCTGGCAGACCCACCGGTGGAGGGGGTAGACCACTACGGCAAGGGTCATCCCAAGAATAATCGGGCTTGCAAGCGGGAAATAGACCACAAATACCATTAGCAGAATAAGAAAGATAACGATGAGGGTGAAGAGGTCGTTCCGAGTATTTTTAAATGCCATGGATATTGCTTGTCATGGGGGATACCTGCTACTGTTCAGTTCAGCGACCAGGTATTGTCAGGAAATCGTAACCGTACCAGGAACTCCTGCCGCCTCCATTCCCGCAATCCTCCTGAGGCGGGTTATATATTCACCAAAAGCAACCTTTGAGCAATCCATGGAACAGAAAAAGAGTGTTCTTGTTGAGGTTCAGATCGGGAAGATCCTTGCATCCGTGTTCCTCATCGCGATCGGCATCCCGCTGATGATTGGAGTGCTTCTCGGTATTCCCCTCACCTCAGTGCTCTCCTTTATTGGTTCCATTGCCGTCTTCCAGGCACTCGCCGCCCCGGTCGGTGTGATCCTCGACTTCGATCCCTGGGTAGTTCTCTCGATCATGACCGTTTTTGCGTTTGGGATCTGCCTTGCCATATGGGAGTCTCTCCAGACCTTTGCCCTCACGTCCGATCGGGTGAGCCGCTGGATTGCCCGCATCGAGAAGAATATGCAGGAGCACCAGTCCCTTCATCGCTATGGCCCGGTATCCTGCATATTGATCGCATGGATACCGGGAATCGGGCTCTATGGCACGCCGGCAATTGCCTGGATTCTCCGGTGGGACCGGATTCCTTCGGTGATCTTCACGGTCACCGGTTTTTTCCTCGCCTCGCTCCTGATCATAATCATTGCAGAAGGGGCTTCCATTATCATCGGATGAAATAAGGGAGGGAAAATTGTGGCGGGGCAAAAGAGAGACCCGTTTTACCTTCCGCCCCGGTCATATCCCGGTATAGTTCCTGGTATTGTCCGATGATATGGTCTGATCCATCTCAATACACTTGTCACTATCGGGAAAGCGGGTATCCTTACCCTTCCCTGAATTCCGCATCAATCACGCAGGGTTCGCAGGATCGTCCCCGCCACCACAACACAACTGCACCGATAATAGCAACTGCCCCGGCGACCAGGAGAAATGCACCCAGCAGCTGGAAGATGAGAACCACCGAACGCTGGAGATAGATAAGGATCACCATTCCAAGCCCGGCAAGGAGAAAACCGCCCGCGACAAGAAGGGCCCTCCTGATGGCGGGGGCAGGCTGGAAGAGGGCAGTAAATGCCCCGATCAATCCTGCAATGATGCATCCCGCCCCGATCACAATTGCAATAAACGTTGCAGTGCTTTCAGGGTTGAGGAACGAATACACGGCAAGGATTACGGCAATTACCCCTAAAATGAGCGGAACTGCGAAAAATCCCCCGCTCCCCTTCGCGAGAAACACTGCAGCCACGAGCAGGATTATCCCTATGAGCAGGGCGATCACTGCAAAGAGGTAGATCACCAGGGTAAGGGAGAGATCAGGGAAAAGAAAGAATAATCCCCCGATAAGAAGCCCGATGACCCCAAGGGTGAGCGGGAACTTCCACGAGCCTGTCGTACAGAGCATGCAGTAGGATGCCATGATACAGGGTTTTTCTTCATGGCCAATAATCCTGCGGGTATAAAAGGTGGTTCAACTCCACAAGAGGAAACCAGGAAAGGCGAATGGACCAGATTTGATCCGGGGTATAGCAAGAAGATGATGGCTGTAAAAAAGGGATTTAACGCTTCACCCAGAAATATGTGGATATCGCAGCAATTCCCGCCGCCACAGCGATGCCAAAAGAGAGAATATCGGCATTGCCGTCCCATGTCAGCGCTTCGCCGAGCAGGACCACTGCGAGGGCGATGACGACCAGGCCGAGGAGCTTATCCTTGAGATCATCGAGATTACATATCTTCAGCCACCCGGGAAGCGGAGCCTTGGCAATAAACAGCTCATAGAACCCGAGTGCAATGATGTAGAAGACGGTGGCCACGAGGAAGATATCGATAATCTTCATGAAGATTGCCAATAACTCGTTTAGTGTGTGCATATCGAACTGGGGGGCGGCCAGGGAACTTACGATCGAAGAAAAAACGATGATAAAACCAACCACGAAGAGATATATCGAGATAATTGCTGTCCCGATCACCGCCAGGGTAAAAAGCCACCTGCCGGAAAACGTGATTGCCCTGATAGTTGTGGATCCTGGCGTGTAAGGCTGGCAGGCATCACTAGTATCCTTTCCCTCGTGTCCGGAAGTCATTCATGTACCATATCTCAGGAAAGGTATAAAAAAGGGAGCGATATCGATTCGTTCCCACGAATCACCGGCAATGACAGAACAAAAATAGGGGAGATGAGGGCCCCCCTTTACGCCTTTGGCCTTCCCCCTCGCATAAAAATCTGGCATATCCTGCACCCTGTCATTCAGGTGTCGATATTCCCGAGATTCTCCCGTTCACGGGAACGGCTGGTTGATCTTATCGTACACATGTCGTGCAAGAGTGGCCACCTTTCCTGCGGTCTCTCCTGCTCCCGGTATCGCCCGGGTCAGGTAGGCACCTTCCTCTGCATCTGCTGCTGCTTTTGTTGGATCGGTACCAAGAAGCGTGGCCACTGCCGCCGGGACGGTGACATTGATGATGGTGTGCCCGATATACTGGAGTTCCTGGACGAGAACGGCGCCGGCAAAAAGCGCAGTTCCCCAGTCCGGGTTGTCCCTGTTCTTTCCTTCCAGCGCAAAAGCGGGGACCTCTTTTCCCGAGAGATTTTCAACATGATATTTTTTTCCGTCGATATCAATATCATACGAGGCATTGGCGTCAAAACCCCAATACTTCGCCGTGAACTTGTCGGTCCGGCGACCATGGGGTTTGATGGAGGTGAAGGTGAGCTGAATTTTTTTCCCGGTAAAACCCGAGAGGATCTGCGAGCCCCTCTGCTCAACGTATGCCTTTCGCTCCTCATCGAGAATCCGGCATGCCTCCCCGACACTCTTTCCGGCCTTCATGAGGTCATAGGTGTGTGCTGCACGCCGGTAGATTGCCCGGTCGCGAACCCCTTCGGAAGCAAGGATGCACGCCTTGGTGATCGAGCCTCTCGTCACCTGCTCGGCTTTCCGGGCGATGGTGTTCAGGCCGCAGAGTGCCATCTCCGGATCGATGAACGAGTTCTCCTTATACTCGCGTATCGCATCGGCTACCGCAAAGATATCACCGTTATTCACGAGTAAGAGGCGCATTGCCGGGACGCAGTCTCCCTCAAGGTGGCCGAGCGGGGGGTTGACCGGTCCTCCCGAGAACCCTGCACCGATCATCGCGGCCTCCTCAAACCCGGCAAAAATCTCGGAGAGGGCCATTGAACCGATAACCGAAGGACCCCCGATATCTTTCAGGATCAGCCCGAAGTCGCCAATTACCTTGTCAGTCTGGAACTCCTCGTGGGTGCCCCGCATATGGAGCTTTTCCGGGAGTTTTGCCGCATCCCTCGATCCCCTTCCGGCGAGGGTGGCGGAGTCGACCTTCCCGAACTTGCCAAACTCTTCCCCGAGCAATGCATCAGGATGGACGATCTCCATTGCAACCGTGGCCCCTATCAGGGCAGGCCAGAGGGCGTAGGGGGTGATCCCGGCGCCTTCCATGCTCCTCATCATTGCCTCGGTCCCGACCTTCGCGGCATTATAGGCAAGTTCGGGGATGTTAAAATCTTCCCCGAGCGCAGAATGACCGTATACCGCCCCCCCGGCAATAAAAGGCGGGAGCATGGCACCATCGACCTTTGTCAGTTTCTTGTCCATCAGGGCTTCATACACCGCCAGGTAGGCGGGAAATGCCGGGATCCGGTGCGTGAATTTACCGGTCACGAGGGCAATCGCACTCGTCCGCGGGGCACCGGCATGCATCCGGGCGATCGCCCCGAGTTTCCTGTTCCCGAGCGGGACCCCGGATCGGGCACACGACCCGGAAAAGTAGGAGAGGGCTGCAGTGATCAGGGCAGCGTTCTCCGGGATAGCCCCGGCTCGCATCGCGGCCTTGACTGCCTTGTCGATCACCATGTCAAGCGGGAGTTCTCCTGCCGAGGCGTCCACTACGGTCATACGGCTCATCAGCGCCATCTCGGGCCCGCCGATCGGGCAGAAGATATCCTCCGCAAGGGAATTTGCTGCCGCAAAGACCGGGATGACGAGTGCCCCGTGCCCTTTCGTGGCTGCCTCGAGCTTGTCGTTGGTCATCGACTCGGGCTCGAACGTTGCAGCCATCGTTGCAGCGAAGATCACTTTGTCTTTTTCATGAGTATCAGCCATATACTATCCGACCTCAG
>JAJFVA010000024.1 GCA_021371995.1 Methanoregulaceae archaeon | reverse complement strand
AATTATGCTTGTTTCCGCATCTTGAGCCAGATAAAAATACTCCTTTTCATAGCACTCATCTGATTTTCCAGTGAAAGTGAATATTCGGTGAGCCGCTGGATTTGTATGTTGAGTTCACCGATTGTATAGTCTCTCTGATGTACTGCGTCTTCAAGCGAACGAGCATAGCTTGTGATAGTACTAAGCTCGGCATCCTTCACGTGTAATGCCTCTTCAAGCGAACGTGAATAGGAAGTGACGTTGTCTATCTCGGCATCCTTCAGATGTACTGCCTCTTCAAGCGAACGTGAATAGGAAGTGACGTTGTCTATCTCGGCATCCTTCTGGTGAATGGTATTCTCGAGAGATTTTGCGTGCTCAGTTATCGTAATCATCTGGCCGGTCAGGTCCGCAACCTCGACATCTCTTCTTTGCATGGCTTTTTCGAGAGATTCGGCGTATTCTTTGATCACCCCGATCTTCTCTTCCCTTATGCTGACTATCTTTTTCACATGTTCAACCGACGCAAGGAATATCTTGACTTTTATGCTGTTTTTGATAACATCGCCATATCGCTCGAGAAAATATCCCCCCAGGATCGGATAATCATGATAATGACCCTCAAAATCCGCAGCAATGGTATTCCTTCGATGGATACGGTATTGTGCCAGGGGCTCTTCGATGTACGCATAGTGGTATAAATTCGCAAGGTCGACATTAAACTGAAAATCATTCAGATATTTGAGATCTTCATTAAATTGGATTGTTGCGATGTTCTCCCGTTTGAAGATCATGCTGGATCCGAAAATGAAGTTGCCTGTAAGGAGTTCATCAAAAATATTGCCCGTCTTCTTTTTATTTTCGGCATGATGATAACGGGAAAAAGTCTCTCCTGTAAGGGATCCATTTTCTTCGATAATGAGGCCCTCCGACCAGACGATCAGATTTTCATCGCCACGAAGGACCTGGAGTTGTTTTTCCAGTTTATCAGGAATCCAGACATCATCAGAAGCGATGAATGCGATGTACTTTCCCTTTGCAATTCGGCAACCTTCGTTGATCGTCCGGGCGATCCCCTGATTGACCTGATGAATGACCACCGTGATCCTTTCGTCTTTTCGGCGCCAGTCATCGATTATCCGAGCAGATCCATCGGTAGATGCGTCATCGATGATGATGAGCTCAATATCCCGGACCGACTGGGAAAGAACACTGGCAATTGCCTCTCCAATATACGCTGCGTGATTATAGGAGGGCATGAGAGCACTGATCAGAGGCATTTTTTTATCATCTGTGCGATATACCGGACTTCTTCATCATCCATCCATGGGTGAAGGGGGAGGGAGAGGACCTCGCCCGAAACCGACTCTGTTACTTTAAGGTCTTTATAGTAACCTCTTCCGCGGTACGCCTTCTGCTGATGAACAGGGATCGGATAATGTATTCCCGTCTCAATGCCCTTCTTTTTAAGATAGGAATTGAGAATATCCCGTTTCTTTGATCTTATTACATACAGGTGATACACATGTCGTGCGTACTCCCTCTCAATGGGTCTGATCACGCTGCACCCGGCTAACAAGTCATCATAGAGTGAAGCAAAACGCCTCCTTTTCTCGTTCCATCTGTCCAGGTATTTCAGTTTCACACGGAGAACTGCAGCCTGGATCTCGTCCATTCGGCTGTTCATACCAATACAGGTATGCTGATATTTTGTTTTCTGGCCGTAGTTTCTCTCCATGCGGATCTTTTCATCTATCTTTTTGTCGCTGGTGACAATGCAGCCAGCATCACCATACGCTCCAAGATTTTTTCCAGGGTAGAAGCTGAAACACCCGATTATCCCCATGCTACCTGCTTTTCTTGATCGGTATTCTGACCCATGAGCCTGGCATGCATCTTCGATAAGGTGGATATTGTGTTCGTCTGCGATTTTGATAAGAGGGTCCATGTCGGCGGGATGACCGTAGAGGTGTACAGGGATTATTGCCTTTGTCCTGGGTGTAACCATCGATGCGACTGCATTGGGATCAATACAGTAGGTCTCCGGATCGATATCAGCAAATACCGGTATTGCCCCATTTCTCACAACAGCATCAGCAGTTGCAACGAATGTATGTGATGGAAGTATTACTTCATCTCCCGGGCTGATACCGATAGCTTTGAGGGCGAGGACGAGTGCATCAGAACCTGAATTAACCCCGATACAAAACTGAGTGCCAGTATACTGTGCATAATCCTTCTCAAAAGCCAGGAGTTCATCGCCAAGAACATACCATCCCCTCTCCTGAACGCACCGGAATGCAGCTCTAATCTCTTCACTGATCTCCTGACTCTCTTTTTTCAGGTCAATAAAGGATATCATCCGTAACTACCTGTATGAATAAGGCTGATTCATATGTCTTCCCGAATTTGAATCAATATGTTGAAGTACCTTCATTTTATAAGACCAATAAGCGTTTCGTCTGTTTTTCCATGGGAATGCCTTACCATTTCGGATTCTCCGTTTTGGATGATCAGGGAACTATTGGTGTTTTCATTGTGCAGTACTAATATTATGAATCCGAATCCAAGACGATTATGTACCAGAAACGATGCGATATTATCATATCGGACATAGGAAAAATCTAGCCTGCGTTAGGAGAAAAAATTTTTGAACTGGTTGTTCCAGTGGTCCCTTTTTTGGATTGTATTGATAATGACGATTATTTCGGAAAAATTATTAGCAAGAACGTGTTCCAGTGTATTTGTCTGATTAGTGAATTCCTCGATAAATTGACCGAAATCAAGGAAATTTTCATTCGGATCTAACTATGATGTAAAAACCAGACCCCCTGAACAAGGAAAAATTTCACTTTGAGCTAAGACATAGGAGGAATATAGAGGCCAAACAGGAGATAATGAAGGGTAGATGCATAAACTTATTGTAATGCCTCTTTCACGACCCGGATAACCCGTTCCACCTGTTCATTGGTTATATCCGCAAAGAGTGGCAGACTCAGTACCTGATTATAAATACGTTCAGTCACCGGCAGATGCCACGTATTGGTTCGATAGAGAGAGAACTGATGGACAGGGATATGGTGAATACTGCTGCCGATTCCTTGGCGATGAAGGTGATCAATCAGTTTATTTCGGTTTTTTTTGATGAGCAGCGTATAGAGAAACAGACCAATATCCTGGTAGTCATTGTTTCGCAACAGCTGAATACCGGAAATCTCGCCGAATGCCTCATCATATCTCATCGCGACTTCTCTCTTCCTCTCATTCATCGAATTGAACCTTGATAGCTGGACCAGACCGATTGCGGCATTAATATCACTCATATGATACCGGTATCCATCCCCGACTACATCATAGAACCAACCCTCCTCATTCTGATGCCTAGTCCATGGATCCTTGTCAATACCCAGATATCTTCGCTGTGAAATGAGATCAATCAAAGAATCATCCTGAAACGCAATCGCCCCCCCCGTCCCACAGGTGATGTTTTTTATCGGGTCGAAACTGAAGCAGGTTAAATGGTTAAAAGATCCGATTTTTTTCCCTTTATACGATGAACCGAAGGCATGCGCCGCATCTTCCACGACAAGAAGATTGTTATTGTTCGCTATCCGTTGGATTTCATCAAGATCACACGGAAAACCCCTGTAATGAACCGGTAAAATCGCTCGCGTTTTATTGGTCACTTTACATTCAGCGTCTTCAGGATCCATATTCAGGTCATCCGATCTGATATCACAGAATACCGGTGTACCGCCTGCAGCTCGTATCGCCTGTATTGTCGCTATATAGGTAAAAGACGGGACAATGACTTCTTCATTTTTCTTGAGGTTCAACGTGGAGAGAGCAACATGCAACGCGGCGGTACAGGAATTCGTGCAAATTACATGGCTCGACTGAAGATAACGGCAGAGATCTTCTTCAAATTTCATTACCTTCTCTCCCATGCCAAGCCAGCCGGTTTTAAAAACTGAATCGATTGCCGTAAGTTCTTCCTTTCCGATGGATGGCCGGGAAACGGGTATCTTTTCCATAAGGATTTACTTCTGATCACAAGATTGGGGGGAAATCGCATTAATTGTTGCATTCTTCATGCCGGACATCGTTTATCCCTAACTAGGAAATAAAAGGCACAAATTTTCCAGTGGATAGTCAGTGTATCATGTGCCGGCTCTTAATTATTGTGAAAAAAGGGACGAAGTTCAGTGATTTTTCGATTGGTATTTTTCCAGCATAGTATCCCCGGAACAATTCTGATGGCTATTGGTGGGAGCATATGCGAATCAGAATTCGGAATTGACCCCCCGATACAACAGGAAGTGCCAAAATAACGTGCATAACTTGATTTTTAGTCATTGTGTAGTATTATATTGCATGTCGAAGCTAAACGATCTTACTTGGGGAAAAAGGTGAGAGCATAATGATCGAATACGGGAAAAATTCAATTGGAGAAGGGGCAAAAATTTTTGAGCCTGTATCTCTTGGATTTCCTTCACTGGACTGTATTGATAAGCAGGATTATCCCGGAACAGTGATTGGCAGGAACGCGATAATCAGATCCGGCGCAGTCATATATTGTGATGTTGTTATCGGGGACAACTTCCGGTCCGGACATAACATCATAATCCGTGAGAAAACAAGAATTGGAGACAATACCGTTGTTGGCAACGGTGTTGCTATTGAGGGTAACTGCAGTATTGGAAATAATGTTACCCTCCAGTCAATGACTGGTATCGGTGCGTACACAACGATTCGTGATGGCGCTTTTATTGGGCCAAAGGCAACCCTGCTCAATGATCGGTATCCGCCGGACCGGAAATCTGAACTACGAGGACCGGTAATCGAGGAAAACGCAGTTATCGGAGCAGTTGCCATCGTACTCCCGGGCATAACCATAGGGAAGGGGGCTGCGGTTGCTGCTGGTTCTGTCGTCACTAGAGATGTGCCACCAGGGGTCCTCGCAATGGGCTCACCTGCGAGGATACGCGAGCTACCAAAGGAAATGAAACGATAACCAGATGATCCGTATAGACAGATGGGTTCTGGATTAAACAATGTCAGGAGATTTGTCATCATGGGGTTCATAGAATGGATCGGGTCAAACCCGAGCATCTGAAAGGGATTTCACTCACCTGTCCGCATGGGAGCCTTCGACTTCAGACAGGGGAAAAGGTGAAAATCCCTATAGTCATTGAAAATGGAAGTACATCGGAAATCGACTCTCTTCCGCCGTTTCCCGTATACATTTCTTACCACTGGTTGGATGCCTCCGGGACATTTTTTATCTTCAACGGTGAGCGGACACCTCTTGTCCGGCGCCTTTCCCCCGGGGAAGTTTCAACAGAAAAGATGTTCCTGGAATCACCCAAAAAAGAGGGAAAATATTCTCTCATAATTACCTTGATCCAGCAAGAGTCTGTCTGGTTTGAGGATATTTCTCCCGGTATCTGTGCATCTGTTCCTGAAGTATTGGTTACACGAGATCAGGAGAGACAGTATGCAAAGCTTTGTCTGGATGCACTCAACGAGGGAAACCTTGAGAAAGCGAACGAATATTTCCGAATGGATCAAGCAGTTCTTGGTAACAATATTTCGGATAAAATTCCTTCGATTTGCACTGTGTCGAGTGTGAAGTCATGGTGCAGGGAGAACGATCTGCCTTTCCATCATCTGGAAGGGCCCTCCTCAAGAGCTATTACCGCTTCACGGGATTCATGTCTGAGCGATGTACCTGCCATACTTGGCGAGGCATTTATTCCCGAAGCATATATTGCAGAAATCCACGACGCTGTTATCACCGGAGGTCACACACAAGTTCTTATCGAAAAGAATGTGGTACTGTGGGATGAATATCTCCACGAAGAGTGGGATCGGTTCAATTTCGATCAGAATGAACATATCTTCACTGGCAATTACAGATCCGCTCTCCAGTGTGACTTCCAAAAAAGTTGGGGAGAAGACATTATTGAAGGTATTCTCCTCTCGGGCCCCGGTAGTAATAATTATTATCACTGGTTAGTTGATTATTTATCGCGTTTCTGGGCAATCGACCAATTTCCTGAATACAGGGATTTTCCCCTGATCATTGATGAGGGATTACATCCAAATCTGATTGAAGCATTGAGGTATTGTAACAAATCTAACCGTGCGATTATACCGGTTGAATATGGTAAGAGATATTTTGTCAGAAGATTAGTGATACCCTCGAATTTATCATTTGTTGCAAAAAATGTGAAAAAGGGAGAGATTAGTAAGTCCACGGATGTTGGAATATCCCCCCGTGCACTTTTCTTTTTGCGCAACAGATTCAAAGTAAATGAAAGGATACGGAACTCTGAAGGAGGAAAAAAAATATATGTGACCCGCAAAACGGCACACTACCGGGTGCTACTGAATGAGACTGAAATTGAGAATCTTTTCAGGAGACATGGATTTCAGATCGTAGCCCCTGAAAAGATCACATTCCACGAGCAACTGGAGCTCTTTGCAGGTGCAGAAATTATTGCCGGTCCCCACGGTGCAGGGATGACAAATATAATCTTTGCACCACAAACCGTAAAACTCTTATTCTTATGTCAAAAATTTCCATTTGACTCTCTCGTAAGTGATATCCTCGGGCAAGATACAATAGTTGTTTCTGGCCCGGCCATAACCTCTGACAACGTCTATGAATACCAGCAAAACTATGTTGTTCCGATAGAGGAGGTCCATAAAGCAATAATCTCTTTTTATAGCCATGCTGAGGATGCGACAGGCTCCCACCTGAGGACGAATGGATTACCTGCCCAGCCTCATATCCTCAATAAAAAATCAGGAATAACTGCATTTAGTGTTGATCGGATTAACGGACTGGACCCACCGACTTACTCTCATGGTATAATAATATCAGAGGATCAGGAGGTAATAATTGTAGGATGGGCTATCGATTACCTTTCAGGCACACCTGCAGATACCGTAGAAATTGTTTTTAGTAATGGTCAAGTTTTTCAGACGTACTATTCTCTAAGAAGAACCGATGTGGCCAGGCATTTCGGCAATGATGCACTTGAATATTCAGGATTTTTGGCAATTATTCCCTCAAATATGATACCTGTGGGAGAACATAAATTCTCTCTCAAAATCATTGTTAATAACCGTTCGGGTTATTACCAGCCGGATAATTGCTATTCTTTAAAAATTGTAAGGTAGCAGATCTAGAGTCCCGTACCCTAGGATTAATGTAGCCAAAGAAGACCAGTGTCAATCAGAAGCCCTAGCAACCTTTTCAGAATACCGGGCAAGAGCTTCCAGACAGATTGACGTGGTCAATTCTTCCGAGCCAAACCAGTATAGTATTTCTGAAGGAGTTTCAGGCCATTGGTAGAACGCAATCCTCCGGAAGGAACCATCAATATTTTGCTGTGACAGGAGGTAATAAATTGCTTGCTCCATAACCGCTTCTCCCTGAAATCCAGTATTTAGAAGGACACAGAGGGCAAGTCCGGTCAAAAGTTCATTTCCAAAAGAGCCGTCCTCTTTCTGCAATCGAATGATTTTATCAATCAGGGCCGGCGTTAAAATACCAAATGAATTTATTCCATTGAAGTATGCACGGGACACGGCATAATAAAGAGAAAGCTTATTTACATAATATTTATAGGTGCCCTGCTCCATGTCCGTCATTAAACATTGAATTATAAATTTGCATGCAGCAGATGTCTCTTCCCTCTCGCCAAGGTAAAATAAAACATTGGCATTAACCACGCTATCGATATCATTTCGTTCGTAAGACGGGTCACGTATCCATGTTTTAAATAGACCTTCTTTCGTCCTGTTCTCCAAAATTATGCTGGTGTTAAGAGAAGGGATATCCGGAAAGGCTTTCATTACAACGAAGGAGGCACAGCATGTATCATCAATATCAGGAATCATTTTACTGTGATGCCTTTTCGTCCAGTACTGCCATAATCCCTTTTCGTTCATCTCATCTTTTAAAAAATTTATTCCCTTCTCTCTCATTTTTTTGTTAATTTGGTTATCAAAGAAGGAGAGTGAATAAAGAACCTGGGATGTTACAAAAGGAGAACTATCAAACCAGCAGACCTCCAACTCAGGATCTTTGGAAATATATGTGCGGAATTCACCATATTCAAGCTGGCTGTCGGAAAGATAGGTAAGGGACCTCTGAATACACGACAATAACCGGGAGTGATAATCCATGTCCATGTCTGCATGATTATGGGTGATAAAAAATGATTAAACCACCTGTGTTCGGAGACGAGTGAATCCCATAGTTATGAATCCACATTTTACCTGGATTTCCATCTTCCGACCTTCTGATATATCAGGGGTCGTTGTTTATAGTGAGAAACTCCTGATATTACAAAGGCAATTATTTTGTTGTTATTTACACCCTGGTTCTCCCTGGACGGGCTTCTTCAACAAATTCATCAAAATCACGTATATAATCGGCCTGGTCAAAGTATTCTGATGCCAGGACTAAACATACCGAACCTGAAGAAAAATTTTCAAGCTCACGCCAGGTCATAGAAGGAATATAGAGGCCGTAGTAAGGTCGGTTGAGATGAAATCTGGTCTGCTCACTCCCATCATGGGTGATGACATCGAAACTTCCGCTCGCTGATATGATAAACTGCTCAAGCTGGCGGTGGGCATGACCTCCCCGGGCTTCTCCCCCGGGAACATCATAGAGATAATACACCCTTTTAATCATAAATGGAATATGTCTTTGTCCTTCAATGAAGGTGATATTCCCCCGGTAATCGGTAATTTTCGGGAGTTTGAATATTTCACATTTTATTTCCGCCATGATCACTGTATCCCGATGAAAGTATCCCCGTGATCATATAAGAAAACCATGCCTCTACTTTTTTTAAAGAACGAGATCTCGGTCTTCCGGAAAGAATGCCCGGAAAAAGCATGAAAGGAACAGGATTACCTGTTTTCTGAAACGAATATATCGGTACACGGGCAATGGATTTTACGTAGTTCAGGTCCTGACCAGTAAAGGATCATTACATACTTCCACTTCAGGATCCATCTGCCGAATCCCGATGTACGCTTTGACTGCCAATGGTTCCGAGGGATTGTGAACAAATTTGAGGTGGGAAATGTAACGGATTAATACAGGAGACCGGATTTGCGCTGTATCCCGGGGATTATCAATCCCAATCCAGGAGGGGCAGGGACTGAAATCAGAACCCGGATAGGAAAGTACGGCATCGCATTCACCGTGGGAAATCAAGCCCTTTTCGATAAGCTTATGGAGTAAGTCGCTCCATTTATGCTCTTTGTGGTAGTTTGTCGGACAGAATGAACACTCAAGACCGAGCAACGGGCTTATCTTTTCCCCGATATCGAGATCCAGAATAAAACGGTTCACATTGCATTGAATCATGTCATCAATAAGCAATGAGAGGGACCTTTTTTCACCCGGCCATCCAATATCGTTGAGATAGTGAAGGATATTGAGAGGGTCATCGAATTTTATTGATAACCTGATTTTCCGGGATTTTCGTTGAAACATTAGTCCTATGATGAACAGCGATGATCCAAAGGGAAGCTTTTCGATACATCGAACGAATGTTTCTTTTATCTCTCCAGGACAGTCAGCTCCGGTCAATACCGGAATCGCTGTTTCTAGTAGCCATTCATTCGAAGAAAGAAACTCCTCCTTCAAAGTATATGCCGGAACGAGGAAAACGCAGGGTATTGGAACAATCCCCGGTTGATTAGTGGTGTCAAATTCGAACCACACTGCCCGGATATTTTCAAAAAGTACCGAACCGGTATCATTCCAGAGCGCTGAAAAGGCCCCGATATTATGCCATGCCCTCCCCTGAAAAAAGGATCCGGCCGCTATCTCATCCCTGATAAAATGTGCCAGAAGTAATTTCGAGTCTTCTCTATTGAGGATCTCAAAGCCCCAGTCTGCATGTGGCGCATTCATGCCGAGGTGGCATTCAACCCCGGTCACTCTGGTCAGATTTTCCGGAAATTTCATTGCTAATGACTGAATCTCGGAAAAATTCGACCTGGATATCAGGAGTTGAGACATATACGGACTCATCTCAGAAAAATAATCATAGGGTGAGAGGTACATTGTAGGGTTTTTAAATTTTTATTACATTATAATTTTTCTATTTTATGAATTTTAATCGGATCGATGAATGATGGTCGGATCATCCACCCCAAACTAGGGACGATCACCGGACACCAACTGGATTCATCCATTCCATCCCGCCAGATAATCGTTTATAGGTGGGATATTAACCACCTGATCTGATGCGGGCCAGCCATGCTTTATTTTTTAAATACCACCTTACGGTCATTCTTAAGCCATCTGTAAATCGTGTCCCTGGAGTCCAACCCAATTCACGCTTAATTTTTCCAGAATCAATTGCATACCGGCGATCATGCCCGGGCCTGTCGGTCACATGCTGAATCAGGGTTTCATCGATTTCGTCATCACCGGTCTCCTCTCTTAGCATCGCTAAAAGGAGCTGTATCAGTTCGATATTTTCTATCTCGTTATTGCCTCCGATGTTATACACCTCACCACACCTTCCTTTCTCGTAGACGAGGTCGATTGCCCTGCAGTGATCCCTGACATACAACCAGTCCCGTATCTGTCTTCCGTCCCCATAGATGGGGACTGTCTGGTGATTCAGTGCACGGGTTATCGACAAGGGGATCAGCTTTTCCGGGAACTGGAACGGTCCGTAGTTATTCGAGCACCGGGTGATCAGAACAGGTAAGCCATATGTATCATGGTATGATGAGGCCATCAGGTCTGCCGATGCCTTGCTCGCGGAGTAAGGGCTGTGAGGATCAAGCGGGGTATCTTCGGTAAAAAAACCGGATGGTCCTAAAGATCCATATACTTCGTCCGTAGATACCTGGAGAAATCGCGTTGTGTCGTCAAAAGAGTTCTGCTCCTGCCAGAAGTTCCTGGCAGCATCAAGGAGCACACAGGTGCCGAGAATATTTGATTTCAAAAACACCTGGGGATCTTTGATAGAACGGTCAACATGACTTTCTGCAGCAAAATTAATCACCCCGTTAATATCGTATTTGTGAAACACGGTGGTTACAAGATCTGGATTGCAAATATCCCCCCTGATAAAGATAAACCGGTCTTTATGCTCTTTTGGGATGTAGGAGAAGTTATCCGGATTTCCGGCATACGTGAGCATGTCATAGCCGATAACAGTCCGGTCCGGGTGGTTTTCCAGATAATGACAGATAAAATTACTCCCGATAAACCCTGCACAACCTGTTATCATCAGGTTCTTTTTCATTTGGAGTCCTCTGCATGAAGGAACCGGCTGGTTGCATCCCTCCAGTCCGGGAGGCTGTATCCAAGAATTTCGGGAGAGCCAAAATTGTCGAGCACGGAAAACCGTGGTCTCCTCGCCGGCGCAGGGAACTCATCTGATGAAACCGGGTGTATCGTCCCCTGCCACCCGATCTGTGCCAGGATGAGTGCTGCCCATTCGTACCGGGAACAGAAGCCTGTATTTGTGATGTGGTATAGTCCATACATGCCGGTGTCCACGAGGTCGAGGGTTGCATCAGCCAGATCCTTTGTATACGTGGGGGATGATACCTGATCGTCAACGATGTGAAGTTCTTTGCCGGTTTTGCTCCATTCAATTACTTTCTTTGCAAAATTTACATTTCCTTTTCCAAAGACCCAGCTCACTCTTATCAGGTAGTATCTGTCGGAGAGGTCACGCACATACTGTTCCCCAAGTAATTTACTCTCTCCATACCGGTTGATCGGGCAAGGTGTATCAGCAATGGTATATGGCCGCTTTCCCTCACCGTCAAAAACAAAATCGGTTGAATAGTGCACAAGCGTTCCGCCGCATTCATTGACAGCCTGGACAAGGTTCCTCACCCCAAGACCATTGACACGAAATGCGGTCTTCCAGTCTTCTTCCGCTTGATCGACGGCATTATACGCTGCACAATTGATAAGCAGATCACACCGGTGCTGTATCAGGTACTGCTTTACTGCTTGATAATCGGTGATGTCAAGTTGGCAGGAATCTGCCGCGTGAACAACCAAACCCTTCCTTTGACCTGCAAGAATCATATCCTGCCCAAGCTGGCCTCCGGCACCGGTAATCACTACCTGCATAGCTATCGTTTGGTTCCCTCAAAAGAAAAAGGAGATTTCATATCTCTCAATCTGGGAAGATTGCTGTCTTTTTCTGATATGATTGGTTCCCCGATCCCACTTTCATCCAGCGGCCAGTTGATCCCAATGTCCGGGTCATTCCAGCGAATACCGGAATCATGTTCAGGATAATAAAATTCTGATGTTTTATAATGAACATGAGTATTGGCTTCCATCGAAAGGAATCCATGGGCAAATCCTGCCGGGATATGGATCATTGTCATATCTTTATCGGAAAGATATACGCCGACATACATCCCGAAATGGGGAGATCCTTTACGGATGTCAACAACAACATCATAGACAGACCCGCTCACCACCCTGATCAGTTTCTCCTGAGGGTGCACGCTCTGGAAATGCAGCCCTCTGATTACCCCTTTTTCAGAACATGAATGATTATCCTGAACATAGTTGGTGATGATCCCAATTTTTTCGAATTCAGATTTATTATAGGACTCAAGAAAAAACCCTCTCGTATCTCTGAATATTACCGGTTTTATCAGGGTGATTTCCGGCAGTTTTAAAGGATGCCTGGAAAATTTACCTGTCATGGGATCTCCCCTGACATGCGGTACGGGGATCCATCAGCCAGATCCTCCAGGTACCTGCCATATTCGGTATTACGGAGACCGGATGCAAGGTTCTTTACCTGATTCCCGGTAATATACCCCAATTTGAACGCAATCTCCTCAATACAGGCGACATACAGGCCCTGTCTCTTCTGAATCGCCTCAATAAAATTAGACGCCTCCAGAAGCGAATAATGTGTCCCTGCATCAAGCCAGGCCATTCCCCTGCCAAACAGCATCACCTGGAGCTTTCCTTGCTTGAGATACTCTATATTCAGATCGGTGATTTCCAGTTCGCCCCGGGGGGATGGCTTCAGTTTTTTTGCAATGCCGATCACATCATTATCATAGAAGTATAACCCCGGTACAGCATAATTTGACCGTGGCTCTGCTGGTTTTTCTTCAATAGAAAGAACCCTTCCCTCTTTATCCATCTCGACAACACCGTATGCTCCAGGATCTCTCACATAATACCCGAAAATAATCGCACCTTCCGTCAGTTGCGATGCGGTGTGCAGGATTGAACTGAAATGTTGTCCATAAAAAATATTATCCCCCAGAATCAGTGCAACCTTTTCCTTTCCGATAAATTCTTCTCCGATGATAAAAGCTTCAGCGAGCCCGCCAGGATTTTCCTGGACAATATAAGAAAATTTCAGACCGAGATGGCTTCCATCTCCCAGTAATTCACGGTACAAGGGGATGTCGCGTTGTGTGGATATGATCAGGATATCACGGATCCCTGCAAGCATCAGGACAGAAAGGGGATAGTAAATGAGTGGTTTATCATAGACGGGTAGCAGATGCTTTGATATTGCCTTTGTGATGGGGTAGAGCCTTGTCCCATAACCCCCTGCAAGAATGATCCCCTTCATTACAACGTATTATTATTCCTGTCGCTATTTATTCGTTTATTCAACAAGGAAATTCTCTGTCCGGATAATTCTGGACAAGAGGATACGATCACTGCTCTTGCGAATGGATAACAGGGATCAGGCACTCACTCTCCGTATAACCAGAATCTCTACCGGGATCTCCCTGATCTCATCCCGATGGAAGGAAAACGTCCGCCTGATAGGAAGAAGGCCCCCTATCACTTCGGCGATCTCTCCCCTTCCTGACAGGTATGAACCGATGAAGGACCGGCTCCCTGCATTGAATATCCCGTACACTACCGGGGCTATTGCCAGAGCGGCATCAATAAATGGCCGGTCGGCATGGAGCTGCTGGGCACCAAACGGCGGATTCATCACGACAGTATCGCAGCGCCCGATCCGGCCAGAAGTATCCGGGTCCTTAACATCATGGTGAAGAAACAGGATATCCACCCCGGAACGCTCTGCATTCCTGCGGGCGATCTCAAGCACGGGTGTATCGATGTCCACTGCGACAACTTCACTGGCCCCGATGAGAGCAGCCCCGATCGCCAGGATCCCGGTACCACAGCCGAGGTCACAGACCCGCCGTCCTTCAATATCTCTTTTCAATGCTGCATGGAACAGGAGCCGGGCAGCAAGGGGTGCAGGGGTCCGGTACTGCTCGAGGAGAGGAGAGGGATCGGAAAATCCCTCCAGATTTTCGAGCAACCGCTCGAGCTGGTTCAGTTTCATCGTCAGAGCATCTCGTCGACCACATACTCTTCCCAGCGCCTGGTACCGCACAGGATCTCAAACTCCCCGGGCGTGAGGACCGGGGCAGGGAAACGGATCTGGTCATCGTAGGCGAGTCTTGGGCAGGCGGTGTTTACATACGCTCCAAAACCCAGGTTCAGAAGCTCGTCCGGGCTCACTTCATTCATGAAGACAAGGTATGCCCGGTCACAGAGCGAGAGAAGGTGTTTTCCAAGTGCGTAGCGGTTCTGCCCCGGCTTGGTGCTCACGATGATTCCTATATGCCGTGCAGATCGGGCTTTCTCGATAATCCCATGCCGCTTTCGGAGAAACTTATCGGCGTCCACCTCAGTTGCCTGGCCGGTAAGCGGGTCAAGAGCCACAACATGTGCACCCGTGGCGAGCTGCACCCCGAGTGGATGAAAGATCCCTGTTCCGACAAAAAGGATCTCTGATATTCCTGGTATACGGGCTGCTTCAAACGAGCACCCGAGCACCTGCCCGGGCTCAGGGGTTCTCCCCCCACCGCTCCGGAAGACAGGCTCGTACCCTTCAGACCTGAGCACATCTACGATACCAGGGAGTATGTGCGTGTGCTGGGTGGTGGTGATGATCCCAATCGCTTTTCCGCGGAGGAAGGGGAGTGCTGATCTCACGACATCCGGGTCGAAGTCCACTCTGAAGGGTACATACAGTACATCAGGGTTGGAGATGAGCGGAGTATGGCCGAAGTGAACAAGCACATCGGCATAATCGAGCAGGTCAAGAGAAAGGTCGCAGGCACCATAACAGGGATCCCCGCTGATAATAACAGAAAAACCCTGGTCAGAGAGGTCATCGGCGATCTCTGCTGCCTTTCGCTTGAGCCCGGCCGGAAACTGGAGGGCAACTGACGATACCCCCCGTTCCCGGAGCCGGACCACCAGATCAGAAATACCGTTCAATCACATGCACCCTGTCAGTAACCTCCACGGTTACCAGTGCCTTGTAAGGCCTGCCGATATCGGCATTTCCCCTGCGGATTGCAAAACCGATATCAGCGACTTCTGCACCCGTTTTACCAAGAGCGGCAAGGAGTGCCCTTGTTGTACCTCCGGTGCTGATCACGTCATCGACTATAACGACCCGTTCTCCTTCCTGCACCCCGTTCAGGTAGAGCTGGCCTTTCGAATACCCGGTTACCTGGTGTACCGGGATCTCACCCGGTAACAGGTACTCCCGCTTCCTGACGATGTTGAGGGGAAGGTCGGTCATGCATGATATGAGCGAACCGATGGGAATGCCCATCGCCTCTGCAGCGACAATCCGGTCGACCCCGTTCAGATCCAGGACCTTTATCATGGCGGTCGCCACCTCCCTGAGCACGGCAGGGTCAAGGGACGGAACTCCATCGGTGATGGGGTGGATGAAATAGTTATATTCACCACGCTTTACAATCGGGCACGTTTCAAGCGATTTAATCAGCCTTTTCAGCATACTGATCACCAATATCTTCCAGAAATGCTTCAATGATACCTGCATGCACATGGGGCATGCAGACGATCCTGAGGTGGTTGTTACGGGTATAGGAGACCTGCCACGGGGGAGGGACCGGAAATTCCGGGCTTTCGAAGGTGGCTACATTCACATCGGGGGTGACTACCGGGGAGATCCCGTAACTCTCCATTCCGTTAATCAGGCGCCGGGTATTCTTCATGCACCCCTGGACCACCGCTTCCATCCCCTTGTGTCCAAGGTATTCGAGCACCGCGATTGCACCCGCCACGGATCCTCCCGGGCGGGTGCCGGAGAGAGTAAATTCCTGTTTTACCGTGAGATAGGGGGTGTCAACCGAGAGAGAGCAGAGGTCCTTTTCATTCCTCAGCAGGAGACAGCCTGCCGGTATCGTGCTCATACCCATTTTGTGGGGATCAACGGCAACCGACATCACTCCGGGAAGAGTAAAATCAAATAAAGGAGCTTCTTTAAGGAACGGGAGGACCATCCCGCCGAATGCTGCATCGACATGGAAAAAGATCCCCTCTTTGTGAGCGGCAGCCGCAAGGTCCCTGATCGGGTCCACCATTCCATATTCTGTCGTCCCTGCAATCCCGACCATGCAGCAGGTGTGCGAATCGACGGCCTCCATAAACCGGTCGGTATCTGCACGGTAATCCCTGCCGAGGGGAACGGCCCGCATCTCCACCCCGATCATATCGCAGGCTTTTTTGAATGAAAAGTGGGCGGATTCCGGTATGACCACGTTTGGAGACGGAATCTTTGCCGTAGTCTTGGCAATCCGGAGCGCCTGAATATTCGATTCCGTCCCTCCTGTCGTAGCATAACCGCAGGCACCCGGATTATGGAAGAGCGTCCCGAGCCGGCTGATAAGAAGCCGTTCAAGCGACGCCGTTCCCGGAAAAAGACCCGGATCCCCGAGGTTGGTTTCCATGAAAAGGTCATGGGCCCGGACCGCCACGGGGTGCGGGAGGGTGCACATCGAGCTGAGAATATACCGGTGGTTCTTATCCTCCAGTTTTACTGTCTCCAAAAATGAGAAGAGTTCGTCTTCGGAAATTCCTTTACTCCGCATGTGACCTTCTCGCACTCTCGAGGATGATCCGCTTCTCGGTCCGTGCGACGGTCTCCCGTATCTTTCCGATGGCATCGATATTTGCCGAGACGCTGGTGATCCCGTGCTCCACAAGCCATGCTACCATGGGCGGTTCCGACCCGGCCTGGCCGCAGATGGAACACTCAACCCCATGGTCGCGGCAGACCTGGATGGCCTGGTCGATCAGTGCGAGCACCGCGGGGTGCTTTGGCTGATACATGCAGGCAACATTCTCGTTGTTCCGGTCAATTGCAAGGGTATACTGGATGAGGTCGTTTGTCCCAAACGAGGCGAAATCGATCCCTGCATGAATGAAATCCTCGATCATAATGGCGCTTGAGGGTATCTCGATCATGATCCCGAGCGTTGCAGCATTGACATCAACGCCCCATTCTGCCATCATCTCCCGTGCGGTGATAAACTCCTCCGGGTGCGATACCATGGGAAACATCACCCCGAGATTGTTGTATCCCTGCTCCCAGAGCCTCTTGAATGCCTCCACCTGGAGGCGGAACTGGTCAGGGCTCTGGAGATCCCTCCGGATTCCCCTCCAGCCAAGCATCGGGTTGTGCTCATGGGGCTCGTTCTCGCCGCCCGCCATATTCCGGAACTCATCGGTCGGGGCATCAAGGGTACGCACCCAGACAGGCTTTCCGTAGAACGCATCGAGGACGATCTTGATACCCCTGTAGAGTTCATCGATAAACTCATCCTCTTTTCCGTTCGCGATAAACCAGCCTGGTGTCTTGTTCAGCCCGAGGATGAGGTGCTCGATCCGGAGCAGCCCGACCCCGTCAGCTCCCGTAGCGGCAGCCCGTGCGGCTGCGGCCGGGATCGAGACATTCACCTTCACGCTGGTAGCCGTGATCAGGGGTGATGCACCAACGGCAGCGGCGGATACCTGTGCCTGGACTGGTTTTTCAAGTACTCCTTCGTAAATGAACCCCTTCTCACCGTCAACCGTCACGAGCTGGCCTGGTTTCAGGACCGAGGTGGCATTTCTTGTCCCGACAACCGCCGGGGTTCCGAGTTCCCGGCTCACGATCGCGGCATGGCAGGTCATGCCCCCTTCATCGGTCACGATTGCAGCGACCTTTTGCATTGCCGGCACCATGTCGGGGTTTGTCATCCTCGTAACGAGGATATCGCCTTTGCTGACCGAACCTGTATCCTTGACGTCCCGGATGACCACGACCCTCCCGGTTGCAACACCGGGCGATGCCCCCTGCCCTTTCACAAGGATCTTTCCTTCACCCGCCGCCTCGGTCTTTGCCATCGTAGTACTGGACCTGATGGTCGTGATGGGGCGGGACTGGAGGATGTAGATCGTATCCCCGACAAGGCCCCATTCCACGTCCTGGGGAACCCCGTAGTGTGTCTCTGCCACCTTTCCGTACGTTGCAAGCCTTGCGACTTCGTCGTCAGAGAGGACGGGGGCTTCCTGCCGGTCCTTTGCGACATCGAGTGTCTTCGTCCCGTGTTCCCCGTCAGAAACGATCTCGGTTTTCTTTGCCGCGATAAGCCGGTCGATCACTTTTCCAGTCCGCTGGTCATACACGTACTTGTCAGGGGAGACCGAACCGGATACCACCGACTCACCAAGTCCCCAGGATCCCTCGATAATTGAGAGTGGTTCACCGGTGACCGGGTGGGAGGTAAACATAACTCCTGCTTTTTCGGAGTTGATCAGCTGCTGGACCACGACTGCAATGTTCACACTCCGGTCATCAAATCCCTGTTTTGCGCGGTAATAGATTGCCCTTGCTCCGTAAAGCGAAGCCCAGCATTTCTGGATCGCTTCGAGAAGGTTCTTCTCTCCCTTAATGTTCAGGTAGGTCTCCTGCTGGCCGGCAAAACTCGCGTCGGGGAGGTCTTCGGCAGTTGCGCTTGACCGGACGGCAACAACCATCCCGCCCCCGTCAAGCTTCTGATAGGTCTCCCGGATCCGGTCCTTCAGGGATGCAGGCATCTTTGCTTTCATCACTGCAGCCCTGGCCTTTTTTGAGGCCTGCTCAAGGGCACGGTTATCATCCACGTTCAGTTTTTCGAGGTCATCAAACAGGGCCTGTTCAATCCCTGTCTCGATCAGAAAGTGGCGGAACGCCCGGCTCGTGACCACAAACCCCCCCGGGACCGGGAGACCGATTGACGACATCTCGCCAAGCGATGCACCTTTCCCCCCCACTGCAGCGATATCCTCTTTTCGTATCTCCTCAAGCCACAGAATATCCGGCATCTCCTTCATTCACGCACCACTATTATCTCACCTGTCATCTGGTTAATAAATTATCATCATCTGTTTCTCCTGCAGGAAACCCTTCTTTCAGGAATGATACAAGAAGAAGGTTAGAAAAGCTCTGGTGGCTACATAATATGGGTCTTATTGTGAGCTTCAGGATACTGGTCAGCGATCCGCTGGCCGAAGAAGGGTTAGAGCTGCTCAAATCCGAGTTCCGGGTGGATGTAAAAACGGAGCTCCCGGAAGACGAGCTGATAAAAATCATCGGGGATTACGATGCGCTCCTGGTCCGGAGCGGAACAGAGGTCACGGCAAAGGTGATCGATGCAGGAACAAAGCTCCGGTTCATAGGAAGAGCTGGTGCCGGTGTGGATAATATCGATATGGATGCGGCAACCCGCCGGGGAATAATCGTTGCAAACGCCCCGGAGGGAAATACCCTTGCCGCAACCGAGCACACCATGGCCATGATGCTCTCCCTTGCACGGAATATTCCGCAGGCGAACGCGTCGCTGAAGAAGAAGGAGTGGAAACGTTCGAAATTCATGGGAGTGGAGCTGAACGAAAAGACACTCGGGATTGTCGGGCTTGGCAGGATCGGGCGGGAGATTGCAAAAAGGGCAAACGCGATGGGGATGCATTGTGCAGGATATGACCCGTTCATCAGTAAAGAACGGGCGGCCCAGCTGGGTGTTGAGTCGGTATCCCTTGAGGATCTCTTCCGGATCTCAGATTTCATCACGGTCCATACCCCCCTGATCAAAGAGACAAAACACGTGATTAATGCAAAAAGCATTGCCACGATGAAGGACGGGGTCAGGATCATCAACTGTGCCCGCGGGGGCATCATCGATGAAAAAGCACTCTATGACGCGGTGAAGGCAGGGAAGGTGGCAGGCGCCGCGCTCGATGTTTTCGAAGAGGAGCCGCCCCTTAATTCAGAGATCCTCACCCTCGACCAGATCATCACGACCCCCCACCTCGGTGCAAGCACGGTTGAGGCCCAGACCAATGTTGCGGTTTCTATCGCAAAGCAGTGCAGTGCCGTGCTGAAAGGAGGATCGGCCAAGTATATCGTGAATGCACCGATCATCCCTGCAGAATACGCGGATACGATCGAACCGTTTGCATACCTTGCCGAGAAGATGGCGCGGTTCCTCACCCAGCTGGTCGGAGGACGCGTGGAACGGGTGGAGTTCACCTACAGTGGCGAACTCTCCCAGCTTGGGACAAACACCCGGTTTATCACCCGGATGGCCCTGAAGGGGCTCCTTGACCCGATCCTCCAGGTACCGGTCAACATCGTGAACGCTGAGTTCATCGCCAAGGAACGGGGAATCAGCTACTCGGAGACCACAACGACTGAATCGGGTGGTTTCAAGAGTCTTGTTACCATAAGGGTCAAGACCGATACCATGGAGGAGACGATGAGCGGGACAGTCTTTTTCAGGGGAAGGAGCCGGATCGTCTCTATCGGAGGATACACCATGGACATGATCCCGGAAGGATACGTGATCGTATCCCGGCATCTCGACAAGCCCGGTGTGATCGGCAGGGCCTCAACCATCCTCGGGAAGATGAATATCAATATTGCCGGTATGCAGGTCGGCCGGATCACTCCCGGCGAAGAAGCGATCATGGTGCTGAACGTGGACAGCGAAGTCCCCCCTGAAGCTATGGGCGAGATCCAGTCGATGCCCGGGATTTTTACCGCAAAATTTGCAAAGATCTCAGATAACCTGATTTAAATTCAATCACTTTTTGTTGGGGGATAAAAAAGGGCGACCAGCGAAAAATGGAAATAAAAGCGGGATTATTCACCTTTCAGTCCATGTATACCTTAACCGGATCCGGCAGAATCTGCGGCCGCACATCGGTCATGAAATACATGTAGGGCATCCTTGAAACGATGTATTCAAAATAGCCTTTCGCAAAATCAGAGAGGCCTTGTTGCCGCCTGCCAAAGATCAGAATGAAGAACCATTGGATGAAGAGACAAATCATGGCGAGGATCCCGTATACCATCGATACGATACTTATCGCGATCCAGTACACGATACGGACAAGGAGCTCAAGCCTGCTGGCATCGTGCTCATACACGAATATCTGGTCAGGAATTATAGCTGTCATCAGGAAAACCTCATATTTTTAACAATTCACCTTTCATCCCTTAAAATCTGCCGTCCGGAAATCCCTGTATATCGGGAAAAATGCGGCCAGGAGATTATTTCGTGATATTCTGCTGCAACGACAGCCAATACATGCTCCGGTTTCCATTGTTTTTTTGGAATCGGGGTGATGAGCTGCTTGTCCTTTGTGGGTTTATGTTTGTTACCCTGTTCCCGTATAGCAATAACTTCCTCTGAAGCAATGATGTAATGATTTGTTCACCGACCAATGGTGCCTGGCCACAGATTTTGATGCGTAACGTCACTATTCCGTATCACGCTTGAAACAGCCTCTATGCTACTGATATCATCCCTGTTGTGAGCCAGAGGCGGGCTACAGGCGGTAATTGTAGGAAAAGAGAATAGTTTAATAGTTATGTGACCCATATTAGGAGGCATCCCGTTATTCCGGGCGGGCTCGTGGTCTAGCTGGTTATGACGTCGCCTTGACATGGCGGAGGTCAGGAGTTCGAATCTCCTCGAGCCCATCGATTTTCATGAGGATTTTTTTGGAGTCCGGATCCCGCCTCTCCTTTATTGCATCGCAACCAATGGTATCAGGAAATCCAGGGATGAACCATGGCACAAGAGGTGGACACTCAGGTTCTGATAATGAGTCAACTGGAGATGATCGAATATTCATACGATGTGACAATTACCAATAAAAATGACATCTGTAGATGGATTATCAGTGCCACCCATAACTCGCATGAGGTTCTCACCGTTGCCCTTGCACTCAATAACTGGGTAGCGGTAAATAAAGGCGGTCACCTGAACATCCCCCGAAATACTGTTGAGCAGATTATTGCAGCAACGGTCGGCCGCTGGTGAATCTCTTTTTTGGGAAAAGGTGCATGCAGGGCCGGTTACATTTCATTCAGCGTGGTATCTATGATTCAGGAACAGGGAATCAGGACTCTGAGACCGGGGTTCCCTGTGGGAATGTTGGGCATTCTGTCTTGATCAAAGCGAAAACGGCTCGGATGCATCCCTGAAGAACCCGAAGAGCTCCTCCCCCTATACAATTGCCCCGGGATCAGTACTGTAGAGATCACTTGAGATATCATACACATTCTCTCCCCGTTTGAACAGGCCAAGGGATATGCACCTGTCAGTCACCGTTAACCCGATCTTCACCGGTTCCCGGAGCACCCATACCCTGAAATGGGGAAAATTCAGGAGGACCTCAATGAAAGCTATATAGGGTTTTTCCCGGAGTTTTTCAGCTCCTTTTTGGGTGACAACCAGTTCTGCCGGTATCCCTGCAGTAATTCGTCCCGCAAGGCACTCCCCCATATTCGGGCTCATGACCGATGAAACGCCATGGATGTGGTTCGCTTCATTAATAATCGACAGGAAAAGGGAATATACCTGGTTCACCTCGCCAGCCCTGTCCTGGATAAGATCTGCGTGGGCAAGACACCCAATCCCTGAGAGAAGTGGAAGGGGAATAGCTCCGGTGTCATGTGCAGCAAAAAATGTATGGTGTCGCTTAATCGTGGCAGTCGTTGCAATAAAATTCCTGATGTTGAGGGTAATGACCTTTCCGAGAGGAGTGAGCGAGTAATAATATTCTTTTTGTTCGATCAGAAGCTGTGACTCCAGTCCCTTCATTCGTGGGATGAGTGCCTGTGATGAACTCCCGGTAGCATCCCTGATCTGCGCCAGGTTACAGGGGCCGTCTGAAAGGAGAAGAAGGATCCGGATTTTGAGGGGGGAACGTACCAGAGCCTGCGTATCACTGATGTCGGAGGGCTCAAAATCGTATACCATGTGACCCGGGTGTCCCTCAACAATAGCTGGCAGCACTCCCCTTGATAGTTTTGGTCAAGAGATTGGGAAAAGCGGATTCGTACCTGCAGTCCAGGCCACATTTCTGCTGATACAGCCGGGCCTGTAAGGAGGTAAAAGATAACCGCCTGAACAATAAAGCCGTCACTATCCTTCCATCTTGGTTATCCTGCTGTTTGCCGGAGTGAATAGTTTACTTACCGGTAACCCCCACTTACCAGTACAGGTATGACATTCCGGCCTCCGTTATCCGATGAATCGGTCCTCATGCGGTGGATGGCAATTGAGATGGGCAGGATCAACGATGGGGTGGTAGCCGAGCGAAAACGGCTTTCAGAACTATTGAGGGATGCGACCCCCTCATCGGTAACCCGTGGGGGAAAAGAATTTGTATTCAATAAAAGCACGATAGAGCTTCTTGGTAAGAAACTTCCTGTTTCTCTCCATTCCCGCCTTAAGCTCCCTGTCATCTTCTATTTTGATTCAACGGTCGCGGACAGTTTTCTTCTTACCGATGCTGCAGCTCTGGAATCATTGCAGGAACTTGGGGAGCTATCAGATCTGAGGGAACTTATCGGGGGCAGGCTCTGGGTAGGCAGGGCAATCGTCTATGCAATCATGCTTAAATACCCCGGCATCATCCAGATCATGGTTGGATAATCAGAATTACTACACTCTTACCGTTTATCAGGCAAAAACAGGACACTTTCAAAAATCCCAGTCTCGTAAGGTATTATACCGAGCAGTATAATACATAATAGAAGCATTATTGGCGCTACTGAAGAGTCCCATGTACATGTTTTCTGGGGGGTCATGCGATAAGCATGAGACAGGGAAATCAGAACGGCACCTTTCCATCAAGCATTAAATTTATCCGATAGGTTTAAGAGTATCATTCCGGATTAACATTTACTCAGGGTTTGGAAATATGGCGGTAGATCATTATACTCGAATCATGGGAGATATACAGGCTCTTTTTCGGTCCCGGCTTCAGATACAGATCCTTCTTTCCCTGGCTGACGGGACAAAGACCCTTGCCCAACTCCGGGAAGTGACAGGGAGTTCATCCCAGGCACTTATACCGAAGATCCGCAAGCTGGAATCGAGTAATTTCATGGCAATATCAGATTATGAGTATCACCTTACTCCGGTCGGAAGAATCCTCACAAAAAAGATCCAGGATATCATCCTTTTCAAATCAGTCACAAAGAAACACAAGAATTTCTGGGACCAGCATTATTCAGAGGCGATCCCGGAAGAGTATTTTGCCAATATCGGGGCCCTGTTCAACTCGGAGATTGTTACCGATACGAATGTTGATATTTTCAATGTTTACTTTAATTTCCTGAAGATGATACAGGAAGCAAAAGAGGTCTATATTCTCTCGCCTATCTCAAGCCCGGCCCACACTGACGCAGTCCTGAAACGAATCCGGGACGGAGTGTATGTAGAAACGCTTGTGGGAAAAGATCTTATCGAGCAGCTTTCACAATCTCCCCATTTTGATAAGATCCATGAACTTGCAAGTCATACAAGGAGCAAGATTTTTGTTCTTGATGAGATGCCAAGATTGGGCCTCACTGTCACTGATAAATACATCTCCCTCGGGCTTTACAAGAATGACGGGGTCACCTATGATACCACTACGGATCTCTTCTCAAACGATGCACAAGCTGTGAAATGGGGGCGGAGTCTCTATCAATATTACCGGGATAATGCAGTGGAACTGACATTATAACCGTATATTTTTTTCAGGTCTCTTCGAATACCTGAAATTCCGTTCATATCAATAATCGGTATTCGGGAACAAATCCTTACTGGGATTCGAACCTGTATTCTCACTATTACGAATCAATTCTCTAAAACAGGGCTTAATTGCCGGGCAAAGGTATATATCTCTTATCAGAAAAGTTGTAGTAAACGCTTAACCCGGATTGTTACCCCGAGGCTGGGGCTGGCTCCCTTTTGATAATTACATTAATTGATCCGATTAACATTCAGCATTTGAGGTAATATTCACCATGGGAATGTATGTTTATTCTACCCATGAAGAATAATCTATGTTTGAACATAGCCGTCCGGTATACACGTTCGAACTTGATCTCCGGGTCATGGTGGAATACCTGGTCTATAGTTCTGTATACCTTTCTTTTGCTGCAGGTGCTATGGCATTTATTTCCAGCGTCCTGCACCGGGTCGCCTTTAACCCCATTGTTCTTGCCCTCGGAATGCTGATCACCTACTCTGTCTACAACCTGAACAGGAAAACGGATGAGAGCGAAGATGCCATCAACCATTCTCAGAGGTATGCATTTACAAAAAGGTATGAAAAACTGCTCTTCGGATCGGCAATAGGTGCGTACCTGCTCGCCCTTGTCCTGTCCGGTTTCTATGGAATGACGGTGATCCTGATCTCTGCCATACCTCTCTTATCGGGGCTGATTTACAGCACGCCCATATTCCCGAAGGGATTCAGGTACAGGAGACTGAAGGAAATCCCTGTTGCAAAAAGCCTGCTTGTTGCCGTTGCCTGGGCACTTCCCCCTGCGCTGCTGCCCGTGTACGTTGCAGGTATAAGCCCTGACCTGGTCACGCTTGCAGTCATCCTGTTCTTCTTCTCCCTGGTCTTCATCAACACGGTCCTGTTTGACATCCGGGACGTGGAAGGTGACCGTGCGACCGGGGTTCGCACCATCCCGGTCTGCATCGGGGTGACCAATACGAAGGTTCTCCTTACCCTGGTCAATATCATCTTTGGCATAGCGGTGGTATCACTTCTCTTGTTCCGGATCCCTGCAATTTTTGTCCTGCTGATCGTTATCGGCATGATCTATGCTCAGGCATATATCCTGTTATACCAGAAAGTGAGCACAGGGAACCTGAAGTGTGACCTCATCGCGGACGGGCAGTTCATCGTGCTCGGCCTGCTTATGACCGCCATCGTTGCAGTCCAGAGTACAATGGCAATACTGCCCCTCTGACCTGGCAGGACAACATCCCCCTCTGGGGACAACCTATAATTTGTTACCGATATTACTCCTTCACATGACACCACTGCGGATGCTCATCACAGCCACGTTCATTTTTTTACTTACCTTGGCGAGCGTGGCCGCTGATGATTGTGGGTGCGGCTTTGGGTGGGATGGCCCCGGGCCGAGCGATGGATGGGATACCGGTGATGATTCCACCGATAATGGGGGTGATTCCGGTGATAACGGTGGTGCAGGACCCTCTGATGACAGTGGCGCGGATACCGCAGATGACAGCGGCGGGCAGTCCGGCACTGGTGATGACAGCGGATCGGATAGTTCATCATCAGATTCCGGAGGATCATCCGGATCGGTCGGGGGATCGGCAGAAGACGGGTTGCTCTGGAGAATGAAAGGGGATGATCTGTATGTCAAGGGATTATTCAATGAATCACTATCCGCGTATGAAAAGGCCATTTCTTTTGATCCCTTCTCTTTCAAATCCTGGAAAGGAAAAGGGCAGGCACTTCTCGCTCTCGGCAGACCCGATGACGCGGCGCGGGCATTCCTGCAGGCGCTGAAACTCGATCCAACCGATGCCGGTACCTATGCGCTCCTTGGTGATGCCCGTATTGCTGCCGGAGAGTACAAGGATGCTGCAGAACAGTACCTGAAGGCTCTTGCCATGAATCCCAGGATCGAAGGAGTATCTGATAAGCTCTCTGCTGCCTATGCAGCAGAAAACCCGGTTTCAGCAGCTGAAATGGAAAACCCAGGTGCCCCATCCATAAATGCCACTCAGGCAGAAATGCAGTCCGTTCCTGTTGCAGTTGATACAGGGACAGTGACGGTTGAAGAAACG
The DNA here is from genome assembly GCA_021371995.1 of Methanoregulaceae archaeon. Classification (GTDB taxonomy): domain Archaea; phylum Halobacteriota; class Methanomicrobia; order Methanomicrobiales; family Methanospirillaceae; genus UBA9949. Next base: position 17,156 of record JAJFVA010000024.1, on the reverse strand, counting down.
GGTGTAGCTATTCCCACCACGACGAAAGCCGGTTTTCCGGGGGCCTTTACCGGAATCCTGGGGGTTCTTCTGGGTCTCCTTCTCATTGGGTTCAAACGAAAATAATCTTTTTCTCTCCCATTTCCCCTGACTGTCCCCCTGCGATATGGGAATTTACCGGATTGGATCGGAACTGCCCGGAAAAAAATCGCCCGCTGTTTCAGGAATCAGGAGGGAAAAGAGAAAGGAGATGTTCCCCAAACGAGCGGCAGCTCACGTTGGTTTCGGGGTGGGAATGGTCGTCTGATTTCCCGCAGGAACCGGAAGAGAGGGGGTCATGAGGGGGGTCGTGGTCTGGTTTTGGGGGTTATGCATCCGAATAAAAGGATTGCAAGTGCCATCAGGACAATCAGGGATACCTGATATCTCATACCACACTCACCTCGTCTTCTCCAGCTATGAATTTCTCCTCGATTAAGAGATCATACTCGCATCCGTACCCTTATCTGAACCGCCACATTATAACTATACGAAAGAATCGCTCCTGATGTGACATGTCTATTCCATGTTCCGATCCTTGTATCCTCGTCCTCCATGGACCGGAGGTGTTTGATGCCGGTGACGTGTCATACCTTATCAGCCGGCTCTCCCCAAAACGGGTGATTGTTGCGGGGGTGATGGGGCGGACCGCTGCAGAAGAGTCAGGGATTGCCTGTGAGTTCATCAGTGTTCCCCCTAGCTTTGTGCTGAAGGAGCTCGACGGGTGTGCCATTCTTGCAAACCATGGCAAGACACCGGAGTCCGGGCGGATCTTTGGCGAGATCGTCGCATCCCGGCTTTTTCCCCGTGGACTTATCCAGCTGGAATGTTCGGATAAAACCCTCTATGCCTGGAACCGGCCCGTTGATAAGGAGATCCGTGATATTGCAGAGAAGACAGGCTATATCGTCACCCCTGCAACCGTATCAGAACGGAAGAACGCCAGGGAACGGACAATCCGCGGGTGTATAAAAGGAGAACCGGTATATGTGGACGGAATTGTGATCGGGCATGCCACCGGGCCGGAGGTTGTCCTGAAAGCGTCACGAGGCAATATTGTCCCGGTCTCGGGAATAATCCCAAAAATTCACGGTCTTGAGAAAATCAGGGGTATGCGATATAAGGACCTCTCCCGGATATGGTGCAAGAGCGGAAAAATACGGAGGAGTGGTCCTGTTTCGTCTTCGGAGCGGAGGAGTAACGGAAGGGTGCTTTTCATAGATCATTGCGGGCATCAGATCTATTCCATGCTTACCCCCGAAGTCTGTGGAGTTGTCAGTGTAGGGGATGATACCACCGCAGTCTGCGGACATATCTGCTCCCACCTCGGTATTCCGGTTTTTGGAATCATCGATGGCGATCGCGATGGAATCATCGAAGACAGGTATGCCAGGGATTCGGTGATCGCAATTGCCGTAAACGAGCGGGACGATGACATCGGAGCCGAGATCAGGGATATAATCCCGGCAGGCCCGGTAGAATGGAATGACATCGTATCGCGGTTGGTCCGCCGCCTTGGCAACCGGGTGACCCTGTCGCATTATCAGGAGTGAGATAAGGGTGCTCTGTGCAGTATGCAAGGGAAAAGGCCTCTGCGGGCTTGCACGGTGCCCGATCACGGCACGGTTTCATTCCATGGTCGCTTCAGCACCGGTAACTGGTTATGCGGGAATGGCCCCCTCAGTCTTTATCGGGAGTTCCGGGTATCCAGCAGTCCATGGCGGCCCCCTGCTGGTAAACGACAGTGATCTCCCTCCGGACTGGCTTATGAAGGGACTCGGGATCGAGGACATCGTCCGGATCCGTGCAGAGACCATACGGGGCGTTTCCAGTGTCGCCCCGTACATTGACCCGATACAGGAAATAGCTCTCGCACCACGACCAGTGACCGTCGAGGCATCGTTCGACCGCCCGGTCCGGTTCAATCCCGATTTTGACCGGGTGACCGCACCTGTCGGATGCTCCGGGAATATTACCCGGCTCGATGTACTCGATCATCCCGGGACCGACCGTGCCGTTGATAAAGTGACTTCAGATACCGATCTGCCTGCCGGAGAAGCGTGCATCACCCTCCAGCGGGAGGGAATCGATGTATACCGTATCACCCCTCTTTTCAGCGCAGGGCTGCTCGGGAGAAAGCGGAGAATAGTGCCAACAAGGTGGGCAATCACGGCAGTTGACGATTCCGTCTCGGCCGCACAAAAACGGATGGTTTCACGGTTTCCTCAGGTTCAGGAGATCAGGCTCCATTATTCCGAACTTTTCGGAAACCGGATAGCGGTGGTCCTCATTCCCGGTGACTGGCGCTACGAAATGATCGAACGGTGGGGGCCAAGGAGCCTCTGGGCGGGGGAGACGGAGACCGTAGTCCGGGATGGAGAGACATTGAAAAAAACCGGATACTCCCCAATAACAGGAGCATATTACTCAGCAAGGCTGGCGGTCACCGAACACCTGGTCCGTACACAGCGGTGTGCACGGGTGATCGTCATCCGGAATGTTGAGCCATCATACTGGGCTCCCCTTGGCACATGGGTGGTGCGTGAGGCCGTCCGCCGGGCGATGGCTGCGGGACCACTCACGATCCCCACCATGAGGGATGCCATAGAGCAGGCGGGGCTTTTCACCGGGTTTTCCGACTGGGTCCGTCATTCCGCCCTGATACCGGAGATCAGGTGGCAAAAGACGCTCTTTGAGTTTTAAATCCGGTTATCATCACCAGTTAATCCGGTGGGCTCGCAGCGTGAGCGCAATTTTTACGTTATTCTTTCCCCTTCCCTTCTGCTGATTGCCGCGAATAACGCTCCCTGATGCTTTCAAGGGTCTCTATCTCATCGATCGACTTGTCATCGCGAATCCGGATGAACCGGGGGAACCGGAGGGCAAACCCCCCCTTGTAATTGGGGCTCATCTGGATCTCGGAATATCCTACCTCGACCACAAGCCCGGGCTCGAACCGCACCTCTTTTCCTGACCCGCTGATCACCCTGTCCTTCAGCAGGGCATGCATCTCCTGGAGCTGCTCATCGGAAAAGCCTGTTGCCACCTTTGATAACGGGACCAGTTCGCCGGCTGAATCCTGGCATGCGAGGAGGAAGGAGCCAAAGAGGTGTGCTCGCTTCCCTTCACCCCAGTCGGCACCGATAACCGCGAGGTCCAGAGTATCAACCGCCGGTTTGATCTTGATCCAGTTTTTTCCTCTCACACCGGGTGTATAAGGGGATGCCGGCACCTTGAGCATCAGCCCTTCATGGCCTGCGGCAAGCGCTTCCTGGTACATCCTCCCGATCACTTCCGGATTGTCACTCACGACCTGGGGGGCAACGTAATCACGTATCACCCCACTGAGCCGTGACCTCCGTTCTGAGAAGGGGAGGTCAATAAGTGTCTCACCGTCAAGATGGAGGATGTCAAAGACATTCGGCATCATCCGGATCTCCTCCCGGATCTCATCAATCCCGTATTTTCTTCTGAACCTTCGCAGCACAGTCTGGAACGGCATGGGCCTGCCGTCCTTTATGGCGATGACCTCCCCGTCCAGGATCACATCATGGTCGGTGGAATTCATCAGGAGGCCGGTAACGTCCGGGAGTGCATCGGTCACGTCCTCAAGTTTCCGTGAATACATCCGGCAGGTTCCCCCTGATTTATGGAACTGGAACCTGCTCCCGTCATACTTATACTCGGCCGCCACCATGCCGTTCTCGGCAATGGCACTCCCGATGCTCCCCTGTTGTGCAAGCATCATCTTCACCGGGTGGAACAATTCAATCCGGACCTCTTTTAATCGTGCCTCACCCTCCTTTGCGAGAAGCGCAACCTGCCCCAGGTCATTGATCGCCTGGAACGCATGCTCTACCTGGTAGGGATCGACCTGGAATGCCCGGGCGATCGCTTCCCTGACATTTCCTTCACCAACCCCGATTCTCAAATCTTCAAGCATGATGCGGGACAAATATCTCCCCTCGAGGGGTCCCGCGTTGCTGAAGAGTTTTCTCACCACGCGGAGTTTTTCCCGCTGTGACCGGGATCCTCCGGTTGCAGCGATTGCAGTGAGTTCTCTATACACATCAAGCAGGGTAAGTTCTTCAGAAAAGAAGGAGGTCTGCTCCTTTCGTGCAAGCAGTTCTTCGACCGCTTTTCCCACATCTCCGGTCCGGTTGATGATCCCGACCACTTCATCTTTCCGCACCCCGGCAACGTATGCCACCCCCTCGTAGAGCAGGTTAGGCCCTATCCCGAGTTTTTCAGGGCTCCAGTCGGGAAAAATCCGGCCCATGACGAAGCGGATAAAGACCGGGAGCTCCTCCTCGCTGAGCGTGGGAAGAGCCCGGCTGATGAGGTCGATCATCGCCAGGCGTCCCGGGATTCCTTCCAGCTGCTCGCAGACACGTGCAAATTCAAGAAAATTCATGTACGGGCCCTGTTTGCATCAGGTTTGGCGGATCAGGGAATAAGGGTTGTTATGTCCTGTTCCCGGTGGAACAGTCATTCGGGATATGCGAACGGCATAAGGCCCTGGACCGGCAGGGACATATCCCGCGATACAAAGCAGGTTGAATGTCTGCATCAGATCCTGATTCTCCCGGGCCATTCCGCATCCTTTCCCGGGTTTGACGCAAGCGTGATCTCCACCTCGTCCATGAAGAGCCCGACTCCCTCCCGTGCGGTTGCGAGCGCCTTTTCCGGTGTATTATTTACCTCGGAGAGGTGAGAGAGCATTACGTGGTGGAGATGTAAAGAGAGCGTCCGGATGCATGCAGCGGCATCAGGGTTTGAGAGATGCCCACGCTTTGACCGGATCCGCCTTTTCAGCATCTCGGGATAGGGCCCGGTCCTGAGCATCTCCGGGCAGTGGTTGCTTTCGAGGACCAGTGCATCGCAGCGGGCAAGCCATTCCTCAAGTCCCGGTGAGATGAACCCCGTGTCCGTGCAGCATCCGATCGAGATCCCGTTTTCACTCACCCGGAAGGCACACGGTTCCTTTGCATCATGGGAGGTCGGGTGCGCTTCGATCGAAAAATTGCCTAAGTCAAGCCGTTCATCGAACCGGCACCGGACCAGTTCGACCGGCATGATGGTGCTTCCCCTGCACCGTATGAATTCATGCAGGGTGCCCCCGGTTGCCAGTACAGGAACCTTCAGGGACCGGGCAAGGGCAAACACCCCCCGCATGTGATCGATATGCTCGTGGGTCACGAGGATTGCCTGTATCCGGTCAGCCCTGCCCCCGGCACTATTCAGCCGGGCTAAGATCTCCCGCTTCGAGAGGCCGGCATCGACAAGCAGCGCTGAATCCCCGCTTTCGATATAGAGGCAATTCCCGCTGCTTCCGCTCGCCAGGGCGATGCAATCCATCTGATCAGAGAATAGGGGCCGATCCCATATACAGGCGTCGATTCGGGAGGTTGTAATATAATTTAGTTAACTAGATTAATATGTAAATTAATAAAGCAAAATATTTGTTCACCCTTTAAGCATGTTGTATAAAGAGAGGATTACGACCGGGAGAATACCATGTCATGTGTCATCACATCACCATCAGAAATCAAAAGAATCCGCTATCGTACTAGTATCATCTGCGTTTTCGCAATTTGCCTCATTATCCATGGGGCAGGTGCCGCTTCTACCCGGATTCATATACAGAAGATATCGTCTGATGGGAAGACAGTAATTGCCGAAAAAGAGGTGGATTTCCAATGGATGGAGTCCAATCTTCCCGTCTATGGTGATGGGGTAACCCACTATTACCACCAGGGACCTGTCTTTATCGATAATCCTGACCAGGCTAAGGAAGAGAGTCTCCGGTGGAACCCTGCGGAAGATACCAATGTTCAGGAAAAGGACATGGGTGCGGTGAAGGGGACAGCTGTAAAAGATCTGGCAGACCTTGTTGGTGGAATGGAACCCGGTGATACCGTTACCATCCGGGCCAGCGACGGGTTCACCAAGACCTTTGCCTACAAGAACATCTACCAGCCTCCCGACCGGCAGGGACCGATGGTCATCACCTGGTATCGGGAGGGTGAGGGCTATGTCCCTGACTATCGGACCGGTATGAGGCTGATCTTCTTTGCCGACACCTCGTCCAACCCATGGGGGATCCATGCTTTCGGGAACTGTGACTGGCACGAATCGACAGATCCTTACTACTATTACTATTATATCCAGGGAGGCGAGCGGTATCCCACTACCACCGGGTTATCGGTGCAGATGGTCTCTTCACTCACCATCCACCAAGTGAACGATACCACGCAGCCCGAAACAGTTCCCTCCACGACCTCCCTACCCTTGAGCATCCTCATTATCATAACCGGAATACTCGGTGGGTGTTGGATAGTTTTCCACACAGGTGATCCACGATGACATCTCGATTATTGAAAAAAACCATATTTATATTCCTGCTGGTCTGCTTCATCTGCAGCACGGTGGCTTCTGCATTGCCAACGACAGAGCTTCTTGTTTCGGTATATGAATCTGATAGCACGTCAAGCCTCAATTCCGCCACCGTCACCTACCAATGGTTGGAGGCCAACCTCCCTGTCCAGGGAAACGGAGTGACCCATTACTACCACCAAGGCCCTGTCTTCGTTGAGTCAAAGGAGGGGCAGTGGGACCAGAATGAGACATCGAATTTCAAGGACATGGGAGCAGTGAAAGGGACCGCTGTCCGCGACCTCTGTGAGATGGTTGGAGGCATGATGCCGGGGGACGAGGTGATGGTGAAAGCAGTGGACGGGTATCACGTGGAGATACCCTACGAGAATATCTATTACCCGGAGCCCCGCCAGGGGAACATCACCGTCTGCTGGTTCAACGGAGAAGAATCCGCCATTGGTGAACGGCAGGGTGCAGGGTACCCTCCGTCATACCATGTCGGGATGCGCCTGCTCTTCCTTGCCGACACCTCGACCAACAGCGAGGGAAAACACGTGTTTGGCAACTGGGATATGCACGAAGTCATGCCCCCAGAACGGATTCACCTCTTTGAAGACCTGTATCCCTCCACCAGTGGCTATACTGTCAAGTGGGTGGATGAGGTCCGGGTGTATCGTGGAGGGTATCACGGGTCTGCAGATAACCTCCCCAAGTCCTATGAGTCAAAGATGAACGAGACCTATCCACCTCCTCCGACAAAAAGCCCTCTCCTCCTCTCAACAATCCTTTCAGGGTGCGGGGTAATCGTCCTTCTTTGGAGGAAGGGTCCATGAGGCAGACTTTCTTACCCGGAGAAGCAGTTTTCCTCGTGGCAGCAGTCCTGTTCTTTGCTGTAATCTCCGGATGCAGCACGACGGCCCCGGATCCGATGGTGGAGAACTGGCAGCTTTCGGTCAACGGGACGACTGAAAAAGTCCTCACCATGAACGATCTCAAGGCCCTCCCCGCGGTGAACGGGCACGGGTACTGCGTCTCGACCACCGGTGCCCGTTTCGGTCCCTACACCTGCAATGGCGTGGACCTCCGGAATATTGCTGCTCTGGTTGGGGGTGTCGGCTCGGGCCAGCAGGTCTGGGTGTCTGCACCTGATGGGTACCTCTGGGTATTTGATTTGGATCAGCTCAATGGCGAAGGATTTGTAACCTTTAATGAGAATCTGACAGAGATTCCCTCACCTCCGTTGCATATCATCCTGATGTACGAGCAGGACGGAAAACCCCTCTCTTACGATGACGGGGGGCCGGCTCGCATCGCTATTGTCTCGGAACAACCAGGGGTCATTACTGAAGGGAGTGCATGGGTCAAATGGGTGGACCGGATCGAGATACGGGACTGAGAACGATTGCATTGGCATTGGTCCTCATCGGAATTCTCCTTTTTTCCGGGTGTTCTGATCGGGTTTCCCAGACCATCCCGCTGAAGGTTATTGCCGCCGGCAGCCTCCTTGCCCCCTTTGCAGAGGCTGAGAAGGAGTTCGAAGCGGTGCATCCCGGGGTTGATGTCCAGATAGAGGGGCACGGGAGCATCCAGGTCATCCGCCAGGTCACCGACCTGCACCGGGCAGCGGATGTCATTGCCGTAGCCGACGAATCCCTTGTCCCCGATCTCATGTACCGTCCAATGGAAGACTTGGGGAAGAACTATACTGACTGGTATCTCCCTTTTGCATCCAACGAGATGGTCATCGCCTATACAAACAAAAGCCGGTATCACGATGAAATCAACCAGGAGAACTGGTATCAGGTTATTGCCCGGCCCGGTGTCCGGCTGGGGTTCTCAAACCCTATGCTGGATGCTGCGGGCTACCGTGCGCTGATGGTGATGCAGCTTGCCGAGAAAGAGTATAGCGATCCTACGCTCTTTGAACAGGTCATCGCTGACCACTTCCCCTCAACAATCAATGTTTCAACGAACGGAACAACCACGACCATCGCCCTTCCCGAGATTATTCGCCCGTCTGACGACAAGGTCGTGATAAGGGACGGGAGCATCTACCTTCTCTCGCTCCTGGCTGCAGGCGGGATCGATTACGCCGTCGAGTACAAGAGCGTCGCCGACGGGATGAACCTCTCCTATGTCACTCTCCCGGCATCGATCAACCTCGGGTCTGCGGACTACGCCGGCCAGTACAGGGACGTCACGGTCGTCCTCGGGTTTCCCCGGTTCAGCACTATTGGACAGCAGCGGAGCGGCCGGCCGATCGTATACGCCATGACGATCCCTGCCAATGCCCCCAATCCTGGGCTGGGCCGTGAATTTATCGATTATATTGCGAGCGAATCGGCAAAGGGACGACCCGGCTGGCCGGCTCCCCTGGCAGAAGGGGCAGCTGCATGAGTTCTCCCGAGTTTTCTCATCGGAAGAGACCGTGGTTTTCCGGGCACTCCCTTCTCGCCTTCTGGATCCCGGGGATGATCCTTGTCGGGGTCATCGTCCTTGCGCTCCTCGTCATCGCGATCCCGGTCCTGCGGAACCCGGAGTACCTTGCCTCTGCGGCAGCAGACCCCGTGGTCTTCCAGGCCTTCCTCGTCACCTTCCTTGCAGGGTTCTGTGCCGTCGGGATCCTAGCCCTTCTCGGGACGCCGCTCGCCTACGCGCTCAGCCGTTCCGAATCTCCCTATAAAGGCCTCGTAGAAACCCTGGTGGATATCCCCCTCGTGCTCCCGCATACCGTCGCAGGACTCATGGTCTACCTCCTCTTCATGTCACGGGGAGTGCTGGGAGCCCCGCTTGGGGAACTCGGCCTGGTCTTCGAGGACGCTTTTCCCGGGATCGTTGCCGCCATGGTCTTTGTCTCCATCCCCTACTACGTGAATGCCGTGAGGGAGGGGTTTGGCAGGGTCCCGGTCCAGCTCGAAAACGTTGCCCGGAGCCTGGGGGCATCAAGGATCAGGATGTTTCTGTCAGTCCCCCTCCCCCTCACCACCCGCCATATCCTCTATGGGGCACTCCTTGCCTGGGGGCGGGCAATCGGGGAGTTTGCGGCCGTGATTATGATCGCATACTTCCCGGTGGTCATCTCGACCCTGATCTACTACCGGTTCAATACCGGGGGAATTGCCGAGAGCCAGGCCATTGCCTTCCTGCTCATCCTGCTCTGCCTGGTCCTGTTCTTTATCTTCCGGTTCCTTACGCGTCGTGCCGGGGTGTATGATGATCGGAGTTGACAGCGTCAGTCTCAAACGGGGAACCTTTTCGCTCATGGGAGTGTCACTGGAAGTGCCGGAAAAGTCCTACACGGTACTCATGGGACCTTCCGGCGCAGGAAAAACTCTTCTGCTGGAGACCATCGGCGGATTTCATACTATCAGTGAAGGGAAGATCACTATCGATGGGCAGGATGTCAGCCTGTACCCACCGGAAATGCGGGGTATCGGTTTTGTGTACCAGGACTATTCCCTGTTCCCGCACCTGACCGTAGAAGAGAATATCTCTTTTGGATTGAAGATGAAACGGGTCCCCTCAGCTGAACGCAAAGAGACCGTTCATACCCTCCTCTCATCCTTCTCGCTCCTCCCCCTTTCCGAACGGTATACCGGGTCACTGTCCGGGGGAGAGAAACAGCGGGTGGCCCTTGCCAGGGCCCTTGCCACCCGGCCGTCCGCACTCCTCCTTGACGAACCCTTCTCGGCGCTCGACCCGGATACTCGGTCGTCCTGCATGGACGAGGTAAAGGCCCTCCAGCGGGAGTATGGCCTGACCATCCTCCAGGTGAGCCACGACCGTGAAGAGGCCTACCGGCTCGCTGACCAGGTTGTGGTCATGGACAGGGGAGTGGTCCTCCAGTCCGGCCTCCCGGCAACGGTCTTCTCGCGTCCCGGTCACCGGACGGTTGCTTCCATTGCCGGATACGAGAACGTGCTTGAGGGGACGACCGGACCGGCAGATGGTGAAGGGACTCCTTTTATCGTGGGCGGGGTGGCCATCATTGTCCATGGCTCATTTCCGGTATACACCTCCTGCCTCGCCTGTATCAGGGCCAATGATATCTCTCTTTCCCGGACCGACATTCCTCGAAATGGTTCTTTAAACATTATTGAAGGACAGGTGGTCTCCCTCATTGCGACCGACCAGGGGACCCGGCTCCGGTTTGACGGCCCCTTCCCGCTCATCATCGAAATTCCCCGCCATATCTGGCCAGATCGTGGATATCAGCCGGGAGAAAAGGTGAGAGTCTCGATAGCCCCGGAAGACGTGCATCTCATCCCGCTTGCAGGAGAGCATGTTAACGGAGTGGTGCGTTCATGAAAAGCGGAATTTCCTGGACCCTCTGTATTCTGCTCTCCCTTATCATCCTTATGGCCCCTGTCACCGGAGCCTCAACCCAGGTGCATATCGTCCTCTATGCGGCAGACGGCTATACAATCCTCAATGAGACCACGGTTGACTATCGCTGGATGGAGCAGCACCTCCCGGTGAAGGGTGATGGCGCCACCCATTACTACCACCAGGGACCGGTCTTCGTGGACAATCCTGATGACCGCTGGAACCCTGAAGAAGATTCCAATGTGCTTGAGAAGGATATGGGGGCGGTGAAGGGAACCGATCTCCGCGACCTCTGCGACCTGGTTGGCGGCATGGAGGCCGGGGATACGGTCACCCTGCGGGCTTTGGATGGATTTTCAAAGACCTTCGCATATGAAAATGTCTACGAGCCCCCATCCCGTCAGGGGATCATGGTCATCACCTGGTACCATGCCAACCAGTCTTATGTCCCGCAGTATACCGAAGGCATGCGGCTGATATTCTTTGCCGACACATCCACCAATCCCTGGGGTATCCACACATTCGGATTGTGGGACTGGCATGAATCTGCAGCCGAGGAGTACTGGTATTATTATTACCAAGGGGGGGAGGCTTATCCGACAACAACCGGCCTTTCAGTAATGTACGTTTCCGAAATCCAGATCTGGTCCAGCCGTGAGTCCCAGGGATTGATCGGGGTTACATCGAATCCGCCAGGAGCCCGGGTCTACCTTGACGGTGTCGATACAGGAGATGATACTCCCTGTACTCTCGGGGAGCTTTCCGAAGGATACTACTCCCTCACCGTCCGGAAGAGCGGATATCTCACTCCTGATGAGGAGGACGTGGAAGTTATTTCCGGGACAACAGTGCAGGTCAGTTTTGAGCTGGAGCCGGCTGCCCAGGGCGGCGGGGATTCCGGTTCTGGTGACGGAGGAACCACGGGCATCATCCCTGGCACAGACCAGGAAGCACTCGCCGGTGGCCAGTTGTCGGCAGCAGAGGACCTGCAGATCAATGGAACGTTCATCCTCCTCCCTTCAGGCACAGATCCCTTCAGACTCTGGGGAGGAAAGGAACACATCTTCACCTTTGATACCGGCACCGCTGCCCAGGATCCTGCCATAGTCCGGCTCTACGTCTTCCTCGATTCAAGCAGTGCAGATCCTGGTGTCAGCAGTCGGCCGGAGATCCTCGTTTCCGATGGTGATGATGAGTTTGCCCCTGTCCGTTCCTACTCCGAAGAGGGCGACGATGGCCGGTTGTATGCCACAACGCTGGTGTACAACGTCCCGAAGAGGGTTGAAAACGGGACTTGGACCCTCTCGAGCGGGAATGGCCCTTCGTGGAATTCCACGGTTGCAGGGGCGGTGCTCCTCGCTGGATATGAACAACCGGGAGGTACTGAAACCCGGGTATGGATTTTTGAAGGGGCAGACCTGATCGGGGTGATACCAGGTCAGGAGACACCCATGACCCTGGCGGAGTTCAGCGGTGACATTCCGGTATCGGCTGGTGGTAATGTGACCATCCTGACCGGAACGACACCCGAATCAGCGGAAGGGAATCTCACGTTCTATGTCAACGGCAGGGGGATTCCTGTCCGTGTGGTACCCGGCGACAGCCCGCTTATCGTCCACGAAATCTCAGGATTCCCTGCCCCTGGTCCGGCCGGTATCAGGCTCCATATTGCAACCACAGGAACACCCGTGACGAACAGGGTTGCAGTTCTCATGACCAGTTCCAGACCCCCATCTGCGAATATCACCGGTCCGGTCCAGGAGGTCACCACGGCAGAGCAACCTGCCACCACCAGAATACCAGAGACTCCCCGATTGGAACCGGCTCCCCGGGAAGTAGTGCCGGGTGGAGCAGCAAGAAGCAGCGATCCGTTTGGAGATTTCCTCTGCTGGCTCTTTAACCTCTTCCTGAAGCTAACCGGCCAGCCTGCCGAACCCTGTTATCCCGCAGAAACGGTGGTGCCGGTGCATGATACAGCAGTTTCTGCCCCTGATACCCCAGCTATATCCAGGATACAGATATCCTCATCCCCGGATGGGGCGATGGTATTTCTGGATAATGAGTCCACCGGGCTGGTGACCACCTGCGAAATTGACGTTGCAATCGGGGAACCACATTTGATCCGGGTTGAAAAGGACGGGTGCCAGCCATTCGAGCAGGAGGTCACCGGACCCGCAGAGCTCCAGGTCCTCCTCATGCCCCTGGTACCCCTTCCTGAAACGATCGACTCTCCGGAGCCGGCGCCTGCCCGGTCCCATCATGGCGGGGTCTACGTCACCTCCTACCCTGAAACGGCAGAGATCAGAATTGATGGAGTCGTGGTCGCGACCCGTTCCCCGGTCCTTGTTACCCCCTTGAAGGAAGGGTTCCATACCATCATGGCAGGAATTCCTGTGGGCACCAACAGTTATTCCGCCCGGCAGACGGTCCGGACTTGGGTATTTCCTGATGCCGTTGTCCCTGTGGAGTTCAACCTGATGGATACCGTAACCGTCTCTTCACTCACCATCACCAGTGATTCCCGGGCAGGTGAATCATTCACGGTGAACGGCTATTACCCGGTAAAGAGAGTCCCCGGGCAGATCGAAGTTGCAGGGAACCCGGCATACATCACCATTACCAATGACTCTTCCTACCTCTCCTTCACCATTCCGGCAAGCAGTCGCGAGAGCGGGCAGTTCATCATTCCCCGGGATGATCCCCCGGTCTGCAATCTCTCTGTCGGGAGTGTCCCGGATGGTGCAGAAATATTACTTGACGGCATCCGCACCGGGCTCCTGACCCCAGCCATCATCCCCAACGTATCGGCTGGCTATCACCGCATATCAATCACCGCCCCTGAAAGAATCCCGGTGACTGAACTCATCCATATCGCCGGGAGCCAGTGTTCTAAGGGAGGGTTCTCTGTCCGGTACCCGCTGGAATGGTATGCTTCCGGGGGACTGCATCTCACCAGCAATCCCTCCGGGGCAGCAGTCTCCTTCAGGGGTCTGAAGACCGGCGAGGTGACCCCCTGCACCCTTGATGGAATCCCCCTTGGTGTCTGGGAGGTTACCCTCACCCACGGGAAGGATAAAAGGGGCATTGATGCGACCGTGGAACAACGTAAGACGAGGACCTATTCGGTGGTATTCAATTAATAAGGAACAGTGATAGTCGGCATGGTTGTGGAACAGATATTAATTATTTATAATTTACTTAAGAGCCAAAATAAATGGCAATATTTATCACTCATCGAACCTTCAGATAGCTTCACGGGATATTTTTGAATTGGGATGTGGCATGTCCGAAAAGGTGAAAAGGGTTTGAACCCGGCGCGAAGAGGTAGCCGAATAAAGGCCAGGAGACGGCTGCTCCCTGCGATCTGTTTCCTTCTTCTCTTCCTAATCTGCCCGGGTATGTCAGATTCAGCACCAGCCCCTTTATGGGGCTCGTACCTTACCGGGACGACGACAACATCGACAGTCCTCAATGCGAAGACCGAAATGCCGACGACCCTGGTGATCGAATACGCAACGGATGACTATTATGCAGTGCACTCCTCATATGACCGGAATGCAACCGATTCTGTCAATACCAATCTCCACCATGTCCGGCTCAATCACCTGTCGCCAGGCACCCTCTACCATTATCGTATCCTCTCTAGTGGTCAGGCATCGGGGGACTACCACTTCAGAACATTTCCGGAGAGCGGCCCGATTACTTTCGTGATGTTAAGCGATACGCAGGACCAGCTGCCCACCCTTAGTCAGCTGGAGCGGCACAAGCTTGTCGCGGATCGGATAGCACAGGAACCGGATGTGGCGTTTGTACTGCACTCGGGCGACCTGGTGAACGATGCCGCAAACCTCTCCGACTGGGATCGCTACTTTGCTGCTGGCGCCACCATGATGGCTAACATGACGGTCTTCCCGGCGCTTGGAAACCATGATGCCAACAACTCCAATTACTACCAGGCATACGGGGTTCCGCAGTACTACTCGTTCGACTGCGGAGATGTGCATGTGTCCATTCTTGACAGCAACAGCTGGGCATGGCCGGATTTTCCTGTACAGAGCGGCTGGCTTGCACAGGATCTCCAGACAGAAAAGCCCTTCAAATTTGTCTCGTTCCATCATCCCCCGTATACATCGGAGCGGAACCATTTTGGCGGTTATGAGAACATCAGGGACGAATGGGAGGACGAGTTCAATGAAAATAATGTCCTCGCGGTATTCAACGGGCATGTTCATGCCTACGAACGATTTCTGGTCAACAATACCACGTACTTCGTGGCCGGCACTGGCGGCGGACCTGCGTACAACCTTGCATATCCGAGGGCCGAGTATTCCCAGAACAGCCTTGAATATTCGCTGGCCTACATCAGGGTGACCGTCGATCCCACCCGGCAAAGGGCCACTGCCGAGGTAATTCGGGTCGCTGATGTATCAACCGATCTGAAGGCTGTCACCACCGTGTACCCGCCCGGAACGATATTCGAGACGGTTGTGATAAGCCTGCGAGGAGTGCCTGTTGCAACGTTCAACTCCGATGTGCAGTCAGGTACTGCCCCGCTGACCGTCCACTTTTCCGATGAATCGACCGGTACACCCGCATCATGGGCCTGGGACTTCGAAAACGATGGAACGGTTGACTCCACAGAAAAGAACCCATCATTCACCTACGGTTCCTCCGGCACCTACACCGTTAATCTCACCGTCACAAATGTGGCCGGCAGCGATTCAGAAGTGAAGACGGACTGCATCACCGTCACCGAACCACCACAGGGTGACCAGACGGTATACCTTACACCGTTCTCACAGCCGGTGGAAAACGGTACGACCGTCGAATACGAAATGCGGGTCTCATCACTTCCCGATGGACTTGCAGGGTATGACCTCTGGGTCACGATCGATAATCACTCTATCGCTGAGTTCGTAGGAGTCCAGTATCCCGGCTGGGCGGCATTCAACAATACCACCCCCCAGGCTCCGGCGGCCTCACTCCGGTTGAGCGGCGTTGATAGTGGCAGACTGGTCGAACCGGGAGCAGGGAGCACCCTCCTTGCCACCATAACCGTCCGGGCCGATACCACCGGGACCAGTGGAATCAGCATAACCAATGTGAATATGGACGCGGACGGAGGGGCTTCGATCACACCCGAAGTTACTTCCGGAGAAATCGTGGTGTACATCCCCCTGGCTGCTGATTTCGAAGCGAACGTCACCTCCGGACGAGCCTCCCTTACCCGGCCCCTGTACGTGGCCTTCACCGATCTCTCGACCGGCGTGCCGCCAGGGTCGCTCTGGTCATGGGACTTCGACAACAACGGGGTCGTGGATAGCACGCTCCAGAACCCGGGGACGTCGTATACCGCACCGGGCAATTACACGGTAAACCTCACGGTGGAGAACACCTACAGCTCGGACACCGAGATAAAAACCGATTACATCCAGGTCACCTCGTATGTCAAGCCCTTCCCGGGCCAGACCAACGAACCTACCGATCCCGATGGTGATAACCTCTACGAGGACATCAACGGCAATGGCAGGCTGGACTACGACGATGTCGTGATCTACTATGAGAACATGCAGTGGATCCGTGACCAGGCCGATGTCGGTATCGAGCCCTATGATTCCAACAAGAACGGCCGGATCGATTACGACGATGTCGTCGTCCTGTACCAGAAGCTGCTGGCAAGCCACTAAACAGCGTTTGAATCCACTTCTATTTATTGAGTTAATTTAATCTATTTTATTAAATCCAAAAAGAAACATTCTTATTTTCTGGATAAGAAGACACTCCTCAAACAAATTTAGTTAACAAAATCATTGAAGAAAGGAGTGCTGCTTACAATGACTGCTAATTATCGAAAATTTTTCCTGGTTACCGCAATTCTGTTACTTGCGGTATGCATGGTCGCGCCCGCGATGGCAGCGACCACATCGGTACAGATCGTGAAATACGCGAGTGACGGGACCACCATCCTCAACCAGACGACGGTCAATTACACATGGATGGAGGCGAACCTGCCTGTCCTCGGAGATGGAACCACGCATTACTATCACCAGGGCCCGGTTTTCATCGATGATGCGAACGAGACTCTGGAGCAGGAGCTGCGCTGGAACCCTGAGGAGGACACCAATGTCGATACGAAAGACATGGGTGCCGTGAAGGGAACCAACATAAAAGACCTCTGTGATCTCGTGGGAGGGATGTCTCCCGGGGAAGAAGTCAAGATCCTCTCCTCTGACGGATTCTTCAAGTGGTTCGCCTATGAGAATGTATATGGCTACTCGTCCCGGGAAGGCCCAATTGGTCTTACCTGGTACATGAATGGCAATTACCCGGACTCAGGGTATTCCGACGGTATGCGGCTCGTCTGGTTTGCCGATACCTCAATAAACCCGTGGGGATACCATGCCTTCGGGAACTATGATTGGTACCTGTCCGCT